>NZ_JAMXMH010000002.1:0-539729 GCF_025818875.1 Cellulosimicrobium sp. SH8 | reverse complement strand
ACCGGAGGCCTTCGTCATCCGGTAACCCGGCCCCGTGTCCTCGTCACGGGATCGGGACAACCTCCCTGGACATCACATCTAGGCAGCCGGGGCGGCCCGGAGCGCCGCGCGAGCGTGCACCCCCCGTGGTCGAGGACGGCGGCCGGTCAGCCGACGCGCAGCGCGGCCACGATGTCCTCGACCCGCTGCTTCGCGTCGCCGAAGAGCATCCCCGTGTTCTCGCGGAAGAACAGCGGGTTCTGCACCCCGGCGTAGCCGGCCGCCATCGAGCGCTTGAAGACGACGACCTGCCCGGCCTCCCACACGTGCAGCACGGGCATGCCCGCGATGGGGGAGCCGGGGTCGTCGAGCGCGGCCGGGTTGACGGTGTCGTTGGCGCCGATGACGAGCACGACGTCCGTGTCCGCCAGGTCGTCGTTGATCTCGTCCATCTCGAGCACGATGTCGTACGGGACGCGCGCCTCGGCGAGCAGGACGTTCATGTGCCCGGGCAGGCGGCCCGCGACCGGGTGCACCCCGAACCGGACGTCCGCGCCGCCGTCGCGCAGGAGCTCGACGAGCTCCGCGACGGGGTACTGCGCCTTGGCGACCGCCATGCCGTAGCCGGGGGTGATGACGACGCTGCGGGCGTCGCGCAGGAGGGCCGCGACCTCGTCTGCGCTCACCTCGCGGTGCTCGCCCTGCGGACCCTCTCCGCCCCCGGCGGGGGCAGCGCCCTCCTCGGCCCCGAACCCGCCGAGGATGACGGACACGAACGACCGGTTCATGGCCTTGCACATGATGTAGCTGAGGATCGCACCGGAGGACCCGACGAGCGCGCCCGTGACGATGAGCAGGTCGTTGCCGAGCATGAAGCCCGCCGCGGCGGCGGCCCAGCCGGAGTACGAGTTGAGCATCGACACGACGACGGGCATGTCGCCGCCGCCGATCGACGCGACGAGGTGCCAGCCGAGCGCGAGCGACACGACCGTGAGCAGGAGCAGGGGCCAGATCGACGGCGCGACGACGAACCACACCACGAGCCCGACGCTCACGACGAGCGCCGCGAGGTTGAGCAGGTTGCGGCCCGGGAGCTGGAGCGGCGCCGAGCGCGTGCGCCCGGACAGCTTGAGGAACGCGACGACGGAGCCGGTGAACGTCACCGCGCCCACGAGCACGCCGAGCGAGACCTCGACGAGGTGCGCGACGTCGTCGGCGCCGGCGGCGTAGGCGGTCAGGTAGGAGTTGAAGCCGACCAGCACGGCCGCGGCGCCGACGAAGCTGTGCAGGATCGCGATGAGCTCGGGCATCTGCGTCATCTCGACGCGGCGCGCGCGCCAGGTCCCGACCGCCGCGCCCACGAGGAGCACGAGTGCGATGAGCAGCGCCGTGACGAGCACGGGCCGGGCGCTCGTGCCGAGCGCGAGGACGATCGTCGCGGCGAGCGCGAGGACCATGCCGACCATGCCGAGCAGGTTGCCGCGGCGCGCGGACTCCTGCTTCGAGAGTCCCGCGAGGCTGAGGACGAAGAGGACGGCGGCGAGGACGTAGACCGCCTGGGCGACGGACGTCGCGGTCATCGGGCCACCCCCTGCGCGCGTGCCGGGGCGTCCTTGCGGAACATGCGGATCATGCGGTTCGCCACGAGGAAGCCACCGAAGATGTTGATGCTCGCGACCGTCGCGGCGAGCAGCGCGAGCGTCGTCACGACCCAGTCGTCCGAGCCGATCTGCAGGAGCGCGCCGACGAGGATGATGCCCGAGATCGCGTTGGTCTGGGCCATGAGCGGCGTGTGCAGCGAGTGGGTGACGTTCGAGATCACGTAGTACCCGACGATCACCGCGAGCGTGAACACCGTGACGTGCCCGACGAGCGACGGCGGCGCGAACGACAGCGCGAGCGTCACGAGCACCGCGGCGAGCGCGGCGCCCACGGTCCGACGGCGGCGGCGCAGGCTCGCGGCCGACGCCGCCTCCGCGGAGTCCCGCTCGCGCGCCGCGGCCTCCAGCGCGGGGTCGGGTGGTGGCGCGGTCGACCCCGGGGCCGGGGCCGCGCTCACCGCGACGGGTGGCGGCGGCCACAGCACCTCGCCGTCGCGCGCGACGGTCATGCCGCGCTGGACCGGGTCGTCGAGGTCGAGCGCGAGCTCGCCGTCCTTGCCGGGCGTGAGCAGCTCGAGCAGGTGCACGACGTTCGTCCCGAGGAGCTGCGACGTGTGCTGGGGGAGGCGCCCGGCGAGGTCGGTCCAGCCGACGACCACGACGCCGTTCCCCGTCACGACGCGCTCGCCCGGCACCGTGAGCGCGCAGTTCCCTCCACCCGAGGCAGCGAGGTCGACGACGACGCTCCCCGGGCGCATCCCCGCTACGGCCTCGGCCGTGAGGGTCCGCGGCGCGCGGCCGCGCACGAGCGCGGTCGTGACGACGACGTCGGCCTCGGCGGCCTCGCGCGCGTACACCGCGAGAGCCGCGGCCTCCTGCTCGGGCGTGAGCGGCTTCGCGTAGCCGTCGGCGGACATGCCCTGCTGCGCCGCGGGCTCGCGCACGGCCGTGCCGCCCATGGACTCGATCTGCTCGGCCGCCTCGGAGCGCACGTCGAACGCGCGCACCTGCGCGCCCAGGCTCGCCGCCGCGCCGACCGCGGCGAGCCCCGCGACGCCGCCGCCGATGACGAAGACCTTCGCGGGCGGCGTCTTGCCCGCGGCCGTGACCTGTCCGGCGAACATGCCGCCGTACTCGCCCGCGGCCTCGACGACCGCGCGGTACCCCGCGACGTTGGACAGCGTGCTCAGCACGTCGAGGGCCTGCGCGCGCGAGATGCGGGGCACGGCGTCGAGCGCGAGCGCGGTCACGCCGTGCGCCGCGAGGCGCTGCACGAGGTCCGGGTCGTTCGCGGGCCCGAGCATCGCGACGAGCGTCGCGCCCGGGCGCAGGAGGGACACCTGGGCGTCCGTCGGCGCGTTCACCGCCGTGACGACGTCGGCGCCCCACGCGGTCGCGGCGTCCACCACGTCCGCCCCGGCCGCTTCGTACGCGGCGTCGGAGAACGTGGCCCCCGCGCCGGCGTCATGCTCGACGACCACGTCGTACCCGAGCGCCCGCAGGCGCTCGACCGTGCGCGGGGTCGCGGCGACGAGCCGCTCCCCGTCCCTCACCTCGCGTGGGACACCGATCCTCACGTGCGGGCTCCTCACCTCGTCGAGCATCGTGGGCGCCCGCGCGGCCGGAGACGACGGCGGGTGCGCGGCGAGCCTATCGGGGGCCGCCGTCGTCGTCCCGGGTCCAACGTCCCCGGGCGGGCGCGCCTCGACCCGGCCGGCGCGCGTCGCGCCCGCGGCGGGCACCGGCGGGGAGTTCTCACCATCGCGCGAGGTGGCGGCCCGGGCGCCGGGTCCGCGAGGATCGGGGCTCCGTCCACACCGACCCCAGGGGGAACCATGCGCCGCACCACCGTCCGTACCGTCGTCCTCGTACCCGTCGTCGCGCTGTGCGCCGTCGCGCTCGCCGCGTGCTCCGTCAACGCGAACCTCACCGTGCCGGCCTCGAAGATCGCCCAGGACGCCGAGGGCGCCCTCGCCGAGATCGGCGAGGCCGACGTCGACTGCGGCGAGGAGAACGTCGACCTGGTGAACGGCGAGGTCGTCGACTGCGAGCTCACCGACCCGGCGTCCGGGAACGTCTACGACACGACCGTCACGCTGTCCGACGTCGACGGGACCAAGTACCACGTGGACGTCAAGGTCGCCGAGACCCCGCAGGGCTGACCCTGCCGGTCCGACGCGCGGCGGCTACAGGTCGCCCTGCTTCTGCAGGTACCGCATCGCGACCCACCCGATCGGGATCCGCGCCCAGTAGGTCGCGACGCGGAAGAGGAGCGTGGCCGACGTGGCGAGCGCGACGGGGACCCCGGCGGCCGTGAGGCCGGCGGTGAGCGCGAGCTCGATCGTGCCGAGGCCGCCCGGGGTCGGCACGGCCGCCCCGGCGGCGTTGCCCACCAGGTAGATCACGGCGACGTCGACCAGGTCGAGCTCCTGCCCGAACGCGGCGAGCGCCGCGTCGAAGGCGAGCACGTAGCCGAGCGTCATGATGATGTTGCCGGCGAACCCGATCGCGAGGCGCCCGGGCTGGCCCAGCATCTCCGACAGGCGGGGCCACACCTGCTGGATCGTCGGCCGGATCTTGGCGAGCGCCCAGGCCCGCACGGCCGGCACGAGCAGCGTCGCGAGGACGGCCAGCGCGACGCCGCCGATCGCGAGGAGGACCGTCGTCGACGGGAGCTGGACGAGACCGCCCTCCCCGGTGAAGATCGACAGGACCACCAGGATGAGGATCGTCACGACAAACTGCGACACCTGGACGAGCGCGACGGTGGCGACGGCCATGGGGGTCGAGATGCCACGCCGGGTGAGGAGGCGCAGGTTGAGCGCCGCCGGGCCGATGCCGGCGGGCGCGGCGAGCGCGACGTAGGAGCCGGCCGCCTGGGTCAGGTTGACCCGCCAGAACGGCAGCCGCTTCGGCGAGAAGGCGGTGAGCGTGAGCGCCGCGCCGAGCCACGTGAGGATGCCGAGCACGAACGACAGCACCGCCCACCACGGGTTCGCCTCGGTCACCGCCTCGGCGATCTGCTCGAAGTTGAACGAGGTGACCAGGGCCGTCACCGCGGCGATCACGAGCGCGATCGTGAGCACCGTGCGCGCGCCGAACCGCGTGATGCGCTGCGGCTCGACGTCCGCCTCCGGCAGCCGCTCCACGAGCGCCGCGCGCAGCTCCTTGAGGAGCTCCTTGTTCTGCCGGATCTCCTCGCGCGTGCTCGGGGGCAGCGCGACGGACTGGAGCAGCGGGCCGATGGCGGCGATGTCGTCGTCGGGCAGGACGCTCACCGCGGACTGGACGGCGCGTCGCGCCCCGACGCGCAGCGCGAGGAGCGCGACCATCTGGGCGAGATCCATGCGACGCGCGAGCTCGGACGACGCGATGTCGCCCTGCTCCCACCCGGTGAGCCAGACCTGCGGCGCGCCCGTCGCGGGCTCGCGGGAGACGAGCATGACGTCGGACGTCAGGGCGCGGTGCGCGATGCCCGCCGAGTGGGCGAGCCGGAGCTGGCGCCACGCCTCGTTGAGCACCGAGTCGGTGAGGTCCTCGACGGTGAGGTCGCGCAGGGAGACGGCGCCGGTCGCGTGCTCCTGGACGAGCACCATCGAGTCGTCCGACTCCGCGACGCCGAGCAGGCGCGGCGTGCGCACGCCGGCCGCGCGCGCGGCGTAGGACAGCAGCGCCGTGCGCTCGGCCGCGGCGCGCAGCGAGATGGCCGCGCGGCCCTCGCTGCCGCGCAGGCGCAGCGACCGCCAGAACCGGGTGAGGAAGCCGACGACCTGCCGGTCGCCGTCGAGCACGACGACGTCCCTGCGCACGCCGTCTTCCGCGAGCATCGCGTAGACGCGGTTGTCGCCCGCGCGGGCCAGGGCTATGGCGGCGGGGTCGGAGGGCGCGTCCTGCGCGTCCGCCGCGGGCGCGCGTCCGTTCGTCCCGCGCCGCTGCGTGCCCTCGTCGGCAGCGGGCGCCGCCCCGAGGTGCTGTGCGGCGAGGGCGGCGTCCGCGGTGAGGACGGTGCCGGCGTCCTCTGCGGCCCCGGGGGCGCGCAGGACACCGACGTGCACCTCGGCGGTGATACGTCCCTCGGCGTCGACCTCCGTGATGGGGTCCTCGGCCGCCTCGGCGAGCTCCTCGTCGTCGGTGACGTCCCGCACGCGGACCAGGGCCGTGGGGGAGAACCCGGCGCGCCGCACCCCGGACACGAGGTCGGGCCCGTAGGCCCGCTCGCTGCGCACGCCCGAGACGTAGCGCACGGTCAGCCCGGCGATGCGCCCGAGCAGCAGCGTGATGAGGATGCCGGGGAGCGAGACCTGGCCGGTGATGAGCACGACGCCGATCGCGACGAACAGCAGGTTCCACGACCACTTCACGGTCCGGCGCCGCGTCCGCGTGCCCGCCGCGGTGAGGAGGCCGCCGATCGCGGCGACGTAGCCCGGGACCGTGAGGCGCCACTCGCCCTGCGTGAAGACCGAGAGCCCGCGGATGAGCTCGTCCGACCCCCAGGTGCGCAGCGCGAGCACGACGAGCACGCCGAGGAGCAGGCCGAGCGCGGCGGCGACGATCGACTCGACCACCTGGCGCCCGAGCCGGCGGACGCCCAGCTCGGTGAGGACGGCGATCGGGACGAACAGCGTGATGAGGCCCTCGAGCACCTGCACGGGGACGAACAGGATGCGCGCGAGCAGGTCCGAGAAGTTGCGGACGTCCTCCGCGACCCCGGCCGTCGTGCCGTGCGCGTACACGGACATGAGCAGGACGACGACGACGCCCACCGCGCACAGCACGAGGTTGACGAGGTCGATCGGGTGCCGGACGCGCTGCTCGGCCGTGTCGACGACGCGGACGGTCCCCGCGTCGTCGTGACCCCGGCGCGCGAGCAGGGCCTCGAGCGCACCGGTCTGGGGACGGGTCTCCGCCTGCTCGGACCGGGCGAGCGAGCCGACCTCGACGACCGCGCCGACGTGGGGAGCGTCGCGCTCGGTCGGCTCGGGGGCGGGGGAGGCCATGCGAGCGAGTCTAGGTCGGGGCCCTCGCGCAGGCGCGGTATTTGGCCGATTCCTCCGGGCGATTCGCCCCGTTCGCCCGCATGCTGGACGGCTCGCGGCCCCCGCTCGGCGGGCGGGTGTGAGCAAGGCCTCCCTAGCATGGGCGCAGGACCGGACCCGGGAGGTCGGCATGGCACGTGGCACGACGACGGAGCGCGGCACCGCGGACGGGTCTGACCGTCCGGACCGTCCCGCGACGCCCGACGCGAACGGGCAGGAGCGCAACCCCTTCCGCAAGGTGTGGTGGCTGCCCGTGGTCCGGGGGACCCTCCTCGTCGTCCTCGGCCTCCTCCTCATGATCGAGCCGCTGGAGCAGCTCGGGACGCTGCGCGTGGTGCTCGGCGCGTTCCTCGTGGCGGACGGCGTGCTCGTCGCCGTGCAGGGGTTCGTGCACCGCCGGCAGGTCGGGTCAGCATGGTGGCTCGCGCAGGCGGGCGTCAACGTCGTGTTCGGCGTCGTCGTGGCGCTCTGGCCGGACCTCACCGCGACCGCGCTCTACTACGTGCTCGCGGTGTGGGTGCTCGTGCTGGGCATCACCACGATCGCCGGGGCGGCCGCGCTCGTCCGCAACCGCGACCTGGGCTGGGCGTGGATGCTCGCGGTCGGGATCGTGTCCGTGCTGTTCGGGGTCCTGCTCGTCACGAGGCCGCTCGACTCCTTCGACGTGCTGCGCCTCGTCGCGGTCGTGTTCGCCCTCTACGCGTTCGTGACGGGCGCGATCCACGTGGTGTCGGGCTTCGCCGTCCGCGCCGTCGCGCGCGAGCTCGCGGACCTGCGCGCACAGGCCGTCGCGGCGGGCGTCGTCGTGACGGGCGGATCCGTGCTCGGCGCGCCTGCCGCGCACCCGGGCGTCGCCCCGCCGTCGGCCACGGGGACGACGGCGCCGCGCGACCCGAGTGCGCCACCATCGCCGTCGCCGTCGCCGTCGCCGTCGCCGTCGCCGTCGCCGTCGCCGTCGCCGTCGCCGTCGCCGTCGCCGTCGCCGTCGCGGTCGCCCTCGCCCTCGCCCGCGCCCTCGCCCTCGACCTCGGCGGAGCCGACGCCGGAGCCGTCGCGGGAGGCGGATCCGGACGGGCCCTGACGGGCTGCTTTAGCATGTGACCGCCGTCCGTCGAGAACGAGGAGCACCGGTGGTCACTGCGTACGACATCCTGTTCGGCCTGACCCCGCAGGACGCGGTGGACGGGTCACCGGTCGGGACGGCGGACCTGCTGCCGCCGCCCGTCGCGCCCTGGGGCGACGCTGTCTGGGGGTGGATCGGCGACGCGGGGCCGGGGATCGAGCCGCGGACGTGGCCGCGGAGCCCGAGCACCGGGCTGCCGATGCGGCACGCCGTCACGCTGCGGCTGCCGGCCGAGTACCAGCGTCGGGGCCCCGGGTTCCCGGGCGTGGCGTACTTCCTCGGCGAGGGGCAGTTCGCCACCGAGCACGACGCGAGCGACCCGGACGACCCGTTCGTCGTGGACCTGCGCGCGGCCCGGCAGCACCCGCAGGCGCTCGTGCTCAGCGACATCATCGGCCAGAGCTTCGCCCTGGTCTGGCTGACCGAGCCGGAGCTCGCCGCCGGCCCCACCGCCGCCCCGCCCGACACCCGTCGTCCGGGCGAGCACGTCGCGACGGACGAGGGACAGAACGCGTGGGACCCGCCGCTCGGCACGCGTCGCGGCGAGGACATGACGGTCACCCGGTGGGCCTACCTCGTCCCGAGGGTCGACGACCCGAACGCGGGCCTCGTCCCGGGCCGGGAGGAGGACGGGTGGGTCTCGCCGTGGGACGAGGACTGGACCGGGCTCCCGGAGGAGGAGCGCCCCTGGGCGGACGACCACCTCGGCGGGACGTCCGAGGCGATGGTCGACTCGCTCCCGGACGACTTCACGCCGCACTACCTGGAGCTGTCCACGCCGACGTGGGACGTCGACTACGGCAACCGCGAGACGCACCTGGTCGACCTGGAGACCGGGGCGTTCGGCATCGCCTGACCACAGGTGGTGCGCCGGCCGTGGCCCGCGCCCCGGGCGCGGCGTCCCGGCCGCTAGCATCGTCCCCGCCGTCGACCCGAGGGGGACCCGCCCGTGAGCATCCTGTTCATCATCGTGCCGCTGTTCCTCGGGGCCGCCGGCCTGTGGACGCTGTTCGGGGCGCTGCGCGGGCTGGCCGGCGTCCGCTCGCTGCAGCGGTCGGGGCAGGCGACGTCCGGGCTCGTCGTCGCGGCGCACGTCCAGCACTCGTCGCGCGGGAGCGGCTCCGACCGCGAGACCACCTCGCGGGTCGTCGAGACGATCGAGTTCACGACGGCGGACGGACGCCGGGTCCGCGCGGTGCCGTCGTTCTCCGACGTGGGGATGCTGGACCGGTCCGGGAGCGAGGTCAGGGTGATCTACGACCCGGCCGAGCCGACCCGCTTCGCGGCTCCCACCGGCGACCGCCTCGGCGCGGGCGGGCAGGTCGGCCGGATCGTCTTCTCTCTCGTGTTCCTCGGATTCGTCGCGTTCTTCGTGCTCGTGTCGCAGTCGATCCAGCGCTTCTCCCCCTTCTGAGGGGCGCTCGGCGCCGAGGCCTCGCCGGACCGGGGATCTCGCTCGGCGGGTCCGCGGTCAGGCGAGGCCGAGCGACTGCTTCCACTCCAGGGGGAGGAGCGCGTACCCGACGAACGCGACGACGTCGAGCAGCGTGTGGGCGATGACGAGCGGCATGACGCGGTGCCTGCCCCAGCGGGACGTGTAGAACCACGAGAAGACGACGCCCATGACGACGTTCCCCACGAACGGGCCGAACCCCTGGTACAGGTGGTAGGACCCGCGCAGCAGCGAGCTCCACACGACGAACTTCACGCGGCCCCAGCCCAGGTCGCGCGTGCGCTCGAACAGGTAGCCGACCGCGATGACCTCCTCGAGCAGCCCGTTCTGCAGGGCGGCGAGGATCAGCACGGGCACGGTCCACCACGCGGCGTTGAGCGCCGACGCCTGCACCTCGACCGTGATGCCCAGGAGGCGGCCCAGCGCGTAGAACCCGAGACCGGGGATCCCGATGGCCGCGGCGAGCGCGAAGCCCCACCCGACGTCGCGCAGGGGCCGGGCGCCGTCGAGCCCGATGGCGCGGACGGCCGAGCGCCCGCGCGCGCTGAGCAGGTACAGCGCGAGCGCGACGGGCAGCACGGCGAAGAAGATCCCGGCGAGCTGGTACGTGAGGTCGAGGTAGGGACGTGCGGACTGGCTGACGTTGAGGCTCGCGGACTGCTCACCGAGCGGGGTCCCGGCAGTGAGGCGCGCGACGATGTTGATGATCGCGTAGACGGCCGACTTGCCCAGGCTCAGGCCGAGGACGATCCAGATCTCCGCGCCGATGCGGCGTCGTGTCGCCCGGTCCGGGCGGTCGTGCGCGTCGACGGCGTCGGCCTCTGTCGGGGCCGCCGTCGGGCCGGGCGCGGGCAGCGGCTCGGGCGCGGTCGCGGGGGTGGACGCGGTCAGGTCGGGCACCGTCCGGTTATAGCACCGGAAGCCGGGAGCAGCCTCGACGTCGCCTGGACGCCCGCTGTCCGCCGACGACGAACCTGCTCCGCGTCGACCACGAGGTTGCTGTCGTTCTCGGCCCCAGAACGACAGCAACCTCGTGCTCGGCGGGTCGGGGTTGGCCGGTCGGGGGGAGCGGGGTCAGGGGGTGCGCGGGCGGCCCGGGCCTCGGGGCGGGCGGACGTCGCGGGGGAGGCGTCCGGCGTCGTCCAGCGCGCGGCGCAGCAGCATCTCGATCTGCGCGTTGACGCTGCGCAGGTCGTCGCCGGCCCAGCGCGCGAGCGCGTCGTGCACGGCGGGGTCGAGGCGCAGGAGCACCGACTTGCGCTGCGGGCGCTGCGCTCTACCCGTGCCCGTGCCCGACGCCGGCTGCTCGGCCTGCGGGGGCGCGTCGCCCTCCGGCGTGGCCGGCTCCCCGCCCGCGGGGACGCCGCGGCCCGACGACGGCCGGTCGCCGTCGTCGGGCGCGTCGCGCTTCTCGGGCGGCGTGGGCCCGACGGGCGTCACTGGTACAGGGACCCCGTGTTGACGACGGGCGTCACGCGGCTGTCGCCGCACAGCACCACGAGGAGGTTGGAGACCATGGTCGCGCGGCGCTCGTCGTCGAGCGTGACGATGTCCTCCGCCTCGAGGCGGGACAGGGCGTCCTCGACCATGGACACCGCGCCCTCGACGATGCGCGACCGCGCCGCGATGATCGCGCCGGCCTGCTGGCGCTGGAGCATCGCCTGGGCGATCTCCGGGGCGTAGGCGAGGTTGGAGATGCGGGCCTCGATGACCTCGACGCCCGCCACGACGACGCGCGCCGCGACCTCGGCCGCGATCTCCGCCGACACGACCTCGGTCGCGCCGCGCAGCGACTGCTCGCCGGCCTCGGCGTCGTCGTAGGGGTGTGACATCGCGACGTGGCGCAGCGCCGACTCCGCCTGGACGCGGACGAAGTCGGTGTAGTCCTCGACGGCGAAGCTCGCCTTGGCGGTGTCCGCGACCTGCCAGACGACGATCGCGGCGATGTTGATCGGGTTGCCGTCGGCGTCGTTGACCTTGAGCTCGCTGGTCTCGAAGTTGCGCACGCGGACCGACACGCGCTTGCGCGTCGAGAACGGCACGGTCGCGACGAGGCCGGTGCGCCGGATGGTCCCGAGGTACCGGCCGAAGAGCTGCACGACGAGCGTCTGCCCGGGGTTGATGACCTTGACCATCGTGAGCAGGAAGAGGCCCAGCAGGATCGCGACGACGCCGAGCACGGCACCGGCCGGCGTGGCGGTCGCGAACAGCGGGATCGACCCGCCGAGGAGCGCGAGGACGAGCAGGATCACCAGGCCGCCCCCGCCCGCGCCGAGCGACCACGCGGGCTGCTCCGTGACGTCGACCCGCGTGCCGTCGTGGCCGACGGGACGGCCGGTGGGCTCGCCGCCGACGGACTCCTGCGGGGGTGCTGCGCTCTCGGTCACGGTGTCCGTCCTCTCCTGCGGCCGGGGCCGCGCACGTCGTGTATAGCAAAGTGATATCACATTACGGTGCGGTCGAGCGACCCCCCGGTCCCCGTCGCCGAGCACTCCCGTGCCCGCTGCCGAGGGGGGCGAGAAGGGGGTTGCGCGACCGGCGCCACTCGTGGCAACCTACAAACAGGTTTGCAGTGCAAAGTAGTTTTCAGGACCTCGAGAGGACACCATGACGACGGACCACGGCGACGAACCCCGCGACGGGGCTGCCGAGCCGGACGAGCCGGCGCTCGACGTCGCCGAGACGCTCCGCCTCATCCGCGAGCAGCAGGACCGCGCGCGGGACGCGACCGGGCCCGACGCGCGGCTGCTCTTCCTCGCGTGGGGCGTCGCCTGGCTCGTCGGCTACCTGTGCCTCTGGGCGAGCGCCGTGCACGGCGGCGCGGGGACGGGGAGCATGGTGGGCGCCCAGCCCGAGCCGTGGGCGTTCTGGGTCTTCTTCAGCCTCATCGCGGCGGCCGTCGCGTTCACGATCGTCCACACCGTCACCCGCACGGTCGGCACGCGCGGCGTCAGCGCCCGGCAGGGGGCGCTGTACGGCTGGTCGTGGACCCTCGGCTTCGTGTCCTACGGCTTCGTCCTCGGCGGCCTCGCCCGTGCGGGGGCGTCGGACGAGGTCATGGCGCTGGCCAGCAACGCGTTCGCGTGCGTCGTCGTCGGCCTGCTCTACCTCGGGGGCGGGGTCGCGTTCTGCGAGCAGCGGCTCTACGTCGTCGGGGTCTGGATCCTCCTGGTGGCCGGGGTCGCGACGATCGCCGGCCTCCCGCTCACGTATCTCGTCATGGGCGCCCTGGGCGGCGGCGGCTTCCTCGTCATGGTCGTCGTCGAGCACGTCCTCAAGGTCCGACGGCGCCGCCTCGCCCGCGGCACCCCGCCCGCCCGGGTGGCGGGGGAGGGCGCGGCCGATGCCTGACACCGAGCTCGACCCCGTCATCCACGCCCCGGCGCGGCTGCGCGTCGTCGCGACGCTCGCCACCCTCCCGACCGGGGACGAGCTGTCCTTCCCCAAGCTGCAGAAGCTCCTCGACATGACCGCCGGGAACCTCTCCACCCACCTGCGCAAGCTCGAGGACGCGGGCTACGTGTCCGTCACCAAGACCCACGAGGGCCGCACCCCGGCCACCTACCTCGCTCTCACCGCCCGTGGCCGTGTCGCCTTCGAGGACTACACGACCGCCCTGAACACGCTCCTGAAGGGAGCCGCAGGATGAGCACCGACCACGCCCAGCACGTCGGGTCCGTCCCGACCACCCGACCCGGCCCGGCGCCGTCGGGCACCGACCACGCCCGAGCGGTCGTCGCCGTCGACCACGTCACGCGCACCTTCGGCACGGTCGTCGCGCTCGACGACGTGTCCCTGACCGTCGGGGCGGGCGAGCTCGTCGGCCTGCTCGGCCCCAACGGCGCCGGCAAGTCGACCCTGCTGTCGCTGATCAGCGGGCAGCGCCGGCCCGACGCCGGGACGGTCCGCCTGCTCGGCGGCGACCCGCGGGACGCGCGCAGCCGCGCCGCGCTCGGCCTCACGCCCCAGGAGACCGGCCTGCCCGCGACGCTCAAGGTCCGCGAGGTCGTCGACTTCGTCGCCGGCCACTACCCGGACCTCGTCCCGACGGCGGAGCTGCTGGACCAGTTCGGGCTCACCGAGCTCGCGGGCCGCCAGACGGGCGCGATGTCCGGCGGGCAGAAGCGCCGCCTCGCCGTCGCGCTGTCCCTCGTGGGCCGGCCGCGCGTCGTCCTGCTCGACGAGCCGACGACGGGCCTCGACGTGAGCGCCCGCCAGGCCCTGTGGGACGCGATCCGCGCGTACCACGCCGACGGCGGGACGGTCCTCCTGACCAGCCACTACCTGGAGGAGGTGCAGGCGCTCGCGGAGCGCGTCGTCGTCATCGACCAGGGCGTGGTCAAGGCCGACGCCTCGCTCGACGCGATCCTGCGGCGCGTGTCGCTGCGGCGGGTCGTCGTCGGGTCGCCCTCGGACCTCGCCGACCGGCCCGGCGTCGTGCGGTCCGACCGCCTCGGCGACGGCCGCCAGGAGCTCTACACGCCCGACGCCGACGCGCTCGTGCGCGAGCTCGTCACCTCGGGCGTCGACTTCCACGACCTCGAGATCCGGGGCGCGAGCCTCGAGGAGGCGTTCGAGCAGATGGTCGCGCGCGACGCGACCCCGACCACGGAGGCACGGGCACGATGACCACCACGACCCTCCCGGGCGGCGCGCCCGCCAAGGCCCTCCCCGGGCCGCTGCGCCTGACCTGGCTGCACCTCAAGTACCAGTTCCTCGAGACCGTGCGCGTGCCGGTCGCCGTGCTGGGCAACCTGCTGTTCCCGGCGCTCGCGATGTTCTTCTTCGTCGTGCCGCAGAAGGAGGTCGCGGGCAACCCCGTGGCCGCGACCACGGCCGTCGCGTCGCTCGGCCTGTTCGCGATCTGCTCGGCGAGCCTGTTCACCTACGGGCTCGGCGTCGCGGAGGACCGGCAGCTCCCGTTCGACCCGTTCGTGCGCTCGCTGCCCGCGGGCCCGGCGCCGCGCATGGCGGCGCGCGTGCTCAACGGCGGCGTCTTCTCGCTGTTCGGGCTCGTCCCGCTCATCCTCATCGGCTGGCTGTTCACCGACGCGAGCGTCACGTGGAGCCAGCTCCTCGCGGGCGTCGGGACGGTCCTGCTCGTGTCCGTGCCGTTCGTGCTGCTCGGCATGGCGATCGGCTACTCGCTGTCCGCGAAGGCGGCGCTGCCGGTCGTGCAGGTGATCCTCTTCCCGCTCGCGTTCGCCGGCGGCCTGTTCCTCCCGCCGTTCCTCTTCCCCCCGTGGCTGGACGCCATCTCGATGGCCACGCCGACGCGCGCGGGCCGTGACCTGCTCGTCCAGGCGCTCACGGGCGAGCCGGCGTACGGGGGCGCCTGGTTCGTGCTCCTCGGCTGGACGGTGGTCTTCGCCGCCCTGGCGGTCGGCGCCTACCGCCGCGACGAGGGCCGCCGCTTCCGCTGACCCTGCCGGTGCGAACACGACGTTGCTGTCGTTATCCGCGGGATAACGACAGCAACGTCGTGCTCGACGGCGACGAACGTCGTGGTCGGCGACGGCGACGGCGCGGGCCGGGTCAGGCGGCGCGGCGCAGGCGCAGCGAGTTCCCGACGACGAGCACCGAGCTCGCGGCCATCGCCGCCCCCGCGATCATCGGGTTGAGCAGGCCCGCCGCCGCGAGCGGGATCGCCGCCACGTTGTAGGCGAACGCCCAGAACAGGTTCTGCTGGATGATCCGCAGGGTCCGGCGCGAGAGCCGGATCGCCGTCGCCGCGCTGCGGAGGTCCCCGCGCACGAGCGTCAGGTCGCTCGCCTCGATCGCGACGTCCGTCCCCGTGCCCATCGCGAGCCCGAGGTCCGCCGTCGCGAGCGCGGCGGCGTCGTTCACGCCGTCCCCGACCATCGCGACGACCCGTCCCTCGCGCTGCAGCCGCGCGACGACGTCGACCTTCTGGTCCGGGAGCACGCGCGCGACGACGTCCGACTCCGCGATCCCGACGGCGCGCGCCGCCTCGCGGGCCGCGCCCTCGCCGTCGCCCGTGAGCAGGTAGGGCCGCAGGCCGAGGTCCGTCAGCTCGCGCACCGCCTCGGCAGACGTCGGCTTCACCGGGTCGCGCAGCACGAGCACCGCGCGCGCCCGGCCGTCCCACCCGACGACGACGGCGCTCGCCCCCGACGCCTCGGCGGCCGCGAACGCGCCGTCGAGCGCCGGGTCGGGCGAGACCCCCTCGCGCGCGAGCCACGACGGCTGCCCGACGAGCACGCGCCGCGCGGTGAGCCCGCCCCCGTCGCCCAGGGAGAGCCCGGAGTGCGCGGTGCGGACGACGGCCTCGACCCCGCCGCCCGGTGCGCTCCGGAAGTCGAACGCCTGCAGCGAACCGATCACCACGCCGTCGGCCCCCACCGGGGCGTCCCCGCCGGTCGAGGACGATGCGGCCGTCCGGCGCGCGGCCTGGGCGACCGCCCGGGCGATCGGGTGCTCGCTCAGCGCCTCGACCGCACCCGCGTGCCGCAGGGCGTCGCGCGCGTCGTCGACCTCCCGGCGCGACCCGTCAGCGTCTCGTCGCGCCGGAGCGCGACCGTCCGCTGACAACGTGTCGAGCGGCACGCTGCCCGACGGCGTCACGACCGCCTCGAGCGCCATCGCGCCCTGGGTGACGGTCCCCGTCTTGTCGAGCACGACGGTGTCCACGCGCCGCGTCGACTCGAGGATCTCCGGCCCCTTGATGAGCACGCCGAGCTGCGCGCCCCGGCCGGTGCCGACGAGCAGGGCCGTCGGCGTCGCCAGACCGAGCGCGCACGGGCACGCGATGATGAGCACCGCGACGGCGGCGGTGAACGCGAACTGCGTGCCGGCCCCGGCGAGCAGCCAGCCGACGAGCGTCACGACCGCGAGCACCAGCACGACCGGTACGAACACCGCCGAGATCCGGTCCGCGAGCCGCTGCACCGGCGCCTTGCCCGTCTGCGCCTGCGTGACGAGCCGCCCGATCTGCGCGAGCGTCGTCTCCTCGCCCACCCGCGTCGCCCGGACCAGCAGCGCGCCCGCCGCGTTGACCGTCGCGCCCGTCACGTCGTCGCCCGGGCCGACGTCGACCGGCACCGGCTCGCCCGTGAGCAGCGAGGTGTCGACCGCGCTCGACCCCTCCAGCACCACGCCGTCCGTCGCGACCTTCTCGCCCGGCCGCACGACGAACACGTCCCCGGCCACGAGGTCCGCGACCGGGACGCGCTCGGTGACCCGCGCGCCGTCGGCACCCGTGCGGGGAGAGCCGTCGGGACCGAGGACCACCCGCTCCGCGTCCTTCGCGCCCAGCTCGAGCAGCGACCGCAGCGCGTCGCCCGCGCGTCGCTTGGACCGGTGCTCCGCGTACCGGCCGGCGAGGAGGAACGTCGTGACGACGGCCGCGACCTCGAAGTACAGCTCCGGCGTGCCCATCACGTCCCGGGACGGGATCAGCGTCGGCTGCATCCGCATCCCCAGCTCGCCCGCGCCACCCAGCAGCAGCGCCCACAGCGACCACAGCGTCGCCGCGACCACCCCGAGCGAGACCAGCGTGTCCATCGTCGACGCGCCGTGCCGCGCGGCCCGGAACGCCGCCGTGTGGAACGGCCACGCGCCCCACGTGACGACCGGCAGCGCGAGCGCCGCGACGACCCACTGCCAGCCCGTGAACTGCAGCGCCGGGACCATCGACAGCGCGACGACCGGCACGGTGAGCACCGCCGCGACGCGCAGTCGCTGCCGCAGCACGGGACCTCGGTCTGGTCCGGCGGCGGTCTCGCCGGAGGTGCTGGGGTCGTGCCCGGCGGCGGGGCGACCCACGCGCGTCGCCTGCGTGGCCGACGCCTGCCCGGTCCGTTCGACGGCCGTCTCGCCTCCGTCTGCCGAGGTAGAGCCTTGGTCGCTCGAGGTGGAGGTGAGATCACGCCGGGTGGTGACGCGGGCGGTGTAGCCGGCCTTCTCGACGGCAGCGACGAGGTCGGCGTCGGTGACGTCGGCGGCGAGGACGACGTGCGCGTTCTCGAGCGGGAGGTTGACGGTGGCGGTGACGCCGTCGACGCGGTTGAGCCGCTTCTCGACGCGTGCGACGCAGGACGCGCACGTCATGCCCTCGATCGCGAGGTCGACCTCGGCGAACGGTCGACCGTCGACGGCGTCGCCCGGCGGGTCGGCGGTCGTCGGGGTGGGCGCGGGCTGGGCGGTCATGCGGGTGACTCCTCGACGGGTGCTCTGACGGAGGCCACCGACGGCGGTCCGGGGAGGCGGACGTCGCGGCGTGCGGGCCGTGCCGGTGCGGACGGGCGGCGTGGGTGCGCGTCGCGGTGGGCACCGGGGCGGTGCGACCTGTCAGCGACCGCTCGCGCGATACGGCGACCACCTGCTGACAGGTCACCCGGGAGTGGCGCTGTCAGCAGGAGGTCGCGTCATGCCGCGACCGGGTGCTGACAGGTCGCGTGCGGGTCAGGCGCGGGGCGGGACCTGGAGGTCGTACGTCTTCGTCGCGGGGACGGCGTCGCCCGTGGACGTGCTCGGCGCCGTGCCGCAGCCGCACGCGCACGCGTGCGCCTCCTGCTTCTCGGCGGCCTGCTCGGCGTACTGGGCGGCCAGGGCGTCCTCCTGGACCTCGACCGACGCGACCTCGTAGCCGGCCTCGTCCACGGCCTCGCGCAGCGCGGCCTCGTCGAGCGGGTCGTCGGAGAAGACCGTGACCTCGGACGCGCCGCCGACGCGCAGCTCGACGCTCACGTTCTCGACGCCGGCGACGGCCTCGAGGTCCTTGGTGACGTGCGCGACGCAGTTGCCGCAGGTCATGCCGGTGACGCCCAGGGTGGTGACGGTGCTCATGGTGCTCCTCGGTGGTGGGGTGGGTCAGCTGCGGACGAGGCGGGCGATGGCGTCGGCGGCCTCCTTGACCTTGGCCGCACCCTCCTCCTCGGACTGGCGGGCCGCGTCGACGACGCAGTGGCCGAGGTGGTCCTCGACGAGGCCGATGCTCACGGCCTGCAGCGCCTTCGTGACGGCGGAGACCTGCGTGAGGATGTCGATGCAGTAGACGTCCTCGTCGATCATGCGCGCGATGCCGCGCACCTGGCCCTCGATGCGGCGCATGCGCTTGAGGTACGCCTCCTTGTCGGACGCGTAGCCGTGCGGACCGGTGTGGGCCGCGTGCTCGTGCGCGACGGCGGGGGCCTCGGTGGTGTCGGTCATGCTCTCCTCCTCGTCCAGGGCGCGGTGCCGTGACCGCGGGCGATCGTCGTCTTATACCCCACCAGGGTAACCGATGGATACCCCCCAAGGGTACGCCGGTCCCCGTCGTCCGACGACGGGGGTCGTGACACCTGTCATGCCTGCGCGGTGACGGTCCCACGTCCTCCGGTGAGCGGGCGCACTGTCGGCGCGCCCGCGCCGCCGAGAGGCTGGAGGCACCCACAACGAGAGGCGCACCATGACCGACATCGTCACCGGGCTCCAGGAGCTCACCCAGGGTCTTCCGCCCCTGCTGCGCTGGGTCGGGGTCCTCCTCGCGGGCGCGATCCCGTACGTCGAGGCCGAGGGGGCGGCGATCCTGGGGGTCGTCGCGGGGGTGAACCCCGTCGTCGCGATCGTCGCCGCCGTGGTGGGCAACGCGATCGCCCTCGCGCTCGTCGTCTGGCTCATCGGTGCCGCCCGCTCGGGCGTCACGCGCGGACGAGCCGCCGAGCAGTCGCCCAAGCAGCAGCGGATGCGGAAGGTGTTCGACCGGTACGGCGTGCCCGGCGTCAGCCTCCTCGGGCCCCTGCTGCTGCCGAGCCACGTCACCGCAGCCGCCATGGTCGGGTTCGGTGCGCCGCGCGCCCGCGTCTTCACCTGGGGGGTCGTCGCGGTCACGGCGTGGGCCGTCGTCCTCGGCATCCTCGTGCACCTCGGAGTGAGCGCGGCGGTCGCCTGACACCGCCCCCGGCTCCTGCCCGACAGCGCGTCACGGACTGTCGCGGGGGCTCGGCGGGTCACGCTGCTGTCACGGCCTCATCACGATTGCGGCGCTCGCCGCGCGAGGCTCCTGGCGCCCCCCTAGCCTCCCAAGCATGAGCAGGGGAGCGGGAGCAGGACGGGCGGTCCGCGCGGCGGCGGTCGCGCTCGCGCTCGCGGGCGCGGGCGTCGTCGCGGCACCGCCGGCGGGCGCGTGCGCGTGCGGCGGCCTCGTCGACGGGCCCGCGTACGACACCTCGGTCTCGCAGGAGACGGCCGTGCTCCAGTGGGACGGGACGACCGAGACGATGCTGCTGGAGCTCGACGCGCTGTCGAACGCCCCCGAGGTCGGGCTGCTGCTTCCCACCCCCGCGCCGGCCGAGGTCGCGCTCGCCGACCCGCAGGTCTTCCGCGAGCTCGACGACCTCACGCAACCCCGCGCCGTCGTCTCCGACTACCGGTGGTGGCCCGAGCTGGGGTTCGGCGCCGCCGGGAGCGACGGTGCCGGCGCGCCGGCGGGGGTCGCGGTGCTCGACGAGGTGCGGCTCGGCCCGCTCGACGTCACGACGCTCGGCGCGACCGACCCGGGTGCGCTCGGGGCGTGGCTCACGGAGCGGGGGTTCCAGCTCCCCGAGTCGATCCAGACCGCGCTCGTGCCGTACGTGAACGAGGGCTGGTCGTTCGTCGCCGCCCGGCTCGCGCCGGAGGAGGCGGCCGCGTTCGACGGGACGCTGCAGCCCCTGCGCGTCACGTTCGCGAGCGGTTCGCTCGTCTACCCCATGCGCATGTCCGCCGTCGCCGACGACACCCAGAGCACGCGCACGTACGTCCTGGCCGACCACCGCGTCGACCGCACGGACGCGACCGCTGCCGCGACCGAGCCGACGGTGCGGTTCGCGGGCCGCGTCGACCCGGCGTCGGTGGGCTCCGACGAGCTCGCCGAGCTCCTCGCCGCCGGCAGCTTCGTCACGTCGCACGAGCAGGTCTTCACCGACCCGGGGACGGAGATCGTCTCCGACTTCGCGTTCGAGCCGGCCGGTGCCGACGTCGCGTACGCGCCGACGTACGCGGTCGTCGCGGACAAGCGGATCGGCCCGTTCTTCGCGGGCCCCGTCCTCGCGTTCACGGCCGTGCTCGCGCTGGCCGCCCTCGTGATCTGGTCGGGCCGACGGCGGCGCGCCCCCGCGCCGGCCCTCTCACCGCGACCTGCGCGGGCGTGACCGTCCGGCACGAGCGGGCGAAACGCGCGCTTCGCCGCGACACGCGGGATTTCTGGGTGTTCCATGGAGGCGAAGCGGGAGGCGACACAGGCCCCAGGCCGCCGGTGAGCCGGCCCGTCACCTAGCACGGGGAGTGACCATGACGACGCAGGACCCGATCCTCACCGCCTTCTCCAGCACCGCGAAGCAGGTCTGGTACTGGCCAGTGCTCCGCGGGGCGCTCGCCATCCTCTTCGGCATCGTCGCCCTGGCGTGGCCGGACAAGACCGCGGCCGTGATCATCTGGGTCATCGGCATCTTCGCGGTCGTCGACGGGATCGTCGAGATCATCGAGGGCATCCGGCGTCGCGGCACCGGCAGCGGCACCGCGTTCCTCGTCACCATGGGTGTCCTCAGCCTGGCCGTCGGCATCGTGCTGCTCGTCTGGCCGGGCAAGACCGCGATCGTCCTCACCTGGATCGTCGGCTTCTGGGCCGTCGTCTACGGCCTGTTCCAGACGGTCGCGAGCCTCGACCTGCGCAAGGTCCCCGGCAGCGGCTGGGGCTGGGGCGTCTTCGCCGGGCTCCTGGGTCTCGTCTTCGGTCTGCTCGTGCTGTTCAACGTCAACGCCGGGCTGGTCTCGATCGTCTGGATCCTCGCGATCTTCGCGATCCTCTGGGGCGTCATGCTCATCGCGTTCGGCGTCCAGATCCGCTCGCTCGGCAGGCGGGCGGGCCAGGCCGCGACGTACTGACGCTGCGCCCCCGCGCGCCCCGCGGCCCCGCGCTGCCGAGCACGCGATCCCGCGCCGTCGAACACGACGTTGGTGTCGTTATCCGAGGGATGACGACACCAACGTCGTGTTCGGCGTACTCCCCGGGCGGCGCCCGGGGGCAGGGGTCAGGCCGGGGCGGCTTGTGCGGCGGCGCGGGCGGCCGCGGGGAAGGCGTCGAGGATGCGGGAGACGGCGGCGTCGTCGTGGGCGGCGGAGACGAACCAGGCCTCGAACACCGACGGCGGCAGGCTCACGCCCGCGTCGAGCATCGCGTGGAAGAACGCGCGGTACCGGAACGTCTCCTGCGCCTGGGCCTGCGCGTAGTCGCGCACGCCCGCGGTCGCGGCGAGCTCGCCGAAGAACACGGAGAAGAGCGAGCCCGCGCGCTGCACGCGGTGCGGCACGCCCGCCGCGTCGAGCGCCGAGCCCACGGCCGACGACAGCACGCCCGCGACCTCGTCCACGCGCGCGTACACGGCGTCGTCGGCGAGGCGCAGCGTCGCGAGACCCGCCGCGACCGCGACCGGGTTCCCGGACAGCGTGCCCGCCTGGTAGACGGGCCCGAGCGGCGCGAGCTGGTCCATGACGCTCGCCGGCCCACCGACCGCGGCGACGGGCATCCCGCCGCCCACGACCTTGCCGAACGTGAACAGGTCGGGCGTGTAGCCGTCCGCGCCCTGTCCGCGCAGGACGCTGTTCTCGAGGCCCCACCACCCGCTCGGCCCGACGCGGAAGCCCGTCAGCACCTCGTCGAGGACCAGCAGCGCGCCGTGCGCGGCGGTGATGCGGCGCAGGCCCTCGTTGAAGCCCTCCGCGGGCGGGACGACGCCCATGTTCGCGGGCGACGCCTCCGTGATGACTGCGGCGATCTCCGACCCGCGCTCCGCGAACGCCGCCTCGACCGCGGCGAGGTCGTTGTACGGCAGGACGAGCGTCTCGGCCGCCGTCGCCTCGGTGACCCCGGCCGAGCCGGGCAGGGCGAGCGTCGCGACGCCGGAGCCAGCCTCCGCGAGCAGCGCGTCCACGTGCCCGTGGTAGCAGCCGGCGAACTTCACGACGACGTCGCGCCCGGTCACGCCGCGCGCGAGCCGGATCGCGGTCATCGTCGCCTCGGTGCCGGTCGACACGAGACGCACGCGATCCGCGGCGGGCACCCGGCGGCGGATCTCCTCCGCGAGCTCGACCTCGCCGAGCGTCGGGGCGCCGAACGACAGCCCGCGCGCCGCCGCCTCCTGGACCGCCGCGACGACGTCGGGCTGCGCGTGCCCGAGCAGTGCCGGGCCCCACGAGCACACGAGGTCGACGTACTCCCGCCCCGCGACGTCGGTGACGTACGGTCCCCGGGCCGAGGCGAGGAACCGCGGGTCGCCGCCGACGGACCCGTAGGCGCGGACCGGCGAGCTCACGCCGCCCGGCAGCACGCCCTGCGCGCGCACGAACGCGGCGTGGTTGTCCGCCCCACCTGCGCCGGGCGCGCCGAACAGCGCCGCGTTCTCCGCCTGCACGGCCTCCGCCGTCCCGAAGCCTCCGGTGTCCGTCATGCCCGCGTCCTTCCGTCGTTCTCGTCCAGCCAGCCCGCGAGCTCCGTCGCCCAGTAGGTGAGGATCACGTCCGCGCCGGCGCGCTTGATGCCGAGCACCGACTCCGTGATCGCGCCGCGCCGGTCGATCCAGCCGTTCGCGGCGGCGGCCTCGATCATCGCGTACTCGCCCGACACCTGGTACGCCGCGACGGGCACCGGCGACATCTCCGCGACCGCGGCGAGCACGTCCAGGTACGAGCCCGCGGGCTTGACCATGACCAGGTCCGCGCCCTCGGCGAGGTCGAGGTCGGCCTCGCGCAGACCCTCGCGCGCGTTGCCCGCGTCCATCTGGTACGTGCGGCGGTCGCCCTGGAGCGCCGAGTCCACGGCCTCCCGGAACGGCCCGTAGAACGCGCTCGCGTACTTCGCGGAGTAGGCGAGGATGCCGACGTCGTCGAACCCCGCGGCGTCCAGCGCCTCGCGGATCACGCCGACCTGGCCGTCCATCATGCCCGACGGCGCGACGACGTCCGCGCCCGCGCGCGCCTGCGCGACGGCCATCGACGCGTAGCGGTCGAGCGTCGCGTCGTTGTCGACGACCACGGACCCGTCGCGGCCGGTGGTGAGCACGCCGCAGTGCCCGTGGTCGGTGAACTCGTCGAGGCACGTGTCGGCCATGACGACCGGCCCGCCGCCGGCGTGCTCGCGCGCCGCCTCGACCGCGATCCGGATGCCGCGCTGCAGGATCCCGTCCGCGGCGTCCGCCTGCGTCCCGGTCGCGTCGCGCTCGGCGGGGATGCCGAACAGCATGACGCCGCCGACGCCCGCACGCGCCGCGTCGCGGACGGCGTCCGCGAGCGTCGCCTCCGTGTGCTGCACGACGCCCGGCATCGACGAGATGGGGCGCGGCGCGTCGAGGCCCTCCTTGACGAACAGGGGGAGCACGAGGTCCGACGCGTGCACGCGCGTCTCGCTGACGAGCCGTCGCACGCGCGGGCTCGTGCGCAGGCGGCGCGGCCGGTGGTGCCCGGCAGGCAGGTGGGTCACGAGGGGTCTCCTTCGTCGGTCGCGTCGGGGTCGTCGGCGGCCGGGGGAGCGGCCGGGCCGTCCGACAGGGCGGTGGTCAGGGCTGCGCTCACGGCGGCGGCGAGCGCGGCGTCGGTCGGGCGCTCCGCCACGACGTCGAGTCGCAGCCCGACGGCGCGCGCCGCCCGGGCGGTCGGGTCGCCGATCGCGACCCCCGCGACGTCGTCGCGAGGACCGAGCTGCCGCGCGACCTCCCGCGCGACGCTCCCCGACGTCAGCACGACGGCGTCTACCTCGCCCGCGCGCCACGCCGCGACGATCTCCGGCGCGAGCGGGTGCGTGACGGTGCGGTAGACGGTGACGACGTGCGGGACGTAGCCCAGGTCGTGCAGGCCGTCGTGCATCGTCGGTGCCGCGAGGTCCCCCTGGGGGAGCAGCACCAGACCTCGACCTCGCGGGGTAGAGCCCTGGTTCGTCGAGGTAGAGGCGTGGTCGGTCGCGGCGAGGGTGGCGAAGGCGGCGACGAGGCCGCGGGCGGAGTTCTCGGTCGGCTCGAGGTCCACCTGGATGCCGACGGCGTCGAGGGCGCGGCGGGTCGCGGGGCCGACGGCGGCCCACCGGGACCGGCGGGCGGCGTCGGCCAGGTCGAGGCCCTGGCGGGCGACGGACGCCAGGAGCTCGTCGATCGCGTTGACGCTCGTCACGACGACCCAGGCGAAGTCGCCGTGCGCGAGGCGGGCGACGGCGCCGTCCACGGGGGCGGTGTCCTCGACCCGGGCGCGCTCGATCGCGGGGCTGACGAGGACGCGCGCACCGGCGTGGCGGAGCGCCGCCGCGAGCCCGGCGGCGCGCTCGGGCGCGCGCGGGACGAGGACCGTCCGTCCGGCGAGCGGTGCGCCCGCGGCGTGCGGGCGCGACGCCGGTCCGGCGGTCTCGGCGTCGCCGTGCGGGGTCGGCCGCACCGGCGGGGGCGGGACGACGGGCGCGGGGCCGCGCGACGGGTCGCGCAGGGGGCCCGGGCTCATTCCGCCTCGCCGCGGTAGCCGCCGTCGCGGAGCTGCTCGCGCGCGGTCTCGACGGCGCGGTCGGGTGACGGGACGGCGTCGTCGGCGGGGGCCGGCACCGGCTCGGCCGTCGCTGCTCGCCCCCCGGCCCCAGAGCCGGTCTCCCGGAGCGGGGCGAGGCGGGCGGCGCCGTCGGCGAGGAGCGCGTCGGCGACGCGCACGCCGAGCGCGCGGGCGGCGTCGTCCCGCGCGTCCTGCGACGTCGCGCCGACCGGCACGGTGGTGCGGCCCGAGTGCGTGAGCTGCTCGACGCCGTCGACCCGGGCGACGACGGCGGTCAGCACGACCTCGCCGTCCTCGACCACGGCGTGCGCGCCGACCGGTGCGGCGCAGCCGGCCTCGAGGCGTGCGAGGAGCGACCGCTCGGCGAGCACGGCGAGGCGCGTCGGCTCGTGGTCGAGGTCGTGCAGGGCACGCGCGAGCACGGGGTCCTCGAGCGACGACGTGCGCACCTCCACCGCGAGGGCGCCCTGCCCGGCGGCGGGCGCCATGATCGCGGTGTCGACGACCTCGGACACCGCGTCGAGCCGGCCGAGCCGCGCGAGGCCCGCGTACGCGAGCACGACGGCGTCGAGGTCGGCGTCCGGGCCGAGCGCGCGGGCGAGTCGGGTGTCGACGTTGCCGCGGATGTCCACGACGTCGAGGTCCGGCCGGACGGAGCGGAGCTGCGCAGCGCGTCGGGGAGACCCGGTGCCGACGCGGGCACCGCGCGGGAGCGTCGCGATGGTGAGGCCGCCGCGTGCGCACAGCACGTCGCGCGGGTTCTCGCGCTCCGGCGTGACGATCGTCAGGCCGGGGGCGGGCTCGGTCGGCAGGTCCTTGAGCGAGTGGACCGCGACGTCGCAGCGACCGTCGAGCAGCGCGTCGCGCAGCGCGGTGACGAACACGCCGGTGCCGCCCATCTGGGCGAGCGACCCGGTGAGGACGTCGCCGTCGGTGCGGACGCGCACGATCTCGACGTCGCGGCCGGTCAGCTCTTCGAGGCGTCGGGCGACGTGGCCGGTCTGGGTGGTGGCGAGGGCGCTGCCGCGCGTGCCCACGCGGAGGGGAGGGGTACCTGCAGGGCTCACGGTCCCAGTCTCTCCCCACTGCGGCGGTGCGCGGAAATGCGCACGTCACGACGGGGGAAATACCCGCAGGAGTGACGTGGTCCTGACGCTCGGTCAGGAACGTTCCGACAATACGTCAGGACAATTCCTGAGGAATTGCCGTTCTCCTTTCTCGGGATTCCGCTCAGGATTGCCTCACTCCACGCCGGCGAGGCCGCGCGCGCATTCCTGGGCGTGTCCGACGATGGCCGCGAGCCCCGTCCCGGCGATCCAGCCCCCGGTCACGCCGAGCCCGGGGACGGCCTCGACCCGGGCGACGAACGCCGCCACCTCGCGCCGGAACGCGGGGGTGGGTGGGGGCAGCGCACCGTTCCAGCGCGTCACGACGTGCCCGAGCACGCGCCCGTGCAGGTCGACGCCGAACAGCCGCGAGGCGTCGGCGACGACGCGGTCGAGGTCGGGCTCCGTCGTCGCGCCGATGCGTCCGTAGCTGAGCCGCACCACGTGGTGGCCCGGGCCGACGGCGCCGCGCACACGGTCGCGCAGCCACGGCCACTTGGCGGTCGAGTGGGTCAGCGCCTTGGCCTCGACGTCCGACGGCGGTGCGGTGCGGCCCGCGTCCCGGTGCGGCGGGGCGACGAGCAGGCCGGTCCCGCGTGGGGCGTCGTCGAGCTCGGGCGCGCGGAGCAGGAGCGTGACGAGGCGGACGTCCGCGCCGGGCTCCGGGTCGGGCAGCAGGTCCGCCGCCGTGCCGACGAGCGGGCCGAGCGCGTCCACGAGCGCCGGGGTCGTCACGACGAGCCGTGGCGCGGCGAGCTCGAGCGGCCCGTCGGGCGTCTGCGCGCGGACGACCCAGGAGCCGGAGGACGCGCCGCCGTCGGAGGGCCCACGGCTCGGGTCCCTGCGGGCGATCTCCGTGACCTCGTGGCGCAGCCGCACGTCGGCGCCCGCCGCGAGCTCCTCGACGAGCCGGTGCATGCCGCCGTCGATGCCGCGCACGGCCGAGCCCGCGGGCGCGAGCGCGCGCAGCGACGCGACGGCCCGCGCGAGCGACCCCTCGCGCTCGAACGCCTCGCGGAGCCCCGGCGCGACGGCGCCGACGTCCAGCCGGTCGAGCGGGGCCGAGTGCACCCCGGCCGCGACGGGCGCGACGAGCCGCTCCGTGACGCGCGTCCCCATGCGCGAGCGCGCGAACGTCTCGAGCGTGCGCAGGTCGGTGAAGCGGCGGGGCAGGACGCGGTCGAGGCTCGCGCGCAGCGCCCCGCCGACGCCGACCGCGCGGCGGACGTCGCGGGACCACGGCTGGGCCGGGATCCCGAGCACGCCCGCGCGGGGCAGCGGGTAGGCGCGCCCGGCGGCGTAGCCCCAGGCGCCCGCCCCCGACGGCTCGACGACGTCGAGGCCGAGCGCGGAGACGAGGTCGCCGACGGCCGCGCCGCGGGCCGCGAAGGACTCGGCGCCGAGGTCGACGCGGACGCCGTCGAGGCCGGGCAGGTCGCCGCCCCGGACCGGCCCGCCGGGGACGTCCGCGGCCTCGAGCACTACGACGCGCAGCCCCTGCTCGCGCAAGGACCGGGCCGCGGTGAGCCCCGCGACCCCCGCGCCGACGACGACCGCGTCCACCTCCTCGGGGACGGTCCCGGGGGAGGTGCGGGACGTCGTCGGCTCGGTGCTCACCGTCGGGTCGCCTCCTCGTGCGCGTCGTCCTGTCCCGACCAGTCTGCGCCGAGCGCGTGGACCAGGCCGACGACGCGCGTGAGGACGTCCGGGTCGGTGTCCGGCGGGACGCCGTGGCCGAGGTTCACGACGTGCCCGGGCGCGGTGCGCCCGCGACGCACGACGTCGCGCACGTGCGCCTCGAGCACGTCCCACGGCGCGGCGAGCAGCGCGGGATCGATGTTGCCCTGGACCGGGACGGGAGCGTGCCCGTCGGCGAGGAGCCGGGCGGCGTCGTCGAGCGGGGTGCGGTAGTCGACGCCCACGGTCACGTCCTGCACCCCGGCCGCGGTGACGGCGTCGCGCATCGCGGGGAGCAGGTGGCCGGTGCCGGTGCCGAAGTGGACGACCGGCACGCCCAGGTCGGCGACGTGGGTGAGCGCGCGCGTGCTCGCCGGGGCGGCGCCCGCCGCGTAGTCCGCGAGCGAGAGCGAGCCCGCCCACGAGTCGAAGAGCTGGGCGGCGCTCGCGCCCGCCTGGACCTGCGCGCGCAGGAACGTGCCGGTGAGGTCGGCGGCCCAGTCGACGAGGCGCTGCCACGTCTCCGGGTCGCCGCGCAGCAGCGCGCGGGCCGCGAGGTGGTCGCGTGACGGCCGTCCCTCGACGAGGTAGGCCGCGAGCGTGAACGGCGCGCCCGCGAACCCGATGAGCGGCGTCGAGCCGAGCGCATCGACGGTCAGCGCGACGGCCTCCCGGATCGGGGCGAGCGACTCCTCGGTGAGCTCGGTCTCCACGAGGCGCGCGACGTCGTCGGGCGTCCGGTACGCCTGGCCCATGACCGGGCCGACGCCCGGCGCGATGTCGACCTCGACGCCCGCGAGGCGCAGCGGCACGACGATGTCCGAGAAGAAGATGCCTGCGTCCACGCCGTGGCGACGCACCGGCTGGAGCGTGATCTCCGACGCGAGGTCCGGCCGCAGGCACGAGTCGAGCATGCTCACGCCCTCGCGGGCCGCGCGGTACTCGGGGAGGGACCGGCCCGCCTGGCGCATGAACCACACCGGTGTGATTTCCGGGCGATTTCCCGTCGTGCCCGCGCGCAGGGCCTGCACGAGCGGAGAACGGTCCGTGCGGCCGTCGGTCAGGGGATGGCCCGGGGAAAGGGCGACAGGAATCACAGCTACCGATTCTGCCTCCCTCCCGGTGGAATGATTAAATCGGAGGCACTGTGGCTCTTCTCTCCCTCACGGCCAGCCACCACGAGCTCGACCTCGACGCCCTGGAACGTCTCTCCACCGGGGCCCACTCGATCGGCGGCTCCGCGGTCGCGGCGTGCGACGTGATCACCGGTGCCGTCGTCCTCGCGACGTGCAACCGGTTCGAGCTGTACCTCGACGTGGACGCGCCCCTCGACGGGGCGGGCGTGCAGCACGCGACGGAGCACGTCGCGCGCATGGTCGCCGACGCGTCGGGCGTCGCCCCGGTCGAGGCACTCGCCTCGTTCCGCACCCGCGCCGGGACCGAGGTCGCCGAGCACCTGTTCGCCGTCGCGTCGGGCCTGGACTCCATGGTCGTGGGCGAGCGCGAGATCGCCGGGCAGGTGAAGCGCGCCCTGGAGACCGCGCACGCCGACGGCGTGACCTCCTCCACGCTCGAGCTCCTGTTCCAGACGGCGTCGCGCACGTCCAAGAAGGTCAGCACGCAGACGACGCTCGGCGGCGCGGGCCGCTCCGTCGTCGCGCTCGGCCTCGACCTCGCGGCGGCCGAGCTGCCGCCGTGGCACCAGGTGCGCGCCGTCCTCATCGGGACGGGGTCGTACGCGGGCGCGAGCCTCGCGGCGCTGCGTGCGCTCGGGTGCGACGACGTGCGCGTCTACTCGCAGTCCGGCCGCGCGGAGGAGTTCGCCGCCGCGCGCGGCGTCGAGGCCGTGACGGACCTCGTCGCGGCGCTCGAGGACGCCGACCTCGTGGTGTCGTGCTCCGGTGCGCGCGGGCGGGCGCTCGCGGCGGACGCCGCGCGTCCGGGAGGGGGCGCCGACCGCCGCGAGCAGGCCATCGAGCACGTGCTCGACGCCGCCGCCGTGGTCCGTGCGCGCGAGCGTGCCGCGGTCCGCGCCGGGGACGAGCCCGCGGCACGCCCGACCGTCGTGCTCGACCTCGCGCTGCACCGCGACGTCGACCCGCGCGTCGCGGACGTCGAGGGCGTGCTGCTCTACGACCTCGCGACGCTCGCCGCGCACTCGCCGTCCATCGCGTCGGAGCTCGTGGCGCAGGCCCGCACGATCGTCGACGACGCGACGCGCGCGTTCGAGGAGACGCGGCTCGGCCGCGCGGCGGACACCGCGGTCGTCGCGCTGCTCGCCGACGCGGAGCGGCGCGTCGCGCTCGAGGTGGCCGACGTCGTCGCGCTGCGCGAGGCGGACGGCGACCCGGTCGAGCCGGACGAGGCCGACGAGATCGCGCGCGACGTGCGGCGTCGCGTCCACGCCGACCTGCACCGCGCGATCGTCGAGGCCCGCGCCGAGGCCGTCGCGACCGCGCGGTCGGAGGAGCGCGCCGTCGTCGCGGACGCTCAGGCGCTGGCCGACGAGGCGGCGACCACCGCACGGCCGGCGAGCCCGGGATCGCTCCCCACGCCCGCCGCACGCTGAGGAATCACCCCGGGCTCGGCCGCCGCGGCCCTCCATGATCGACCGAGCCGTTCGCCCGGGCATGCAATTGACAGCGCAGTCATAGCCGGGAGAGAGTGACCGGCGGACGCCCGTCGTCGACCAGGAGCACCGTCGCCCCGCCACGAGCGGCCCGGGCGGCACCTGGCCGACTGACCCGGGGCACCCCGGGCGACGCAGCCCGGTCGCACGTCGAAGAGGACATGGCATGAGACGACCACGACTCGCCCTGCTCGCCGCCGGGCTCGCGCTCGCCGTCGCGCCGGGCACGCTGCTGCCCGCCGCCGCGGGCGCCGCCCCCGGCAACGAGGGCACCGTCACCGCGACCGCCGGCGACGACCTCACGCTCGAGGTCAACCCGTTCGTCGGCACCGAGAGCGAGGGCAACGCCTACCCGGGCGCGACCGTGCCGTTCGGCATGGTCCAGCTCAGCCCGGACAACACGAACTCCTACGCCTCGACGTCGTACAGCACGAACGCCGGGCGCGTGTGGGGCTTCAGCCACCGGCACGTGAACAGCGCGGGCTGCCCCGCGGCGGGCGAGCTGCTCGTCACGCCGGACACGAGCGTGACCCCGCGCACGACGCGCTCCTTCATCGCCATCAAGGACCAGAAGAACACCGAGCACGCGTCCGCCGGGTTCTACGAGGTGACGCTCGCGAACGACGTGCACGCCGAGCTCAGCGCGACCACACGCGTCGGTGCGCACCGCTACACGTTCCCCGCCTCGACGACGTCGCACCTGTCGTTCAACGTGGGCCAGACGCTGCGCGACGCCGGCGCGAGCTCGGTGACGTGGGTCGACGACCGCACGCTCGAGGGCTGGGTCGACAACGGCGGGTTCTGCGGCGGCACGCCGGACAAGCAGCGGTACTTCTTCAGCGCGACGTTCGACCGCCCGGTCGCGTCGAGCGGCACGTGGGGGACCGACGCGCGGTACGTCGCGGGCTCCACGACGAGCGAGGTCGCGCAGGGCAACAACGGCGCCGTCGCGGTGTTCGACACCACGAGCGACCGCGACGTCGAGGTGAGCGTCGGTGTGTCCTTCGTGAGCGTCGACGGCGCGCGCGCCAACCGCGAGGCGGAGGCCACCGCGGAGGGTGGCCAGGTCGCGTTCGACACGGTGCGCGAGGAGGCCCGCGACGCGTGGAACGTCGAGCTCGGCCGCGCCGCGATCGACGCGTCGCCCGACCAGCGCCGCGTCTTCTACACCCAGCTCTACAAGACCCTGCTGTCCCCGACGATCGGCAGCGACGTCGACGGGCGGTACCGCGGCACGGACCTCGAGGTCCACCAGGCCGACGGCTGGGACTACTACCAGAACTTCTCGCTCTGGGACACGTACCGCACGCAGGCGACGCTGCACGCGCTGCTCCTCCCGGAGCGCGCGCAGGACATCGTGCGCTCGATGTACCAGCACCGCGTCGAGGGCGGCTGGCTGCCGCGCTGGTCGCTCGGCGCGCTGGAGACGAACATCATGGCGGGCGACCCCGTCACGCCGTGGCTCGCGGAGAACTTCGCGCTCGGCACGGTCCCCGACGACATCGCCGACGAGCTGTGGGACTACCTCGTCGAGAACGCGACGACGACGCCCCCGTCGGACGTCGCGTCCGTCGGCCGACGCAGCACCGAGTTCTACGCCGAGCACGGCCACGTGCCCTTCTACCCCGAGAACGAGGGTGGCCTCGGCGGCCAGTTCGAGGAGTACCGCCACGGCGGCTCGGCCACGCTCGAGCTCGCGCTCGCCGACGCGAGCCTCGGCGCCGCGGCGGAGCGCACGGGTCGCGAGGGCGGCCAGGCGTTCCTCGACAAGGGCCGCAACTGGCGCAACCTGTGGAACCCGGACGTCCAGCTCTCGGGCGGCTTCCAGGGCATGGTCAACGCGAAGCGTCCGACGGGCGAGTTCGTCACGCTCCCCGAGCTGACCGACGTCACGCGCTCCGGCTTCCACGAGGGCGTGCCGTGGCAGTACCAGTGGATGGTGCCGCAGGACGTCACGGGCCTCCAGGAGGTCATGGGCGGCGAGGACGGCTTCGTCGAGCGTCTCGACTACTACTTCGACCAGCCGGCGCTCGCGGCGAACCCCGGCGTCTCGCCGAGCACGTGGGCCAAGGGCGGCAGCTCCTACTACACGACGATCCGCTACAACCCGGGCAACGAGCCGACGATCACGAACGCGTGGCTCTACGGGTACGTCGGGCAGCCGTGGAAGACGAACGACGTGCTCGCCGCGAACCTCAACCGCTTCCCGGACACCCCCGGCGGCGGCGTGGGCAACGACGACCTCGGCACGCTCGCCGCCTGGTACGTCATGGCGTCGCTCGGCTTCGAGCCCGTCATGCCGGGGTCCGGCATCCTCGCGCTCAACGCGCCCAAGGTGCAGGCCGCGACGCTCACGACCGACGCCGGGGCGACCCTGCAGATCGACGCGGCGGGAGCGAACGAGAAGCTGCCGAGCTACGTCGCGGGCCTCGAGGTCGACGGCGCCGCGCACACCGCCGCGTGGCTCGACGTCGCGGCGCTGCAGGACGGCGGCACGCTCGACTTCGACCTCGCCGACACGAGCGCGGGCCTCACGTGGGGCACCGGGGCGGCCGACCGCATCCCGTCGGTCTCCGCGGCGGCCCCGCCCGCCCCGGTCACGGTCGAGGCGAGCGCGCGCTGCCTCGGCGGCCGGGCGTTCGTCGCGGTCCGCGCGACCAGCACGGCTGACGAGCCCGTCGACGTCACGCTCACGACGCCGTTCGGCGAGCGCACGGTCCGGCACGTCCAGCCGGGCAAGAACGCCTACCAGTCGTTCACGACGCGCACCACGTCCGTCGAGGCGGGCACGGCGACCGTGACCGTCGTCGCCGCGGACGGCACGGTGTCCCACGTCGACGCCGCGTACGAGGCGCTCGACTGCGGCTGACCGCGGTCCGGTCGCGACAGGGGAGCGCACGCGCTCCCGCACGAGGGCCGTCGTCGGGCACCCCGCCCGGCGGCGGCCCTCGCCGCTAGGCTCGGCGCGTGAGCACCACCACGCGCCTGGGCGTCCTCGACATCGGTTCGAACACCGTGCACCTCGCCGTCGTGGACGCCGCGTACGCGGCGCGCCCCGTGCAGGCGGCGGGCGCGCGCACGGTCGTGCGCATCATGCGCTACCTCCAGCCCGACGGGTCGCTGTCGCCCGAGGGCGTCGCCGCGATGCTCACCGCGGTCGACGACGCGATGGCGCTCGCCCGTGAGTCCGGCGTCGACGAGATGCTGCCCATGGCGACGTCGGCCCTGCGCGACGCGACCAACGGGCCCGAGGTGCTCGCCGCGATCGGCGAGCGCGTGGGCCAGCCGGTGCGCGTGCTCTCCGGCGAGGACGAGTCGCGCCTGACGTTCCTCGCCGCGCGGCGGTGGCACGGCTGGGCCGCGGGCCGCCTCCTCGTCCTCGACATCGGCGGCGGCTCGCTCGAGATCGCGTCCGGCGTCGACGAGGAGCCCGACCTCGCGGCGTCCGTGCCGCTCGGCGCCGGGCGCATGACGATGGCGTTCCTGCCCGACGACCCGCCCGCCCCCGAGCACGTCGAGGCCCTGCGCGAGCACGTGCGCGCGACGCTCGCCCCCACCGTCGAGGCCTTCCGGGCGCTGCCCGCGCCCGACCACGTCGTGGCCACGTCCAAGACGTTCCGTTCGCTCGCGCGCCTCGCGGGCATGCAGACCGAGTCCGTCGGCCCGGACGACCGGTGGCGCATGCGCCGCTCGCAGCTCGCCGACTGGGTGCCGCGGCTCGCGCGCATCACGGCGGAGGGGCGCACCGCCCTGCCCGGCATCACGCCCGAGCGCACGTTCCAGATCGTCGCGGGCGGCGTCGTCGCCGTCGAGACGATGCGCGCGCTCGGCGTCGACGAGGTCGAGATCTGCCCGTGGGCGCTGCGCGAGGGCGCCATCCTGCGCCGCCTCGACCACAGCTGACGCCGGCGCGGCAGGCAGGGCTCAGGGCGCCGCGGCGATCTTCGGCTCGGTGAGGCTGAACCAGTTGCCGGAGTCGTTGCGGCTGGCCCCACGCGAGCGCGAAGCATCCGGGGACGGGCGGTCCGCCCGCGCGGACGTGCTCGTCCCGGTAGGCGGTCGGAGTGACGCCGACGATCGCGCGGAAGCGCGCGGAGAACGTGCCGAGGCTCGTGAAGCCCACGGCGTGGCAGACCTCCGTCACGGTGAGGTTCGCTGTGCGCAGCAGGGTCTTGGCGCGCTCGACGCGGCGCGTGGCGAGGTAGGCCATCGGGCTCGTGCCGAACGCGGCCGCGAACGCGCGCGCGAAGTGGAACGGCGAGTAGCCCGCGACCACGGCGACCCCGGCGAGGGTGAGCGGCTCCGTGAAGTGCGCGTCCATGTGGTCGCGCGCCCGCCGCAGGTGGACCGCGACGTCGGGCTCGACGCTCACGCCGTCCACCGCGGCTCGTCCGCACCCCACGGGCGGGCGGGGGCGGGGTAGTCGTCGACCGGGCCGCCCGCGAGCCGGTCGAGCGCGGGGCGCGTCGTCGTCACCGCTGTGTCCCGGCCGACCTGGCCGTCCCGGCCGTCCAGGCGCGCGGGGTGCACGACGACGCACCGGGGGCCAGGCGTGCGCGGTGCGGCGTGGGCGGGGTCGCGGCCAGGTGCGGCGAGCAGGGCGCGGGCGGTCCGGGCGAGCGCGCCGTCGACCTCGCGCCCGCGGCCGTCGGCCGTGCGGTCGGCGAGCGCGTCGACCACGGCGGCCGCGACGAGGTACCCCGTCGCGTGGTCGAGCGCCTGGGCGGGCAGCGCGCCGGGCGTGGTGTCCTCGGGAGCGCACGCGGTGCCGTCCCGCGACCCCTCCAGGAGCGCGATGCCGCTCGCCGCCTGGACGATCGAGTCGAAGCCGCGCCGCCCGGCCCACGGGCCGCCGTCGCCCCACGCGCTGACGCGCGCACGCACGGCACCGGGCGGGAGCCTCAGGCCGAACGCCTCGATCGCGCCCGGGCGGTAGCCGGTCACCAGCACGTCGGCCTCGTCGAGCAGGCCCTGGGCGCGGGCGAGGCCGTCGCGCGTCGTGAGGTCGAGCAGCGCCGACCGCTTGCCCTGTCCCGTGTCGAGGTGCTGGACCTCGATCTCCGGCAGCCCCGGCGGGTCGACGCGCAGCACGTCCGCGCCGAGCAGGGCGAGCGTGCGCGTCGCGACCGGGCCCGCGATGACACGCGTGAGGTCGAGCACCCGGAGCCCGGCGAGCGGGCGCGGCCCGGACCCGAGCGGGCGCGCGGGCGCGGCGTCCTCGCGCAGGACCGTGCGCACCGGTGGGCCCGACGCCGTCGCCCGGCCGGGCGCGGACGCGCGCCACGCGTCCTCGGTGCGGACGCGCACGGCGATCGCGCCGGACCCTGCCGCGCGGTCCTCGACGTCCTGGGCCGAGCGCGCGGCGAGGGCGGCGACGACGGCGTCCCGTGCCGCGGGCCCGTCCGCCGTCGTCGGCAGGTCGAGGAGCGCGAGCAGGCGCGCGCGGTGGTGCGGGTAGTTCGCGTGCGTCCGGACCCAGCCGTCCGCGGTCCGGAAGAAACCCGAGAGCGGGGCGAAGCCGTCCACCGGGGCGCCGTCGACGCGGAGCAGCCGGTCGCTCGCGAACGCCGCGGCGACGCGCTCGGGGTCAGGGGGCGGGCCGGGGTCGAACCCGCCCGCGCGGGCCGCGGCGTCGCGCACGGCGGCGACCGACGCGACCGCGAGGTCCAGGACCGGCAGCGTCGCGGCGAGGAACGGCGCGGCACCCACCCCGCGACCCTACGCCGCCGGGAGGCCCCGGTGCCCGGACCCGCGGTCGATCAGTTCCCGACCGTGACGGTACCGGGGAACCGGGCGGCCGAACGGTCGGTCGCGGAGCCGTCGCCCGCGGCGTTGATCTCGGAGATCATCATGACGAGCTCGAGGTCGGAGTCCGCCGCGCGGGCGAGGCTGGTCGCGAGCTGGTAGGGGTCGGTGAGCGGCTTCATGTCGTAGTCGGTGACGATCATGCGCGTCTGCATGCCCAGGCTGTCGTTCTCGACCGCCGTGCGCACGCTGTCCGCGAGGCGGTTCATCTGGGACTCCGTGAGCGTCATCGTCACCTGCTGGCCGGACGACACCTCGCTCGACGGGGAGAAGCCCGAGAAGTCCTTCGTGTTGAAGTACTGCGACGACATGTCGTCCGCGGTGACGTCGAACGAGTACGTGCGCGCCGAGAGGTCCTCGGTCCCCGAGGCGTCGAACGCCTGCGACATGCGGAAGTCGCCGCGGTCGCCGTACGTCGCGGTGAGGAGCTGCTCGGTGCTGCCGTCAGGGTTGGTCGTCGCGACGAGCGAGCCCGTGTTCTTGCCGATCTCCCACTCGGCCCCGCCGACGGGGGTGTCGAAGCCGACGGTCGACGTCGAGTCGAACTCGACCCGCTCGATCTTCGTCGTCCCGGAGATGCCGGTCGACGCGTCGGCGGGGATCTCGCCCGTGACGAGGTACGTGTCGTACGCGGCCTGGCCCTCCGGCGTCGAGAGGTCGAACTCCGCGCTGCGCAGCGACGCGCCGTCGAGCGACGTCGTGTTGCCGAGCATGACCTTCACGGCGTCGAAGTCGAGGCCGAGGCCCGCGTGGTTCGCGATGGCCTCGGTGGGGCCCGCGGTCACGCGCACCGTGTCGTCGCCCGTGCGCTCGATGAGGCTCGTCACGCCGCTCGCGTCCTTCACGGACGACTCGACGGCGATGTGGCGGAACGCCGCGTTGAGCTCGGTCTCCGAGTAGCTGCCGCCGTCCATCGTGACGGACGAGCCCACCGGCATGCTCCGCGGGTCGAACGGGTTGATGCTCCCGGGGTCGGTGACGCCCGCGTCGTCGGGCACCTTGACCGTGTACGCGGACGTGACGCCGGTCGTGTACCCGCCGCTGACGCCCGTGCCGCCCTTGTCGACGCCGCCCTCGACGCCGATCGAGACGTCGGACTTGGACGTGTACGTGGTGAAGCCGTCCTCCGACTTCTCCCCGACCGTGTACTCCGCACCGCCGTTGACGCCGAACGAGATCTTCGACCCGTTCGTCGTCTTCATCCAGTCGGAGAGCGAGCCGCTGCCCGAGTACGTGGTCTCGCCGCTCTCCGGGTCGTGGGTCACGCCGAACCCGACCTTCGCGTCGGTGCCCTCGGTCGCGGGGGTGCCCAGGCTCCCGTTGTCCGTGCCGGACTCGTGGTCGCCCTTCACCGTGACCTTCGGTCCACCCGGGCTCTCGTCGCCCGAGCCGGACCCGCCGCCCCCGCCGGGCCCACCCCCGGAGCCGGGTCCGCCGCCGGGACCGCCGCTGCCGCCCCCGCCCGGGCCGCCCGTGCCGTCGGAGCTGGCGCTCTCCTGCTGGTCGGCGTTCTTGCGGACCTTGTCCGCCGCGTCGCGGAGCGTCGCCGTCGCGGCAGCGAGCGCGGGGCCCAGCTCGGCGGACCAGCGGCCGCGCAGCTCGTCGCCGTCCGGGCCGGCCCAGCGGGCGCCGCTCACGGTCGAGTCGAGCGTGCTGCGCGTCGTGGTCAGCGCCTCGGACGCCGTCGTGAGGCTCTGCGCGAGCGCGCGCAGCTCGCCGATGTCGGCACCGTAGAACCCCATGGTCGTCCCTCTGTCGCTGCGGATCGTGCCTCCGGAGCGTACGCGGGCGGCCGTCGCCACGTCTCGCCCGGCTCATGGGGCGAGGTCCCCATGGGGCGCCTGGCGCGGCACGTGGGCACGGCGCGGGGTCAGGCGGAGAGGACCCCGGCGAGCCGGTCGAGGACGATCCGGCCGGCCGGCGGGACGCGGTGCGCGTCGGCCGGCGTGAGCCACGCGAGCTCGGCGATCTCGGCGTTCGGCGCCGGCTCGGGCGACCCGGGGGCCGGCTCGGCGTACATGCAGTGCATGCGCACGACCCGCCCGCCGAGGCCGTGCCCGGGTGCCTCGGCGACGAAGGCGGGCCGGACCGACGTCGGGTCGAGGAGCACGCCCAGCTCCTCGTGGATCTCGCGCACCAGCGCCTCGGCGTCCGACTCGCCGGGCTCGACCTTGCCGCCCGGCATGAAGAAGCGGTCCTTGCCGGTCGTGCGGACGGCGAGCAGGCGCCCGTCGCGGACGTTCACCCAGCCGACGGTGCGCAGCGGCGGCAGGGCGGCGGGATCGGGGGTGGGCGGGTCGGTGCGGGGAAGGTCGTGCGACGTCACCCCTCCACTGTGCCATCTCCACCGTGCCGGCCCCGCGACCCCGTGGGGCACCCGACGGTCGACGGCGGCCGGGATCCCCGACGGCGCGTGGCGCACCCAGCGAGCCGCGCGCCGTCGGGCTGCCCCTCGCGCGGCCCCAGTTCCGGCGAAGGGCGATCGTGCCGGGCCGGGCCCGGCACAGACGATCGTCACACCAACCGGCGAACCCTGCTCGTCGCGGCCCGTTCCCGCCCGGTCTGACGCCGAACACGACATTGCTGCCGTTATCCGGGCAATAACGGCAGCAATGTCGTGTTCGAGGGCGAGCAGGGTCATGCTCGACGGCGTCGGGTCACCAGGACGCGTTGCGCGCCAGCTCGAGCGCGACCTCCTGCCACCACTGTCCGGCGGGCGGCCCGCCGTTGCACGACCCGTCGCTCTCGCCGGGCAGCTTGACCCACAGCAGGGCGTCGAGGTGCGTGCCGTCGTCGACCGCGCCCGGCTGGTCGCCGAGCGCGCGACCCCGCGGGTTGCACCACTCGCCGTTGCTCCCGTTGCCGTTGCGCGACGTGTCGACGACGAACGACACGTCCCCGCCGAGCAGCGCGGCGACCTGCTCGCCGTACGCTCGCGACTCGGCCGTCGTGCGGTAGTTCGACGTGTTGAGCGCGAACCCGACGGCGTCGTCGAGGCCCACCTGCTGGAGGCGGGCCGCGGCGGTCGCCGGGCTCAGCCACGCGGAGTGCCCCGCGTCGACGTAGACGCGCGCGCCGGCGTCGGTCAGGATGCGCGCCGCGTCGCGGAGCATGCCCACGCGGTCGCCCTGGCCGGAGCAGTCGCCGAGCTGGGCGAGGGCGTCGGTCTCGAGGACGACCCACGGTTCGCCGACGATGCCCGACGCGACCGTCTCGACCCAGCTCCGGTACGCCGCCTCGGCGGTGCCGCCACCCGAGTGCGAGCCGCAGTCGCGGCCGGGGATCGCGTAGATCGTCAGGAGCGGCGTCGCGCCCTCGGCCGCGGCCGCGCTCGTGAACGCGGCGACCTTCGCGCGCGACACCTGCGCGTCCGCGTCGGTGACCCACGACGACTGCGGCGTGAGCGCGATCTTCGCGAGCAGGTCCCGGTCCGTGCCCGACGCCGCCTGCCAGGCCTCCCACGCCTGGTTCGTCTCGTCCACGTGGAACGTCACGTCGTCCGGCGTCTCGGGCGGGTCGGTGGGGTCCGGCGGGTCGGTGGGGTCGGGCGGGGCGTCGCCGCCGCACGCGACGCCGTCGAGCGTGAAGCTCGTGGGCACGGCCGGGGCGGACGCGGCCGTGCCCACGAGGCCGAAGGAGGCGCTGCCGCCCGTGGCGAGCGACGCGTTCCAGCCGACGTCGCCCACGGTGACCCGGCCGCCGTCGCGCGCGAGCGTGCCGTTCCAGAGCTGGCTCACGCCCTCGCCGGTCGGCAGGTCCCAGCCCAGCTCCCAGCCCGAGCGCGGGGCGCCCAGGTTCGTGACGGTGACGTCGGCCTGGAAGCCTCCCGACCACGAGGTCGTGATGCGGTAGTCGACCGTGCACGCTGCGGAGGGCACTGCCGCGCTGGACGTCGCGAGCGCCGCGCCGACGGTCGCCGTGGCGCCCAGCGTCGCGAGGGCCGCGAGCGCGGCGGCGAGCGCCGCGGCACGGTGCCGTCCGGGACGGGTGGGGGAGTGGACTCTCATGATCGGGGCTCCGTCGCCTCGGGGTCAGGACGTCACCACGGTAGGGACCGGCGGGGAGCCGTGGTCAGGGTGCGAAACGTTTCGCCCCGGCGCGTCGGGTGCTATGGCTTCGCGGCAAGGGTATGTTCGTCGCCATGGCATCCAAACCTCTCCAGGAACCCGCGTTCCTCGTCCTGTCCGCGCTCGCGGCCGGGCCCCTGCACGGGTACGGCATCGCGCAGGACGTCGAGTCCAGCTCCGACGGACGCGTGACGCTGCGCGCCGGGACGCTCTACGGCGCGATCGACCGGCTCGTCGCCGCCGGGCTCGTCGAGGTCGACCACGAGGAGGTCGTCGACTCGCGCCTGCGCCGCTACTACCGGCTCACCACCGAGGGCGGGTCGCGCCTCGCCGCCGAGGCCGAGCGCGCCGAGGCCCAGGCGCGCCGCGCGCTCGAACGCCTCGGCGCCCGACGCCGTGCGTCCGCAGTGGTGCGCGACGGCGCGGCACGCCCCGCCCGCGGCGTCGCGGGAGGTCTCGCCGACGGCGGGGCGGTGCCGGCATGAGCGGGGACCGCGAGCGCCGCCCCCGTGCCGCGGGCGACGGGACCGACGTGCCGGCCGCAGCGAGCCCGACGGCGGAGCCCGGAGCGACGGTGCTCGTCACCCCGGTGCTCGTGCGGGACTACCGCCGCCTCCTGCGGCTCTTCCCGTACACCTACCGGCGGGCGCACGAGGCCGAGATGCTCGGACACCTGCTCGACGGCGCGCGGCCGGGACGGTCGCGCCCGACCCGCGCCGAGCGGTGGGACCTCCTGCGTGCCGCCGCGCGCGAGTGGGCGCTCGCGCCGCTGGGCCCGACCGAGCGGCAGCGTGCGTCGGCCGCGGTCGTGGTCCTCGTCGCGCTGACAGCGGTCCTCGCCGCCCCCGCGTCGCAGGACCTCCTGCGCGTCGGCCTCGCGCTGGGGGAGGGGTCGGCGCGGGAGGTGGTGGGAACGGCCGCCTCGCCGGCGTGGCTGGCGGTCGCGACGGCGCTCGTCGCGGTGCCTCTCGCCCCGGCCTGGCTGCTCTGGGCCGGATCGGTCGTGGCCCTGGCCGCGCGCCTGCGGCGGACCGGTCTCGTGCTCGCCGCGCTCGCCGCCGCGGCGGGCGTCGTCGCGGTCGGATCGCTCGTCGCGGCGGAGCGCGCGTTCGACGCGTTCCGGGAGGTCGGGTGGGTCGTCGCCCTCCTGGCTTCCCTCGGGGCCGTCGCCGCTCGGGCGCGGCAGACGGGGCCCGTCCTGGGCGCGCGTGCGGGTGTCGCCGCACTCTGGCTGACGGCGGTGTCGCTCGCGGTCTCCGTGCCACGGAGTGCGACGGTCGTCGCGGACGAGGGGGTCTGGGTCACCGCCCCGGGCTATCCCTTCACGCTGGCAGCGGAGGTCGTGATCCTCGTGGGGGTGGCGGTGCTGCTGGTGGCGGTCCGCCCCGTGCGGCAGGCCGCTCCCGTGCTGGCCGGGGTCTTCACCGCACTGTTCCTCAGCGGCTCGGACGTCTTCTGGTCGGGCGCGCTCGACACCACGGTCGTGAACCTCGGCAACGTGCTCGGGGTGGTCGCGCTGTCGGCCGTCGTCACGCTCGTGGCCCGGTGGGTGGTCAACCGCCTCGACGAGCTCGCCGCGTCCCGGGCCGCGCACCGTGCGCTCCTGGCGGCGTCGGGCCCCGGTGCGGCGGTCGCCGCATGACCGCGGCAGACGCCCCGGCCTCTGTCGCGGACCCGCTGGTCCCTCCCGTGCTCGTGCGGGACTACCGCCGCCTCCTGCGCCTCTTCCCGTACACGTACCGGCGAGCGCACGAGGCCGAGATGCTCGGCCACCTGCTCGACGGCGCGCGGCCTGGACAGTCGCGCCCGACCCGCGCCGAGCGGGCGGACCTGCTGCGCGCCGCCGCCCGCGAGTGGCTGCTCGCGCCGCTGGGGTCGACGCCGCGCCAACGACGGGCGGCGACCGGGCTGCTGTTCGTGCTGCTCCCGGCCGTGCTCGCGATCATGGCGGCGCGGGTGCTCGCGTTCGCCGCCGCGATCGTCCGGGCGATGCTGGGCCCGGACGGCCACGCGCCGCTCGTGGCGACCGTCCCGACGGCGCTGATGTGGGCCCTGTGGGTCGTAGCGGTCGCCCTCGCTCTCGTCGGCGCGCGCCGCGTCGGCCTCGTGGTCGCGGTGCTCGCCGCCGGGGCGGGTGTGGCGGCGCTCGTCGTGTCGGTCGCGGCGGGCAGCGCCTATGCCGCGTACCTCGACGCACCGTGGGTCGGCGGACTCGTCGCGTACGCGGGAGTGCTCGCCGCGCGGCGGACGTGCCGGGTCGGCGCCGAGCCGGTGGCGCTCCGGGCAGCGACGGCCGCCGCCATGGCGCTCGTCCTCGGCGCTTTCGTCGCTGCGACCTACTCCGACGCGGCACACCTCGGGACGCCGTGGTGGTCGGGCGGCGCCCTGGCCTCGTGGACGCTCCAGGCGCTCGCTGCGCCGGTGGTCGTGCTCCTCGGCGCCGCCCTCCTGTGGCGCCGGACCCGGCAGGCGGTCCCGGTGCTCGGCGGGCTCGCGCTCGCGATGGTGCTGAGCCGCTCGACCTTCTTCTGGTCCGGCACCGTGAGCATCCAGACGGCGGACCTCGGCAACGTCCTCGGCCTGCTCGGGCTCGCGTCCGCCGCGACGCTCGTGCTGCGCTGGGCCGTCAACCGTCTCGACGAGCTCTCCGAGGCGCGGGCCTCGCACCGCGCGCTGCTCGCCGCGACGGGAGGGACACCGGGGCCGGACGCGCCGCACCCGGGCGAGCCGACCGCCGTCTGACACCTGCGCCGTCGAGCACGACGCTGCGCGCTCACGAGAACGACATGAGGGCCGTTATCCATCGGATAACGGCCCTCATGTCGTGTTCGGCGTCGGCCTTGTCAGTCCAGGTAGTCCTTCACCAGGCGGGATGCGAGGCCCGTGTACGTCGCCGGGGTGAGGTTCGCGAGGCGCTGCGCGACGTCGTCGGGCAGGCCGAGGCCGGCGACGAACTCGCGCAGGCGCGCGGCGTCGACGCGCTGGCCGCGTGTCAGGTCCTTGAGGCGCTCGTACGGGTTCTCCATGCCGGGCACGCCCGCGACGGACGCCGCGCGCATGGCCGACTGGATGGGCTCGCCGAGCACCTCCCAGTTCTCGTCGAGGTCCGCCGCCATGAGGTCGGCGTTCGCGGCGAGGGCCTTGAGCCCGCGGCGCACGTTGTCGATCGCGAGGAGCGAGTGGCCGAACGCGGGGCCGACGTTGCGCTGCGTCGTCGAGTCCGTGAGGTCGCGCTGGAGGCGCGAGGTGACGAGCGTCGCGCCGAGCGTGTCGAGCAGCGCGGACGAGATCTCGAGGTTCGCCTCGGCGTTCTCGAACCGGATCGGGTTGACCTTGTGCGGCATGGTCGACGACCCGGTCGCGCCCGGCACCGGGATCTGCGTGAAGAACCCGAGCGAGATGTACGTCCACACGTCGGTCGCGAGGTTGTGGAGGATGCGGTTGAAACGCGCGACGTCGGCGTACAGCTCGGCCTGCCAGTCGTGCGACTCGATCTGCGTCGTCAGCGGGTTCCACGTGAGCCCCAGGCCCTCGACGAAGTGCTTCGAGACCGACGGCCAGTCCACGCCCGGGACGGCGACGGTGTGCGCGCCGTACGTGCCCGTCGCGCCGTTGAGCTTGCCCAGGTACTCGGCCGCGCCGACGCGGCGGAGCTGGCGGCGCAGCCGGTGCGCGAGCACGGCGAGCTCCTTGCCGAGCGTCGTCGGCGTCGCGGGCTGGCCGTGCGTGCGCGAGAGCATCGGCACGTCGGCGAGGTCGCGCGCCATGTCCGCGAGCTGGTCGGCGAGCGCCGTCGCGGCGGGCAGCCACACCTGCTGGACGGCGCCGCGCACCATGAGCGCGTACGACAGGTTGTTGACGTCCTCGCTGGTGCACGCGAAGTGCACGAGCTCACCGACGCCGGGCAGCACGGTGTCCGAGCCCAGCGCGTCGGGCGCCGCGGCGAGGCGGCGCTTGACGAAGTACTCGACGGCCTTGACGTCGTGCACCGTCTCGCGCTCGATGGCGGCGAGCTCGGCGATCTCCTCGCCGCCGAACGTCGCGGGGATCTGGCGCAGGTACGCGACCTCCGCGTCGGAGAGCTGAGGAGCGCCGGGCACCACCGGGCGGACCGCGTTCTCGTCGACCGCCTGGACGCCGTTGCACAGCGTGATCAGCCACTCGACCTCGACGTGGACGCGCTCGCGGTTGAGCGCGGCCTCGCTGAGGTGGTCGACGAGCGGGGCGACCGCGGCACGGTAGCGGCCGTCGAGCGGGCCGAGCGCGATCGGCGGGGTCACCTCGGCGAGCGACACGCGGGCAGGGGCGTCTGCGGCAGGGTTCTCGGGCACGCCCCTGATTCTCCCACGCGTGCCCGACGGCGGCCCGTGCCTCCCGCAGTACGGGCAGGCGATCCCGGGCGGGCGAGCGATCTGTCGGCGTCGGGCGGGTCGTGGCCGTCCCCAGGACCCTCGTTCGAGCGGCCCGTCCACAGGTCGTCCTCGATCGGGACGGGCGGTGCGCGCCCCTGCGTACGGTCCTCGCCATGTCCTCCTCGCCGCCGCCGCCCCCGCCGTGCCCCGCCGCGCCGTTCGGCGTGTCGCTCGCCCGGACCCGGGTCCTCACCGCTCAGGACGACGTCGCGCGGGCAGGCGCCGCGCTCGTCGCGCCGGACCTCCCGTGGGCGGGCCACGCGCGCGCGTCGTACGACGACGCCGCAGCCGAGCGGCGCGCCGGGCTGCTCCGGCTCGGCATGCTGCTCGACAGCTGCCTGCTGCGCCTCGACACGCTCACCGTCCTCGCCGAGACCGAGGTGGCGCGGATCCGAACCGAGCTCGCCGCGGCGGGCGTACCGTGAGCGGCCCCCGCCCGGCACCCGTGGTCGTGGTGCGCGGTGGCACGGAGGCGACCGCGGTCGAGACGGCGGCGGTCGTCGCGCAGGCGGCGGCGCTGGGCGCCCGGGCGGATCTCGTCGCCGGGACCGTGGCCGCGCTCCGGGACGCGCGGGACTCCGTGGAGGTGGCGACCGCGAGCCCCACCTCGTTCGGGGGTCGCTTCGCGGCGCCGGCCCCGCTCCAGGCCACGACGGGCTGGAGCGTTCACGCCACGCCGTGCTGGTCGGCCGAGGTGCGCGCCGCGCGCGCCGCCGCGCTCGAGGCGTTCGACCTCGCGATCGGCCTGGCGCAGGAGCAGGAGCGGGGCCTGCGCGTCCTCGCGTCGCGCCTGCAGCACGCGGTGCGCGTCTACGACGACGCGGACGCCGCGGCGACGGCACTGTGGCAGGACCTCGCGCTCCTCGCCGTCGGGGGCTTCAGCCCGGTCGGTGCCGCCACCGCCGGGCTGATCGGCATCCTCTCCCTGGGGACCGTCGGGGTCCTGCACTCGTTCCTGGAGGGTCGTCCGTCCGGGCTGAGGGTCGTCACCTCGGGAGAGTCGCTGCACCCTGCCACGATCCGTGCGCTGAGCCGGGCGATCGGCCTCCTCGACGCCGACCGTCCGTGGTATCAGATGCCGACCGTCGGCAACGGCGCGTCGGTGCTGCGCGGCCTCGCGCAGCCGCTGCGGGACCGCTTCCTGCCCGACCCCGACGTCCGGCTCGTCGACACGCCACGCAACCTGCCGACGCCCACGGACGTGAGGTCCGCGCTCGGCGCCGTGGAGGCGCTCGCGACGGACTCGACGCTCAGCGTCCAGCGGATCGTCAAGGACGACGGCACCCCCACATGGGTGGTCGCGATCCCCGGCACGCAGCCCGGCAATCTCCGGTCCGTCTTCAACATGACGTCCAACTACGACCTCATGGACGACGACCCGGCGGTGCGGGCGCAGGCCGACAGCGCGCGCGCCGTGCTGGAGGCGATGCGGCAGGCCGGGATCGGGCCGGACGACGACGTCGTGCTCGTGGGGCACAGCCAGGGCGGCATGATCGCCGCGACGGTCGCGGCAGCGACGGTCGGGACCTACACCGTGCGGCACGTCGTGACGGCCGGGTCGCCCGTCGCCGGCCACGCCCTCCCGCCGGGGGTCAAGGGCACGCACCTCGAGACCCAGGGGGAGGGGATCTCCGACCTTGACGGCGCGGAGAACCGGGCGACGCCCGACAGGGTCACGGTGACCGGGACCCTCGTGGCACCGGGCGGCGGGCCGTCGCTCGAGTGGCCGCACAGCGTGCGGTTCCACCAGGAGGTGCTGGACGCCGCGGTCGAGGTCGGGGACCGCGGGCTCGAGGAGCACCTGACCGATGTCGAGCGCCTGCTCGACGGGGAGGCGGACGAGCCGCTCGTCTACGAGGCGCGCCTGGTCCCCGACCCGGACACGACGTTCTGCATCGGGGACCTGGCGGTGCCGCGGTCGCTCACCCTCCCGTGGGCCCCGGGCACGCCGTTCCCGGGAGCGCCCGGGATGCCGTTCCCCGGGGCGCCGACGCCCGGGTCGCCGTCGCTCGAGGTGCCGGGCTTCCCGGCGTCCGGTGGTCCGGCGGCCGGTGACACCAGTGCGCCGGGACCGGACGGCGAAGGTGGTGACGACGAGGTGAGGTAACGACCCGCGGCGTCGGCACCGTCGCGAGCTTCCTCAGCGCTCCTGGGCCTTCGGCACGACGGCGGACACCGCGAAGTTGATGAGCCCGATGATGAGGGCCGCGAGCAGGGCCCACCAGAACCCGCCGACGATGCGGATGCCCCAGTCCGTCTGCTCCGTGATCCACGCGGTGAGCATGAGCATCAGCGCGTTGACGACGAGCGAGAACAGCCCCAACGTGAGGATGTAGAGCGGGATGGACAGGATCTGCACGATCGGCTTGATGACGGCGTTCACCAGCGAGTAGAGCAGCGCCACCACGAGGATGATGACGACCTGCCCGCCGGCGGTGTCGGAGCCGACGATCTGGAAGTGCTCGTCGATGAACAGGCTCGTGAGCCAGATCGCGAGGCCGGTGACGAGGACGCGGACGACGAAGCTCATACCGGGCATCCTGCCATCCGGACCGGGCGCAGGCACGGTGCGGGCCGGTGCGCCGCGGGGAACCGCACGGGCAGGTGGCATGATCGAGGACCGTGGCCCACGAACCCCGCGTCCCCCTGCGTCCCGCCGTCGCCGCGCTGCCGGCCTACGTCCCCGGGGCCCGCGTCGCCCCGGGCGCGGCGGCGTTCAAGCTCTCCTCCAACGAGAACCCGTACCCGCCGCTGCCGTCGGTCGTCGCCGCGATCGCCGACGCCGCCGCGGACGTGAACCGCTACCCGGACATGTACGCGACCGAGCTCACCGAGGCGCTCGCGGACGACCTGGGCGTCGGCGCCGACGAGGTCGTCGTGGGCAACGGCTCGGTCGCGGTGCTCGCGCACGTCCTGCAGGCGGTCGTCGAGCCGGGCGACGAGGTCGTGTACCCGTGGCGCTCGTTCGAGGCGTACCCGATCGCGGTCGCGGTCGCGGGCGGGACGTCGGTCCAGGTGCCGCTGCGGACGGGGGCGGACGTCGGTCGGCTCGACCTGCCCGCGATGGCCGCGGCGATCACGGAGCGGACGCGCGTCGTGATGGTGTGCATGCCCAACAACCCGACCGGCCCGGTCGTGCACCGCGAGGAGCTCGAGACGTTCCTCGCGGCGGTGCCGTCGGACGTGCTGGTCGTGCTCGACGAGGCGTACCTCGAGTTCGTGCGCGACCCCGAGGCGCCGGACGGCCTCGCCGTGTACGCGCAGCACCCGAACGTCGTGCTGCTGCGCACGTTCTCCAAGGCGTACGGCCTGGCCGGCCTGCGCGTGGGCTACGCCGTCGCACGCCCGCGGCTCGCGGCGGGGATCCGCGCGGTGTCGACGCCGTTCGGCGTCTCCCACGTCGCGCAGCGCGCGGCCATCGCGTCCCTCGCCGCGCGCGACGAGCTGCTCCAGCGGGTCGAGCACCTCGTCGCCGACCGCGCGCGCCTCGTCGAGGGCCTGCGCGACCAGGGCTGGGTGCTGCCGGAGTCGCAGGCGAACTTCGTCTGGTTCGACCTGGGCGAGCGGACCATGCAGCGCGCCGAGGAGGCGCGTGCCGCCGGGGCGATCGTGCGCCCGTTCGCGGGCGAGGGGCTGCGCGTGAGCGTCGGCGAGCCGGAGGCGACGGACCTGTTCCTGCGCGTGAGCGCCACCTGGTTGTAGGTCAGCTCGTCGCCCGGTGAGGCGAGAGGACCTGGATGAGCTCCTCGAACGGGCGGAAGTCGTCCCTGTTCGCGGTCATCACCGCGGCGCCGTGCCGGTGCGCCTGCGCGGCGACGAGGGCGTCCTTGCCGCGCACCCGAGAGCCTGTGACGCGGTCCTTGGCGTGTGCTGCGAGCAGGCCGTAGGACCGCGTGCAGTCGAGGTCGAAGTCGATCCAGTCAAACCGGTCGTCCAGGTCGTTGAGGTGCCGACGGCGCTCGGCCGCCTCGGCGGAGGAGCGCGCGGCGCGGATCCCGAACTCGAGCTCGGCCCGGGAGAAGATGCTCGCGCCGTACGAGACCTGTGGATCGAGAGCGTGACGGGCCAGGTCGACGAGGACGTTCGTGTCGAGCAGGACGATCACGTCCGGTCCTCCCACGGGTCGCGGACGAGATCGTCGTCGCGTGCGTGCTCGATCTGGCTCACCAACCGCTCGACGTTCTCCGGGCTCATCGGGGGGATGTCCACGAGGTCGCGCCCGAGGACCCATCGGGCGCTCCGGCGACCGCGGTCGGGGACGAGTCGGACACCGGTGGGATTCCCGTACGCCGTGACCTCGATCTCCTGGCCCGTGTCCAGGACGCGGCGGATGACGGTGTGGGGGTTCTGCTTGAGCTCGCGGGTGCCGACGGTCTCCATGCCACCAGGCCATGACCACATGTAGACGTTGGTCTACACGCGGACGATCGCCCGGGTTGCCGCGGGTCGCGAGCGCGAGAACACTCGCGAGCATGGACACCATCGACACCGACCAGCTCGTCGACGAGTACGGCTGGGCCTTCGGCACCGCCGCGCTGGTCCTCTACGTCGCGGTGGCGGTGATCTTCTTCATCGCCTACGTCCGGATCATCCAGAAGGCCGGCTACTCGGGCTGGTGGATCCTCGTCGGCCTCGTGCCGATCCTCAACGTCGTCATGTTCCTGGTCTTCGCGTTCTCGCGCTGGCCCGTGCTGCGCGAGCGCGACGCGCTGCGCGCGGGCGGCGCGTACCCGCGGTAGGGCGGGCCTCCGTCGGCGCGGGGGCCGTCCGGTGGGGATTGGAGGTTCCCTACAGCCCGCCGTGACGGATGTTGGGCGACACGTCGGCAGCCGAACCTACGGTGTCGTAGCCTACGCTTGCGTAGGCTACGGAGACGTAGGTTCCGACGGCGCCCCGACCGGGCGCCTCCTGCCCCCGAGCGGGCCGGCCGCACGGCCGGGCCGCACCGAAGGAGAGTCGCGTGACCGAGAACGACGCGAGCACCACCGCGCGGGACGGCGCGAGCACGCCCCCCGACCTCCCCGACGTCGCCGGCGGTCCCGACGACGCCCCTCTGCTCCAGCTCGTGACGCCGGCCGGCGCTCGCGTCACGACCCCCGAGACGGACGGCTACCGCGAGCGTGTCGCCCACCTCGACGCCGCCGCCCTGCGCGGCCTCTACCGCGACATGGTGCTCACGCGTCGCTTCGACGACGAGGCGACGTCGCTCCAGCGGCAGGGCGAGCTCGGCCTGTTCGCGCAGTCGAAGGGCCAGGAGGCCGCGCAGATCGGCTCCGGCCGCGCGCTCGCCCCGCAGGACTACGTCTTCCCGTCCTACCGCGAGCACGGCGTCTCGCACGTGCGCGGCATCGACCCGACGGCGCGCCTGCGCCTCTTCCGCGGCGTCGACCACGGCGGGTGGGACCCGACGGAGCACAACGTGCACCTGTACACGCTCGTCATCGGGTCGCACACGCTGCACGCGACCGGGTACGCGATGGGCGTGCAGCGCGACGGCCTCGTCGGGTCGGGCGACCCGGAGCGCGACGCGGCCGTCGTCACGTACTTCGGCGACGGGGCGACGTCGCAGGGCGACGTCAACGAGGCGCTCGTGTTCGCCGCGGTGAACAACGCGCCCGTCGTGTTCTTCTGCCAGAACAACCAGTGGGCCATCTCCGAGCCGACGACCAAGCAGTCCCGCGTGCCGCTCTACCGCCGCGGCGGCGGGTTCGGCGTCCCGAGCGTGCGGGTCGACGGCAACGACGTCCTCGCGTGCTACGCCGTGACGGCGGAGGCGCTCGAGCGGGCGCGCACCGGTGGCGGCCCGACGTTCGTCGAGGCGTTCACGTACCGCATGGGCGCGCACACGACGTCGGACGACCCGACCAAGTACCGCTCGCGCGCGCAGGAGGAGTACTGGCGCCGCCGCGACCCGATCGACCGGCTCGAGAACCTGCTCCGCGCCGAGGACGCGTGGGCCGACGCGTTCGCCGCCGACGTCGCGGCCGAGGCCGACGCGCTCGGCGAGCGGCTGCGCGACGAGGTCCGCGCGCTCGCCGCGCCCGACCCGTCGACCATGTTCGACCACGTGTACGCGACCCCGAACGCGGTGGTCGAGCGCGAGAAGGCGTGGTTCGCCGACTACCAGCAGTCCTTCGAGGTGCCGGCCGCGGAGGTGGCCCGATGAGCGAGAACAAGACCCTGACCCTCGCCCGCGCGATCAACGAGGGCCTGCGCCGGTCGCTCGAGACCGACCCGAAGGTCCTGCTCATGGGCGAGGACATCGGCGCGCTCGGCGGCGTGTTCCGCGTGACGGACGGGCTGCAGAAGGACTTCGGCGAGGACCGGGTGGTCGACACCCCGCTCGCGGAGTCGGGCATTCTCGGCACCGCGATCGGCCTCGCGCTGCGCGGCTACCGGCCCGTGTGCGAGATCCAGTTCGACGGGTTCATCTTCCCCGCGTACGACCAGATCACGACGCAGCTCGCGAAGATGGGCTACCGCTCCGGCGGGAAGCTGCAGGTGCCCGTCGTGATCCGCGTGCCGTACGGCGGCGGGATCGGCGCCGTCGAGCACCACAGCGAGAGCCCGGAGGCGCTGTTCGCGCACACCGCCGGCCTGCGCGTGGTGTCGCCGTCCACGCCGCAGGACGCGTTCACGATGATCCAGGAGGCCATCTCCTCGCCCGACCCGGTGCTGTTCTTCGAGCCCAAGGGCCGCTACTGGGAGAAGGGTCCCGTCGAGACCACCGGGCGCGGCGAGGGCGCGACCGTGCTCGACCGCGCCCGCGTCGTGCGCGCGGGCACCGACCTCACGCTCGTCGCCTACGGGCCCACGGTCGCGACCGCCCTGCGCGTCGCCGCGGCGGCCGAGCAGGAGGGCCGCAGCATCGAGGTCGTGGATCTGCGCAGCATCTCCCCGCTCGACACCGCGACCGTGGTGGAGTCCGTGCGCCGGACCGGGCGCTGCGTCGTCGTGCACGAGGCCCCGACCTACCTGGGCTCCGGCGCCGAGGTCGCGGCGCGGGTGACGGAGGAGTGCTTCTACTCGCTCGAGGCGCCCGTGCTGCGCGTCGGCGGGTTCCACACGCCGTACCCCGTCGCCAAGATCGAGCACGACTACCTGCCGAGCCTCGACCGCGTGCTCGACGCCGTCGACCGCGCGTTCGCGTTCTGACGCGACCGTAGCGACCTCGACAGCGCCGACCGGGACCACCAGGAGGACCACGCAGTGCCCACCTTCGAGAAGTTCAACCTCCCCGACGCGGGCGAGGGCCTCACCGAGGCCGAGATCGTGCAGTGGCACGTCGCCGTCGGCGACGCCGTGACGGTCAACCAGACGATCGTCGAGATCGAGACGGCCAAGTCGCTCGTCGAGCTCCCGTCGCCGTACACGGGCGTCGTCGCGGAGATCCTCGCGCCCGAGGGGACGACGGTCGAGGTCGGCGTGCCGATCATCGTCGTGGACACCGACCCGTCCGGTGCGGCGCCGGCGCCGAGCGCGCCCGCGGGCGTCGTGCCCGACGGCGCGGACGCCGCCTCGGCGCCCGCCTCGCCCGCGGCAGGTCCCGTCGCCGACGACGCCGCGGCGCCCGCGGTGTCCGACGCACCGGCGGCGGGCGGGTCCGGCTCGGTGCTCGTCGGCTACGGCACCGTCGAGCCGGGCACGGCCCGCCGTCGTCGCCGCGGCGCCCCCGCTGACAACTCCCAGCCCGCAGAACTGTCAGCAGATGCTCGCGGTATCGCGCGACGAGGTGCTGACAGCTCGACGGCGAGCGGCGCCGTCGGGCACGTGCACCTGCCCGTGCTCGCCAAGCCGCCGGTGCGCAAGCTCGCGAAGGACCTCGGTGTCGACCTCGCGAGCGTCGCCGGCACCGGACCGGGCGGGATCGTCACGCGCGAGGACGTGCAGGCGTACCACGAGCAGGCGAAGGCGAAGCCGCTGGCGACGTACGCCGACGACGACCAGCCGTGGCTCGCGACCGGCGCCGTCACCCCCGACGGGCGCCAGACGCGCGTGCCCGTGAAGTCGGTGCGCAAGCGCACGGCCGAGGCGATGGTGACGAGCGCGTTCACGGCCCCGCACGTCACCGTCTTCCACACCGTCGACGTCACCAAGACCATGCGCCTCGTGCACACGCTGCGCGAGGACCGCGAGTTCACCGACGTGCGCGTCACCCCGCTGCTCGTCACCGCCAAGGCGCTGCTCCTCGCCGTGCGCCGCCACCCGGAGATCAACGCGAGCTGGGACGACGCCGCGCAGGAGATCGTCTACAAGCACTACGTGAACCTGGGGATCGCGGCGGCGACGCCGCGCGGGCTCGTCGTGCCGAACATCAAGGACGCGCACCGCCTCGACCTGCACGGTCTCGCGGGCGAGATCGCGGACCTCACCGCGACCGCGCGGGCGGGCCGCACGTCGCCCTCCGACATGTCCGACGGCACCATCACGATCACGAACGTGGGCGTGTTCGGCATCGACACGGGGACACCGATCCTCAACCCGGGCGAGGCCGCGATCCTCGCGTTCGGCGCGATCCGCGAGCAGCCGTGGGTCCACAAGGGCAAGATCAAGAAGCGCTGGGTCACGCAGCTCGCCCTGAGCTTCGACCACCGCCTCGTCGACGGCGAGCTCGGCGCGCGCGTCCTGGCCGACGTCGCGAAGGTCCTCGAGGACCCGGCCCGCGGCCTCGTCTGGGGCTGACCGACCGCCGAGGTAGAGCCCTGGTCCCGCGACCAGGGCTCTACCTCGCGCGACCGGGCTCTACCTCGCGCGACCGGGCTCTACCTCGGGGCGGCGGGCGCTCACAGGTCGTGGGGTGCGGGTGTGCGGAAGACCTCACACGGGCTTAACGACGGCCGCGCGCGGGGGAAACACGGCGTTCCTAGCGTCCTCGGTACTGACCGGGACCTGCTGAAGGAGCCGCCATGTCCGCGCCCACGAGCCCCACCACCCACGAGGGTGAGCAGTCCGCAGAGCACCCCTCCGGCACCTCGGCCACCGCGACGGTCGCGGCTGCGGCGCCCGGGGCCACGACCGCCGTCGGGCCGACCGCCGCCTCGACGGCCGGCCGCACGGCGACCGCCCCGACCCACCGCTCGGGGCGCTGGATCGACCGCTGGGACCCGGAGGACCCGACGTTCTGGCGCGACGGCGGCCGGAAGGTCGCGACGCGCAACCTGTGGATCTCGGTGTTCGCGGAGTTCCTCGGCTTCGCGGTCTGGGCGCTGTGGTCGATCGTCGTGCCGCAGCTCCCCGCCGCCGGGTTCACGTTCACGGTCGACCAGCAGTTCTGGCTCATCGCCGTGCCGAGCCTCGTCGGCGCGACGCTGCGCATCCCGTACACGTTCGCGGTGCCGCTGTTCGGCGGCCGCAACTGGACCGTGGTCTCGGCGCTCCTGCTCCTGCTCCCGACGGCGGCGCTCGCGGTCGCGGTGCAGGACCCGGGGACGCCGTTCGGCGTCATGCTCGCGGTCGCGGCGCTCGCCGGGTTCGGCGGCGGCAACTTCGCCTCGTCGATGGCGAACATCTCGTTCTTCTACCCGGAGCGGGAGAAGGGCAAGGCGCTGGGCCTCAACGCCGCGGGCGGCAACCTGGGGACGGCGGTCGTGCAGCTCGCGGTGCCGCTCGTCATCGTCGCCGGGGCGGGGGTCGCGCTCGAGCGCGCGGGTCTCATGATGATCCCGTTCATCCTGCTCGCGGCGTTCCTCGCGTGGCGGTTCATGGACAACCTGTCCACCGCGAAGGCCGACCCGAAGTCGTTCGCCGCGGCGACGCGGAACAAGCACACGTGGATCATCTCGTTCCTCTACATCGGGACGTTCGGGTCGTTCATCGGGTACGCCGGGGCGTTCCCCATGCTGCTCAAGGGCCAGTTTCCCGAGGTGACGCTCTCGATCGCGTTCCTCGGCGCGCTCGTCGGCTCGGTCACGCGGCCCCTCGGAGGCGTCATCGCGGACCGGGTGGGTGGCACGCGCGTCACCATCGTGTCGTACGGGGTGATGGCGCTCGGGGCGTTCGGCGCGATCCAGGCGCTGCAGTCGCACAGCTTCGGCCTGTTCTTCGCGTCGTTCCTCGTCCTGTTCGTCGCGACGGGCATCGGCAACGGGTCGACGTACCGGATGATCCCGGCCGTCTTCCAGGCGAGCGCCGTCCCGGGCGGCGCGCTCGACGGACCGACGGCGGTCGACGCGGCGGCGCTCGACGAGGCCAGGGCCCGCGCTCGCAAGGCCGCGGCCGGGTGCATCGGGATCGCCGGCGCGATCGGGGCGTTCGGGGGCTTCCTCATCCCGCGCGGGTTCGCCGCCTCGACGAGCCTCGCGGGCTCGCTCGTCCCCGCCCTGTGGACGTTCATCGGGATGTACGTGGTCATGGCGGTCGTCGCCTGGGCCGTGTACCTGCGCAAGGGGTCGGCGCTCGCGTCGGCCGGGATCTGAGCGTGGACACGCACTGCCCCTACTGCTCGCTGCAGTGCGGCATGTCGCTGACACCCGGCGCGGGACCGATCCCGGTCACCGTCGCCCCGCGCGACTTCCCGACCAACCGGGGCGGGCTGTGCCAGAAGGGCTGGACGAGCGCGACGGTCCTCCGCGCGGCCGACCGGATCACGACCCCGCTGCTGCGCGGGGCCGACGGCGAGCTCCGCCCGGCGTCGTGGGACGACGCGCTGGACGTCGTGACCGCAGGGATCGAGCGCGTCCAGGTCGAGCACGGCCGGGACGCGGTCGCGATCTTCGGCGGCGGCGGCCTGACGAACGAGAAGGCGTACGCGCTCGGCAAGTTCGCGCGCACCGTGCTGCGCACGGCGAACATCGACTACAACGGGCGCTTCTGCATGGCGTCGGCGGCTGCGGGCGCGAACCGCGCGTTCGGCGCCGACCGCGGGCTCCCGTTCCCCCTCGCCGACCTCGGCGGCGCGGACGCGGTGCTCCTGCTCGGGTCCAACCTCGCCGAGACCATGCCGCCGTCGGTCCAGCACCTCGCGGGCGTGCGCGGGCGCGGCGGGCTCGTCGTCGTGGACCCGCGCCGCAGCGCGACGGCGGCGCTCACGGGCGAGCCGGGGGACGTCGTCGGGCAACGTGCCGATGTGCCCGACGACGGGCGCTCGCCCGGTCGCGTGGCTCCGCCTGCGGGTGCGGGGCCGGTGGGCGACCAGGGCGTGCACCTCCAGCCCGTGCCCGGCACGGACCTCGTCGTGCTGCTCGCGCTGCTGCACGTCGTGGTCACGGAGGGGCTCGCGGACGCGGAGTACCTCGCCGCGCGCACGTCGGGGTTCGACGACGTCCGGCGCTCCGTCACGGCCTGGTGGCCAGAGCGGGCGGAGACGGTGTGCGGGATCCCGGCGGAGCGGCTGCGGCACGTCGCGCGGCTCCTCGCGGCGGCGTCGCCCGTCCACGGCGGCGCGGGCGCGTACGTGCTCACCGGGCGCGGCGTCGAGCAGTCGTCGCAGGGCACCGCGACGGTGACGGCGGCGATCAACCTCGCGCTCGCGCTCGGGCTGCCGGGCCGCGTCGGCTCCGGCTACGGCGCGATCACCGGCCAGGGGAACGGCCAGGGCGGGCGCGAGCACGGGCAGAAGGCGGACCAGCTCCCGGGCTACCGCAAGATCGACGACCCGGCGGCACGCGCGCACGTCGCGGGCGTCTGGGGCGTGGACCCGGCGACGATCCCCGGCCCGGGGATGCCCGCCGTCGAGCTGCTGCGCTCGCTGGGCGCCCGGCCGGGACCGGACGGAACGGGCACGACGTCCGTCGAGGACGGGCGTCCGCGCGCTCTCCTCGTGCACGGGTCGAACGTCGTGGTCAGCGCTCCGGACGCGGACCGGGTCGCCGCGAACCTGCGCGCCCTCGACCTGCTCGTGGTGTGCGACCTCGTGCCGTCGGAGACGGCGCTCCTCGCCGACGTCGTGCTGCCCGTGACGCAGTGGGCCGAGGAGGAGGGCACCATGACGTCGCTCGAGGGTCGCGTCATCCGGCGCCGTCGTGCCGTCGACGCGCCCGGCGAGGCGCGCTCGGAGCTGTGGATCCTCGCGGAGCTCGCGCGTCGCCTGGGCTCGTCGGTCTCCTTCCCCACGGATCCCGCCGTCGTCTTCGACGAGCTCGCGCGCGCGTCCGCGGGCGGCGTGGCCGACTACTCGGGGTTGAGCCACGCGCGTCTCGACGCGGACGAGGACGACGGCGGTCCGGGGCTCTTCTGGCCCGTCCCGTCGGGCGCGCCCGACGCGGGGCAGGCCGCCGTGCCGCACCCGGGGACACCGCGGCTGTTCCTCGACCGGTTCGCGACCCCGGACGGGCGGGCGCGGATGGTCGCGGTCGACCACGTCGGGCCGAGCGACGACGTGCGCCCCGACGCCCCGCTCTACCTCGTCACCGGCCGCGTGCTGCAGCACTACCAGTCGGGCGCGCAGACGCGCCGCGTGCCCGAGCTCGACCGGCTCGTGCCGGCGCCGTTCGTCGAGCTGCACCCCGTCCTCGGCCTGCGGCTCGGCGTCGGCGACGGCGACCGCGCCCGTCTCACGACGCGCCGCGGCGCGATCGAGGCCGTCGCGCGCTGGACCGACCGGATCCGGCCGGACACGGTCTTCATGCCCTTCCACTGGAGCGGGGAGGGCAGCGTCAACCGCGTCACGACCGACGCGACCGACCCCGTCTCGGGCATGCCCGAGTTCAAGGTGTGCGCCGTGGACGTGCGGCGCGCGCCCGAGGTGCAGGAGGTGGGCGCATGACGCGCGTTGTCGTGGTCGGCAACGGCATGGTCGGGTCGCGGTTCGCGAGCGACCTCGTGGCGCGGTGCGGGGCCTCCGCGGGGACGGCGGCCGTCGAGGTCACCGTGCTGGGGGCCGAGGAGTACGAGCCGTACAACCGCGTGCTGCTCAGCGAGGTCGTGGCGGGCAAGGTCGACGTCGCGGCGATCGGCCTGCCCGGCGCCGACGACGCGCGCGTGACCGTCCGGCGCGGCACCGAGGCGATCGCGATCGACCGCACCGCGCGCCGCGTCGTCACGAGCGAGGGCGCGCACCCGTACGACGTCGTCGTCCTCGCGACCGGGGCGGCCGCACGGGTCCCCGACCTGCCGGGCCTGACGGACCTCCCGGGCGGCCTGCCCCGCGGCGCGCACGCGCTGCGCACGCTCGACGACGCGCGCGAGATCGTCGCGGCGTCGCTCAACGCCCGGCACGCCGTGGTCGTCGGGGCGGGCGTGCTCGGGCTCGAGGTCGCGTGCGGGCTCGCGCGCCGCGGTGTCGCCGTGAGCCTCGTGCACGGCGGCGGGAGCGTCATGGACCGCCAGCTCGACGGTGCCGCGGGCGGCGTCGTCGCGCGCAGCCTCGCGGGGCTCGGCGTGCGGACCTGGACCCGTGCGCGCACCGAGCGCGTCGTCGTGGGAGCGGGCTCCGTGCGCGGCGTGACGCTCCGCGTGCCCGACAGCGGGGCACCCGCCGGACCGCCGGCCCGCCCGGGGGGTGGCGCCGGGGCGGCGGTCGACGCGACGCGCCTCGTCGAGCTCGAGGCCGACCTGCTCGTGCTCGCGTGCGGCACCGTGCCCGAGGCCGGGCTCGCGCGCGCGGCGGGCCTCACGGTCGACCGGGGGGTCGTCGTCGGGCCCGACCTGGCGAGCCCCGACGACCCGCGGGTGTTCGCGATCGGCGACTGCGCGCAGCCGCCCGAGGGCGGCACCGGGCTGATCGCGCAGGGCTGGGACCAGTCGCGCCGGCTCGCGGACCACCTCGCGGAGCGGCTCGCGGTCACGATCCACCGGCGCGACGCCGGGAGGCCGGGCGCCGCGCAGGGGGCGGCGCCGGTCCGACCGCGCGTCCGCCTCGGGGTGGACGCCGGTCGGCCGAGCATGGCGTTCCGCCTCGCCATGAACGTCGTCGCGGTCCCGGTCGGGGAGTCGCCCGGGCCGTCGGCGCAGGACCGTCCCGGGGGCGCCGCCCGCCCTGCGCGACCCGGGTCCACGGGTCGTCCGCGTCCTGCTGGGCCCGGGAACCCCGGTGCGGACGAGCGCCCGCGGGCCGGGACCGACGTCGTGCGCGTGAAGGCGGCGGGGCTGGAGATCGTGACGATGGGCGTGTGCGGCGAGCGGCGGGCGCCCGACCCCGCGCACCGGTCCGTGACGCTGAGCGACCCGGCGTCGGGGCGGCACGTCGAGGTCGTCGTCGCGGACGGCCTGCTCGTCGGCGCGACGTGCGTCGGCGCGCCCGAGGTGGGCGCCGACCTCACGGCGACGTACACCCGTCGGGTCCCGGTCCCCGCGGACCCGGCCCACCTGCTGCTGCGCCCGGTCGCGCAGGCCCCCGCGCCGGCGTCGTCCCCGACCCACATGCCCGACCGCACGACCGTCTGCACGTGCAACGGCGTGACCAAGGGCGACGTCGTCGGGTGCTGGCACGACGGCGCCCGCAGCGTGGACGACGTCGCGCGGGCCACGCGCGCGACGACGGGCTGCGGCGGCTGCAAGGACGTCGTGTGCGGGCTGGTCGACTGGCTCGCGCACGCCGACCCGGAGCAGCCGCAGGGCGAGGCGACTCCGGCGCGCGCCGGCCTCGGCGCGTGAGGTCGGCAAGCTCTGTCGAGATCGGCAGTCACGATCGCCGATCTCGGCACGACCTGCCGATCTCGCACCGCTCCGCCGACCTCACACGGGCGGGCGCATCCGGGTGAGAACACCGTTACGGACGGGCAACGGACGGGGCACGGTCGCGAAACCGCCCGTCCGTAGCGTCGTCAGCACCTTCCCGGGAACTCTCCTCGCTCTCGTCGTACCCCGCGGACGGTGACCGACCCCGCCCCGACGCCCCCAGGAGCCCGCCGTGACCGGACCTCAGACCGATCCCGCCCCCGCCCCGGCACCCGGTGCGCCCCGGCACCTCGTCGTCGTCGGCGGCGGCATGGTCGCGCAGCGGCTCGTCGAGGCGCTGCGCGCACGCGACACCGACGGCGCGTGGCGCGTCTCGCTCTTCGCCGAGGAACCCCGCAAGCCGTACGACCGCGTCGCCCTGACGAGCTACTTCTCGGCCCGCGACGCCGACGAGCTCACGCTCGGCGACCCGGCGCTGTGGGACGACCCGCTCGTGACGCTGCACCGCGACTGCGCGGTGACGTCGATCGACCGCGAGGCGCAGACCGTCACCGACCGCCTCGGGCGGGTGCACGCCTACGACGAGCTCGTCCTCGCGACCGGGTCGAACGCCGCGCGCCCCCCGATCCCCGGCAACGAGCTGCCGGGCGTGTTCGTCTACCGCACGATCGACGACGTCGCGGCCCTGCGGGGCTGGGTCGAGGAGAAGCGGCGCAACGCCACGACGGAGGGCGGCTGGGAGCGCCCCGTCCGCGGCGCGGTGATCGGCGGCGGACTCCTGGGCCTGGAGGCGGCGGGTGCGCTCAAGGCGCTCGGCGCGCAGGCCACCGTCATCCAGTTCGGCACGCACCTGATGGACGCGCAGATCGACCTGGGCGGCGGCGAGGCGCTCAAGCGCCTCATCAACGGCATGGGCATCGCGGTGCGGTGCAACACCGGGACCAAGGAGATGAAGGTCTCCCGCAAGACGGGCCACGTGGGCCGGCTGGACTTCGTCGACGGCGGGCGCCTCGACGTGGACGTCGTCGTCATGGCGACGGGCGTGCGGCCGCGCGACGAGCTCGTGCGTGCGGCGGGCCTGGAGGTCGGCGAGCGCGGCGGGGCGGTCGTGGACCTCGCGTGCCGCACCGAGGACCCGCACGTCTGGGCGATCGGCGAGGTCGCGTGCATCGAGGGTCGCTGCATCGGCCTCGTCGCCCCGGGCTACGCCATGGCGGAGGTCGTGGCGGACCGCCTGCTCGGCGGCGAGGCGACGTTCCCCGGCGCGGACACGGCGACCAAGCTCAAGCTCCAGGGGGTCGACGTCGCGAGCTTCGGCGACGCGTTCGGCCGCACCGAGGGCGCGATGGAGCTCGTGTGGGCGGACCCGGTCGCGGGCGTCTACAAGAAGCTCGTCCTGTCCGACGACGCGCGCACGCTCCTGGGCGGCGTGTTCGTCGGCGATGCGTCCCCGTACGCGTCGCTGCGGCCGATGCTGGGGACCGAGCTGCCCGGCGACCCGGGGCTGTTCCTGCTCCCCGAAGGGTCCGGGGGCGGGGCGCCGAGCCTCGAGCTCCCCGACGACGCCACGGTCTGCTCGTGCAACAACGTCAGCGCGGGCACCATCCGCGGCGCGGTCACCGAGCACGGGTGCACCGACCTCGCGGGTGTCAAGGCGTGCACCCGGGCAGGGACGAGCTGCGGGTCGTGCCTCCCGCTCGTCAAGAAGATCACGACGACCGAGCTCGCCCGGGCGGGCGTCGAGGTCTCGAACGCGCTGTGCGAGCACTTCGACCTCTCGCGCGCGCAGCTCTTCGACGCCGTGCGCGTCGCGGACCTGCACACGTTCAGCGAGATCATCGGGCGGTTCGGGCGCACGCCGGATCCCGTGACCGATACCCAGGGCGCCGTGCTCGTCCGTGACGCCGGCCGCGGCTGCGACATCTGCAAGCCCACCGTCGCGTCGATCCTCGCGTCGCTCGGCAACGGCCACATCCTCGAGGGCGAGCAGGCGGCGCTGCAGGACACCAACGACCACGTCATGGCGAACATGCAGAAGGACGGCACGTACTCCGTCGTCCCGCGCATCCCCGGGGGCGAGATCACGCCCGACGGGCTGCTCGTCATCGGCCAGGTCGCCAAGGACTTCGGGCTGTACACGAAGATCACGGGCGGCCAGCGCATCGACATGTTCGGCGCGCGCATCGAGCAGCTCCCGCACATCTGGCGGCGGCTCGTGGAGCACGGGTTCGAGTCCGGGCACGCGTACGGCAAGTCGCTGCGGACCGTGAAGTCGTGCGTCGGGTCCACGTGGTGCCGGTTCGGCGTGCAGGACTCGGTGGGCATGGCCGTCGAGCTCGAGCTCCGCTACCGCGGCCTGCGCTCGCCGCACAAGATCAAGCTCGGGGTCTCCGGGTGCGCGCGCGAGTGCGCGGAGGCGCGCGGCAAGGACGTCGGTGTCATCGCCACGGACAAGGGCTGGAACGTGTACGTCGGCGGCAACGGCGGGTTCACGCCGCGGCACGCACAGCTCCTCGCCGAGGACCTGGACGACGAGGCGCTCATCCGCACGATCGACCGCTTCCTCATGTACTACATCCGCACGGCCGACCGCCTGCAGCGCACGGCCGCGTGGGTCGAGGACTACGAGGGTGGGCTCGACGCGATCCGCGAGGTGATCCTCGAGGACTCGCTCGGCATCGGCGCCGACCTCGACGCCGCGATGTCCCGCCACGTCGGCGACTACGAGGACGAGTGGCGGGCGGTCCTGGAGGACCCGGAGAAGCTGCGCCGCTTCGGCTCCTTCGTCAACGCGCCCGCCGAGCCCGACCCCGACCTCGCGTACGTCACCGAGCGCGGCCAGATCCGGCCCGCGACGGCGGGCGAGCGCGCCACCCTGGAAGAGGCCCGCGCCGCGGGCCTCGCCACCGTCCCCGCCGGCCCCGTGGTGATCGCCGGCACGACCCTGGAGGTCCGTCGATGAGCGTCGTGTCAGCAGAGCAGGTTGCGCACTCGGGGGAGACGTCGGACGCCGTGGGGTGGGAGCGCGTGTGCCTCCTGCGCGACCTCCTCGTCGAGCGCGGCGCCGCCGCGCTCGTCGGCGGGGTGCAGGTCGCGCTCTTCCGCCTCCCGGACGACACGGTGCGCGTCGTGCAGCAGCGCGACCCGTACTCGGGCGCGAACGTCATGTCGCGCGGCATCGTCGGCACGCGCGGGGGAGTGCCCACGGTCGCCGGGCCGATGTACAAGCAGGTCTTCGACCTCGCGACAGGCCGGTGCCTCGAGGCCGCCGGATACGTGCCGGTCCAGGGCCTCGCCCCGGACCTGGCGACCTGGCCCGCCGAGGTGCGCGACGGCGTCGTGCACGTGGGGGCCCGCCCCGCCGCCGGCGTCGAGGTCGCGGGCGGTGCGGCGTGACCACGCTCCTCGGGCTCGACCTCGCGGGCCGCACGGTCCTCGTCGCGGGCGGCGGTCCCGTCGCGGCGCGCCGCGCCCGAGCGATGGCCGACGACGGCGCGCACGTCCGCGTCGTCGCGCCCCAGGTCTGCGAGGACCTGCGCGACCTCGTCGCCGCCTCGCTGCACGCCCCGCTCCTCGGGCCCGGCCCGGCCACGTCGTCGGCCCACCGGCTGCCCGACGGCGGCGCCGTGCCGGGCGGCCGCGTCACCTGGGCGCCGCGCGAGGTCCGCGAGTCCGACGTCGAGGACGCGTGGCTCGTGCTCGCGGCGACGGACGACTCGGCGACCAACCGCGACGTCGCCACGTGGGCGGCAGCTCGCCGCACGTGGTGCGTCAACGCCGGGGCCGCGCACGAGGGCACCGCGCGCACGCCCGCGACGACCCACAGCGGTGACGTGCTCGTCGGGGTCGTCACGGACGTCCCCCCGGCGCACCTGTCAGCAGACCGTCGCGCTCGGGCGCGACGAGCCGCTGACAACCTGGCGGAGCGGCGGCGCGACGGCGGTGCGGACCCGCGGCGGGCCCGCGCCGTCCGCGACGCGATCGCCGAGCACCTGCGCTCCGGTGGCGCCGACCAGCGTCGCCTCCGGCCCGTCACCGGCGGGCTCGGGAGCGTGACGCTCGTCGGTGGCGGACCGGGCGCCGTCGACCTGCTCACCGTCCGGGGGCGCCGGGCGCTCGCGGAGGCGGACGTCGTCGTCGCCGACCGGCTCGGACCCGTCGACGTGCTCGACGAGCTCGCCCCGGGCGTCGAGGTGATCGACGTCGGCAAGACGCCCGGGAACCACCCGGTCCCGCAGCACGAGATCAACGCGATCCTCGTGGAGCAGGCGCAGCGCGGGCGGCGGGTCGTGCGGCTCAAGGGCGGCGACCCGTTCGTCTACGGGCGCGGCGGCGAGGAGGTCATCGCGTGCCGGGAGGCGGGCGTCCCGGTGGACGTCGTGCCGGGCGTGTCGAGCGCGCTGAGCGTGCCGGCGCTCGCGGGCATCCCGCTCACGCACCGGGGGACGGTCGCCGCGTTCCACGTGGCCAGCGGGCACGACGGCCTCGACGACGCCGCGCTCGCCGGGGTGCGCGACCGCACGGCTACGCTGGTGGTCCTCATGGGTGTCTCGCAGCTCGCACGCATCACGGCCCAGGCGCTCGGCGCCGGGGCCGACCCGGCGCTGCCCGTCGCGATCGTGGAGAGCGGCTCGACGCCGCGCCAGCGCGTCACCCGGGCCCCGCTCAGCGAGGTCGTGGAGCGTGCCGCCCAGGTCGGGGTCCGGGCCCCGGCGATCATCGTGGTGGGGGACGTCGCCGCCGAGGGACGGCTCGACCCGGCGACGGTCGCGTGAGCAGCACCGGCAGCAGCACCGGGATCGACCCGCCCGTCGCGACGTCGACCCACGGCGGGTCGATCTCGGACGCTCGCGTCGATCTCGCGCCCGACCGCGCCGCCCTCGGCCAGGTCATGGCCGGCTGCACGGTGCTCGTCACGGCCGACCGCCGCAAGAGCGAGCTCGCCGCCGCCCTGCAACGCCGGGGTGCCGAGGTCCGCCACGCGCCCGCGCTGAGCATGATCCCGCACGCCGACGACGAGCAGCTCCTCGCCGGGACCCGCGACCTCGTCGAGCACCCGCCGGACGTCGTCGTCGTCACCACCGGCATCGGCTTCCGCTCCTGGGTCGAGGCCGCCGACGCGCACGGCCTCGCCGACCGCCTGCTCGAGGTCCTCGCCGACGCGCGGATCGTCGCGCGCGGGCCCAAGGCGCGCGGCGCGATCCAGGCCGCCGGGCTCACGGCCGACTGGGTCGCCGAGTCCGAGACGTCGGCCGAGATCGCCGACGTGCTGCTCGGCGAGGGCGTCGCCGGGCTGCGCATCGCCGTCCAGCACCACGGCGCCGGGGCAGACGGCCTCGACGTCGTCTTCGCCGAGGCCGGAGCCGAGGTCGCGAGCCTCGTCGTCTACCGGTGGGGTCCGCCGCCCGACCCCGAGGCGCTGCGCGCGTCCGTCGAGGCCGCGGCGGTCGGCGAGATCGACGCCGTCGTGTTCACCTCCGCGCCCGGCGCCGAGGCGTGGCTGAGCGCGGCGGAGGAGCACGGCGTGGGCCGGCTCGTCGTGTCGCGGTTCCAGGACGGGTCCATGGTCGCGGCGGCCGTCGGGCCGATCACCGCGAAGCCGCTGGAGCACCGCGGGGTCACGCCGCTCCAGCCGGAGCGCGGGCGGCTCGGTGCCCTCGTGCGCACCCTCGTCGCGCACTACGAGCAGGCCGAGACCGTCGCGCTCGCGACCGTCGCCGGCGCGCTCCAGATCCGCTCGCGCGTCGCCGTGCTCGACGGCGAGGTGCTGCCCCTCTCGCCCAGCAGCCTCGAGGTGCTGCGCCTCCTCGCCGCGCGCCGCGGCGAGGTCGTCACGCGCGACGACGTGCTCGACGTCCTGCCCGGCGACTCGCGCGACCCCCACGCGGCCGAGGTCGCCGTGGCCCGCCTGCGCGAGGCGACCGGCCGGCGCGACCTCGTCAGGACCGTCGTCAAGCGCGGATACCGATTGGAGCTCGCATGAGCGCGGAGATTCTGGCCTTTCCCTCGGGAGCGTCGTCCGACGCGCAGCCGGGGGAGGCCGGTCGCGGGGCGCCCGCGGGTGCCCTGCCCGTGCTGGTCGGCTGCTCGCACGGCACGAGCGACCTCACGGGGCGCGACGTGATCCGCGCGCTCCTCGACGACGTGCGCGCCGCGCGCCCCGACCTCGACGTCCGCGAGGCGTTCGTGGACGTGCAGCAGCCCGAGGTCGCGGACGTCGTGACGTCGGTCGTCTCCCCGTCCGCGGCGGTCGGCGACCCGCACGGTTCCGCGGCGGGCGTCGCGCCCGGCTCCGCGGCGGAGGGCGCGCAGCCGGGTGACGCGGTCGTCGTGCCGCTCCTGCTGTCCGCCGGGTTCCACGTGAGCGTCGACGTCGCGGCGGCGGTCGAGGACCGCGGCCCCGGCAGCGGTCGTGCGGCCGCGTCGGCCCCGCTCGGCCCCGACCCCCGCCTCGTGGAGCTGCTCGCCGACCGGCTGGCCGACGCCGGCCTGCGCCCCGAGGACGCGGTCGTGGTCGCCGCCGCCGGGTCGAGCCGCCCGGGTGCCGCGCGCGACGTCGAGGAGCTGGCCGCGGGCCTGCGCGAGCGCGTGCCCAGCCCGGTGACGGTCGGCTACGGCGCCATGGCCAAGCCCTCCGTGCCCGACGCCGTCGCCGCCGCCCGCGCCGACCTCGCCCCGGGCGGGCGCGTCGTCGTCGCGGCCTACCTGCTCGCGCCGGGCTTCTTCTACGACCGCGTCCTCGAGGCGGGCGGCGACGTCGTCACCGCCCCGCTCGCGCCCGACCCCCGCCTCACGGCGATCGTCCTCGACCGCTACGCCGCCGCCGCGTCCACCCTCGCCCGCTGAGGGCGGACCCGGGTCGCCCGAGCAGCGCCCTGGCCTGCGTCGGGCGACCCGCGTTCTACCCCGCCGGGGCCGGTCGGGTGCGGGGCGCGACGAGGAACGCCGTGAGCGCGACCGCGGCGGTGATCCCGAAGCACACGACGTACGCGCCGAGGCCCAGCGCGTCGCGCAGCGCCCACAGCAGGGAGCCGGTGATCGCGAGCGCGACGGCGGCGGCCAGGGCGTTCGCGACCTGGAGGGCCGAGCTGTTCGCGCCCTGCTGGCGCACCGCGGACAGCTCCAGGGTGAGGACCGAGACCGTGGGGCTGACGAAGCCCATGCCCGTGCCGGCGACCGTCCAGGCGAGCATGCCGACGATCGTCGGCACGCCGGGCAGGGCCAGCAGCATGACGGCGCCGACGCCGAGGGTGATGAGCGCCGTCCCGAGCCGCACGTACGCGACGTGCGGCCAGGCCCAGCGCGCGTGCCCGCGCACCCACGCGGCGGCGGACCACCCGACCGCCCCGAACGTCAGCACCGCGCCCGCCGCGGCGGGGGACAGGCCGCGCTCGTGCGACAGGAGGAGCGGCAGCAGGACCTCGGTCCCCGTGAAGGCGGCACCGATGAGCGCGCCGATCGCGATCACCGCGGGCAGTCCTGACGCCGCGCGGGCGGTCCCGCGCGGGAGCAGGCGGGGGACGGCGGCGGCGATCACGCCGAGCGCGACGACCAGGAGGACGGCGAGCAACGGCCCGTCGTGCTGGCCCGCGACGTGCAGCAGCCCGACCCCTGCCGCCGCGACGATCGCCCACCACAGGGGCGCGCGACCGGTCGCCCGGTCGGCGGGCGCGGCGTCGGTCGCCTCCCGGTGCGCGTCCGCCACGGACACGGCCCGCAGCCCGGGCCACATGAGGGCGAGGGCGGGGACGGCGAGGACCGGCACGGCGAGGAAGACCCAGCGCCAGCCCGCGTGCTGCACGACGATCCCGGCGATCGCGGGGCCGACGATCGACGGGACCATCCACGCCGCGGCGAACGCGGCGAAGACGCGGGGGCGCCGGTCCTCGGGGTAGACGCGCGCCACGAGGACGTACAGCGCCACGAGATAGGTCCCGGAGCCGAGGCCTTGGAGCACGCGCCCGGCGACGAACACCTCCATGCTGGGCGCGAGCCCCGCGACGAGCAGGCCGACGAGGAACAGGCCGACGCCGGTGAGCAGGGGCGCCGTCGGGCCCGAGCGGTCGCCCCAGCGGCCGCCGACGACCATCCCGACCACGCTCGCCGCGATCGTGCCGGCGAAGGCGACGGCGTAGAGGGAGAGGCCGTCGAGCGCGGACGCGACCGTGGGCATGGCGGTCGCGACCGCGAGCGCCTCGAACGCGCCGAGGAGCACGAGGGCGAACATCCCGGACATGACGACGCGCTGGGTCGCAGCCGGCAGGGTGGCGGGACGTTCGCCGGCGGCAGGGGGTGCGGCGTCGCGCGGCGTCGCGGTCTCCGGTCCGGGCGTGGGTGCGTCCGCGTCGGACGTGGCGGCGGGCACCGAGGCGGGGGTCCGCGTCATACGAGCACGACCTTCCCGGTCGTCGCGCGCTCCTCGAGCTCGCGGTGCGCGCGGGCGGCCTCGGCGAGAGGCACCTGGTGCGTGACGACGTGCCACGTCCCGTCCGCGGCGAGCGCGAGCGCGCGCTGCTGCAGGGTGAAGAGGTCGCCCCACGGGCGCGCCTGCGGCCCGACGGCCCACCGCACCTCGGGGCCGCCGTCGCCGGGGTCGTCCGCCGCGCGGTTGCCCTCGCCCGACGACCACCCGAAGAGCACGAGGCGTCCGCCCGGCGCGACGAGGCTCGCCGCGACCGTCCCCGGGTCGCCACCCACGCCGTCGAGCAGGACGGTCGCCCCGTCGGGGGCGTGCTGCCCGACGGCGGCCCGCGCCGCGTCGAGCCAGCCGTCGGCCCGGTAGTCGATCACCACGAGCCGCTCGGCGTGCGGATCCCGGGCGAGCGCGCGCACGAGCGCGACCTTCTCGGGACCGCCCGCGAGCCCGACGACCCGCGCTCCGGCCGCGAGCGCGCTCTGCACGAGGAGCGTGCCGAGCCCGCCGGCAGCGGCCGTGACGAGCACCGTGTCGGTTGGAGCGAGCTCGGCGAGGTCGAGGATGCCGACGGCGGTGCGGCCGGTCCCGATCATCGCGATCGCGTCGGGCGCCGTGACGTGGTCGGGGATGCGGTGCAGCGCCTCGACGGGCACGACGGCCAGCCGCGCGTACCCACCGCCGTCAGGGGTGGCGCCGAGGTGGGCGGCGACACGCCGTCCGCGCCACGCGGCGTCGACACCGGGCCCGACGGCGTCCACGACCCCGGCGACCTCGCGTCCGGGGATGGTCGGGAGCGCGGGGAGCGGCAGGGGACCGCCCGCGGCCTCGCCGCGGCGCAGCGTCGTGTCGAGCAGGTGCACGCCGTGCGCACGGACGGCGACGAGCACCTGGCCCGGCCCGGGGACGGGGTCGGGGACCTGGTCGAGGACGAGGTTCTCAGGTGGTCCGAAGGCGTGCAGGCGGATGGCGTCCACGGGTGCTCCTCAGTTGCTGCGGGCCGCGCCCGAGGGGCGGCACGCGACCCGGTCCGGGCGCGCCCTGCTAGTGTCGAACCTCAACAATTGTTGAGGTCAAGCATCCCGCGGCGGCGTCCTCGTCGCGGCCGTCCGGCGAGGAGCCCGCGTGCCCGACGACGTCCCGTCCCCGAGCGACGAGCTCACCGTCGGCCAGCTCGCCGCACGCAGCGGCGTCGCGGTGTCCGCGCTGCACTTCTACGAGCGCGAGGGGCTCATCACGAGCCGCCGGACCCCCGGCAACCAGCGGCGCTTCGCGCGCGAGACGCTGCGCCGGGTCGCGTTCGTGCGCGCGTCCCAGCGCGTCGGCATCCCGCTCGCGCGCATCCGCGCCGCGCTCGCGACGCTGCCCGGTGACCGCACGCCGACGGCCAAGGACTGGCACCGCCTCTCAGCCGGGTGGCACGCCGACCTCGACGCGCGCATCGAGCAGCTCACGCGCCTGCGCGACCACCTCACGGACTGCATCGGCTGCGGGTGCCTGTCGCTGCGCAGGTGCGTGCTCGTCAACCCCCACGACGCGCTCGCCGACGAGGGCCCCGGCCCGCGGACCCTGCTCGTGGAGGGGATCGAGGACTGAGCGCCGGGCGTCAGGCCGGAGCCAGCAGCGACCCGAAGCTCGTGCGGCGGCGGAGCGCGAACCCCAGCCGCTCGTACACGCCGATCGCGCCGACGTTCTCGGCCGCGGCGTGCAGGAACGCGCGGTCGCCCCGCTCCTGCACGTGGAACGCGACGTCGCGGACGAGGCGCGACGCGAGGCCACGGCCGCGGTGGTCCGGATCGGTCGTCACGGCGCTGATCTCCGTCCAGCCGGCAGGGTGCAGGCGCTCGCCCGCCATCGCGACGAGCCGGCCGTCGTCGTCCCGGAACCCGACGTAGCGCCCGAGCAGGTAGGTGCGGGCCTCGAACGGCCCGGGGCGGCTGCGCTCGACGAGCGCGAGCATGTCCGGCACGTCGTCCGCACCGAGCACGACCGCCTCCGGATCGGGCCGGGTGGCGAGACGTTCGGTCTCGACGAGCTGAACGCCTTCGACGCGCGCCTCGAGCGTCCAGCCCTCCGGCGGCTCGACCCCCACGGGTGGCGCGGAGAAGCGACCGCCCGGACCGACGAGCGCGGCGATCGCGTCCCAGACCCCGGGCTCGTCCCACGAGCGCACGCCCGTGATGGGCGAGACGTCGGCCGGGTAGCGCCGCGCGAGGTCGTCGCCCTCGGCGAGGTGCGCGTGGGCGCCGGTGAGGGCGCTCCACGACGGGTTGTCCAGGGCGGCGTCGTCGACGCCGGTGGCGTCGGGCGTCGTGCTCGTCGCGGTCATCGTGCTCCTCCTCGCCCGGTCGCCCGGGTGCGTGTCGTCGTCAGTGTCGTCGTCACGGTCGTCCGGCCGTGCGTGTCCTCCGGGGCGAACGCTCGCAGGCGCGCGCCTCTTCCAGGTGCGCTCAGCCCTCCCACCGGTCCCGGTGGACGACCTCCGCGAGGGGCCGACGGCGCGGCTCGGACCAGCGCCCGCGCGCCGGGTAGCCGAGCGGGACCAGGCCCATCGTCAGCGCGTCGTCGGGCAGGCCGAGCAGCGCGGCGACGTCGCGCTCGCGGACCGTGTGGAAGGTCGTGAGCGTCGTCCCGAGCCCGTAGGCCCGGGCGGCGAGCACGAGGTTCTGCACCGCGCCGTAGATCGAGGCGCCGAGCCGGGGGTCCGTCGAGCCCGCCGCGTTCCGCAGCACCGGCACGACCCACACCGGCGCCTCCTCCAGGTGCAGGGCCAGGTGCTCGACGGCGCGGAAGCCCGCGTCGCTCACGCCCGCGTCGTCGGTCGCGGCCCCGAGGACGGCGTCGCGGCGGTCCCCGTACGCGGTGCGCCATCCCTCGCGGTACCACTCGGCGATCTGCGCCTTGGTGGCCGGGTCCGTCACGACGACCCAGGCCCACTGCTGGCGGTTGCCCCCGCTGGGTCCGCGGACCGCGGCGTCGAGGATCGCGTCGAGCACGTCGTCCGGCACCGGCTCCGGCGAGAGGTAGCGACGCGACGGCGTGGAGTGGAGCGCTCGAAGGATGGACAGATCCTCAGGTGTGGTCACGGTCGCCGAGGGTACGGGCTACCATCCGGCGCGTTCGCGGGTCCCGGCCGCCGTCTCGCAGGGTGGTCGTCTCCCGCGGCGCGTCCTGATCCACAGGCCTCGGACGGGGGAGCAGATGGTCACGGAAGTGCCGGTCACGGACGTGCTGGTGGTGGTGCACGTCGACACGGGGAGGCACGACGACGCGGACGGCCTCCGGGCGCGCGTCGCCGCGCTCGAGGGGGCGGGGGTGCACGCGCTGACCTTCGCGCCCGGGCCGGACGGCGGGCTCACCGCGGTCGAGGCGGCCTCCTTCGCGGCGGCGTGGACCGACCGCGTCGGGCTCGTCGCCGTCGTCAACCCCGTGCACGCCGAGCCGTTCCACCTGTCCAACCAGCTCTCCAGCCTCGACCGCGTCTCCCGCGGCCGGGCCGGGTGGTGGCTCGACGTGGTCGACGACGTCGCGCACGCCCGGGCGCACGGCACCGAGCCCGTCGGGTCCGAGGACACGACGGCGCTCGTGCAGGACGTGGCCGAGGTCGTCGAGGCGGCCCGGCTGCTGTGGGACTCGTGGGAGGACGGCGCCCTCGTCGCCGACCGTGCGACCGGCCGCTTCCTCGACGCCGAGCGGGTCCGCCACGTCGACTTCGTCGGGCAGCGGTTCTCCGTCAAGGGCCCGGCGCTGCTGCCACGGCCGCCGCAGGGCCACGTCCCGGTCCTCGCCGAGGCGCGGTGGCTCCCCGCGGAGGCCCGCGACGTCACCGTGGTCGGCGAACCGGCGGTCGTCGACGTCGCCGGTGGACCCGTGCTCGTCGACGTCGCGGTCACCGGCGAGCCGGGTCATGTCGTCGAGGTCGTCGGCCGCCTCGCCGGGACGGACCCTTCCCTCGTCGGAGCGGACGAGCGTGCGCGCCCCTACCCGCTGGTCGTCCGCCTCGTGCCGGACCGGTCGGACGAGGCGTGGGCCGCCGTCGGGCAGGTCCTGGCGACGCTGCGGGCACGGGGACTCACCGCCCCGCCACCCGACCCTGGCAGGACGCTGCGCGACCAGCTCGGGCTGGAGCGCCCGGTGGGCCGGACCGGCCACGCCGCCACGACGATCGGAGCACGACCATGAGCGCACCGACGGACCCCTCGGCCACCGGCAGGTCCCGCCGCGAGCTGCACCTCGCGGCGTTCTTCCCGTTCGGCCCGCACTACGACTGGACGTCCGTCGCCGACCCGACGACCTACTACGACGCCGAGACCTATGCTGCGCTCGCGCGCTCCGCCGAGCGCGGGCTGTTCTCGGCCATGTTCCTGGGCGACAGCCAGCGGCTGCGCGAGCACCTCGGGCGAGTCAACGACACGGTCGTGACCGGGCGGCCGGACCAGCTCGTCCTCTTCGCGCACCTGGCCGCGCGCACGCGGCACCTCGGGTTCGTCGCCACGCTCAACACGACGTTCATGGCCCCGGCGGACCTCGCGGCCCGGATCGCGACCGTCGACCGGCTCAGCGGAGGACGCGCGGGCTGGAACGTCGTCACGACGAACGACGCCTGGACCGGGGCGAACTTCCGTCGCGGCGGCTACCTGCCGCGTTCCGAGCGCTACCGCTCGGCCGAGGAGCACCTCGCGATCGTCCACGCGCTGTGGGACGCGGACCAGGGGACCACGGTGCGTCGCACGGGGGCGCACCACGACGTCGTCGCTGCCGCCACCCTGCCGCCGTCGACGCAGGGCGCGCCGGTGATCTTCCAGGCGGGCGAGTCCGACGAGGGCCGCGACTTCGCCGCCCGGCACGCCGAGGGCATCTTCTCGCGCTACCTCGAGCCCGCACCGGCGGCCGCGTTCGCGGCCGACCTGCGCCGTCGGCTCGTCGCGCACGGACGCCCCGCGGACGACCTGCGGATCTTCCCCGCGGCGAGCATCACCCTGGGAGACACCGAGGCGGAGGCGCGGGAGAAGGCCGAGTGGTTCGACCGCCGGACCTGGACCGACCGCATGGTCGTCGCGGTGGTCGAGGCCGTGTGGGGTCGCGACCTCTCGTGGCTCGACCCCGACGGCCCGCTGCCCGACGTGGACCCCGTCTCGGCCGAGCAGACGCGCACCCACGGCGTCGTCAACAGCCGCGACAACCCCGTGGAGACCGCGGCCGCGTGGCGCCGCCTCAGCGCCGAGCGAGGACTGACCGTGCGCGGCCTCGTCGACTCGCTGCACGCCGCGGCCGCGTTCGTCGGGACGCCGGCGTCGGTCGCCGACCGTCTGGCGGCGGCGGTCCGGGCGGGGGAGCTCGACGGCATCAACCTCACGCCGCAGTCGGTCCCGGACGGGTTCGACGACGTCGTCGACCGGCTCGTGCCCGAGCTGCAGGAGCGCGGCGTCTACCGCACCCGCTACCCCGGCACGACGCTGCGCGAGAACCTCGGCCTGCGTGCGCCGGTCCACCACCGGCTCGCCGCCGCGGGGTGACGCCGGGGTGACCTCGCGGTGATCTCGGCCCGCCGCACCGGGTCACGCCGGTGCGGCGGCACCCGGCTCGCGGCGCGCGCGGGTGCTCACCAGTTCTTGGTGCCGCTCCCGCTGCCGTCGCCCGGGTCGGTGCCGGTGCCGGGCTGGTCGCCGTAGAGGTCGCGGTACTCCTGCTCGAGGCGCTCCTGCTCGTCGCGCGCCTCCGAGCCCTGCTGCTGGAGCTCCTCCTGGCGCTGCTGCTCCTCGCGCTCGGCCTGGCTCTGCTGGTCCTCGCCCTCGGAGCCCTCGCCGCCCGAGGCCTCGGACTGCTCGTCTCCCTCCGAGCCCTCACCCTCCTGGGTGTCCCCGCCGCCCTGGTTCTCGGGCTGGGATTCCTGCGCCTGCTGCTGCTTGTCCTGGAGGCGCTGCTGCGCGGCCTCGTCCTGCTGCTCCTGCTCGGGAGTCTGCTCGGACTCCCCGCAGTCGGGCCAGCCCCGGATCTGCTCGGCGGTCGCGTACTCCTGCTCGGCGTACTCGTACCAGTCCTGGACGTCCTGGCGCAGATCCTCCGGGTCGGGCTCCTCGCTCCCGTCGCCGTACGGGTCGAGGACCTCCTCGTCGTACGGCAGCCCCGCGTCGCGGGCGGCGACGGCCTCCTCGACGAGCGCGAGCTCCGCCGCCTTGCCGTCCGCGTACGCCATGTCGCCGTCGCCCTGGATCTCGTACGCGAGCGACAGGTTCGTCTGGATCATGCAGCGTTCCTCGGGCGTCTCGTGCTCCGCGAGGTCGTACGCGCGGTCCAGGGACGTGATCGCGTCGTACAGCGCCCACGAGTCCTCGGAGCGCGCGAGCGCGGTCCCGTGGTTGAAGTGCGCCTTCCACGGCTCGACGATGTTGAAGGTCCGCTGGATCCCGTAGTAGTCCGCCGCGGTCGTCGCCTCCCCGGCCTCGTAGCGGTCCTTGGCCGTCGCGGCGATCGGCGCGAGGAGCGCCAGCTTGACCCCGAGGACGACGAGCGCGAGCACGACGGGCAGCATCCCGACGAGCCACCAGGTGCGCCGGCGCAGCCGCGCGGCGCGCAGCGCCGCGACACCCGTCGGGCGCGGCTTCCGCCGCCCCGTCGGGGGCGTCGGGGGAGAGGGCCAGGTCATCGACGCACCTCCACCCGGTCCGCCGTGGGGGTGGCCGACGGCGACCGGTCGCCGTCGCTCTGCGCGCCCGGCCCCCCTGCGCCCGGGCCGGGCGCGGGTCCGCCGGTCGCCCTCGCCCGGACCGTCGTCGGGCGCACGAGCGAGCGGCTGGCCGAGCGCGACCAGAACCACGCCTCGAGGCCGAGCAGCGCGACGAGCGCGAGCGCGAACGGCCAGACGACCGGGCGGTACGCCGTGACGTCGCGCCGGCCGTCGGCCGCGACCTGCTGCGGGTCGACGCCCGTGACGAGCGACGCCGTCTCCGACGGCTCCTGCCGGTGCACGTACGGGACGCCGAGCTGGTCGGCGAGCGCGGTGAGCGACTCCTCGTCGAGCACCGACAGCGCCTCGACGGGCTCGCCGTCCTGGCTCGGCTGCGACCAGTCGATGATGTACTCCGCCTCCTCGGGCTCGACGTCCGGGTCGTAGTCCTTCATGCGGCCGCCCTCGGCCGTGCCGTAGCCGAGCACGGCGCCGCCGTCGACCAGGGGTGCGAGGTCGGCGAACGAGCGCGGCTCGCCCTCCGCCGTCTGCTCGCCGTCGGTGAGGAAGAAGACGAGGCGCACGTTCGCCGGGTGCTGCTCGGCGGACCCCTGGAGCGCGGAGCGCAGCTCGTCGAGGGGCCGGTCCGTGAGCGAGCCCTGCGAGTACCGCGTGATCTCGCGGTGGAACGTGTCCGCCCACGACGTGATCGCACGCGCGTCGGTCGTCAGGGGGAGCTGGCGCGACGCCTGCGAGTCGAAGGAGATGATCGAGTAGCGGGCGCCGGGGATCGCCTCGGTGAGGCTCGTGATGTCGTGCCGCACGCCGTCGAGCCGCTCCTGTCCGCCCTCGGGCCCGTAGTCCTCGGCCGCCATGGACCCGGTGCGGTCGACGACGAAGAACATGTCGACGTTCGCGACCGACGTGTCGCGGTCCGTCGACGCGACCGACGGCGCGAGCCCGATGATCCCGAGCAGGACCACCGCTCCGGCGCGGCGCAGCCAGGCCGCGCGCGGGGCACCCGGGCGCGGGGCGCCGTCGGGCCCGGGGCGTCCGGCCACGACCCCCTGCCACACGGCCAGGCCGAGCAGGGGCAGGACGAGCAGCGCGAGCGCCCACACGGGCACGAGCGGCTGCAGCGTCACTCCTCCGAGAGTCATCGCGTCACTCCTTCACCCGCCACGCGACGACGAGCAGCAGCGCGACGCCGAGGACCGCGACGAGGAACCAGCCCGCGGGCCGGTCCGTGACGATCACCTCGGGCGACGCGTCGAGCTCGACGGCCTGCTGCGCGACGACGTCGTCGACCATGCCCTGCACCGCGGCCGGGTCGTCGGCGAGGAAGTAGAGGCCGCCGCCGTCCTCGACCGTGCTGCGGTACTCGCTCTCCTCGGGCGTGCCCTCGTAGCGCTGCGAGCCGCCGAAGATCCCGTGCAGCGTGATGTCGCGCGACGCGACGAGGTCGGCCGCCTGGGGGAGCGTGTAGATCGGCTCGCCGGACACGTAGTTGTCGGTCGCGAGGATGATCGAGCGCGAGCGCTCGGTGTCCTCCGCGTCGAACTGGAGCGCGCAGCTCGCGAGCCCGTCGCCGATGAGGCTCGCGCCGGAGAGGTTCGCGGTCGTCCCGGCGGTGAACTGCGCGTACTCGAGGATCTCCGCGTCGTCCGACCCGCCCGTGTAGTCGAACGTGGACGGGTCCTTGTCGAGCGCGTCGATGCCGCCCTGCAGCTCCTCCCGCACGAGCGTGTAGTCGTCCGTGAGCGGGAAGACCGTGCGCGAGGACGAGTTGAAGATCGACAGCGCGATCCGCTCGCCCTCGAAGTTGTCCACGAGCTCCTGGAACACCTTGAGCACGGCGCCGTCGTACTCGATCATCGAGCCCGACACGTCCAGGCACAGCACGATGTCGCGCGTGCCGAGGCGGTCGACCACGACGTCCGTCTCGACCGGGCGCGCCGCCACCGCCCCGGCGCCGACGACCGCGACGAGCAGCCCCGCCGCCGTGAGCCCCTGCAGCACGCGGTAGCGCCGCACCCACGCGGCGAACGCCGGCACGCGCGCGAGGTACTCGGAGTTCGCGACCCAGAGCACGTCGGCGTCGGCGTCACGCCTCCGGCGATGCCGGGCGAGCCACCAGGCGACCGCGCCCGCGGCGAGGACGGCGGCGACGAGCACGACCCACAGCCACGGCCACAGGATCGACGCGCCCTGGGGTCCGGGCACGACGGCGGTGCTCGTCGCGAGCGCGTGCCTCACCATCCGCGCACCACCGATCGCGCGCGGTCGATCGAGTCCTCGGCGTCGGTCGCCCGCGCCGCGGGGTCGTTGTCGTGGTCCGCGAACGACGGCCGGTAGTACCGCGCGATGACCTGGGTGAGCCGCCCCGCCTCGCCGATCTGCTGGATCTCGGAGAGAGTCATGGACGATGCGTCCTGCCCGAGCCGACCGGTCGCGAAGCCGCGCATCTCGGCCGAGAGCGCGAGGTGCAGCGCGCGCTCGTCGAGCTCGCCCGCGCGGAACCGCTCCGCGACGGCGTCGAGCCGCCGCTCGTACTCGGCGCGCAGCGAGGCGTACGGGTCGTAGGGGCCGGTGGGGAGCAGGGGGGCCGGGGGCGGCGTGGCCTTCTCCGCCGCGCTCGCGCGCGTCAGCCAGATCACGAGGAACACGACGGCGGCCGCCGCGAGGATCGCCACGATCCCCAGGACGGTCCACCACCCCGAGTAGCCCACGGGGTCGACGAGCTCATCGACGGGCACGCTTCTGCCTCCCCAGGAGCTCGACGAACCGCTGCACGACGTCGTCCGACCCCTCGACGAGCACGCCCTCGACCTGGAGGGTGCGCAGCCGCTCCGCGACCTCGGCCCGCCGCGCGGCGAGGGCCTGGGCGGCGGACTCGGCGAGCGACGCCCGGCCGCGCAGGAACGCCGGCAGGCGCAGCGTCCCGTCGACGTCCGCGACCTCGCCCGCGGCGTGCGGCCCGACGCCCGCGCTCACGGGCGAGAGGTCCGCGACCTGGACGACCATGACCTCGTGGCGCACGCGCAGCGACCGCAGGAGCTGCTCGTGCTCGGCCTCGGGCCGTGCCTCGTCGGTCACGACCACGATCAGCGAGCGGCGCCGGAACGCGGACCGGGCGCGGTCGAGCGGACGCACGAGGTCGCTCGCGGGGGCGTCAGGTCGCCACAGGTCCTCCACCGTGCGCAGCAGCACCTCGAGGTCCTGCGTGCTCGCGCGGGGCGGGAGCTGGACGAGCCGCCGGGCGTCGCCCGCGACGAGCGCGACCCGGTCGCCGCGGTCGCGCGCGAGGTAGGCGACGAGCGCGCAGCAGAAGCTCGCGACCTCCGCCTTGGTCTCGCCGCTCGGCGCGGTCGCGCCCATCGTGCGCCCGGTGTCGACCACGAGCACGAGGTTGAGGTTCGACTCGCGCACGAACCGGCGGATGATCGGCAGCCCCGCGCGCGCGGACGACTTCCAGTCGATGTCGCCGACGTCCTCGCCGGGTGCGTACAGGTGCAGGTCGTCGAAGTCCTGGCCGTGCCCCTTGAAGACCGACCGGTGCCGTCCCTCGAGCAGGCCGGACGCCCGGCGCGCGACCGGCAGGTCGAGCCGGGCCCGGACCTGGGCGAGACGGGAGACGTCGGGCACGTGGTGCTCTCTCGAGAGGGTGAGGGGTCGCTCAGGGCGTGGGGACGGCGTCGAACACGGCGTCCACGAGCTGCTCCGGCGGCACGTTGTTGGCGAGCGCGTCGAACGTGCGCACGAGGCGGTGCCGCAGCACCGAGTAGCGCACGGCCTTGATGTCGTCCGGGATGACGTACGCGCGGCCCGCGAGGATCGCGAGCGCCTGGCCCACGCGCATGAGCGCGATGCCGCCGCGCGGCGACGCGCCCACGCGCACGTGGCGGTCGAGGCCGGGGATCGGGCGTGGCCCGGACAGGCGCGTCGTGTTGATGAGGTCGACGACGTACCGCTTGATCGAGTCGTCCACGTACACGTCGTCGACGAGGCCGCGCAGGAAGCGGACGTCGTCGAGCGAGATCGGCTGCGCGGTGAGGGGCTGCGTCATCTGCCCGGTCGCGATGCGCTGCAGGATCTCGAGCTCCTGCGGCGGCGTCGGGTACGTGAGCACCTCCTTCATGAGGAAGCGGTCCATCTGGGCCTCGGGCAGCACGTAGGTGCCCTCCTCCTCGATGGGGTTCTGCGTCGCGAGCACCATGAACGGGTCGGGCAGCGCGAAGTTCTCGCCGCCGATGGACGTCTGCTTCTCCTGCATCGCCTCGAGCATCGCCGACTGCGTCTTGGCAGAGGAGCGGTTGATCTCGTCGAGCAGCACGACGTTCGCGTGCACCGGGCCGAGCTGGGTCGTGAACTCGCCGGTCGCGTAGTTGAAGATCTGCGTGCCGACGATGTCGTTCGGCATGAGGTCCGGCGTGCACTGGATGCGGTGGAACGACCCGTCGACGGCCGCGGCGAGCGTCTGGGCAGCCGTCGTCTTGGCCAGCCCCGGCACCGACTCGAGCAGGATGTGGCCGCCCGCGAGGAGGGAGCTGACCAGCGCCGTGCGCAGCGCGTCCTGGCCGACGACGCGCTGGTCGAAGACCTGGCCGACGCGCTTGAGCAGGTGGCTCGCGCGGTCGAGGTCCTGCGTCGAGATGCTGCCGTGCCCTGCGGCCATCGATCGTCCTCCGGGTCGTGCGTGGTCGTGCGGGTGTGGTCCCGTGCGCGGCCGGAGGGGTGGACGGAGCGTCGCGAGCCCCCGGCGAACCCGGCCCAGTATGCCAGCGCGACCTCCGCCGGACCGGGCGTCGTCCACAGGTCCGGGTGGGGAGAGGTCCCCACCCGGTCTCCGCGCGGCCTCGTCTCCGGGACCGTCCGCGGGCATGTCGGGAATGTCGCGCGGGCGCCGCGGGGTTGGGCTGGCATGAGCCACGACGCCGTCGGGACGACCGACACCACCACCGCGGGAGCACACGCCCCGGCCGCCGCCCCCGCCCCCGACCGGCTCGGCGAGCCCGCGCTCCTCGCGCTCCTCGCCGCGCGCCACCAGGGCGTGCTCGCGACGGTCAAGAAGGACGGTCGCCCCCAGCTCTCCAACGTCCTCTACGCCTGGGACCCCGACGCCGGCGTCGCGCGCGTCTCGGTCACCGCGGACCGCGCCAAGACCCGCAACGCCGCGCGCGACCCGCGCGTCTCGCTCCAGGTGAGCGCCGAGGACTTCTGGAGCTACGCCGTCGTCGAGGGCGACGCCGAGCTGAGCGCCGTCGCGCTGGACCCGCACGACGCCGCCGCCGACGAGCTCGTCGAGACGTTCCGGGCCGCCTCCGGGAGCGAGCACCCCGACTGGGAGGAGTTCCGGCGCGCGATGGTCGCCGACCGCCGCCAGGTGCTGCGCGTGCGCGCGACCCGCGTCTACGGGATGGCGCGGCTGCCCCGGCCCTGACGCGGAGGCCGCCGTCGTCCACAGGCGATGACCGGAGGGGTCCGCACGCTCGCTACCCTGGTCCGGTGACCACGACTGCCCTGCGCCGCGCGCCGTCGGACGCCCGACCCGCGAACCCGTGGTGGCTCGTCCTCGCCGGACCGTTCGCCGTCGTCGTCGCGGTCGTCGCGGTGCTCGCCGCCGGCGCGTTCTCGGCCGCGTTCACCGTCCCGGCCGGCTTCCCCGACCCGGGCGCGCTCGCGCGCCTCGGCACGCCCGTCGTCACGGTCCTCACCGAGCTCGCCGTCGCGCTGACGCTCGGCTCGCTCGTCCTCGCGGCGTGCGTGCTGCCCGCGGGGACGCCGGTGCGCAAGGCGCTCGGGGTCGCGGGCGCGGCGGCGGCGACGTGGGCCGTGCTGTCGGTCGTGCAGGTCGTGCTGCGCTACTCCTCGATCTCGAGCACGCCGATCACGGGCCCGACGTTCGGCGACCAGCTCGGCCTCTTCGTCTCGCAGGTCAGCCTGGGCCGCAACTACCTCGCGATCATCGTCGTCGCGGCGCTGACGTCCGCCGCCGCGCTCGCGGTGCGCGGCGCCACGGGCGCGATGTGGACGGCGGCGCTCGCGCTCGTCGCGATCGCGATGCAGGCCAACACCGGCCACGCCGCGGGCGCCGTGAGCCACGAGCTCGCGGTCTCCTCGATGTTCCTCCACCTGGCCGGGGCGGCGCTATGGGTCGGCGGCCTGGGCACGCTCGCGGTCGTGCGCGTGCGCGGCGGGCTGGGACGCGCCGACTTCGCGTCGTCCGTCGCGCGGTACTCCGCGATCGCGCTGTGGTGCTACGTCGCCGTCGCCGTCTCGGGCATCGCGAACGCGAGCCTGCGCGTCGACACGCTCGCGGGCCTCACCACCGACTACGGCATCCTCCTGCTCACCAAGCTCGCCCTGCTGCTGGTCCTCGGCGCCGTCGGGTTCGCGCACCGCGAGCTCGTCGTGCGGCGGCTCGCCGGCCCGACGGCCGTCGCGCGGCCGGGCGCCGGCCGTGCGTCGTCGAAGGACTCGTCGAAGGGTTCCTCGAAGCCCGCGGCGAAGGTCTCGTCGAACGGCTCGTCGAGCAAGGCAGCGACGTCGTCCTCCACGGGCGCGAAGGGCGCCGCCGCGGAGGGCACGCGCTGGTTGTTCTGGCGCCTGGTCGCGGTCGAGCTCGCGATCATGGGCGCGGTGTCCGGGGTCGCCGTCGCGCTCGGGTCGACCGCGCCGCCGGTGCCGCAGGAGGAGCCGCTCGACACCTCCGCCGCGTACCAGGTGACGGGGCACGCGCTGCCGCCGGAGCCGACGCTCGCGCGCTGGTTCACGGAGTGGCGCTGGGACCTGCTGCCCGCGTTCGCGTGCGTCGCGGCGCTCGTCGTCTACCTGCGCTGGGTGCGCCGCCTCGCGAAGCGCGGCGACTCCTGGTCCGTAGGGCGCACCGTCTCGTGGTGCATCGGCATCCTCATCCTCTTCTGGGTGACCTCGGGCGGGCCGGCCATGTACGGCCACGTGCTGTTCAGCGCGCACATGGTCCAGCACATGATCCTCGCCATGGTCGTGCCGATCTTCCTCGTGCTCGCGGCACCCGTGACGCTGCTCCTGCGCGCGGTGCCGCCGCGCAAGGACGGGTCGCGCGGCCCGCGCGAGTGGGTGCTCGCGATCGTGACGTCGCGCGTGGGCCAGTTCTTCGCCAACCCGATCGTCGCCGCGGTGAACTTCGCCGGCTCGATGATCGTCTTCTACTACACGCCTGCGTTCGAGTACGCCCTGACGACGTACGCCGGGCACCTCGCGATGCTCGCGCACTTCACGCTCGCGGGGTACCTGTTCGCCAACGCGCTCGTCGGGATCGACCCCGGCCCGCACCGGCCGCCGTACCCGCAGCGCCTGCTCCTGCTCTTCGCGACCATGGCGTTCCACGCGTTCTTCGGCGTCGCGCTGACGTCGGGCGAGGTGCTGCTCGTGCCGGAGTGGTTCGGTCTGCTCGGCCGCGAGTGGGGCCCGAGCGCGATCGCCGACCAGCAGCGCGGCGGCGGCGTGGCCTGGGGCATCGGTGAGCTCCCGACGCTGATCCTCGCGATCGTCGTCGCGGTCATGTGGACGCGGTCCGACGAGCGCGAGGCCCGGCGGAGCGACCGCCAGGCCGACCGCGACGGCGACGCCGAGCTCCAGGAGTACAACGCCATGCTCGCCGAGATGTCGAAGCGCGACGACTGACCCACCCCCTCCCCGCCGAACACGACATGAGGGTCGTTATGAAGCCCATAACGACCCTCATGTCGTGTTCGGGGGCGGGTCGTGTTGTGTTCGGCGGCGTGCGACCGGTGAGGTAGGAGCAGCCTGCTGTGGGTCCAGACCGTCCACAGGACCCGGATCCCACGGTCTCGTCCACAGGCGCCGTGAGGACGGCTACGACCGCGCCGCCTGACCTGCTCCGATCGATGCATGCGCACCGTGACCGCAGTCCCGCCCGAGCTCCTCACCCTTGCCAGCGCGCAGGAGGGACTGCTCTCCGCGCAGCAGTGCGACGACCACGGCGTCGGCTCACACCGCCGCTCACGTCTCGTGCGCCAGGGCCGCTGGCAGCGGATCACCCACGCGGTCCTCGACACGAACGCCACGCCGCTTCGTGATCGAGACGGTCCACGCCGGCATGAGCACCTGCGGCGCCGGGCCGCTTGGCTCGGGCTGCTCGCCTACGGCCCGGAGGCGATCGCAGTCGGGCCGTGTGCACTGGTGCTCCTCGGGGTGGAGGGCGTACGCACGGACGTGAGGCCTGAGGTGGCGCTCCCCGGGGCGTGCGCCGGGCGACCCCGCGACGGCATCCTGCTGCGGCAGTTCGACGACGGTATGACCGTCACGCAGATCGAGGGCAGGTGGGTCGCGACCCCCGACTGGGCGCTGGCGCAGGCCGTGCCGGAGATGGGCAGGATGCGAGCCATCGCCGCGATGGACAGCGCACGGCACCGCGAGCTCGTGAGCGCTGAGGGGCTCGCGCACGCGCACGACCTGGCGCGCGGTCGACGCGGCGTCGCACGGACGCACGCCTGGTGGGCGCAGTCCGACGGCCGCGCCGAGTCTCCGCTCGAGACGTTCGCACGGCTCGACTGCACGGATTCCGGCATCGCGCCCGACGACCTCCAGGTAGAGGTGGTCGACGACGGTCGGTTCCTCGGGCGCGGCGACCTCGGCTGGCGGCTGCCCGGCGGCCGGTGGCTGATCGCCGAGCTCGACGGCGTCGACGTTCATAGCGAGCCGGCTGCGCTCCTGCGGGACCGAGCCCGTCAGAACGACCTCGTCGCGTGCGGGGCAGTGGACTTGCTGCGCTTCACCGGACGTGACGTCACGACCCCAGGGTCGCCGCGCCCCGGCCGTCTGGTCACCGACGTGCGTCGGCACCTGGCCCGAGCACGACCCACCCGTCGTCGAAAACGACATGAGGTTCGTTATGCGCTGCAAAACGACTCTCATGTCGTGTTCGGCGGGGGCGGGGTGGGGGCGAGCGGGGGGCGGGGGCGTGATAGGACGTACGGGTGAGTAACGACGCCGCCACGCCCGGTATCTCCGGCCCCTCCGAGACCCCGTTCCACGATCTCGACCACTACCTCGCGATCCCGCGGGTCGGGGGGCTCGCGCTCTCGCCCGACGGGGAGCGCCTGGTCACGACCGTGCAGACGCTCGACCCGCAGCGCACCGGGTACCGGACCGCGCTGTGGGAGGTCGACCCGGCGGGGGAGGCCCCGGCGCGTCGGCTCACGCGCAGCACCAAGGGGGAGTCGAGCGCGACGTTCACCGGGGCGGGTGACGTCCTGTTCACCTCGGCACGGCCCGACCCGGACGGCGGGTCCGACGACGACCCGCAGGCCGCGCTGTGGCTGCTCCCGGCGACGGGCGGCGAGGCGCGCGTCGTCGCGACGGCGCCCGCGGGCGTGAGCGGCCCGCTCGCCGCGGCGGACGCACCGGTGGTCTCGGTCGCGGCGTCGGTGCTGCCGAGCGCGCGCGACCTCGCGCACGACGCCGAGCTCCGGTCCGCGCGCAAGGACGCCAAGGTCGCGGCGATCCTGCACAGCGCGTACCCGGTGCGCCAGTGGGACCACGACCGCGGCCCGGACGAGGCGCACCGGTTCGTCGGCGACCTCACGGCGCTCGTGGACGAGCCCGCGCACCCGCTCCCGGCCGGGTCCGCCGACGAGAAGACGGGCGACAGCCCCGACCAGCCCCGCGACCCCCGCCTCCTCGACCTGCACGACGTGACCCGCGGCGTCGGGCAGGGTGCTGCGCCGGGGCGTGCGCTGCACGAGCACTCCGCGGACCTGTCGGCCGACGGCACGACCCTCGTCACGACGTGGCAGGTCGCCGGCCCCGGGCCGCAGGTGCGCAACACGCTCGTCGCGATCGACACCGCGACGGGCGCACGGCGCACGCTCGTCGACGAGCCGAGCGCGGAGGCGCACTGGCCGCGCATCTCGCCCGACGGCGCGTGGGTCGCGTTCGTGCGCGAGACGATCTCGACGCCGCACCAGGCGCCGGAGGAGAGCCTCGCCGTCGTGCCGCTGCACGCGCCGGACGGGCCCGCCGGAGTGCCGCCAGCCGCGGACGGCCCCGCCGTGCACGACGACTCCGCGACGACGCGCGCCGAGAACCACGCGACCCCGCGCACGCTCGTGCCGCACTGGGACCGCTGGCCGACGTCGCTGCGCTGGCTCCCCGACGGCTCGGGCCTGCTCGTCACGGCCGACGACGACGGCCGCGGCCCGGTCTTCCTCGTCGCCTTCTCCCCGGACGGCACGGCGGAGAACGGCACCGCCGAGCGCGTGACGAGCGACGACGCGGTCTTCACGGACGTGCAGGTCGCGCCCGACGGCCGCACGGCGTACGCGCTGCGCACGAGCTACCTCGAGCCGTCGCACCCGGTGCGCATCGACGTCGGGTCGTTCCTCGGCTCCGGCGAGGCGGGCGGCCGCACCCCGGTGCCCGCGACGCCGCTGCGCGGCCCGGTCGCGACACCCGACCTCCCGGGCACGCTCGTCGACGTCGAGACCGCCGCGGCGGACGACGTGCGCGTGCGCGGCTGGCTCGCCCTGCCGCACGGCGCGTCGGCGGAGAACCCGGCGCCGCTGCTGCTGTGGATCCACGGCGGCCCGCTCGGGTCGTGGAACGCGTGGAGCTGGCGCTGGAACCCGTGGCTGATGGTCGCGCGCGGGTACGCGGTGCTGCTGCCGGACCCGGCGCTGTCGACGGGGTACGGCCAGGACTTCGTGCAGCGCGGCTGGGGCGCGTGGGGCAAGGCCCCGTACACCGACCTGCTCGCGATCACCGACGCGGTGGAGGCGCGTCCGGAGGTCGACGCGTCGCGCACGGCCGCGATGGGCGGGTCGTTCGGCGGGTACATGGCCAACTGGGTCGCGGGCCACACGGACCGCTTCCACGCGATCGTCACGCACGCGAGCCTGTGGGCGCTGGACCAGTTCGGCCCGACGACGGACCACGCCTACTACTGGGCGCGCGAGATGACGCCGGAGATGGCGCTCGACAACAGCCCGCACCGGTTCGTGGGCGACATCGTCACCCCGATGCTCGTGATCCACGGCGACAAGGACTACCGCGTCCCGATCGGCGAGGGGCTGCGGCTCTGGTACGAGCTGCTCGAGTCGTCGGGCCTGCCCGCCGGGGCCGACGGCGAGACGGTGCACCGGTTCCTGTTCTACCCGGACGAGAACCACTGGATCCTCCAGCCGCAGCACGCGAAGGTCTGGTACCAGGTGGTGCTCGCGTTCCTCGCCGAGCACGTGCTCGGCGCCACGCCGGGCGAGGGCGACGCCGAGCTGCCGACGACGCTCGGCTGAGCACGGGCCTACGCGCTCTCGAGCACGGGGTTGCTGTCGATATCGACTCGATGACGACAGCAACCTCGTGCTCGACGCCCTGCGGGGGACGGTCAGGGGGACGCGTCACGGAGGGTGCGGAGGCGGGCCGCGCGCAGCGTGAGGTAGTCGCGCTCCGCGGGGCTCGGTGTCGCCGCCGCGGCGGCCACGTACTGCCCGACGGCGGCGCGCGTCTCTCCCGCCCGCTCCAGCAGGTGCGCACGCACGGCCGGTAGGCGGTGGCTCGTCGCGAGGGCGTCGTCGAGGCCGGCGAGGAGGGCGAGGCCTGCGCGAGGGCCGTCGACCATCGCGACCGCGACCGCACGGTTGAGCGTGACGTGCGGGCTCGGGTCGAGGCGCTCCAGCACCGAGTACAGCGCGAGGACCCGTTCCCAGTCCGTCGCGTCCGTGCTCGGCGCCTGCGCGTGCAACGCCGCGACCGCCGCCTGCACCTGGTACGACCCGACGAGCCCGTGGGGGAGCGTCGCGGTGACGATCCGGACGCCCTCGACGATCTCCGTGCGGTCCCAGCGGGAACGGTCCTGCTCGGCGAGCGGCACGAGCTCGCCGCGTGGACCGGTCCGGGTGTCGCGCCGGGCGTCCGTGAGGAGCATGAGCGCGAGCAGGCCGCCGACCTCCGGGTCGTCCGGCAGCAGCGCGTGCACCGTGCGGGCCAGCCGGATCGCCTCGCCGGACAGGTCCGCGCGCCGCAGCGACGGTCCCGAGGTCGCCGTGTGGCCCTCGGTGAACACGACGTAGAGCACGCGCAGGACGGCGGCGAGCCGCGCGTCCCACTCGCCGGGCCCCGGCGTCGCGAACGGGCGGTCGAGCGCGGCGAGGCTGCGCTTCGCGCGCGTGATGCGCTGCGTCATGGTCGCCTCGGGGACGCCGAACGCGCGGGCGATCTCCGCCGTCGTGAGCCCGCCGACGGTCCGCAGCGTCAGCGCGACGGCGCTCGCGGGCGGCAGGTCGGGGTGGCAGCACAGGAAGAAGAGGGTGAGCGAGTCGTCGACGTCGCCCGCCCCCGATCCGTCGGCGCTCTCGCCCGGCACCGCGTCGGGCGCGTCCGGCTCCGGCGAGGCCCCGGCCGCGCCCGTGAGCCCGGCCGGGGCGAGCCGCGCCGACGCCGGGTCGCGCCGCGCCGTCGTCTCCTCCCGACGGCGCCGCGCGACGTCGGCCCGGACCGTGTCCACGAGCCGGCGCTCCGCGACGCGCACGAGCCAGGCCCGCGGGTCGTCGGGGAGCCCGTCCACCGGCCAGCGGGTCGCGGCCGCGAGCAGCGCCTCCTGCAGCGCGTCCTCGGCGTCGGCGAGGTCGCCGCAGCGCCTGACCAGAAGGCCGAGGACACGCGGCCGGAGGTCCCGCAGCAGGTCGTCGACCGGCTCGGGGGCGGTGGCGGTCACGTGGCGGTCACTGCTCGGACGCGGGTGCGCTCATGACCTGGCGGACCTCGATGTACTCGCCGATCGGGGCGCCTCCCGGGCCGGGTGCGGCCGACGCCTGCGCCGCGATCTCGACCGCGCGGTCCTGGCTGTCGACGTCGACGATCCAGTAGCCCGCGAGGAACTCCTTCGACTCGGGGAACGGGCCGTCGGTGACGACGGGTGCTGTGCGGCCGTCCGACATGACGACGAGCGCCTGGTCCGGCCCGGCCAGCCCCTGGGCGTCGACGAGCTCGCCCGACGCCGCGAGCTGCTCGCCGAGCGCCCGCTGGAACGCGATGTGCGCCTCGATGTCCTCCGGCGCCCACTCGTGGATGGGGAGGTCGCAGTGCGCCGCCTGGGTGTAGGTCTTCACCAGCATGTACCTCATGGTCGTTCCCTTCCGTCGGTCGGCGCCCCGTCGGCGCCGTCACGGGGAGGTCGGAACCGACGGCCCGCTCCCGACACGTCTCGGGCACGGATCTGTGTGATCTGGATCACATCACACTCGGTCGCGCGTGACGCGCGCCTGCAGCCCGACGAGCACGACGTGCCGCGCCGTCGAGCACGACGTTGCTGTCGTCATCGGCCGCATTCCGACAGCAACGTCGTGCTCGGCGGGTCAGGGGTGGGTGCGGAACTCTGCCAGGCCTCGGCGCGCGTGGCTCTTGACCGTGCCGAGGGGGAGGCCCGTCTCCGCGGCGACCTGGGCGTGGGTGCGGCCCTGCGCGTACACCAGGCGCACCACCCGGCGCCGCTCGGGGGCCAGGCGTCGCAGCGCCCCCTCCATGTCGACCCGCGCGGCGACGTCGTCGGCCGGGTCGGGGACGGCCGTCACGGGACGGCCCCGCGAGGCGGCCTCGCGCCGTCGGGCCTCGCGCGCCCGCGCCGTCAGGAGGTCGGCGGCGACGTGGCGCGCGATGCCCAGGAGCCACACGGGCACCTCGCCCCGCGTCGGGTCGAACCGGTCGCGCGAGCGCCACGCGGCGAGGAACACGAGCTGGGTCGCGTCGTCGGCGTCGGACGGGTCGCCGAGGCGCCGCGCGACGACGGCCCGGACGAGCGGGGCCCAGCAAGAGTACGCGGCGGGAAGGTCGAGCACGGCGTCGTGGTCATCCGTGCCCCCGGGGCCACCGGGCGCGCGCTCGTCCCGCCTCGCGCCCTGCTCGGCGCGGGGGACACGTGCCACGGTCCCGACCATCGCGTCACCGGTCCTCGTCGTCCTCCTCCCAGTGTCCGACGCCGCCGCGCGGGACGCGAGGTCGGGTGCGCGGGGCGGGGGCTCGGGACGGCGGTGACGGTACGCGGGCGGCCGTGGTCAGGCGGGCGTCAGCGGTGCACCGGGCGGCGCTGGTGGACGTGCCGGTCGTGCACGGCCTTGCCGAGCTCGTAGATCGAGCCGACGAGGATCGCGGTGATGATGAGCGCGCCGAAGATCAGGAACCACTGCGACATGCCGTTCCCGATCCCCGTGACGCCGATCGTCCCGCCGGATCCGGCAGCGAGCGACGCGAACATGGCGACCTCCTCCCGAGGGGGCGGACGTGCCCTCTCGTCCGGGGTTCGCCCCGGTGCCCCCGGACGGATGCGCGCGGGCGGTCCGGGTCCGGGGGTCTCGCGTCAGGCGATGCTGGACGGGAGCGGGGCGAACGCCGCGCGCCAGCGGCGCACGAGGCGCCGGTCGGCCGCACCCCGGGCCGCGGCCCACGCGCAGTGCTGGGTCGTCTCGCGGTGCTCCAGCAGGGCGTCGCGGTCGTGCTCGAGGGCCCAGAGCAGGGCCGTGCGCACCTCGGTGCGCGAGGGGGCGGAGGGCAGGGTGTCGTGCATGGTCCGTCTCGTCGTCGGTCGGTCTTCGGGCGGCCTGGTGACCGCTTCCACCCGACAAGACGGCACAAGTCGCCGTCTGTGACGCGAGTTCGGTGACTTTCTTTGGGAGAACGTGTGATGCCGGTCGCACGGGCCCGTCCCGTACGACCGGCTCACGACGCGCTCCGTGCTGCGCGGGGCGTCCGGTCAGGAGGCTGCGTCGACCAGGGCGGCCGCGAGGTCGCGCGGGCGCGAGAACATCGGCCAGTGCCCGGTCGGCAGGTCGACGTACATGAGGTCCGTGAGCTCGCCCAGCTCGGTGTGCAGGGGAGGGCCCGGGTTCGCGAGCTCGGCGAGCACGGCCGACGGGATCGAGGAGCAGGTCACGGTCGCGGGAACGCCCAGGCGAGCGGGGTTCGCCACGTGCACCGGGCCGCGTGCGACCGGGCCGGGCGTCGGCACCGCGCGCTCCCGGAACCGCGCGAGCGCCGTGTCGTCCAGGCCGTCCAGGCTCGACCCGTCCTCGCCCAGCGTCTCCCAGTCGGGCAGCGGGACCTCGGCGACGTCCGCCGGGAGGTCGGGCGAGAGAGCGGCGCCGTCGACGAGGGGGCCGGTGTCGACGTAGACGATCCGCTCGATCCGGGCCGGGTCGCGGTCGGCGACCTGCTGCACGACCGGCCCGCCGCCGCTGTGGCCGACGAGCACGACCCGGCCCTCGAGCCCGTCGACGAGCCGCGCGACCGTGTCCACGTGGTCGTCGCGCGTGATGTGGGCGCGGTCCTGTGCCGTCGAGCCCGGGTCCAGGCCCGGGAGGGTCACCGCATGCGGGACGAGGCCGGCGGCCTCGAGGTGGGGGACGACGTCGTCCCACGCCCAGGCGCCCAGCCAGAAGCCGGGGACGAGGACGACGTGGAGGGGCTGGCTTTGGTCGTGGTTGCTCATGGACCCACCCTCGCAGGGCGTCGGTGACACCTGTCTGTCACCATCATCCGGTGAACAGGACGGAACGGCTCTACGCGCTCGCCGAGGAGCTGCGCCGTGCGGGGCGCACCGGCACGACGGGCCCGCGTCTCGCGGCAGCGCTCGAGGTGAGCCAGCGGACGATCAAGCGCGACGTCGCCGCGCTCCAGCAGGCCGGGTTGACGATCTGGGCGCAGGCCGGGCCCGGCGGGGGCTACGTGCTCGACCCGAGCGCGTCCCTGCCCCCCGTGAACTTCACGCCCGGCCAGGCGGTCGCCGTCGCGGTCGCGCTCGCGACGCTCCCGCCCGGCAGCCCGTTCGCGGTCGACGCGCTCGCCGCGCGCGGGAAGGTGTGGGACGCGCTCGCCGCGGGCGACCGCGTCCGTGCCGAGGCGCTCGCCGCGCGGGTGTGGGTCCGTCACGAGGTCCCGGGCCCGCCCGACGTCGCGGCCTCGCCCGACGGCGCAGTCCCACCGGAGACGGACGTCGCGCCGGGCGGAGGGGACGTCGTCGGGCGGGCGCGGACGCACCTCGGCGTGCTGCGCGCCGTCGAGCAGTCGCTCGCGGGGGAGCGCGTGCTCGCGATCCGCTACCGGGACGGCCGGGGTGTCGAGACCTCGCGCCGGGTCGAGCCCGTGCTGCTCGCGCACACCGACGGCCGCTGGTACCTCGTGGCCTGGTGCCGCTCGCGCGAGGCGATCCGCTGGTTCCGGCTCTCGCGGGTCCAGCGCGCCGACCTCACCGCCGAGACGTACGCGCCACGACCGGTCGAGGACGTCGGCGAGCCGCCCGCGGGTTCGACGGCGGTCTACGGCGCGCGCTGACCTGCCTCGGCCCGGGTCAGTCCGCCGCCGGGCGGTTCGCCAGGTCGAGGACGGCCTGAGCGAACGCCTCGGGCGCCTCTGCGGGCAGGTCGTGACCGGCGTGCGGCACCTGCCGGTGCTCGCGCGGCCCGCCGAAGAAGCGCGCGCTCGGAGACCCGTCGGTCGCGGGGAAGTTGCCGTCGGCGAGGCCGTCGAGCGTGATGGTCGGGACGTCGATCCGGGGCAGCGCGGCGAGGCGCCGCTCCGCGTCCTCGTGCACCGGGTCGCCCGGGGCGAGCCCGAGCCGGTGGCGGTAGGAGTGGATGACGACGTCGACGTGGTCGGGGTTGTCGAACGCGGTGGCGGCCCGCGCGAGGTCGGCGTCGGCGAACGAGCGCTCGGGCGAGTTCCGCGTCCAGATGACGCGTGCGATCTCCGCGCGGTTCTGCGTCAGACCGCGGCGACCGCGCTCCGTCGAGAAGTACCAGAAGTACCAGAACCCGGCCTCGAGGTCGGGGCGGACCGGCGTCTGCGAGGCCGCGACGTCCTGCACGAGATAGCCGTTCACGGACACGAGCCCGCGGACCCGCTCGGGCCAGAGCGCCGCGACGACGCACGCCGCCCGTCCTCCCCAGTCGTAGCCCGCGAGCACGGCGGAGTCGATGTCGAGAGCGTCGAGGAGCGCGACGAGGTCGGAGCCGAGAGCGGCCTGCTGGCCCGAACGCATCGCGCCGGCGTCGCGGAACGTCGTCGGCCCGTGCCCGCGCAGGTACGGCACGATGACGCGGAGCCCCGCGTCGGCGAGGAGCGGCACGACGTCGACGTAGCTGTGCACGTCGTAGGGGTAGCCGTGGAGCAGGACCACGGGCGTGCCGTCGGGGTCGCCGGCCTCGACGTAGCCGACGGTGAGCGGGCCGGCGTCGACCGTCGAGACGGGGCCGAGCGCCGTGGTGGTGATCATCGTCGTCTCCTGTCCGGCGGCGGTCACGCGGCCGGGCCCCGCGCCGTGTCGAGGGCGTCGAGCACGGAGCGGACGACGCGGTCCGGCTCGGACAGCGCGATGGCGTGCGACCCGCCGTCGACCTCGTCCACGCCGCGCGCGGCGGCCCGTTCGGCCATCCACCGGTGCGCGGCCACGGGGATGGTGCGGTCCTCGGAGCCGAACACGAACCACGACGGCGTCGTCTTCCAGGCAGGGGTGCCGGCGAGCAGCATCTGGTTCAGCGCGACGTCCGTGACGGGTCGCTGCGTGCGCGCGGCGACGTACGCGGTCTCCTCCGCGACGTCGGCGGCGAACTGCGCGTGGTAGGCGTCCGGCCGGATCCACAGGTCGTCCTGGTCGTCCACGAGCGACGTGCTCTCCAGCGTGTCGCCGAGCGTGCTGCCCGGGAACCTCCCGGCGAGGTCGATCGCGCTCTCGCCGGTGTCGGGGGCGAACGCCGCCGCGTAGACGATCCCTCGGACGTCGCCGAGGCCCTCCGCGGCCGCCTCCGTGACGACCATGCCACCGTAGGAGTGCGCGACGAGGACGAGCGGTCGCCCCGAGTCGCCGACGGCGTCGCGCACGTACTGTGCGTCCGTCACGACGCTGCGCAGGGGGTTCGCGAGGGCGAGGGTGTCGACGCCCTGCGCACGGAGCCGGGCGATCACGCCCGACCAGCTCGCGGACTCGGCGAACGCGCCGTGCAGCAGCACGACGAGCGGGTTCTCGGACATGGGTCACTCCTCCGTCTCGACCGGAGGACGCGCGAAGGTGCCTGCGTCGCGTCCCTTGCCCGTTCGACCGGGCCCGGGGCATCGGCGTGACACGGCCACCGTGACGGGAGCCTCCGCGCACGGAGGAGCGAGGCTCGACCGGCGCCGGTCGAGCCCGGGCGACGACCGAGCGTCAGTCCCCGCGCAGGACGCAGAACTCGTTGCCCTCGACGTCGGCCAGCACGACGAAGGTCTCGCCCTCGCCCTGCCCGACGTCGACCCGGCGGGCGCCGAGACCTTCGAGCCGCGCGACGTCGGCGGCCTGGTCGGAGGAGGCGAAGTCGAGGTGGACGCGGTTCTTCACCGCCTTGCCCTCGGGCACCCGCTGGAAGACGACGCTGGGCGGCCCCATCGTCGTCTCGCCCTCGTGGGGGTAGAGGACTGACTCGCCGTGCGGGCCGGTCTCCCGTCCGCTCCAGCCGAGGGCCGCCTGCCAGAAGTCCGCCACCGTGGCGGGCTCGGCACAGTCGAACACCGGACCGCTGAACGTGAGTGTCATGGCGCCAGTGTGACCTGGGCCACTGACACGCGCCACGGTCGGCGTCAGATGCCGGCGTCGGGTGCGCCGGGGTCCGGCTCGACGAGGCGCCCGACGAGGGCGGGGAGCCAGTCGGCCGACTGCGCCCGGCGGACCGCCTCGTCGTCGGCCGGGCCGAGGAACGCGTCGCGCGCCGCGCACGAGTAGGCGCTGATGAGCACGCGCGTCGCGGCCGCGGGGTCGATCGCGAACCGCATGCCCACCTCCGTGAGCACGCGCGTGAGGATGTCCGCCAGCTCGGCGCGGAACGACTCCTCCTGCTCCGCGAACCGCGCGGCGACCTGGGGGTCGCGCAGCGCGAGCAGCTCGAGCTCGGCGTTCATGAGGCACCAGCGACGCTCGTCCCGCGGGTCGTCCATGACGGCCGCGACGATCGTCGCGATCGTCGCGGGCGCGATGACGCCGTCCTGCACGGGGTGCTCGGGCAGGTGCTCGACAGCGTGCTCGAGGCTGCGCATCCGCACGCGGATCTCCCGCTCGCTGAGCGCGAGGAAGAGCTCCTCCTTGGACGCGAAGTTCGAGTAGAACGCGCCGCGGGTGAAGCCTGCGGCCTCGCAGACCGCCTCGATGGAGGTGCCGTTGATGCCGTGCTCGGCGAACAACCCGTAGGCGGCGTCGAGCAGGCGCTCACGCGTGCGCTCCCGCCGCGGCGAGATCCGGGCGTCGCCGTCCCCCGCGGGGTCGCGACCGACGCGGGTCGGGTCGAGGTCCGTCGTCACGCCGGACATGCTCCCACTGTCGGAGGGCGCCGCCCGAACGGACGGCCTTGCGATGCACCAGTGTATCGGATACGTTCCCGTATCGGATACAGCGGCGTATCCTGAAATCCGTCTGCACTCTCCCCGGGAGGCCGCTCGTGTCCTCAGCGCTGTACTCGCTCGGCCGCTGGGCGGTCGGGGCGCGCCGGCTCGTCCTCGCCGCGTGGATCGGGATCCTCGTCCTCGCCGGTGCGCTCGCCGGCCTCGTCGGCCAGGGCCTCGACGACGAGGTGACGATCCCCGGCACCGAGTCCCAGGCGGCGCTCGACCGTCTCGCCGCGACGTTCCCGCAGGTCAGCGGGGCGTCTGCCCAGGTCATCGTGGTCGCGCCCGACGGCTCCACCATCGAGGACGACGCCGTCCGCGGACCCGTCGAGGAGGCCGTCACCGCGCTCGGCGACGTCGCCGACGTCGCCGCCGTCACCTCGCCCTACGACGACACCATGACCGCGTCGATCAGCGACGACGACGTCGCGACGCTCATGACGATCCAGCTCGACGAGGGGCAGAGCGAGGTCACCGACGCCACGAAGGACGCGCTCGGCGACGCCGTCGACGACCTGGCCGCCGCCCTGCCCGACGGCGCCCAGGCCGCGCTCGGCGGGCAGCTCTTCAGCACCGAGTTCCCCACGCTCACCGTCACCGAGGCCCTCGGCCTCCTCGTCGCGCTCGTCGTGCTCGTGCTCACGTTCGGCTCGTTCGTCGCCGCCGGGCTGCCGCTCCTCAACGCCGTGATGGGCGTCGGCGTCACCATGGGCCTGCTGTTCGCCGCGACCGCCGTCGCACAGATCAACTCCACGACGCCGATGCTCGCGGTCATGCTCGGCCTCGCCGTCGGCATCGACTACGCGCTCTTCATCGTGTCCCGGCACCGCGACGAGCTCGCCGGCGGGCTGAGCGTCGAGGAGGCCGCCGCCCGCTCCGTCGCGACGGCGGGCTCCGCCGTCATCTTCGCCGGCCTCACCGTGATGATCGCGCTCGTCGGCCTCGGCGTCGCCGGCATCCCGTTCCTCACCGTCATGGGCGTCGCCGCCGCCGTCGGCGTCGGCCTCGCGGTCCTCGTCTCGATCACGCTGCTCCCCGCGATGCTGGGCTTCGCGGGCGAGCGGCTCCGCCCGAAGGCACCGCGCCGTCGTGGGCGTGGGCGACGGCGTGCGGGTGCGGCGTCGTCGGGCCTCGACGAGACGACGAGGCGACGGACTGGACGAGCGGCGGGGGCGGGCTCGGATGCGACAGGGCGTCAAGCCGCGCTCGTGAACCGCCGCCCGGAAGACCAGGGTGACGGCGCGGCAGCCCCGAGCACCGAGGGCGCCCCCGCCGCGGACCCGACCCGGGACGTCTCCGACCCGACCACGACCGCGCACCGCAACCGGTTCTTCGCGGGGTGGGTACGCGCCGTCACGCGGATCCCGCTGCTGACCATCGGGCTCGTCGTCGCGGCGATCGTGCTGCTCACGCTGCCCGCGCGGGACCTGCAGCTCGCGCTGCCCGACGCGGGGACGCTGCCGGAGGACAACCAGGCGCGCGTGACGTACGACCTGGTGTCGGAGCACTTCGGCCCCGGGTTCAACGGGCCGCTCATCGTCACCGGGACGATCGTCACGTCGACGGACCCGGTGGGGCTCATGGACGACCTGGGCGACGAGCTCGCGGGCCTGCCCGGGGTCGCGGACGTCCCGCTCGCGACGCCCAACCTCACGGCGGACACGGGCATCGTGCAGGTCGTGCCGACAGGCGCGCCGGACTCGGCGGAGACCAAGGACCTCGTCACGGAGATCCGCGCGCAGCACGACCACTTCCTCGACGAGTACGGCGTGGACCTCGCGGTCACGGGGTTCACGGCGGTGGGGATCGACGTCTCGGCGAAGCTCGGGGCGGCGCTGCTGCCGTTCGCGTTCGTCGTCGTGGGCCTGTCGCTCGTGCTGCTGACGATGGTGTTCCGCTCGATCGCGGTGCCGATCAAGGCGACGCTCGGGTACCTGTTCTCGGTGGGCGCGGCGTTCGGCGTGGTGACCCTCGTGTTCGAGCACGGGCTCCTCGCGGACGCGCTGAACGTGACGCGCCTGGGCCCGGTCATCTCGTTCATGCCGATCGTGCTCATGGGCGTGCTGTTCGGCCTCGCGATGGACTACGAGGTGTTCCTCGTGGCGCGCATCCGGGAGGACTACGTCCACTCCGCGAAGGCGCGGCGGTCGATCTTCACGGGGTTCCAGGCGTCGGCGAAGGTCGTCACCGCGGCGGCGGTCATCATGTTCGCGGTGTTCGTGGCGTTCGTGCCCGAGGGCGACATGAGCCTCAAGCCCATCGCGCTCGGGCTCGCGGTCGGCGTCCTCGTCGACGCGTTCGTCGTGCGCATGACGCTCGTGCCGGCGGTGCTCGCGATGCTCGGCGACAAGGCGTGGTGGATGCCGCGCTGGCTCGACCGGGTGCTGCCGTCGTTCGACGTCGAGGGCGAGGGGCTGTCCAAGGAGCTCGCGCTCGCGGACTGGCCGGAGCCCGGCAGCACGGACGCGATCGTCGCGCACGACCTCGTCGTCGCCGGGGCGCGCGGCCCGCTCGCCGACCCGGTCACGGTGCGCGTGCCCGACGGCGGGTCGCTCGTCGTGCACGGGACGTCGCCCGCGGCGGTGTCGGGGGTCGTGCTGGCGCTCGCGGGGCGGCTCAAGCCGGCCGCCGGAGCCCTCAAGGTGACGGGCCTCGTCCTGCCCGAGCGCGCGCTGAGCGTGCGCCGCCGCGTCGCGCTCGTCGACCTCGCGGCCGACGTCGCGGCCCTGCCCGGCGACGCGCCCGCGCCCGCCGCGCACCGCGTGCCCGCGGCGGCGAGCGTCGCCGCGCTGCTGCGCGAGGAGCCGCGGCTGGTCGCCGTGGTCGGGACCGACGCCGTCACGTCGCCCGCCGAGCGCGCCGCCCTCTCCGAGGTGCTCGCCCGGGCGGCCGAGCGCGGCACGGCGGTCGTCCTGGGCGCCGTCGGGCCCGCGCCCACCGACCTCGCGCCACCCGGGACCCAGGTGCTCGACCTGCACGCCCCCGACCCCGCCCGCACGGTGCCCGCCCCCACCGACCCGGCGTCCGCCGTCGGCCCGCGCACCGAGGAGGTGCCCGCATGAGCGTCTTCCCGCCCGACACGGCGCAGACCGACCCGACCACCCCGGACGCGCCGCCGCCCGCCGCCTCCCGGACGCGCCGCGTCGACGCCCGGCGCGCGTGGACCGTGGCCGCCGCCGTCGCGCTGCCGCTCGCGGTGCTCGGCCTGCTGCTGTGGGCGCTGTGGGACCCGCAGGAGCGGCTCGACACGGTGAAGGCCGCGATCGTCAACCTCGACGAGCCCGTCCAGGTGGACGGGCAGACCGTCCCGCTGGGGCGTCAGCTCACGGCCGGGCTGGTGAGCGGCGGCGCGGCGTCCTCCGACACCGGACCCGTCGCCGCCCAGCCGGACCCCGGCACGACCAACTACGACTGGGTCATCACCGACGCCGACGACGCGGCGTCGGGCCTCGCCGACGGGACCTACTCGGCCGTCGTGACGATCCCCGAGGACTTCTCCGCGGCGGCCACGTCGTTCAGCGGCGACGCGTCCGACGCGACCCAGGCCACGCTGACGGTCGAGACGGCGCCCGGCGGGCGGGTCGTGGACGAGGCGCTCGCGCGCATCGTCACGACCACCGCGACGTCCGTGCTCGGCACGACGCTCACCGAGAACTACGTGGACGGCGTGCTCGTCGGCTTCACGACCCTGAACGAACAGCTCGGCGAGGCCGCGGACGGCGCCGACCAGCTCGCCGACGGCGCGTCCCAGGCGGACGACGGCGCGACGCAGCTCGCGTCCGGCGCGGGCGAGCTCGCGACCGGCGCGGGGGCGCTCGCGTCCGGGGTCGGCGAGCTCGGCTCGGGCGCGGACCAGCTCGCGTCGGGCGCGGGCGACCTGGCGAGCGGGGCGCAGGGCGTCGCGACCGGGTCGCGGCAGGTCGCGGACGGGGTCGCGCAGTCGGCGACCGGCGCCGGGTCGCTCGCGACCGGCGCGCAGAGCCTGGCCGACGGCGTCGCGGGGGTCGCGGGCGGGGCGTCCGACCTCGCGACCGGGCTCGGCACGCTCGACGCCTCGATCTCTGCTGTTCCCCTCCCCGGCGGAGGGTCCACGTCGCTCCCCGCGCTCGGGACCCGGCTCGCGACGGGGTCGCGGGACGTCGCGGGCGGGCTGGCGCAGGTCGTCGCCGGGATCGAGCAGCAGAAGGTCCAGGCGGGGTGCGCGGCGGACCCGACGAGCCCGGCGTGCGTCGCGCTCGACCAGCAGCTCGCCGCGCTGCGGCCGCTCGCGGTGGGCGCGGCCGAGGTCGCGGCGGGGAACGCCGCCCTGGCCGGGGCGCCGTCGGGCGCGACCGGGCCGACTGGGCTCTACGCGCTCGCGGACGGCGTCGACCAGGCCGCGCAGGGCGCGGGCCAGCTCGCGACCGGGGCGGCGCAGGCCGCCACGGGGGCGACGGGCGTCGCCGGGGGAGCGAGCGGCCTCTCGACCGGGCTCGGACAGCTCGCCGGCGGCGCGGACCAGGTGGCCGACGGCGCTGCGCAGCTCGCCGGCGGGGCGGGTGCGCTGTCGACGGGGGCGGACGGGCTCGCGACGGGTGTCGGGGCGCTCGGGACGGGCGCCGACCAGCTCGCGACCGGGACTCAGGACCTGGCGACCGGCGCGGGCGACCTCGCGGGCGGCGTCGGGCAGCTCGCGGACGGGACGACCGAGCTCGCCCAGGGGCTCGGCGAGGCGACCGAGCAGATCCCGACCTACACGGACGCGGAGCGCGAGAACCTCTCGGCAGTCGTGGCGGACCCGGTGGCGGCACCCGGCGTCGAGGACCTCGGCACCGGGTCGACCGGCCCGCTGTTCGCCGTCCTCGCCCTGTGGCTCGGCGCGCTCGCGATCTTCGTCGCGTTCCCGCCCGTGCCCGCGAAGCTGCTCGGCTCGACGCGGACCGCGGGGCGGCTCGCGCTGGCCGCGCTGGCGCTCCCGGCGGGGACAGCGGCCGCGACCGGCCTCGTCATCGGCGGCATCCTCGCCGCCGTCGAGGGGGCGAGCGTGGGCGGCTGGGTCGGCCTGCTCGCGGTCGGGGCGCTCGCGTCGGTGGTCTTCGTCGCGCTCAACCAGGCGCTCGCGGCGCTGCTCGGGAACGTGGGGCGGGCGATCAGCCTGCTCGTCGCGGTGCTCCTCGTCGCGACCGGCATCGTCGCGACCGTCCCGGCCGTGCTCACCGGGCTCCGCGACCTGCTGCCCGTGGGCTCGGCGCTCCGCCTTCTCACGTCGATCGTCGACCCGGGCGCCGCGGGCGGCGCAGGCGATGCCGTCGCGCTGGTGCTGTGGGGCCTCGCGTCGGTGGCGGTGACGACGCTCGTCGTCGCCCGCCGCCGGTCGGTCCGCGTGGAGCAGCTCCTGCGCGCCTGACGGGTCGTCGGCGTGGCGCGGTGCGGGTGTGGGCGGCTGCCGTCAGACTCGCTCGGCAGGACGCGGACGGCGGGAGCCGTCCGTCGGGCGAGGGGACGGTGCACCGATGGACCAGCAGAAGGCACGGGAGATCAAGTCGCAGCTCGCGGACTACGCGCGCGAGCTCGCCGAACGGTCGGGGCTGGCGGGCCGGTCGGACACGGCGATCGAGGCGCGCGACGTGCCCGACGCCGCGGAGGTCGTGCGCGCGCCCACCCTCGCGATCGGCCTCGCCCCGCACGACGACGGCGGGTACGCCATCGCGGTCCGGTACCGGCTCGGGGTGCCGACGGCGCGCAGCATCGCGCGCAAGGTCGCTTCGGAGGCGGGGGACACGGTCGACGTGCGACGCACGGGGCGGATCCGCCCGCTCGCCGGTCCTGACGGGCGGGCCGGTGGGAGCGAGCGCGGTCCCGGCCTGCGGCCGCCGGTCGTCACCGCGTACGCGACCGGCGAGACCGGCCGGGTGCGGCCGCTGCGTCCCGGCGTCTCGATCGCGAACGTGGACGTCACCGCCGGGACGCTCGGCGCGTTCGTGCGCCTCGGCGAGCCGCCCGTGGAGGGCGCGGACGTCGCGTCGGTCTATGCGCTCTCGAACTGGCACGTGCTCGCGGGGTCGCCGAGCGCGCGGGTGGGGGACGTCGTCGTGCAGCCCGGTCCCGCCGACGGCGGCAGCGCGCCCGACGACCGCGTCGGGACCCTCGCCGCGCTCGTCCCGCTGGAGGCGGGGGTCACGCAGACCGTCGACGCCGCCGTCGCGCTCCTCGACGACCCGGTGGTGGACCCGGAGTACCCGGTCGGCCGGATCACGGAGACCGCGGTCGCGCTCGGCGGCGAGACGGTGGGGAAGTCCGGCCGGACCACCGGCGTCACGACGGGGCGCGTCACGGCCATCGAGCTCGACGACGTCGTGGTGGGCTACGGCGACGGTCTCGGCGCGCTGCGGTTCGACGACCAGATCGAGATCGAGTCGACGGGCGACGGACCGTTCTCGCGTGGCGGCGACTCCGGGTCGCTCGTGTACCGGGAGGACGAGGTCGCGCTGGGGCTGCTGTTCGCGGGGTCGGAGACGGGCGGCGCGAACGGCACCGGGCTCACGTACTGCAACCCGATCGGGACCGTGCTCGAACGGCTCGGCGCGACGCTGCTCGCCTGACGGCGCCCGGCACGGACTCCTGGCCCTGCCGCGAACGCCCCGACGGGCGCACAATGAGGTCGGGAGGTGGTTCGCCGTGGCGACCCTCGAACGAGCCCGCGAGGCCAAGGCGGCGCTCCGCGACGAGCTGGCGGGCCTCGACGGAGTGACCGGCGTCGGGATCGCCCGCGCCGACGCGTCGGGCGCGCCCGTGCGCGGTCCACGGTCGCAGGACGTCGTCGACGACTGGCTGCTGCGCGTGAACGTGACCTCCGACGACGTCGACGTCCCGGACACCGTCGACGGCGTCGAGGTCGAGGTGCGCGTGGTCGGCCAGGTGAGCGCCTCGCGTTCCTGAGCCTCCACCGCGCGTGGCGTGCCCGGCACCGCACCGGAGGTGCAGCACCGGGCACGGGGGGGTCTGGACCGGGCGGTCCTGCGGTCAGACGCCGGCGAGCTGGTCCGCCGGCGCGGTGGGGGTGGCGGTCGTCGGGTCCGTGCTCGTGGCCCGGCTGGAGAACGACCGCAGCCGCAGGCTGTTGCCCACGACGAAGACGCTGGAGAACGCCATCGCGGCCCCCGCGAGCATGGGGTTGAGCAGGCCGAGCGCGGCGAGCGGGATCGCGGCGACGTTGTAGGCGAAGGCCCAGAAGAGGTTCACTTTGATCGTCCCGAGCGTCCGGCGCGCGAGCCGGATCGCGTCGGCCGCGGAGCGGAGGTCGCCCCGCACGAGCGTGATGTCGGCGGCCTCGATCGCGACGTCCGTGCCCGTCCCCATGGCCAGGCCCAGGTCCGCCTGGGCGAGGGCCGCGGCGTCGTTCACGCCGTCGCCGACCATCGCGACGACCTTGCCCTCGCCCTGGAGCCGGCTGACGACGTCGACCTTGTCGCGCGGCAGGACCTCGGCGATGACCTCGTCGATGCCGACCTCGGCCGCGATCCGTCGGGCGACGGTCGCGTTGTCCCCGGTCAGGAGCACCGGGGTGAGGCCGAGCGCGCGGAGCTGGCGGATCGCCTCGGCGCTCGTGGGCTTGACCGCGTCGGCCACCACGAGGACGCCGCGGGCGCGCCCGTCCCAGCCGACGACGACGGCCGTGCCGCCCTGCTCCTCGGCGCGGGCCTTGGCGTCGGCGAGCTCGCGCGGGAGGTGCTGCGCCCACTCGGCGAGGAGGGACTCGCGGCCGACGAGGACGGCGTGCCCGTCGACGACGCCCTGCACGCCCTTGCCCTCGACGTTGGTGAACTCCGTGGGCGCGGGGAGCGGGCCGACCTCCTGGACCGCGCCCCGCGTGACGGCCCGGGCGACCGGGTGCTCGGACGCGTCCTCGAGCGCCCCGGCGAGGCGCAGGAGCTCCGCGCGGTCGACGCCGGTTCCGGTGACGACGTCGGTCAGCGTCATGACGCCCGTGGTCACGGTCCCCGTCTTGTCGAGCACGACGGTGTCGACGGTCCGGGTGGACTCCAGCACCTCGGGCCCCTTGATGAGGACGCCCATCTGCGCGCCACGCCCGGTCCCGACGAGCAGCGCCGTCGGGGTGGCGAGGCCGAGGGCGCACGGGCACGCGATGATGAGCACCGCGACGGCGGCGGTGAAGGCCGCTGAGGCGGGCGCGCCCGCGCCGAGCCACGCGCCGAGGGTGCCGACGGCGATCGCGATGGCGACGGGGACGAAGACCGCCGAGACACGGTCGGCCAGCCGCTGGACCTGGGCCTTGCCGGACTGCGCGTCCTCGACGAGCCGGGCCATCTGCGCGAGCTGGGTGTCGCCGCCGACGCGCGTCGCGCGCACGACCAGCCGCCCGCCCGCGTTGACGGTCGCGCCGGTGACGGCGTCGCCCTCGCCCACCTCGACGGGCACGGACTCGCCCGTGAGCATCGAGGCGTCGACGGCGGACGTTCCGGCGACGACGGTGCCGTCCGTCGCGATCTTCTCGCCCGGGCGCACGACGAACTCGTCGCCCACGGCGAGGTCGGTGATCGGGATGCGGGTCTCCGCGCCGTCGCGCAGCACCGCGACGTCCTTCGCTCCGAGCTCGAGCAGGGCGCGCAGCGCGGCGCCCGCCTGCCGCTTGGACCTCTTCTCGAAGTAGCGGCCGGCGAGGATGAAGGTCGTGACCCCGGCCGCGACCTCCAGGTAGATGTTCCCGGCACCGTCGGTGGGAGCGACGGACAGCGTGAAGGGGTGCGTCATGCCCGGCTCCCCGGCTGTGCCGAGGAACAGCGCGTACAGCGACCAGAGGAATGCGGCGCTGGTCCCGACGGAGATCAGGGTGTCCATCGTCGCCGCGCCGTGGCGCAGGTTGGTCCACGCGGCGCGGTGGAACGGCCAGGCCGCCCACACCACGACGGGCGCGGCGAGCGCGAGGCTGGCCCACTGCCAGTACGTGAACTGGAGCGCGGGGACCATCGCCATCGCGATGACCGGGACCGAGAGCACGACGGCCCCGACCAGGCGCTGCCGCAGCGACGTGAGCTCGGGGTCGGCGTCGTCCGCCTCGGCCGGCGTCGGGACCCCGGGGTCCTCGACGCGCGGGAGCTGGGCGGTGTACCCCGTCTTCTCGACCTCGGCGATGAGCGTGGCGGCGTCGACGCCGTCCGGGACGGTGACCTTCGCCTTCTCCGTCGCGTAGTTCACGGTCGCGGTGACGCCCTCGATCCGGTTGAGCTTCTTCTCGATCCGCATGGCGCACGAGGCGCACGTCATCCCGCCGATCTCGAGCTCGACGAACGTCCCCGGTGACGGGGCGGCCGGTGCCGTCATGAGGTCCTCCTTCCGGCCCGGCGGCGTGCTGCCGGGCTCACGGGTGATCAGTGGTCGTGCGACGCCGGGTCGTGACCGGTCGCGGGGGCGTCCTCCGGGGCGGCGGCGCCGTCGGGCACCGCCTCGACGACGAACGCCGCGGTGCGCACCTCGCCCTCCACCTGGAAGTCGAGGTACAGCAGGTAGCGGCCCGGGGTGGGCGCCTCGACGCCGAACGACACGGTCGGGCCCGAGACCTGGCCCGCCTCCGGCTCGTCCCCCTCGGGGTGCGCGTGCAGGTAGGCGAGGTCGCCGTCGCGCAGCGCGACGAGGTGCCCGTAGGCGCCCAGGTAGGGCTCGAGCGTCGTGACCGGCTCTCCGTCGCGCGTGACCTCGACGGTCAGGCGGGAGACCGTCCCGGCCTCGAGTTGACCGTCGAGCGCGACGTCGTACCCGTCGACCGACGCGGTGGCGGAGACCTCGGTCTGGCGGACGGGGGCGAGGTCGCCCGCGACGTCGACCGTGCGGGTCAGCGTGACGGCGTCGCCTGCGCTGGGCGCGGCGTCCGCGTAGACGCGGTAGGTCCCGGCTGCGTCCCAGGTCCAGGGCAGCGACCAGCGCCCGTCCGCGTCCATCACGGGGTGGACGTGCCGGAAGTGCGTGCCGTCGGAGCGCACGACGATCAGGTGGAGCCGCTGCTCGTGCGCGACGTCGAACTCCGTGACGGGCGCGCCCGCGGGGTCGGTGACGGTGAAGGCCAGCTCTCCCGCCTCGCCCACGGTCGCGGGAGCCGTGACCTCGCCCAGCGTGTACCCGTCCTGCTCCAGGGACAGTCCGCGGGTCATGTCGGTTCCTCTCGTGCTCTCCTGCTCGGGGGCGTCGCCCGTGGCGACGTGCTGGTCGGGGGCGTGCGAGGCGGCCGGTGCCGGTGCTGCTCCCTCGGGGACGACGGCCCCGGCGATCGCGGCGGAGGCGACGAACACGACGCCGAGCCCCGCGGCGTACAGCCCGATCCGGGCGGGGGCTCTCATGGCACCCGCACCGCCTGGTAGCCCGCCTCGTCGACGGCGGCCACGACCGCGGCGTCGTCGAGGGGCTGGTCGGCCGTGACGACGAGCCGACCGGTGGCCGCGCTGACGTCGATCGCGGTGACGCCCGGCACCTGCTCGACCTCCTCGCGCACCGACATCTCGCAGTGGCCGCAGGTCATGCCGGTCACCTGGTACTCGATCCCGACGATGCTCATCGTGTTCCTCCTCGTCGCGGATACCCCAGCGGGGTATCGAACGATGGCGAATATACCCACCAGGGGTATGTGGGTCAAGGGTCGGAGGTCGCGCGACAATGGGGAGCGTGACCACCGAGCGACTTCCCCGCGTCCGCGCGTCCGAGCTCGTCGGGCGCGGCTGGCTCAACACCGGCGGCCGGGACGTGACCCTCGCCGGCCTGCGCGGGAAGGTCGTGGTCCTCGACTTCTGGACCTTCTGCTGCGTGAACTGCCTGCACGTCCTCGACGAGCTGCGCGAGCTCGAGGAAGCGCACCGCGACGTGCTGGTCATCGTCGGGGTGCACTCGCCCAAGTTCGAGCACGAGGCGGACCCGGCGGCGCTCGCGGCCGCCGTCGAGCGGTACGAGGTGCACCACCCCGTCCTCGACGACCCCGAGCTCGTCACGTGGTCCGCGTACGCCGCACGCGCGTGGCCGACCCTCGTTGTCGTCGATCCCGAGGGCTACGTCGTCGCGCAGATGGCGGGGGAGGGGCACGCGTCGGCCATCGCCGCGCTCGTCGAGGAGCTCGTCGCCGAGCACGACGCCAAGGGCACGCTGCACCGCGGCGACGGCCCGTACGTGGCGCCCGCGCCGTCGTCGGGGACGCTGCGCTTCCCCGCGAAGGCGATCGAGCTGCCCGGCGGCAACCTCCTCGTCGCGGACGCCGGGCACCACGCGCTCGCCGAGCTCGGGCCCGACGGCGAGACGCTCGTCCGGCGCATCGGGTCCGGCGAGCGCGGGCTCACCGACGGCGGCCCCGACGACGCGCGGTTCGCCGAGCCCAACGGGCTGTGCCTCGTTCCCGAGCAGGAGCGTGAGGCGTACGGGTTCGACGTCCTCGTGGCGGACACGGCCAACCACGCGCTGCGCGGTGTGCGCCTCGCCGACGGTCGGGTGACGACCGTCGCGGGAACGGGCGAGCAGTTCATGGTCGGCGGCGTGGAGAACGTCGTCCTGGCGGACGAGGGCGGCGCCCGCCGCCTCGGTCCGTTCGATGCCTCGGCCACCTACGACCCGCTCGACGTGAAGCTGTCGTCACCGTGGGACGTCGCCTGGTCCGACGAGCTGGGCGGCTTCGTCGTCGCGATGGCGGGCCACCACACGCTCTGGGCCTTCGACGGATGGAAGCTCGGGCTGCTGGCCGGGACGATGAACGAGGGGCTGGAGGACGGGCCGGGTGCGTCGGCGTGGTTCGCCCAGCCGTCCGGGCTGGCCGTCGCGGGGGATGGCGCGACGTGGGTGGCGGACTCCGAGACGTCGGCCCTGCGTCGTGTGACCGGGCTCGGCGGTGGAGTCGCCGTCGTGCCCGAGGGCGTCGAGGTCCGGACCGCAGTGGGGCAGGGGCTGTTCGACTTCGGCCACCGCGACGGCCCGGCCGACCAGGCGCTGATGCAGCACCCGCTCGGGGTCGCGACGCTGCCCGACGGGAGCGTCGTCGTCGCCGACACCTACGACGGCGCGCTGCGCCGGTTCGCGCCCACGGCCGGGGAGGCCGGGAGCGTCGGGGACTACACCTCCGGGACTCGTCTCGCCGGCGAGGTCACGACCCTGGCGACCGGCCTCGCGGAGCCGAGCGGCGTCGTCGTGCAGGTGGGCGAGGGGCCGGACGGCGAGCCGCAGGTCCACCTCCTCGTGGTGGAGTCCGCGGCGCACCGGCTCACGCGCGTCGCGCTGCCCGCCTCGCTCGCGGGCGAGGTGCTCGACGGCGGCGCGCACCGTACGCAGCGCCCGGTCACCGACATCGAGGCCGGGCCGTTGTGGCTCGACGTCCCGTTCGTCCCGGCGCCGGGGCAGAAGCTCGACGACCGGTTCGGCCCGTCGACGGAGCTGCGCGTGAGCGCGACGCCGCCCGAGCTGCTGCTGTCCGGGGACGGGACCGGTGTGGAGCTCGGGCGCGACCTCGTCATCAACCCGGAGGTCCGCGAGGGCGTGCTGCACGTGACCGCGCGGGCGGCGTCGTGCGACGTCGTCCCGCTCGGTCCGGACGGCGAGCCCGACCCGGACGTGTTCCCCGCGTGCCACCTCGCCCAGCAGGACTGGGGCGTGCCGGTCCGCGTGGTCGACCGGGGCGAGCCGGGCGACGTCCCCGAGCTCACGCTCCCGCTGCGGGGGTAGGCCGGGGGTCGCCTGACCCTGTCCGGCCCGGTGCCGGACATGCCCAGGGCCAGGCTTCGAGGAAGCCTGGCCCTGGGGGCGGGTGTCGTCAGCAGACGGTCCAGGAGTGGCCGAGGATGTGGCCCGCGGTGCTGAAGACCTTGGACTGTCCGGCCAGGAGCCGGTAGGACGCGGTGGCCTTCGCCCCGCCCCCGTTGGCGTAGGACACCACGAGGACCCTGCAGCTGCCGAACGTGTTGGTGTACGTCCGGGTCTCGGCCGCGTTCGCGACGGTGGGCGCAGCGACGGCCAGCGCCGCAGCGGTGGCGACGACGGCGACGAGCCTCTTGAACTTCATCGTTCCCCCTCCATTGGGTGGTGATGCCCGGGGCATCGTGGCACCAGGCTCGCCCCCTGTGGGCGTGGTGCCAGGGGAAGCCTGGCATATGGAAGGGGCCCGCACAATAGGCCCGACGGTCGCGTCTCCGATCTTGCGGGAGGGCGGTCAGCCCCAGGTGAGGAGCTCCTCGCCGTGGGCGGCCCACGCCCCGACCTCGGCGAGCGAGGTCACGTCGTCGGGTGCCGCCTCGAGCGCGACGACCGGGCACACGGCGGACCGGCCACCGGCGCGGACGGCCTTCGGGTCCCACGAGACGAGCACGGTGCCGCGCTCGACGTGGTCGCCCTGCGCGACGTGCGTAGTGAAGCCCTCGCCGCCGAGCTGGACGGTGTTGATGCCGAGGTGGACGAGGACGGCGCGGCCGTCGTCGTGCTGGACGACGAACGCGTGCGGGTGCAGCTTGACGACCGTGCCCGTGATGGGCGCGACGGCCTCGCCGCCCTGCGCGTCGTCGGGCTCGACGGCGAGCCCCGGCCCGACGAGGCCCGCCGAGAAGACGGGGTCGTCGACGTCGGTGACGTCGATGACCGTGCCCGTGACGGGAACGAGCACCGTGAGCGGCGCGGCCATCAGCGCAGGTCCTCGATGTCGGAGGCGATGTTGTCGGCGTCCGGGCCGACGATGACCTGGATCGCGGCGCCCGACCGCACGACGGCGATCGCCCCGGCGGCGGTCAGCGTGGCGTCGTCGACGAGCGCCGGGTCCTCGACCTCGACGCGCAGGCGCGTGATGCACGCCTCCAGGTCGAGGACGTTCGCGTCGCCGCCGAGGCCTCGGAGAATCTGCTCTGCCTTGCTCACGGGTGCTCCTCGTGGTCGTGTTCCGGCCAGGGCCGGGTCAGGTGTCCCGGCCGGCAGCCGTGCCGGTCGGGGTGCGCGGGGCGCGCGGGGTCGGGAGGCCGTCGTCGGTGTGGTGCGGCGGCGGTGGTGCTGCGGTGGTGACGGGACCCTCACATGAGGTCGGCGAGGTCGGACGCGATCGTGTCGACCTGGGGGCCGACCACGACCTGGACGACCCGGCCGTTGACCATGACGCCGAACGCACCGGCGCGCCGCAGGAGCGCGGCGTCGACGAGCGCGGGGTCCTTGACGAGCGATCTCAGCCGGGTGGTGCACGGGTCGATCTCGTCGATGTTCGCCACCCCGCCGAGCCCGGCGAGGATCGTCGCGGCGCGCTCTGCGTCGGACTGTGTCATCGGTCGTTCCCTTCGGTCGCCCGGGCCGGCACTGGCACGGGGTCGAGGTGGTCGGTCGGAGTGGTGTCGGGGGTGGCCGTCCCGGCAGCCGGGTCGGCAGGTGCGTCCGCCGCGCCGGCGCGCGGCACGAGCGTCGGGCGCGCCTCGCGCAGCGGGACGAACACGCTGTAGCGGTCGCCGCGGTAGCTCGACCGGGAGTACATGAGCGGCGCGTCGCCCGCGAACGTGCGGCGGACGGTGCGCATGACGGCGCGCGAGGCGCGCAGCCCGAGGAGCTTCTGCTCCTGGACCGTGGCGTCGGACGCCGTGATCGTGTCCTCGCCCCAGGTGGGGGCGAGGCCGCGCTCGCGCAGGGCGCCGTAGAGGCTCTCGGGGACGCCGTCGTCGAGCAGGTCGGGTGCGAGGTCGACGGGGATCCACGCCTCCTCGACGCTCATGGGCGAGCCGTCGGCGGAGCGCAGGCGCACCACGTGGTGCATGGGATCGCCCGTCGCGCGCCCGAGCGACTCGGCGACCGACGCCGGCGCGGGCGCCGTGCCGACCTCGAGCACGTCCGTCCCCGGCTCCATGCCGCGGCGGCGCGCCTCCTCGCCGAACGTCGTGAGGCGCATCTCGAAGTCCGCGCGCGGCGGGGCGACGAACGTCCCACGGCCCTGCGCGCGCTCGAGCACCCCCTCGGTGACGAGCGCGTCGATCGCCTGGCGCACGGTCATGCGCGAGACCCCGAACTTCTCGGTCAGGCTGCGCTCGGAGGGCACCGCGTCGCCGACGGAGAGCTCGCTGGCCACGAGGTCGGCGAGGTAGGCGCGCACCGTGAGGTACTTGTGCTCGCTCGCCTGCGATCGTGACCTGCTCATCGTCGTGCCGCGTCCTCGTCCTCGTCCTGGTCCTTCGTCGGCGCCCGTGCCCTGCCCGGGCGGACGACCCTGCGTCGGTGCCTCGATCTCCACGGATGCATTGTCCGTCCTGCGACCTGCGGCGACGCGGGTCGTGGACCTGTCCGTGTGTCCCGGGTCACCTCCGGGGGTTGACACATCATGAGGTCTAGACCACTCTTCGTGCAAGTGGTCCAGACAACCTGGACCGGGTGTCCGGCACGCGAGCCCAGGAACGACCCCAGTCGTCCTCGGCGTGCCCGGAGACCGGCAACGACGCCCGTACGACGTCGCGCCACAGCCGCCGCACGACGCACCTCGGCCTGCGCCCCAGGCCCACCCAGGAGGAGAACGACACATGACCACCGTCGCCGAACCGACGAGGACGAAGAAGGGGGTGCCCGGCTTCGCGCAGCTCCAGCGCGTCGGGCGCTCCCTCATGCTGCCCATCGCGTCCCTGCCTGCCGCCGCGCTGCTGCTGCGGCTGGGCCAGGCCGACATGCTCGGCGCCGACGGGGTCGCGGGCACGTGGCCCTGGATGCAGTACGTCGCCGACGTCTTCGCGTCCGCCGGCAACGCGCTCTTCGCGAACCTCCCGCTGCTCTTCGCGGTCGGTGTCGCGGTGGGCTACGCGAGAAAGGCCGACGGCTCCACGGGCCTGGCTGCCGTCATCGGGTACCTGGTGTTCAAGGGTGTGAGCGACGCGCTGTCTCCGGCGGTGCTCGGCAAGCCTGCCGGGGTCACCCCGGACGGGGTGCTCGACAGCGCCGACCCGGCAGCAGTGACGGCCGCCGAGGGCGGCGACTTCTCACAGCTCCTGACGCACGCGATCGGCATGGGCGTCGACGCCCCGAAGCAGGAGCTGATCAACTACGGCGTCCTCGGGGGCATCGTCATCGGCCTCACGGCTGCGCTGCTCTTCCAGAAGTACTACCGGATCAAGCTCCCGCAGTACCTCGCCTTCTTCGGCGGTCGTCGCTTCGTCCCGATCGTCACGGCCGGCGCCGCCGTCGTCATCGCCGTGATCGGGGCGCTCATCTACCCGGCGTTCGACAGCGGGTTCACCGCGGTGGGCAACTGGGTCACCGGCTCGACCATCCTCGGTGCCTTCGTCTACGGCACCGTGAACCGTCTGCTCGTGCCGATCGGCCTGCACCACCTGCTCAACTCGCTGCCCTGGTTCCAGTTCGGCGACTACACCGACGCGAACGGCGAGGTCTGGCACGGCGACATCGCTCGCTTCCTGCACGGCGACCCGACGGCCGGGACGTTCATGACCGGCTTCTTCCCGATCTTCATGTTCGCGCTGCCGGCTGCGGCGCTCGCCATCGTCCACACGTCCAAGGCGAAGAACCGCAAGGTCGTCGCGGGCATCATGGGATCCGCCGCGCTCGTCGCGTTCGTCACGGGCGTCACGGAACCGCTCGAGTTCGCGTTCGTCTACGTGGCCTACCCGCTGTACGCCATCCACGCCGTCCTCACGGGGACGTCGCTCGCGCTCGTCAACGCGATCGGCATCCGTGACGGCTTCGGGTTCTCCGCGGGGGCGATCGACTACCTGCTGAACTTCCGTATCGCCGAGATGCCCCTGCTGCTCATCGTCATCGGCCTGGGCTACGGGGTCATCTACTACTTCCTCTTCCGATTCGTCATCACGCGGTGGAACCTCAAGACCCCGGGTCGTGAGGACGACGAGGCGGGCGCGGAGGACGCTCCGGCCGTCGAGCCGGCGACGCCCGCCGCAGCCGTCACGGCCGCGGACGACACGGCGACCGTCAGCAGGGCGGAGCGTGCAGCGGGGAGCGGGTCCACCGGAGCGCCCGCCGGGTCGGCCGACGCCGGAGGCACCGCGTGACCGTCGCCGACGACGCGACGCGCGCACCCGCGCGGGTCTCCGACCCGGGGCTGACCGGCGTGCCGGTCAGCCCCGGGCGGGGGGCGGGGACGGTCGTGCGGATGCCCGACCCGGTCCCCGAGCCCGACCCGGACCCGCTCGCCGCGGGCAGCACGGACGCCGACGTGGACCTCGCGGTGACGCAGGTCCTCGCGGCGGTGACGACCGTCCAGGAGGACCTCACGGCCCGCGCCGCGCGGGCCGAGGGCACCGCGGCGGAGGTGCTGGGTGTGACCGCCGCGATGGCGGCGGACCCCGCCCTGGCGCGCGACGCCGTCGGGCGGGTGCGCGAGCAGCGCTCCACCCCGGCGCGTGCCGTGTGGGACGCGGCGGGCGTCGTCGTCGGGCAGCTCGAGGCGCTCGGCGGTCTCATGGCCGAGCGGGCGCGCGACGTGCGCGACGTGCGCGACCGGATCGTCGCGACGCTGCTCGGCCTCCCCGCGCCGGGCGTGCCCGACCCGGGGTTCGCGTTCGTGCTCGTCGCGGACGACCTCGCGCCCGCGGACACCGCGCAGCTCGACCCGGAGCGCGTCCTCGCGGTCGTGACGCGCGGCGGCGGGCCGACGTCGCACACCGCGATCCTCGCGCGCGCCCTCGGCATCCCGGCCGTCGTGGCGGTCGAGGACGCGCTGACGCTGCACGACGGCGCGACGGTGCTCGTGGACGGCGGGCTCGGCACGGTCGAGCGCGACCCGTCCGCCGAGGACGTGGCCGCCGTCGTCGCCGCGCGGGGCGCCCGGGGCGAGCGCCGCCGCTTCGACGGGGAGGGGCGGACGGCGGACGGTCGTCGCGTCGAGCTCCTCGCCAACGTCGCCAACGGGGAGGACGCGCGGGCCGCCGCGGAGGCAGGTGCGGAGGGCGTGGGGCTCTTCCGCACCGAGGTGTGCTTCCTGGGCCGCACGGTCGAGCCGACGATCGACGAGCAGGTCGCGGCCTACCGCGAGGTGCTCGCGGCGTTCGGCGGCCGCAAGGTCGTGGTCCGTACGCTCGACGCGGGCGCGGACAAGCCGCTCCCGTTCGTCACGCCGGAGGCCGAGCCCAACCCGGCGCTCGGCGTGCGCGGGCTGCGCACCGCGCGCCGGCACCCCGAGGTGCTCGACCGCCAGCTCACGGCGATCGCGCGTGCCGCCGAGGCCGAGTCGGCGGACGTGTGGGTCATGGCGCCGATGATCGCGACGCCGGACGAGGCGGAGTCGTTCGTCGCGCTGTGCGCGGAGCACGGCCTCGGCACCGCGGGCGTGATGATCGAGGTGCCCGCCGCGGCCCTCGGGGCGCGCTGGGTGCTCGCCAAGGCGTCGTTCGCGAGCATCGGCACGAACGACCTCACGCAGTACACGATGGCCGCCGACCGTGAGGTCTCCGACCTCGCCCGCTTGTCGACGGCGTGGCAGCCGACGGTGCTCGCGCTCGTCGGGGCCACGGGCTCGGGGGCTGCGCTCAACGGGCGTCCGCTCGGCGTCTGCGGCGAAGCCGCCGCGGACCCGGTGCTCGCGCCGGTGCTGGTGGGGCTCGGCGTGACGTCGCTGTCCATGACGCCGCGCGCGCTCGCCGACGTCGCGGCGGTGCTCGAAGCCATGACGGCAGAGCAGTGCGAGGAGCTCGCGTTCCTCGCGCTCCAGCAGCCCACGCCCGACGCCGCCCGCGCGGCCGTGCGGTCCCGCCTCCCGATCCTCGCGGAGCTGGGCCTCTAGCCCGCCGTCGCACGCAGCACGGGCAGACGTCGAACCCGGGGTAGCTCCTCACCGACTCGTCGCGGTGAGGAGCAACCCCGGGTTCGGCGCGTCCGTCGGGCGGAATGTGCAACCAGAGGGTTGCGCATACTGCTCGCTCGGCCTATGGTGAGGTGCAACCAATGAGTTGCATTAGCGAACAGGTGGGAGACGGCGATGGTGGACATCCTGCACAGGGTCGGGGTCGAGGGGTCGACGCCGGAGGCGGTGTACCGGGCGCTGACGACGGTCGACGGGCTCGCCGGCTGGTGGACCGAGGACACGACGGGCGGCGAGGGCGTCGGGGGAGTCCTCGCGTTCCGGTTCCCGCCGGTCGGTGGGTTCGACATGGAGGTCGTCGAGCTGCGGCCGTCGGAACGGGTGGTGTGGCGCGTCGTCGACGGGCCGGAGGAGTGGGTCGGCACGACGGTCGAGTGGGACCTGCGGCAGGACGGCGACTGGACGATCGTGCTGTTCGGCCACCGGGGCTGGGCCGAGCCCGTCGAGTTCATGCACCACTGCAGCACCAAGTGGGCGTCGTACCTCCTGAGCCTCAAGGCGCTCGCGGAGACGGGTGCGGGCGCGCCCGCCCCGCGCGACGTGCAGATCAGCGACTGGCACTGACCTGTCGACGGCAGACCCCGTCGTGGGCTCGTCGGGGACGCTGCGCGGGGCGGGCCGTCCGGCGCGGTCAGGCGACCTCGGTCTGCTCCAGGAACGACGCGAGCGCGTCGATCGAGGCGCTCGCGTCGTCGCCGTCGGCGTCGGTCGACAGCACGACCTCGTCCCCGGCGGTCACGCCGAGCGTCATGACGCTGAGGATGCTCGCGGCCTCCACGGGGTTGCCGCCCTGCTTGGCGATGCGCACGGGCGCGGGCTGGGCGGCGGCGGCCTTGACGAACAGGGCGGCGGGGCGGGCGTGAAGGCCCTCGGTGATCGCGACGACGACGGCACGGTCCATGGTGGTTCCTCCGGGCAGACAAGTGGTCTGGACCAGTGCATCCTAGGGGATCGTCGCCCACAAGGCGAGGGCCCAAGGGCCTCCTGCCCGAACGCCGTCGCGGGCGCTTCCGCCCGGATCACACGTCGCGTGCCGCGCGCACCCCGTCACGCCGGTCGAGCGTCGAGCGCGCCGCCGCGAGCCGCGCGATCGGGACGCGGTACGGCGAGCACGACACGTAGTCCAGGCCGATCTCGTCGAACAGCGCGACGGACGCCGGGTCGCCGCCGTGCTCGCCGCACACCCCGGCGTGGAGACCTGGTCGGGCGCGGCGACCGCGCTCGAGCCCGACGTGCACGAGCTCGCCGACCCCGTCCCGGTCGATCGTCGCGAACGGGTTCGTGCCGACCACTCCCGCCTCCAGGTACGCGGTGAGGAACGACCCCTCCGCGTCGTCGCGGGAGATGCCGAGCGTCGTCTGCGTGAGGTCGTTCGTGCCGAACGAGAAGAACTCCGCGTGCTCGGCGATGCGGTCCGCGACGAGCGCCGCGCGGGGCAGCTCGATCATCGTCCCGACGGCGTACGGCAGCGGGGCGTCCGCGCCCGCGAGCTCTTCCGCCATCGTCGCGTCGACGACCTCGCGCATCCGCCGCAGCTCCTCGGAGAACCCGACGAGCGGCACCATGATCTCCACGCGCGGGTCGTGCCCGGCCGCGCGCACCGCGAGCGCCGCGCGGGCGATCGCCCGCACCTGCATCGCGGCGATCTGCGGGTGCAGCAGCGCGAGCCGCACGCCGCGCGTGCCGAGCATGGGGTTCATCTCGCTCAGCCGCCGCACCTGCGCGAGGAGGTGGCGCGCGCGGGCGAGCCGCGCCGTCGTCTCCCCGCCGCCGGCCGCGGCGGCCCAGCCCTCGAAGACGGCGTCCGTCCCGTGCAGCGGTGCGCCGGGGTCCCCGACCTCGTCCTCGAGCCGCTGCACGACGAGCGACTGCTCGACGAGGTCGGGCAGGAACTCGTGCAGCGGCGGGTCGAGGAGGCGGATCGTCACGGGCAGCCCCGACATCGCGGCGAAGATCTCCTCGAAGTCCGCCTGCTGCATGGGCAGCAGGCGGTCGAGCGCCGCGGCGCGCGCGGCGTCGGTCTCGGCGAGGATCATCTCGCGCACGACGGGGAGCCGGTCGGGCGCCATGAACATGTGCTCGGTGCGGCACAGCCCGATGCCCTCGGCACCGAGCTCGCGCGCCTTCGTGGCGTCCTCGCCCGTGTCGGCGTTGGCCCGGACGCCGAGGCGCCGCACGTCGTCGGCCCAGCCGAGCACGGCCCGGAAGTCGTCGGTGACCTGGGGCGGCACGAGCGGCAGCGCGCCCGCGTAGACGTCGCCGGTCGTGCCGTCGAGCGTGATCGTGTCGTCCTCGGTGAGCACGTGGTCCCCGACGTGGACGCGGCGCCCCTCGACGTCGATCCGCAGGGCTCCGGCCCCCGCGACGCAGGGCTTGCCCATGCCGCGTGCGACGACCGCCGCGTGCGAGGTCATGCCGCCGTGCGCGGTGAGCACGCCCTGCGCGGCGATGACGCCCGCGATGTCGTCGGGGTTCGTCTCCCACCGCACGAGCACGACCGCCTCGCCGGCCTTCCCTCGCTCGGCCGCGGTCTCGGCGTCGAGCACCACGCGCCCGACGGCGGCCCCTGGCGACGCGTTGAGCCCGCGCGTGAGCGGCGTCGCGCCGTGGCCGGGGTCGAGCGCCGGGTGCAGCAGCTGGTCGAGCTGCGCCGGGTCCAGGCGCCGCAGGGCGGTGTCCCGGTCGATCACGCCCTCGTCGACGAGCTCCCGCGCGACCCGGAGCGCCGCCTGCGCGGTGCGCTTCCCGGTGCGGGTCTGCAGGAGGTAGAGCGCGCCGTCGTCCACCGTGAACTCGATGTCCTGCATGTCGCCGTAGTGCTGCTCGAGCCGGGTCATGGTCGCGCGCAGCTCGCGGAACGCGTCGGGCAGCACGGTCTCCATCTCCGCGAGGGGGCGGGGCGTGCGGATGCCCGCGACGACGTCCTCGCCCTGCGCGTCCACGAGGAACTCGCCGTAGAGCTCCTTGGCGCCCGTCGACGGGTTGCGCGTGAAGCACACCCCCGTCGCCGACGTCGCGCCCTTGTTGCCGAACACCATCCGCATCACGTTGACGGCGGTGCCCAGGTCGTCGGGGATCCCGTTCGCCTTCCGGTACACCGCGGCGCGCGGGTTGCCCCACGACGCGAACACCGCGTCGACGGACCGCCGGAGCTGCTCGCGCGGGTCCGTCGGCAGGTCCTCGCCCGTGTGCTGCCGCGCGACCGCGCGGAACGTCGCGACGAGCCCGCGCAGGTCGTCCGCGTCCAGGTCCGTGTCCTGCGCGACGCCGCGGCGGGCCTTGAGCGCGTCGAGCTCGTCCGCGAACGCGTGGGCGGGCACGCCCTCGACGACCTCGCCGTACATCTGCACGAACCGTCGGTACGAGTCCCAGGCGAAGCGCGCGTTGCCGGACTCGGCCGCGAGCCCCTCGACCGAGTCGTCCGAGATCCCGAGGTTGAGGATCGTGTCCATCATCCCGGGCATGGAGAACACGGCGCCCGAGCGCACCGACACGAGCAGCGGGCGCTCGCGCGCGCCGAGCCGACGCCCCGTGCGCTCCTCGAGCGCGTCGAGGTGCGCGACGACCTCGTCCCACAGGCCGTCCGGCCACGACCCGCCACGCTCCATGGCCGCGACGCACGCCGCCGTCGTCACGGTGAAGCCGTCCGGCACGGGCACGCCGATGCGGCGCATCTCCGCGACCCCCGCGCCCTTGCCGCCCAGCAGAGCCCGCATGTCGGCGCGGCCCTCCGCGAGGTCGTAGACGTACCGGTCACTCATGGCTGCTCCTCGTGGTCGGCGGCGGTGGCCGCGCTGTCTCCTGCCCGACGGCGGTCCGCCGGGCGGGTCTGCGGGGTCGCCCGGGCGAGGTCGTCGTCCGGGGGCTGTGCGGCGCCGTCGGGCGCGAGGGCGCGACGGCGCGCGGTGACGAGCTCGACGACGCGCCCCGCGGCCTCCTCGAGCGCGAGGGTCGTGGTGTCGAGGACGGGGCAGCCGAGGCGCCGCTGCAGCAGGGCGACCTCGGCGAGCTCGTCGTGGATGCGGGCGAGGTCGGCGTACCCGCCGAGGGCCGTGCCGCCCGGGCCACCGTGGCCCGCGACGCCCATCGCGTGCACGCGGCGCTGCCGGATCTCGAGGAGTCGCTCCGGGTCGATCGTCAGGCCCACGACCTTCCAGCGCTCGGTCTCGAACAGCTCGCGCGGGGGCGCGACGCCCGGGACGAGCGGGATGTTGGCGGTCGGGTAGCCGAGGTAGCCGAGGTACATCGACAGCGGGGTCTTGCCCGTGCGTGACGCCCCGACGAGCACGACCTGCGCCTCGTCGAGCCCGTCGGTGAGGTGGCCGTCGTCGTTCGCGACCGCGAACTCCATGGCGTGGATGCGGTCGAAGTAGTCCGCGGCGAGGCCGACGGGCTGCACGACGCGCGCGGGCTGCGCGCCCGTGCGCGCGGTGAACGCGTCGAGCGCGGGGGCGAGCAGGTCGGCGCACGGGACGTCGAGCGCCGCGCACGCGTCGAGCACGCGCGTGCGCAGCGCGTCGTCGACGACGGTGCAGAACACCACGGCCGCGGCGGGGTCGGCGCGGAGCTGGGCCACGACGTCGTCCACGCCCTGCGCGGTGTGCAGCCGCGGGTGCCGCACGACCCGGACCTGCTGACCGGGGAACTGCGCCTGCGTGGCGCGCGCGACGCGGGTCCCGGTGTCTCCCGTCGAGTCCGCGACCACGTGGATGTCGATGACGCGCGCCGTCGCCGTCATGCCCTCAGGCTAGGCGGGCCCCGGGTCGTGCTGCATCCGAGAGGCTCCCGGCGTTCCCGGAGGTGACGGGCGGACGCGCGGTGCCGCCGTGGGACGACCTCACTACGGTGGGCGCCGGGCGGACGACGTGCGTCCGACAGCAGGGGGGACGAGCATGCCGGAGACGGTGATCACCATCAGGGCCGAACGGGGTGGCGCGCGGCGCAGCCACGGGTCGGCCGACGCGCCCGCGGGCAGGGCGCTCCAGTTCCACGGCTGTACCGACGGCTGCTGCCCGCCTCCCGACCTCCACGTCACGGGCGTCGCGGGGTCGGTCGTGGCGGACCGCGACGGGTGGCGCCTCGCCAACCTGAGCACGGTGATGCCGCTGCGTGTCTGGAACCTCGACGACCCCCGGGACAGGCTGCGCCTGCTGCCGGGGTGCGCGACGGCGCCGCCGTTCGACCTCGCGGGGATCGCGGGAGCGAGCGGTCACGTGCTCACGGTCTTCGGGCCCGAGCAGGGCGGCGTGTCCGACGCCCGGTGCGTCGGCCAGGTCCGGGAGTCCTGGGGCCTGGACCCCGGGAGCCGCCGCCACGCGGTCATGACCGCGCTCGTCGCGGACCGGATGCGCGGCGACAGCTCCGCTCCGCTGCCCACGGCTCGGGAGATCGGCGTGCGGTTGGGGATCTCCCACCGCACGGTGCAGGAGCACCTGGTCCAGCTCGCCGAACAGCTCGGGGTACCCGACCCGGGACACCGGCGGGCGGGTTGGATCCAGGAGGCGCTCGTCGAGTTCGCCCTCCTGCACCCCTACGTCCCGGCGCCGGGTGCCCGCGCTCCCTGGTAGTCCGTGTCGTGCAGTGCCGAGCCCGTGCCGTACGGGTTGGGCGAACGCGACATCACGGGCACGCTGGACGACGTCGCGGCGCCGTGACACCTGTCCAGCACTGTCCAGCAAGGGGGAGAGGCACGATGTTCGGAAAGCTCCGGAAGCCTGTGGTCGCGGTCGCACTGGCCGTCGCGGCCGTGGCCGGCGGCGCGGGTACCGCCTACGCGACGATCTCGTACGTCGGCGGCGGCACGTGGGACCACGGCGTGGGTGGAGGGACCGTCTGGTCCGACTACTACCACGGCTCCACGTGCCACGGCTCGTCCGTGCAGGGGACGTACTACGAGAAGAGGTACGCCTCGGCGGGCCGGTGGTCGATGGCCGACGCGCCCAGCAGGGCCTTCGTGGTCGACAAGGCCTGGTACGACACCTCGTGCTGACCTGATCGACCTGCGGGGCGGGGTCCGACGACCCCGCCCCGCGCTGCTCCGCCGCCGCCGTCAGCCCGTCCAGAGTGAGTCCCCATGCTGCCTCGACTCGTCCGTTCCGCCTATGTGCTCGGCGTCGTCCTTCCCGTGCTCCTCGCGCTCCAGCTCTTCCTCGCCTTCGACGAGGCCGAGGGCGCGGGCGCCGAGTTCCAGGTCGTGGCCCAGCAGATCACCGCCGACGGACGGCTGTCGGCGACCGACCTGGCTCCGGTGCTGCAGGAGACGGCCGTGGAGTCCGGCGCCGACATCGGCATGGTCGCGTTCGACATGACCGACCCGACGCACCGCAAGCACGTGTTCGCGATCGCGGGCCGGGACGACGGCGAGGTGGCCGAGCGGCTGGCCGGCGGCTATCGCCACTTCTCGCCGCAGATCGAGGAGGACTACCGCCCGTTCGCCGACGTCGGCGACGTGGATCCGCGGGGGTACTACCTCGTCTGGGGCGACCGTGCCGACGCGGACACCTTCCTCGCGGCGATGGGACGTCTGGGGATCACGGGCGAGGTCGCGCCCTACCCGGGCCGCGTCGGCGACCTGGCGACCGACGGCGCGGCGTTCCTGGGTCCCGTCACCGGGACCGCGGCGGCCGTGTCCCTCCTCGCCCTGGTGGTCATGATCGGCGGCGGGGTCGTGATGAGCGCTCAGTCGTACGGCGTGCAGCGGCTCCAGGGGAGGTCCTTCGGCGTCGCGCTGCGGCGCGACCTGGCCGAGGCGAGCAGGCTGCTCGCGCTGACGGCGGGGGTGGTGGCACTCCTCGGCGGTGCGGTGCTGTGGTTCTACAACCGGGGAGCGCGGGCGGGGGAGCTCCTCGTCGTGCTCCTGGCCGCCGTCGTGGTGTTCCTCGGGGTCATCGTCGTCACGCACCTCGGCGCGGCAGGGCTCGCCTTCCGGGTGCCGATCCTGGCCGCGGTCAAGGGGCAGTTCTCCGCGGGCTGGGCCCTGGCCGGCATCCTCGGGGTCCGGGTCGTGGGCGTCCTGCTCGCCGCGGGCGTCGCGTTCACGACCGTGCAGACGGCGATGCAGGTGGCCGACAGGTCGGCCGAGCAGGAACGGTGGGCGACGGCGGCCGACGCGGTGTACGTCCGGCTGTCAGGGCAGATGGGTGGTGACGACCCCGAGCTGGAGAGCCGGTACGGGGCGATGGCGCGCGATGCCGTGGACCGCGACGACGCAGTCCTGGTCGACGACGTCACGGCCGACCTCTCCATGGCCGGAGACCCGGGTCGTGGCTCGCCGCGCCAGACGCGCTCGCTGCCGTGCCCGGTGCTGCTCGTCAGCGACACCTACCTCGACAGGCAAGAGGTCCTGGACCGGGCGGGAGCTCGCGTCTCCGCGGTCGACGACGACGCCGTGACCGTCCTCGCTCCGCCGGGCTGCCAGGAGTCCGCCCGCGAGGGGGCCGCATACGTGGCCATGGGTGGCGACCCGGGCTCGACCCCCGTCGTCACCCAGGAGGTCGCCGCGGGCCAGGACCAGTTCGTCTACGGCACGCTGGACGACGTGCGCGGCGCGGCGCTGCTGCGCGACGCCGTGCTGGTCGTCCTCCCGTCAGGGCTGGACGTGCTGCCCGAGCCCTTCTGGGGTGGCTACCTCACCACGGGCAACATCGTGTTCGACGACGCCGCGACCGCCGAGCGGTACGTCGCGGAGTACGACGTCGGTTCCATCGTCAACGGGATCTGGTCCGCGAGGCAGCACTCCGCCGCGCAGTACGCCGAGGTGGTGTCGAACCTGCGGATCTCGCTGCTGAGCCTGGCGGTGACCGTCGTCGTGATGATCGTGACGGCCGTCAGCGTGAGCGCGGTCCATGTCCGCCGGTCGGCCCAGCTCGTCTACGTCCGGCACATCACCGGATGGCCCGCCTGGTACTCCCACCGTCTCGTGCTGGTGCTCGAGCTCTTCGTGGCCGCTCTGGTGATCGGTGCCGGCGCGGTGCTGGGGCAGCAGGGGGCGAGGTTCCAGGCGGCGGTCTTCGCCGGGCAGGCGGCGCAGTGGCGTCTCGGCATCGCGGTCGCGGTCGCTGTCCTGGCCGTCTGCTCGGTGCTCCTCGGCCTTCGCTGGGCGACTACCCGGTTGATCGCCACCCGGTCCGCCGACTCCTGACACGACCCGTCCGACGGCACCGGCCTCCCGGCGCCGCGAACGCCAACGAGAAGAGGAACCTGCCATGTCGTCCGTCGTCGTCGAGGGCGTCGCCAAGTCGTTCGGCAGCCGCGTGCTGTTCGAGGACCGCTCCTTCGTGGTCGAGCCGGGTCAGATGACCGCCCTGACCGGGCCGTCGGGCTCGGGGAAGTCGACCCTGCTCAACTGCGTCGGTCTGCTCGAGACGCTGACTGCCGGTTCGATCACCGTCGACGGTCGCGACATCACTCGGCTCCGCCCCTCGGGGGCGCGCCGGTTCCGTCGCGACACGCTCGGCTACCTGTTCCAGAACTACGCGCTCGTGGAGAACGCCTCGGTGCGTGCCAATCTCCAGATCGCCCGTGCCCCCGGTCACCGGGGCGGCCCGGGGCTCGGGATCGACGAGGCGCTCAAGCGCGTCGGGCTCGACGGCATGGAAGAGATCCCCGTCTTCCAGCTCTCCGGCGGCGAGCAGCAGCGGGTCGCGCTCGCGCGGCTGCTCGTCAAGGCGCCGACGGTCGTCCTCGCGGACGAGCCGACCGGTGCGCTGGACCGGGACAACGCCGAGATGGTGCTCGAGTCCCTGCGCGGCCTGGCTGACGACGGTGCTGCCGTGCTCGTCGCCACCCACTCCCGCCACGTCGTCGACGCGTGCTCCGACGAGGTCCGGATCGGCTGACGGCCCGTCGGCGCGACCCCGCTGGGTGTGGGGCACAGCCGACGGGTCTAGGGTGACCGGCATGTCCGACGCGACGACGCCGAGCGCGGCGTCCCCCGAGGCGTCCCCGGTCCCCGGGGAGGCGCAGCGCATCCACGTCACGCTCTCGACGGCCAGCGTCTACCCGCGCAAGGCCCCGTACGCCTTCGAGGCGGCGGCCGACCTCGGGTACGACGGCGTCGAGGTCATGGTGTGGTCCGACGAGACGACCCAGGACGCCGCGACGCTCCGGCGGCTCGCCGCCGAGCACGACGTCCCGATCCGCAGCATCCACGCGCCGACGCTCCTGGTGAGCCAGCGCGTGTGGGGGCGCTCGCCCGGCCCCAAGCTCCGGCGCACCGTCGAGCTCGCGCAGGAGGTCGGGGCGAGCACCGTCGTCGTGCACCCGCCGTTCCGCTGGCAGTACCGGTACGCGCGCGAGTTCGAGGACCTCGTCGGCGAGCTCGACGAGACCGAGGGCGTGACCATCGCGGTCGAGAACATGTACCCCTGGCGCAGCCGCAAGCGCGAGATGCAGGCGTACCTCCCGGGCTGGGACCCGTCCGAGCACGGCTACGAGCACGTGACGCTCGACCTGTCGCACGCCGCCGTCGCGCAGCAGGACGCGCTCGCGCTGCTCGACGTGTTCGACGGCCGTCTCGCGCACGTCCACCTGGCCGACGGGTCGTCGTCGATCACGGACGAGCACCTCGTCCCCGGCCGCGGCGACCAGCCGTGCGACCGGGTCCTCGCGGAGCTCGTGCGGCGCGGCTGGTCCGGCGACGTGGTCGTCGAGATCTCGACGCGCCGCGCCCGGACCGCGGCCGAGCGTCGCGAGGACCTCGCCGCGTCGCTGTTCTTCGCGCGCACCTACCTCACGCCCGGTCCGCACCCGGGCTACGAGCCACCACCCGGCCACCCGCACCGGCACGCCGACGCCTGGGGCGAGGAGGACGCGCGGGACGGTGCCGTCGACGCGGCGGACGGGGCTCCCGAAGCCGCAGGGACGGCCTGAGCGCCCGCTGACGTAGGCTCGGCGATCGTGGCTCGCGTCAACGGTCTCCTCGCCGACACGACGCCGTTGCGTATCTCGCCGCCGTTCCGCCGGCTGTGGTGGGGCCTCGGCATCTCCAACCTCGGCTCACAGCTCACGGTCGTCGCCGTCGGCCTCCAGGTCTACGCGCTCACGGGCTCGTCGCTCGCGGTCGGGGTGCTCGGCATCTGCGCCCTGGTGCCCCTCGTCGTGCTGGGCCTCTACGGCGGCGCGCTCGTCGACGCGTACGACCGCCGCAAGGTCGCCCTCGCGGCGTCGACCGCCCTGTGGGTCATCACGGCGCTCATCGCGGTCCAGGCGTGGCTGCACCTGAACTCGGTGGGCGTGCTCTACGGTCTCGTCGCCGCGCAGTCGGCGGCCTTCGCCATCAACAACCCGGCGCGGTCGGCGATCATCCCGCGCCTCGTCGAGCCACGGCTCCTGCCCGCCGCGAACGCGCTCCAGACGATCGCGTGGAACGTCGCGCTCACCGTCGGCCCGCTGGGCGGCGCGTTCCTCGTCGCGCTGTGGGGCTACCAGGTCGCGTACACGATCGACGCAGTGCTCTTCACCGCCGCGCTGTGGGCCGTGTGGCGGCTCCCGGACATCCCGCCCCTCACCGGCGACGACGCCCCGCAGCCCGCGCAGGCGGGGCGGCGGCGCCGGGGCGCGGGGTGGCGGTCCGTCGTCGACGGCCTGCGGTACCTCGCGACGCAGCCCAACGTCCGCACCACCTTCCTCGCCGACCTCGCGGCGATGGTGCTCGCGTCGCCCCGCGTGCTCCTGCCCGCCGCAGGCGTCGTGTTCCTCGGCGGGGGCGAGGCGACGACGGGCGTGCTCGCCGCGGCGTTCGCCGTCGGGGCGGTGCTCGCGGGCGTGTTCTCCGGCGGGCTGTCGCGCGTGCGCTGGCAGGGTCGCGTCATCGTGTGGGCCATCACGGGCTACGGGCTCTCGATCGTGCTGTTCGGCCTCGTCCTGGTGGGGGTCGGGGCGACCAGCCCCACGACCGTCCTCGTGGGCGGGGTCGTCGCGGCGAGCGTCGCGCTGGCGCTCGCGGGCGCGTCCGACGCCGTGAGCTCCGTCTTCCGGCAGACGATCCTGCAGACCGCGACGCCCGACGACATGCGCGGCCGGCTCCAGGGCGTGTTCGTCGTCGTCGTCGCGGGCGGGCCGCGGCTCGGCGAGCTCGTGCTCGGCGCCCAGGCGACGTGGGTCGGCGAGGCCTGGGCCGCCGTCGCCGGGGGCGTGGCGTGCATCGTCGTGCTGTGGGTCGTCGTGCGGTCGCAACGGAAGTTCTGGCGCTACGACGCCCTCCACCCCGAGCCCTGAGCGGTGCGGGCTCGGCCGAAGCGCTCACGAGCAGCGCGTCGGTGGGTCGCCCTAGGCTCGGGGCGTGCCTTCCAAGAAGCCGACGACCGAGCCGCCCGTGATCGACCGCGTCGTGCTGGACGACCTCCAGCGCGGCGACGCCTACGACCTCGAGGCGGAGGCCGACCTCGAGGGGTTCGAGCTCGTCGACCTCCGCCTCGACCGGCTCGACCTGCACGGCGCGAGCGTGTTCTCCACGCGGCTCGACCAGGTGCGCGCCGACGAGGCGGACCTCGGGGCGGTGACGCTCACGGAGGTGGTGCTCGACCGCCTCGACGTGCCCGTGCTGCGCGGGACGCGCGGTCGGTGGCGCGAGGTCGAGGTGCACGGTGCGCGCCTCGGCTCGGCCGAGCTCTACGAGTCGTCGTGGGCGGGGGTCCGGTTCGTCGGCTGCAAGCTCGGGTTCGTCAACCTGCGCGGCGCGACCCTGCGGGACGTGATGTTCACCGACTGCACGATCGACGAGCTCGACCTCGTCGCGGCGGACGCGCTGCGCGTGGCGTTCGAGGGCACACGCGTGCGCCGGCTCGACGTGCAGGCCTCCACGCTGGCGCACGTCGACCTGCGGGGCGCGGAGATCGACGAGCTCAGCGGCATCGAGTCGCTGCGGGGCTCGACGATCGACTCGACCCAGCTCGCGCGCCTCGCCGCGACGTTCGCGCACAGCCTCGGGATCACGGTCACGGACTGACCGGGGGATAGGGTGCGCGACGTGACCGCCGCCACGCACCCGTCCACCGCGCTGCCCGACCCCGCCCGGACCGAGGTCCTCGTCGCCGGGCCGGCGTCGTGGAACCTCGTCGTCCAGCTCGACGAGCTGCCCGCGCCCACCCCGCACACGGTCTTCGCCCGGTCGCACCGCGCCACCGTGGGCGGGACGTCGGCGGGCAAGGCGCTCAACCTCGCGCGGCTCGGCCGGTCCGTGCTGCTGCGCACCGTCCTCGGGGCGGACGATGACGGCGCGCGCGTCCGGTCCGTGCTCGAGGGCGCGGGCGTCGAGGTGCTCGCGGAGCCCTCGCCCGACGGGCGCACCGAGAGCCACCTCAACCTCATGGACGACGACGGCGGGCGCGTCTCGGTCTACCTGCGCGCCCCCGGCGAGGTCCCGGCCCAGGGCCCGTCGTGGGACGTCGCCGTCGCGGCGCTCGACGCGGCGCGGGCCGTCGTCGTCGACCTCGCGGTCCCCGCGCTGCCCGTGCTCGACCTCGCGGTCTCCCGTGGGCGCGACGTCTGGGTCGACCTCCACGACTACGACGGCGAGTCCGCGTTCCACCGGCCGTGGGTCGAGGCGGGGACGCACGTGTTCCTCAGCGGGGACCGGCTGGAGGACTGGCGCGGCTTCATGTCTGCGCGGGTCGACGCGGGCGCGCGGCTCGTGGTGTGCACGCACGGGTCGCGCGGCGCCGTCGCGCTCACGCCCGACGGCGGCTTCGTCGAGGCGCCCGCGCAGCACGTGCCGCACGTCGTCGACACGAACGGCGCGGGTGACGGCTTCTTCGCGGGCTTCCTCGACGCACACCTGCGCGGGGCGGGCGTCGAGGAGGCGATGACGGCGGGCGCCCGGCACGCGGCGCGCGTCGTGCAGAGCCCGGACCTCGTCCCGGCCTGACCCGCGGCGCTCGGCGAAGACGTGCCGGCCGGCGCGTGCCCCGTCAGCGCAGGGCGCCGACGGGCTCGGCCGCGGGTACGACGTCGTCCGCCTCGCGCAGGGCGGCGACGGTGGCCGCGCCCCGGTCGCGGAAGTGGCCGACGAGCGAGAGCAGCAGCCCGAGCACGGCCCAGCCGAGGAGCACGAGCCAGGGGAACGTCGTGTCCGCGCCGGGGAAGTACGAGAGGTCGCGCAGCAGCGTCGCGGACGCGCCCGGCGGGAACCACTGCCCGACGGCGCCCCAGGGGCTGAGCAGGAACTCGACCGGCATCGCGGACGCGGAGAGCGGGTTCGCGACGAGGAGGAACAGGACGGGGCCGACGGCGATCCCGGGACGCCCGAGCACCGCGACGGCGCCGACGATCGTCCCGCCGATGCCGAGCAGCGTCAGCCCGACCGCGAGCGAGTCGGCGAGGTACGCGCCGTGCAGGCCACCGAGCCCGTGCAGGATCCCCGCGATCGCGAGCCCGCCGACCACCGAGTAGACCCCCAGCGCGGCGACGCGACGCCACACGCCGACGACTGCGAGCGAGATCGCGATGCCGCCGACCATCCCGCCGAGCACGAGCGGGAACGACGCCGCGGCGAGGGTGGAGCCGCGCGGGTCGTCGACCGAGAGCGGGACGACGTCGGTCACCGCCACGGTCGGGACCGCCTCGGCGGGCGCACCCTGCGCCGCCGCGGCGGCGTCGACCTGCGCCTGGAGCGCGGGCTGGAGCCCGGCGAGGAGCTGCGCGACGGCGGGGCTCGCCGCCGACGCCGTAAGCACCTCGGGCTGCTGGCCGAGGACGAGCGCGCCGTACGCGTCGCGGGACTCGACGAGGTCGACGGCCGCGTCGCGGTCGGCGACGGCGACGAGCTCGATCGCGCCCTCGGCGTTCTGGTCCAGCCCGGCCTGCACCTGGGCGACGACGGCGGGGTCGCCCGCGGCCGCGACGGGCAGGTCCTTCGGCTCGGCGGTGACGGACGGCCAGAGGAACGCGAGGACGACGACCGCGACGACGGCGACGAGCCCGACGGCGGTCGTCACGACGCGCGGCCAGTGCGTGTGCGGGGCGGCGGAGCTCATGGGGAGACCTCTCATAAAACGAATGTTCGTTCTCTATAGAGTCAACCTGCCCGTCGCCTCCTGTCAAGAACGATCGTTCGGTTTAGGGTGGTCGGATGCCCCGGGTCAGTGACGAGTACCGAGCGCAGCGGCGCGACGACATCGCCGCCGCCGCCCTGCGCGTGTTCCGCCGCAAGGGCTTCGCCGCCACCTCGATGGCGGAGATCATCGCCGAGTCCGGGCTCTCCGCCGGGGCGATCTACGGCTACTACGACTCCAAGATGGCGATCGTGCACGACGTCGCGGGCCGGATCGTCGGCGGCCGCATCGCCGACGTCGAGCGGCTCGCCGAGCGCGACCCGCTCCCTCCGCCGTCCGACCTGGTCGCCGTCCTCATGCACGGGGTGGTGCGCGAGATCGGCAGCACCGCGATCCTGCTCCAGGTCTGGGGCGAGGCCGTGACCGACCCCCGCATCCTCGAGTTCGCCTCGGCCGTCCTCGCCCGGCTGCGCTCGGTCTTCGCCGACTACGTCGCCGCCTGGCACGAGCGCACCCACGGCCTCGACCCCGCACGCGCGGCCGAGCTCGGCGCCGAGCAGGCACCGCTGTTCGTCGCCGCGTGCCAGGGTTTCATCATCCAGAGCGCGCTCATGGACGACTTCGACGCCGACGCCTACCTCGACCGCACGACCCGCCACCTCCCGCGCTGACTCCGCCCGGCCGACCTGGGTTCTCCGTCGCGCGACCGAGGTTCTCCCTCGTGGGCGCGGCGATTCCGGGGCAGGGTCGTCGCTGCGGGCCGGGGTCGTGCCGCGGGGTCGGCCGTCAGGCGAGGCCGGTGTCGCGGGCGACGATGGCCGCCTGCATGCGGGTCGCGACGCCGAGCTTGGCGAGGACGCGCGAGACGTGCGTCTTGGCCGTGGCCTCGGTGATGTAGAGGTCCGTCGCGATGCCCTGGTTGGAGAGGCCGCGACCGAGCGCCGCGAGCACGTCGACCTCGCGGGGCGTGAGGTCGGCGAGCCGTGGGTCCTGTGCCGGGCCGCTCGCGTCGGCGTTCGGCCCGGCGGCGGGTGCCGGGGGGCCACCGGCCGTGCCCGACGTCGGCCCAGCGGCCGAGGGGCTCGGCTCGCCCGGGTGGGCGGACGAGCCCGGGCGCGGGGCGCCGTCGGGCACCGGGCCGCGGGCGAACGCGGCGAGGAGGCGGCGGGTGACCTCGGGCGCGAGGACGCCGTCGCCGTCGGCGACGCGGCGGACCGCGTCGATCAGAGCGGCAGGCTCCGCGGTCTTGAGGAGGAACCCCGCGGCGCCGGCGCGGAGCGCGCCGTCGACGTACTCGTCGAGGTCGAACGTCGTGAGCACGAGGACGTCGGCGAGCCGTTCGCCCGTGATGACGCGCGTGGCCTCGATGCCGTCCACCCCGGGCATGCGCAGGTCCATGAGCACGACGTCGGGCCGCAGCGCCCGGGCGTTGGTGATCGCGGCCGTGCCGTCCGACGCCTCGCCGACGACCTCGACGTCGTCCGCGGCGTCGAGCAGGAGGCGCAGGCCCGCGCGGATCGCGGCGTGGTCGTCGGCCAGCAGCACCCGGACCGGGCGGCGTGTCACGCGCTCTCCCTCTCGCTCGGACGGGCCGCGACCGGGACGGACGCGCGTACGACCCACCCGCCGGCCGCCGTCGGCCCGGCCGCGAAGGTCCCGCCGAGGCCGTCGGCGCGCTCCCGCATGGTCAGCAGACCGGTGCCCGCGCTGAGCGGGCCGTCGACCGGCGGCGCGGCTCCCGGGGCGCCGTCGTCGCGCACCTCGAGCGCCACGGTGGCCCCGTCCTGGGAGAGCCGCACCCTCACGGGCGACCCCGGTGCGTGCTTGACCGCGTTCGTCACGGCCTCCTGCACGATCCGGAACAGCGCCTGGTCCGCGGCCGCGGGCAGCGCGCCGGTCGCGACGCCGTCGGGGTCGTCGAGCACGACGGTCGTGGTCGCGCGCGCGGCGGCGAGGAGCGCGTCGAGCCCCGCGAGCCGTCCGGGCGCGGCGACGGCGTCGAGGGCGGTGCCCGCGCCGTCGTCGCGGCGGCCTTCCGAGCGGAGCAGCAGGATCATGGACCGCATCTCGTCGAGGGACGCGACGGCGCTCGCACGCACCTGCTGGAGCGCGGCCCGGTCCTTCGCGGCGTCGGGCGGGAGCGCGAGCGCGGCGCCGGAGTGGATCGCGATGGTGGACAGGTGCGACGCGATGACGTCGTGCAGGTCGCGCGCCATCGCGGCGCGCTCGGCCCGGACGGCCTCGTGCCGGTCGAGCTCGGCGATGTGCTCGACGTCGCTCGCCCGCTGCCGCTCCAGGTCCGCCGTGCGGGCCGCGGCCTCGGCCTCGCGCGCCGCGAGGTCGGCGCGCTCGCCCGCGAGCTCGGCGAGCTCGCTCTTGGTGCGCACGTTGGTCGCCCACCACATCGGCACGAGGAGGACGGCCCCGAGCTGGAGTCCCATGTAGACGAACTCGCGCACGTCGCGGGCCGCCTCGCCCGCCGCGACCGACCCGCCGACCGCGACCGTCACCGCGACACCCCAGAGCCACGCGCGCGCCCGCGGCCCGGACCACAGGGCCGCGGCGTAGAGCAGGTCCCACAGGACGAGCGTGACCGCGAGGCTGCCGCCCCACTGCAGGTCGACGATCATGACGGCCACTCCGCCGAGGAGCGCGAGGATCGGGTGCGCGCGCTTGACCAGGATGAGGAGGCAGCCCACCCCGAGCAGCGCGACGCGCCACCACGGCTCCGCCGGCTCGACGACGAACGGCGCCCGCACGAGCCCGACGAGGCCCACCTCGAGGAGGACCCACCCGAGGACGAACGTCGTGACGGCGGAGAACAGGTCGTTCCGGCGGTCCTCGATGCGCCAGACCTGGGGGAGCGACCGGACCGCCGCCCGCCAAGGGCTGGGGCGCCCGGGCGTGACGGGGCGTACCTCGTCCGTGCCGCCGTCCTCCGTGCTCACGGAACCATCCCAGCACAGGGTGCCGTTCCCCGGATCGGTCGAACGGTGTACGACGGCGCCGTCACCGCCGCGCGGGCGGCTCGCCGAGGGTCCGGGGTCGGTCGTTCGCCCGACGACGGGACGCGCCCCGGAGGCGAGGCTCGACGGCATGGACATCCCTCTCGACCTCGACGCCGTCGGCGGGCCGGGTCTCGGCCTCGCCGCGATGGCGGGCGTGCTCGTCGTGCTGGCGCTCATCGACTCCACGAGCTTCGGCACGCTCCTCATCCCGGTCTGGTTGCTGCTCGCCCCGGGCCGCCTGCGTGCCGGGCGCGTGCTCGTCTACCTCGGCACGGTCGCGGCGTTCTACCTGGCCGTCGGGATCGTCGTGCTGCTGGGCGCGGGAGCGTTCCTCGACCGGTTCGGTGACGCCCTGGACACGCGGGCCGCCGCGATCGTGCAGCTCCTCCTCGGGATCGGCCTGTTCGCGCTGTCCTTCCGGTTCGACAGCAAGCGCACGGCCCGGCGGGACGCGCGCGCGGCGGCCTCCGCACCGGCGACGGTCGGCGCCCGGGCGTCCGGCCCGGGAGAGGCCACGAGCGACGCTCCCGGCGCGCCGACGGGGACGACGTCGGGCCCGCGTCCGGGGCGGCTTTCTCGCTGGCGCGAGCGTGCGCTGGGGATCGAGGCGGACGCGGCCGGTGCCGGTGCGGTGCGGACCCGTCCCTCCGTGCTGCCGCTCATGGGGCTCGCGCTCGGCGCCGTCGCCCTGGAGGTCGGGACGATGCTGCCGTACCTCGCCGCGATCGGGCTGCTCACGACGTCGGACGTCGGCTGGCCCGCGACGGGCGGCATCCTCGCGGCCTACTGCGTCGTGATGATCGCGCCCGCGCTCCTGCTGCTCCTCGGGCGGCTCGTCGCGGCGCGCGCGGTCGACCCGCTGCTGCGCCGGCTCGACGCGTGGCTGACGAGGAACGCGACCGACATGACCGGCTGGGTGCTGGGGATCCTCGGTGTCCTGCTCGCGCTGAACGCGATCGGGCGTCTGGGCTGGACGGGCTGACCCGCCCTGGCGGCGGAACCGCCGAGCATGCGGTCCGTGCCGGTCCACCCTGCGCCTGTGGCCCGTCCGGACGTCCGGACGGGCCACAGGCACATGCTCGGCGGGAGGGTCAGACGTGCGAGCCGTTCGACGACTTGTCGCCGCTGCCCGTGAGCGTGCCGCCCGCGAGGTTCGCGATGAGCTGGTTGATGTCGACGCCCGTCAGCTGCTTGACGACCTCCTGGCCCTCGCCCAGCACCGACGCGACGTTCTTGGTGATCGCGGACGCGCCGTCGGTCGAGACGACGGTCATGCCCTGGATGTTGCCGATCGGCTCGGCCGCGGCCCGCACGATCTCCGGCAGGCGCTCGATGAGCTCCTGCACCAGGGCCGCCTCGCCGTACTTCTGGAGCGCGTCGGCCTTGGCGTCGGTCGCCACGGCCTCGGCGCGACCCTCGGCCTCGATCGCGGCGGCGCGGGCCTCACCCTCGGCCTTGATACCGGCGGCGAGGGCGACCTGGCGGTCGCGCTCGGCCTCACCGGCGCGGCGCACGGCCTGCGCGGACGCCTCGGCGTCCTGGATGGCGGCCGTCTTGTTCGCCTCGGCGATGACGGTGCGCTTGTAGGCGTCGGCCTCGGTCGCGGCGTTCGCGGCGTCACGACGCGCGTTCGCCTCCTGGACCTCGGCGTACGCCTTGGCCTCGGCGGGCTTGCGGATCTCGATGTCGAGGCGCTCCTGCGTCACGCGCGCCTGCTCGGCGAGCGCCTCGCGCTCCTGCTGCGCGACGAGGCGGTCCTGCTCGGCGCGCGCGAGCTGGCCCGCGGCCTCGGCCTCGGCGTTCGCGCGGTCGGTGTCCGCCTTGATCGCGGCGCGCTTGAGGTCGAGCGCCTTCTGGCGCTCGGCGATCTGCTCCGCGGCGTCGATGACCGCGAACTCCGACGCGCGCTGCGCCTCGGCCTCGGAGACCTCGGCGACCTGGCGGGCGCGGGCCGACTCGGCGCGGCCGAGGTTGGACAGGTAGTCGGACCCGGGCGTCGAGATGTCGGAGATGTTGAGCAGGTCGACCTGGAGGCCCTGCTCCGAGAGGTCGGCCTTGGTGGACTCGACGACGCGGTCGGACAGGCCCTTGCGGTCGGAGATGATCTGCTCGATCGTCATGTCGCCCACGATGGAGCGCAGCGAGCCCTCGAGGGACTCCTTGATGATCTCCGTCAGCGTGCCCTGCTGGGAGAGGAAGCGCTGGGCCGCGCGGCGCACGCCCTCCTCGTCGCCGCGGACCTTGAAGTTGATCGACGCCTTGATGGCGATCTTGATGCGGTTCTTGTCCACGCCCTCGACCGTGATGCCGATCTGGCGCTGCTCGAGCGAGATGGAGAAGCCCTGCTGGAGGATCGGCCAGACGAACGTGCGGCCGCCGACGACGACCTTCTGCCCGCTGCCCCCGGCCTCCTTGCGGCCCGCGCCGCGGCCGACGATGACCAGGGCCTCGTTCGGCGGGACGCGGCGGATGCGCTTGCTGATGAAGATGACCACCGCGAAGAACGCGATGACCAGGGCGACGATCGCCAGGGTCGTGATGAGGTTCGTGTCGTCGAACATGGTCCGCGCCGGGGCGCGTCTCCTTCCGTGGGTGCGTGCAGGTCAGGGCGTGCGGCGGTGCGGGACGGGCCGGTCAGGGTCGAGCCCGGCCGGTCCGGCCGGTGGTGCGGTGCGCGGCACCCGTCGGCGACGGTGGCGTCGCCGGTCGGGGTCGGCCGCGCGGTCAGTCGTTGGGGTAGTGGCGCTGGACGCGCACCCGGCTCCCGGACTGCTCGAGCACGACGACGCGCGCGCCCTCCGGGATGGGCTCGTCCGCCCAGGCGAGGCGGCGCTCGAGCTCGTGCGCGGCGTCCAGCGAGACCTCCCCGCGCGCGGGGTCGATCGCGGTCGTCGCGGTGCCCTGCACGCCGACGAGGGAGGTGGGGACTCCGTCCTCCGACTCCCGCAGGTGCTTGACCAGGGCCTGGACGAGCACCATGACGACCAGCGCCACGACGAGCGACCCCACGTACGCGAGCCACGTCGGCAGGTCGTTGGACGCCACGATCACGCCGACGGCGCCGAAGACCACGCCACCGACGCCGAGCGTCGTGCCGGACACGGCACCGTCACCGAGGTCGACGATCTCGCCGACGAGCAGCGAGAGGAGCAGGAGGGCGAGTCCGGCGATGCCGATGACGATGAACGCGATCATGCGAGGTCCCCTTGCTGCGGCGGGCGGCCGTGCGTGCGGTGTGTCGTGTGGACTTGTCGTTCCCGACGTGGCGTGTGGAGTTGTCGTGAACGTACGCACACCTTACCGTGACCCGACCATGCCGTGGGGCGATCCGGGCCTTCGTCACATGGGGAGCACTCCCCGTCCTCCGGCGCCCGGTGCGGCGCGCGTCAGGCCGCGGCGAACCGGGCGCGCACCACGAGCCCGCCCCCGTCGCGCGGCACGGCGCGCACGGTGCCGTCGTGCGCGGACGCGACCGACCGGACGATGGAGAGCCCGAGCCCGACGCCTCCCCGGACGAAGCCCGCGCTGCGGTCCGCCGCGGCGCCGTCGCGGCCGAGCCGCCGGAAGGGCTCGAACAGCGACTCGACCGCGGAGGACGGGACCACCGGCCCGGAGTTCTCGACCCGCACCTCGACCGCCCCGTCGACGTGGCGCGCGGACACCTCGACGAACCCGCCGGGATCGTTGTAGCGGACGGCGTTGTCGACCAGGTTCTGCACCAGGCGCTCGAGCAGGACCGGGTCGCCGGACGTCGTGGCGCCGCCGTCGTCGGGCACGGTCCGGGCGCCGGACCCGACGCCGCCGTCCGGGACGACCCGCAGCTCGACGCCCGCGTCCCGCGCCGTCGCGGCCGAGGCGCGCCGGACCTGGTCCACGACCTCGGCGAGGTCGACGGGCGAGCGCTCGCCCGGCGCCTGGTCCGCGGCGGCGAGCGTGAGCAGTCCCTCGATGAGCCGCTCGTGCCGCGCGTTCACGGCGAGCAGCGTGTTCCCCAGGTGGCGCGTCGGGGGCGGGACGTCGGGGTCCTGCAGCGCGACCTCGAGCACGGTCCGGTTGATGGTCAGGGGCGTGCGGAGCTCGTGCGACGCGTTCGCGACGAAGCGCCGCTGCCCGTCGAACGAGCGGTCCAGCCGTTCGAGCATCGCGTCGAAGGTGTCCGCGAGGTCCTTCATCTCGTCCGGGGGGCCGTCGAGCGCGATGCGCTCGTGCAGGTTGTTCTCGGCGACGCGGCGGGCCGTGGCGGTCACCCGGTGCAGGGGCGACAGGACCCGCGTGGCCATGACCCACCCGAAGCCCACCGCGAGCACGCCGAGCACCGCGAGCGCGACGACCGACCACAGGAGCACCGAGCCGAGGGTCTCTTCCCGGGCCTCGCGGTTCTGGGTGAGGACGAGGTCGCGGACGTCCTGGAGCGTCTCGGCGTCGGTCGTCTTCACGGCGGCCCACGAGTCGATCGGCGAGTCGAGGATCGTCGCGGTCGGTGCGGCGGTGGCGACCGACGCCGGGACGCCGTCCAGCGGCACGGCCGCGGCGAGCGGCGCCGTCGTCCCGTAGTTGACCTCGTACGCGGCGATGCCGACCGTGTCGAGCGGCTGGCGGTCGATCGCGGCGGCGACCAGGACGTACATGACCGTCACCAGGACGGCCCCGGCGAGCGCGAACGCGCCGCCGTAGACGAGGGTGAGCCGGGCGCGGAGCGTGAGGCGCGCCCTCACGGGACCCGGTACCCGACGCCGGTCACGGTCTCGACGAGCCCGGGGTCGCCCAGCTTCTTGCGCAGCTGCATCATCGTGAACCGCACGACGCCGGTGAACGGGTCGATGTTCTCGTCCCACACCTTCTCCAGGAGCTGCTCGGCGGACACGACCCCGCCGTCGGCGCGGAGCAGCTCCTCCAGCACGCCGAACTCCTTGCGGGCGAGCGGCACGTACCGCCCGTCCCGGAAGACCTCGCGTCGTGACGGGTCGAGCCGCAGCCCGGCCCGCTCCAGGACGGGAGGCACGGCGGGGCGCGCACGCCGCCCGAGCGCGCGGACCCGTGCGAGCAGCTCGACGAACGCGAAGGGCTTCGCGAGGTAGTCGTCCGCGCCCAGGTCGAGCCCGTCGACGCGGTCGCGGACGTCGGCGGCCGCGGTGAGCATGAGGACCCGCGCGTCGAGGCCCGAGGTCACGATCGCCCGGCAGACGTCGTCGCCGTGGACGCCGGGCAGGTCGCGGTCGAGCACGACGACGTCGTAGTCGTGCACGCCCACGCGGTCCATCGCGGCCCGCCCGTCGAGCGCGACGTCGACGGCGATCGCCTCGCGGCGCAGGCCCGTCGCGACGGCGTCCGCGATGAGCTCCTCGTCCTCCACCACCAGTACCCGCATGGCGACGATGGTGGGCCGCACCCCTGTGAGGTCTCTGTGAGGTCCCGCGCTCACGGCTGCCTCACGGCGGTCCGGATGTCCTGGGACGCGTTCCCGAGACACCTCCAGGACAGGAGCCACCCATGACTGCACGCACCCGACGACCGGCCGGAGCGGCACGCGCCCTCCTCGCTCTCGTCCCACTGCTCGCCCTGGCGGCCTGCGGCACCGCCGACGACGGTCCCGGCGTCGCGAGCGTCGACGGCCCGGGCGCCGCCCAGGACGCGGAGACGACCGGCGCCCCGGGTGGCGGTGACGACGCGGCGGCGGACCTCGACGACGACGAGCTCGCGCTCGAGTTCGCCGCGTGCATGCGGGACAACGGCGTCGACATGCCCGACCCGGACACCGAGGGCGGCGGGATGGCCGTCACGCTCGGCGGCGACGGCACCGACCCCGCCGACATCGATGCCGCGTTCGAGGCGTGCAAGGAGTTCCTGCCGAACGGCGGCGAGCCGGTGGAGATGAGCCCCGAGGACCTCGAGGCGATGCGCGCGTACGCGCGGTGCATGCGCGAGCACGGCGTCGACATGCCCGACCCCGACCCCGACGGCGGCGCCGTCGCGATGCCGGCGATGCCCGCGGGCGACGAGGAGTTCCAGGCCGCGATCGAGGCGTGCGACGAGGCGGCGCCGACGTTCGGGGCCGACGAGTGAGGCGGCCGGGCGGGCGGGCGCGGCGCACCGTCGTGGCCGGGAGCGCGACCGCCGTGGCGCTGCTCGCGGCGTCGGCGTTCGCGCTCTGGGGGCCGGGCCGAGGCACCGAGCCGGACGACCCCGGCGCGACGGCCGCGCGCGAGACCGCGACCGTCACGCGCGAGACCCTCGTCGAGCGGACGAGCGAGAAGGGCACGCTCGGCTACGGGGAGAGCGCGGTGCACGGTACCCAGGGCAGCGGGACGGTCACGTGGCTCCCCGACGTGGGCAGCGTCGTCGGGCGGGGCGAGCCGCTCTTCCGCGTCGACGAGCGGCCCGTCGTCCTGCTCGTGGGCGTCCTGCCGATGTACCGCGACCTCGGCCCGGGGGCGCGCGGGGAGGACGTGCGCCAGCTCGAGGCGAACCTCACCGCCCTCGGCTACGGCGGGTTCACGGAGGACGACCGCTTCACGGACCAGACGAGCGCAGCGGTGCGGCAGTGGCAGAAGGACCTGGGGGTCGAGCGGACGGGTCGTGTCGGCCCGGACCTGGTCCTCGTCCAGCCCGGCCCGCTCCGGGTCGCGGAGCACGAGGTGCCGCTCGGCGCGCCCGCCGGGCCGGAGCTCGTGGCCACGACCGGGACGGAGCGGTCCGTCGTGGTGGACCTGGACCTCGACCGGCGGCGGCTCGCGGTCGAGGGGGCCGCGGTGTCGGTGCGTCTGCCCGACGGGACGACGGTGGACGGCACGGTCACCGCCGTCGGGCCGCCGGAGACCAGCGACGACCCGAACGGCGTCCCCGGCGCCGAGACGACGACGGTCCCGGTCACCGTGGTGCTCGCCGACGGCGCCGACGCCGCCGAGGACGGGCCGGTGAAGGTCGAGCTCGTGTCGGCGGAGCGCGCCGACGTGCTGACCGTCCCGGTGGCCGCCCTCCTCGCGCTCGCCGAGGGCGGGTACGGCGTCGAGGTCGTGGACGAGGGCGCGTCGGGACCGGGACGGGTCGTCGCGGTCGGGACGGGCATGTTCGCGGACGGCCGCGTCGAGGTCACGGGCGAGCTGGCCGAGGGCGACACCGTCGTGGTGCCGTCATGACGGACGACTCGCCCGTCGTCACGCTCCACGACGTGTCCCGGACCTATCCCGGCGGGGTCACCGCGCTCCACGACGTCCACCTCGACGTCGCGCGCGGCGAGCTCGCGGCCATCGTCGGTCCGTCGGGGTCGGGCAAGTCGACGATGCTCAACGTCATCGGCACGCTCGACCGCCCGACGTCCGGCCGCGTGCTGGTCGACGGCTTCCTCGTCGCCGACCTCACGGACCGCGAGCTGTCGGCGCTGCGCGCGAGCCGGATCGGCTTCGTGTTCCAGCAGTTCCACCTCGCGGCGGGCGTCCCGGCGCTCGACAACGTCGCCGACGGGCTCCTGTACCGCGGGGTCGGGCGGCGCGAGCGCCGCCGTCGCGCGGGCGAGGCGCTGGAGCGGGTCGGCCTCGCGCACCGGCTCGACCACCGCCCCCACGAGCTGTCGGGCGGGGAGAAGCAGCGCGTCGCCATCGCGCGGGCGGTCGTCGGGGAGCCTCCGCTGCTGCTCGCGGACGAGCCGACCGGTGCGCTCGACACGGCGTCGGGGCGGGGCGTCATGGACGTGCTGCGCGGCCTGCACCGCGAGGGCACGACGGTCCTCGTCATCACGCACGACCGGGAGCTCGCCGCGTCGCTGCCCCGGCAGGTGGTGATGCGCGACGGCGGCGTGGTGGACGACGCCGGACCCGGCGGTCCCGTGCCGCTCGCCGCGGCCACTGCGGGCGCGGAGGAGGCGTGCTGAGGCCGGCGCGGCTGCGGCCCGCGGACCTGCTGCGCGTCGGTGCCACGGGCCTGCGCACACGGCCCCTGCGCGCGGTGCTGTCGGCGCTGGGCATCGCGATCGGGATCGCCGCGATGGTCGCGGTCGTCGGCATCTCCACGTCGTCGCGCGCCGAGCTGGACCGGACCCTGGAGGCGCTGGGCACGAACCTGCTCACCGTCGCCCCCGGTCAGACCTTGTTCGGCGAGGACGCCACGCTGCCCGAGGAGTCGGTCGACATGGTGCGCCGCATCGGGCCGGTGCTCTCCGCGACGTCGGTGGGGCGGCTCGACGCCCACGCGTACCGGAGCGACCTCGTGCCCGAGGGCGAGTCCGGGGGCATCGGCGTGTACGCGGCCGACCTCGACCTCCTCGACACCGTCGGGGGCCGGGTGCGCGACGGCGCCTGGCTGACGGAGGCCACGGGACGGTTCCCGGCCGTCGTCCTGGGCCACAAGACCGCGGAGCGGCTGGGCATCACCGAGCCGCGACCTGACGTCGCGGTGTGGGTCGGCGACCGGTGGTTCACGGTCGTCGGGATCCTCGACCCGGTGCCGCTCGCTCCCGAGATGGACCTCGCCGTCCTCGTCGGGCGCGACGCGGCCGCCACGTACCTCGACTGGGACGGGCGGCCGACGCGCATCTACACCCGGACCCACGAGGCCGCCGTCGAGCAGGTGCGCGCCGTGCTCGGGCAGACCGCCAACCCGGCGGCGCCGAACGAGGTGGACGTCTCGCGCCCGTCGGACGCGCTCGCCGCCCAGGAGGCGACGGACCGCACGTTCACGGGCCTGCTGCTCGGGCTCGGGGCCGTCGCGCTGCTGGTCGGCGGGATCGGCGTCGCGAACACGATGGTGATCTCGGTGCTGGAGCGCCGGGCGGAGATCGGGCTGCGGCGCGCCCTGGGCGCCACGCGGGGGCAGGTCCGGGGCCAGTTCCTCGTCGAGTCGCTCGTGCTCTCGGCGCTCGGCGGAGCGGCGGGCGTCGCGATCGGCTACGCCATCACCGCCGGCTATGCGGGCTCGCAGGGCTGGCCCGTCGCGGTGCCGCTCGTCGTCGCGCTCGGGGGCGTGGGCGCGACGGTCGCGATCGGCGCCGCGGCGGGCCTCTACCCGGCCGTCCGCGCCGCCCGGCTCGCCCCGACGGAGGCGCTCGCGACGCCGTGACGGGGTCCGTCGTGCTCGCCGTCGTCCCCGGGCGGGCGGCGAGCACGACGGCGCGCGGCTCAGGCCCCCAGCGCGTCGAGCATCCGGCCGAGGTTCGCCCGCGCGGTCGCGGCGTAGCCCTCGACCCAGTCGCCCTCGTAGGCGCGGGGCACGACCTCGACCACGAGCAGGCACGCGAGATACGCCCGGTACAGGCTCAGCCGCGTCCAGGCGCCCGGGTCGCCCGACCCGGGCGTGCCGTCGCCCAGGCCCAGCTCCGGGCCAGGCTCCAGGCCGGGAGCTCTGCCGGCCGCGGCGTAGCCCGCGAGGAGGTCGGGGTCGACGGCCCCGGCGCCGAGCTGGTCCGCGCCCGCGAGCTCGAAGAGCGGGTCGCCCCACAGCGACCGCTCCGCGTCGAGCACACCGACGATCGCGAGGTCGTCGGCGTCGTCGGCGCTCCCCGGACCGTCGTCGGCGCGCCCGAGCAGCACGTTCCCGGGCCAGAGGTCCGCGTGCACGAGCCGGGGGACCGTCACCCGGGCGAGCAGGTCGCGGTGGCGCGCGACGGCGTCGTACACGCGGGCCTCGGGGAGCTCCACGCCCCAGCGGCGCGCGTCGTCGAGCACGGCCCCGACCATGCGCGCGAACGCGTCGGGCCAGGTCGCCGCGGCGAGGTCCGACGCGCGGGCGGGGTACCCGAACCGGTCGCCCGTGATCCCGTGCAGGCAGGCCATGAACGACCCGAGGCCCCGGCGCACGACGGCCGTCGCCGCGGCGTCGAGCTCGCGACCGCTCCACAGGGCGCCGTCGAGGAACGTGACGACGAGCGCGTCGCCGTCCACGTGCGCGCGCGTGAGGTCGGCGTGCAGCACGCGCGGGACGGGGAGCCCGGCCGCGTGCGCGGCCCGGTAGGCGGCGTCCTCCGTGGTGAGGATCCCGTGCTCGTAGCGCAGCAGGCGCGACGTGTCCGCCCCGGTGACCTTGACGACGACGCGCGCCGGGACGCCGTCGGGCCCACACCCGTCGGGGCGCGGGGCCAGGTCCACCGCGAACACGCTGGCGAACATCCCGCCGCTCAGGGCCTCGGCCCGCACGGCCTCGCCGAGCGGGGCCACGATCGCGGCGAGCTGGTCGTGGGAGACCGACGTCTTGGTGAGCACCGCGCGAGCCTAGCCGCGCGCGTCGGGCGGGACGAGGGCCGTCCGACCCTTCCGTCGCCGAGACGCGCCGCGCTACGGGCGCGGCACGTTGCGCAGGTTCGCGCGCGCCATCGACACGACCTCGCCCATGCCGCCGCCGAGGATCTCCTTGCTCATCGCGACCGCGAACCCACGCACCTGGCCCGCGGTGATGTTCGGGGGGATCGAGAGCGCGCGCGGGTCCGTGACGACGTCGACGAGCGCGGGACCCGGCCGGTTGAGCGCCTCCTGGAGGGCGCGCCGCAGGTCCTTCGGCTTCTCGACGCGCACTGCCGGGATGCCGATCGCGTTCGCGACCGCGGCGTAGTCGACGTGCGGCGACTCGGTGCCGAACATCGGCAGCCCGTCGACGAGCATCTCGAGGCGCACCATGCCGAGGCTCGCGTTGTCGAACAGGACGACCTTGACCGGCAGGTCGTAGTGCTTGAGGGTGACCAGCTCGCCGAGGAGCATCGAGAGCCCGCCGTCGCCGGCCATCGCGACGACCTGGCGGTCCGGTTGCGAGGCCGCGACGCCGATCGCGTGCGGCAGCGCGTTGGCCATGGACCCGTGGATGAACGACCCGATGACGCGGCGCCTCCCGTTGGGCGTGATGTACCGCGCCGCCCACACGTTGCACATGCCCGTGTCCACGGTGAACACGGCGTCGTCGGAGGCGACCTGGTCGAGCGTGTCGGCGACGAACTCGGGGTGGATGGGCGTCGTGCGCTCGACCTTCTTGGTGTACGCCCCGACGACGCCCGTCATCGCCTTCTCGTGCTTGGACACCATCGAGTCCAGGAACTTGCGCGACCGCGCCTTCTTCACGAGCGGCAGGAGCGCGCGCACGGTCTCGCCGACGTCGCCCACGACGGCGAGGTCGAGTCGCGTGCGGCGGCCGAGGTGCGTCGGGTCGACGTCGACCTGGGCCGTGCGGACCGACTCGGGCAGGAACTGGTCGTACGGGAAGTCGGTGCCGAGCAGGATCAGCAGGTCGCAGTCGTGCATCGCGTCGAACGCGGCGCCGTAGCCGAGCAGGCCGGACATGCCGACGTCGAACGGGTTGTCGTACTGGATGAACTCCTTGCCGCGCAGCGAGTGGCCCACGGGCGCGGCGATCTTGTCCGCGAGCGCGATGACGTCGTCGTGCGCGCCGCGCACGCCCGCGCCGGCGAAGATCGTCACCTTCTTCGCGGCGCCGATCGCGTCGGCGAGCTGCTGGACGGCGCCCGCGTCGGGGACGACGCGCGGGGGTGCGGGCCGGCACGCGACGTCGGGCACGGCGGCCGGGGCGTCGAGGTCCGCGACGTCGCCGGGGAGCGTGAGGACCGAGACGCCGCGCGCGCCGTACGCGTGGTGGATCGCGGAGTTGATGACCCGCGGCGCCTGGTCGGCGCTCGAGATCATCTCGGAGTAGACCGAGCACTCGGTGAACAGGCGGTCGGGGTGGGTCTCCTGGAAGAACCCGGTGCCGATCTGCTTGCTCGGGATGTGGCTCGCGATGGCGAGCACGGGCACGCGCGACCGGTTGGCGTCGTACAGGCCGTTGATGAGGTGCAGGTTGCCCGGCCCGCACGACCCCGCGCAGACCGCGAGGCTGCCCGTGACCTCGGCCTCCGCGGCCGCCGCGAACGCCGCCGCCTCCTCGTGGCGCACGTGGATCCACTCGATGCCCTTGCCCGCGTTCTCGCCCGTGTTGGACCGGTGCACCGCGTCGACCACGGGGTTGAGGCTGTCGCCGACGATGCCGTAGATCCGCCGCACCCCCGCCTCGATGAGCTGCGCGACGAGCAGGTCCGCGACGGTCCGGTTGCGCTTGTCGACGGGGGAGCGACCGATTCCGAACGGCATGACGTACCTCCACGGCTGGGCTGGGGTTCGTCCTCCATCGTGCGCCGGGCCCGCGCGCGCCGCAGCATGAGGCGGCGTCTCGTGCGTCACGGTCGCCGCGCGCCCCGCCCGCCGCCGAACCCGGCTTGTCGCACCCCAAGGTGCCGAACCCGGGGTTGTTCCCGGGTTCGGCACGATCCTGGGGGACAACCCCGGGTTCGGCGGGTGGACCGTGGGGATCTCAGGCCGTGGGCTCGGCGTGCGCCGCGAACGGGGTGCGGCGGCGCGCCACGGCCAGCGCCGCGTCGGCCTGCGCGAGCTCGCCGTGGATCCCCGCGCCCGCCATGACGCCGGCCGCGGCCGACGCGCCGACCTGGGCCATGAGGTCGCTCGAGTTGCCGGCCGCCCACACGCCGGGGACGGCCGTCATGCCCCGCGGGTCGGCGGGCACGAACCGGCCGGCCGGGTGGTCCTCGAGCGCCCCGCCGAGCTGTTCGAACAGCTCGCCGCGCGCGACGAACCGCGGCCCGACGACGACCGCGTCGACCGCGAACGACGTCCCGTCCGCGAGGACGACCGACCGCACCGAACGGCCGTCGACGTCGAGCCGCGCGACCTCGCCCTCGACCACGCGCACGCCGAGCGCCGAGAGCTGCTCCCACGTGGCGTCGTCGGGCTCGGGCGCGGTGTGCTGGAAGAGCGTGACGTGCGGCGTGAGCTGGCGGAACAGCAGCACCTGGTGCGCCGCGGCAGGGCCTGTCGCGAGGACCGCGATCCGCTGCCCGCGCACCTCCCAGCCGTGGCAGAACGGGCAGTGCAGCACGCTCGACCCCCAGCCCTCCCGCACGCCGGGGACGTCGGGGAGCTCGTCGACGAGACCGGTCGCGAGCAGGACGCGGCGCGCGCGGACGGTCGCGCCGTCGTCGAGCGTGAGCGTGAAGCCGGACTCGGCGTCGCCGGCGGCGTGCACTACGCGCGCGTCGCGCACCTCGGCGCCGTAGCCCTCGGCCTCGGCGCGCCCTGCGGCGAGCAGCTCGCGCGGGGGGACGCCCTCGCGCCCGAGCAGGTTGTGCGCGCCCTCCGCGGGCGCGTTGCGCGGCTCTCCGGCGTCGAGCACGACGACGGAGCGCAGCGACCGCGCGAGCGTCACCGCGGCGCTCAGCCCGGCGGGCCCGCCGCCGACGATCGCGACGTCGTGGACGGTGTCCGGGGTGGTGGTGTCCATGTCTCTCCTCAGCAGGGGGAAGGGGCGCACTCAGCGGGGGCGGCGGGCGGCCCAGACGATGCGGCCGCCGCGGGCGCCGACGGTGTGCTCGGGCGGGTCGTCCGTGGCGGTGAGGACCGCGTCGAGCGCGGCGAGGTCGGCGGGGTCGAGGTGGTCGGCGAGGTGCTCGCGCTGGCGCGCGGCGGTCGCGTGCGCCCAGCGGGACGCGTCCGGTCCCGGCGGCACGACGGCGGTCGGCTCGCGCCGGTCGACGACCTCGAGCCCGGCGTCGGTGAGGTAGGGCGTCCAGTCGGGGTAGCGGTTCCAGCCGGCCTGCGCCACGGCGCTCTCGAGGTGCGCGGTGAGGTCGGCGTGCGCGGCGTCGTCGGGCAGGACGGGCGACGTCGCCGTCATCTCGACGACGACGAGCAGACCCCCGGGCGCGAGCGCGTCGTGGGCGTCGCGCAGGACCCGGGCCGGGTCGGCGACGTGGTGCAGCGACGCGGACGCCCAGACGACGTCGGCGGTGCCGCCGACATCGGGCCACCCGGCGTCGAGGTCGGCCTCGACGGTGCGCACGCGTGCCTCGAGCCCGGTGCCGGCGAGCCCGCCGCGCAGCCGTCCGAGCATCGCGGGGTCCGCGTCCACGGAGACGACCTCCGCGTCGGGGAACGCGCGGGCGAGGGCGCGCGTCCCGGTGCCGGTCCCGGCGCCCAGGTCGACGACGACCCGCGTCGGCGTCGGTGCGTGCTCGGCCGCGACCGCGACGGCCTGGTCGAGGAGCCCGCCGAACACGGACGCGTCGAGCTCGAGCAGCTCAGCCATCCCGTCGGCGTCGTGCCCGTGGCTCGCGGTATGCCCGTGCCCCGCGGCATGCCCGTGCCCCGCGGCATGCCCGTGCCCGGCGTCGTGGCCGTGCGCCGCGGCATGGCGCCGGTCGTGGTCGTGTCGGTGCGCGCCGTGGTGTGCGGGGGAGGTCATGCCTCCACGGTAGGACGGTTCTGCGCGTAAGACATAGGATCTTGCCCATGACGCAAGAAGTCGACCTCGACGCCGTCGTCCGCCAGCGCATCCGGGGGCTGCGCCTCGCGCGCGGCTGGACGCTCGACGCGCTCGCGGCGCGATGCTTCCTCAGCCCGTCGACGCTCAGCCGGATCGAGACCGGGCACCGGCGCATCGCGCTCGACCAGCTCGTGCCGATCGCCCGCGCGCTCGGGACGACGCTCGACCAGCTCGTCGAGCCGGTCGACGACGAGGACGTCGTCATCCGGCCCGAGCCGCAGCGCCGACCGGGGGAGACGACGTGGCTGCTGTCTCGCGACCGCCCGGGGACGATGGTGGCGAAGATGCGCCTGACGCCCGAGCGCGCCGTGGGCCCCGAGCACCAGCGCGTCCACCCGGGGCACGAGTGGTTCACGGTCCTGTCGGGGACGGCCGTCGTCTACCTCGCCGACCGGCGGATCCTCGTGCAGGAGGGCCAGGCCGCCGAGTTCTCGACGATGGTGCCGCACTCGTTCGGCGCGCACGACGGCCCGGTCGAGATCCTCACGATCTTCGACCAGGAGGGCGAGCGCGCCCACCTCTCGGGCACCGACCCGACCTGACGGCCACGCCGTCGAACCCGGGGTCGCTCCTCAGCCACGACCCCGCGTGGGGAGCGCCCCAGGGTTCGGCGGGTCAGTGCGCCGGTGCGACGTCCTCGCGGTCGGCGCTGCGGCGCAGCGACCGGAGGGCAGCGAGCACGAGCACGACGGCGAGCGCCGCCGCCGCGACGACGACCTCGAACCCGGCGTGCGCGCCGGCCGCGTCGATGCGCGACCCGGCGACGGACGACCCGATCGACACCCCGACGCCGAGCGACGTCCCGACCCAGGCGAGGCCCTCGGTGAGCTGGTTCGGCGCGACGAGGTTCTGGACGAGGTTGTTGCCGTTGATGAGCGTCGGTGCGATGGCGAAGCCGGTCACGAACATCACCGCAGCGAGCACGGGCAGCGAGGTGACGAAGAAGAACAGCGAGACGCCCGCGGCGAGCGCGACGATCCCGATGACGAACCGGCGCCACAGCGGTGACACCCAGTGCCGCGCGCCGTACACGAGGCCGGAGATGAGCGAGCCCAGCGCGAACACCGCGAGGATCATGCCCGCGGCGCCCTTCTGCCCGTGCTCCTCGGCGAACGCGATGGTCGACACGTCGGTCGCGCCGAACACGATGCCCATCGCCACGAAGATCACGGCGAGCACGATCATGCCGGTGGACCGCATGGCCGAGCGCTGCTTCACCCCCGGCTCGGGCACCACGACGGGCGGTTCCGTCGCGCGCTGGGACAGGAACCACAGCCCGCCGACGACCGCCGCGACGAGCGGGACGAGCAGCCCCGCGGAGGGCGAGACGCTCGTGGCGAGGATCGTCGCGAGCACCGGCCCGACGACGAACACGAGCTCGTCGAGCGCCGACTCGAGCGAGTAGGCGGTGTGCAGGCGCCGCGCGTCGGGCACGGTGTGCGTCCACCGGGCGCGGACCATCGACCCGTACGAGCCCTGCGTCGCCCCCGCGACCGCCGCGAACACGTACAGCGTCCACTCCGGAGCCCGCAGCACCGCGCACAGGATGAGCCCGCTGAGACCGATGGCGGACGCGGCCAGCATCGGCAGCATGACGACGCGCTGCCCGGTCCGGTCCACGAGCCGCGCGATCTGCGGCGACACGACCGCCTGCGCGATGATGAGCGCCGCCGCCACGCGCCCGGCGAGGGCGTACTCCCCGTAGATGCCCTGGATCATGAGGATCGTGCCGATGCCGACCATCGACATCGGCAGGCGCGCCACGAGCGCCGCGGCGGAGAACCGCCACGCGCCGGGCAGCGTGAGCACGGCTCGGTAGGGGTTCCGGGACGTCCTGCCCGCCTCCGCGGAGGTGTCCGACGTCGTCTCGTCGGTCGTCAGGTCGTCCCGCCGGTGCTCGGGGTTCTCGGGGTCGTCAGCGCGCGACGGGGAATCCTGGACCACCGTCCCAGTGTCGCACCCGGAAGCCGCCCACCCGGTAGCGAATTCGCGTCCCGGGGCGAGACGTGACCACCGTCTCCCGCCGGTTGTCCGACGGCCGTCCGGCGGCGACGATGGGCGCCATGACCGACAGCCCCGCACCGCGCACCACGACCGTCTCCGTCACCGACGAGGGCGACCGCTTCGAGGCCCGCACCGACGACGGCGTCGTCGCCGGGTTCGCCGCGTACGTCCGCGAGCCCGGGACGGTGATCTTCACCCACACCGAGGTCGACCCCGCGTTCGAGGGCCAGGGCGTCGGTTCCGCGCTCGCCGTCGGCGCGCTCGACCAGGTCCGCGCGTCCGGGGAGCGCGTCGTGCCGCTGTGCCCGTTCATCCGCGCCTACATCCAGCGCCACCCCGAGTACGAGGACCTCACCCGTCGGTGAGACGACGGAGCGCCCCGGTCCCGAGGGACCAGGGCGCTCGCGCGCGTGAGCGAACCGCGAGGGTTCGCGAGGGATCAGGAGATGGTGCCCGTGCCCTCGCCCTCCATGCGCTCGTCGTGCAGCAGCTCGCCCTCGGCGTCGACCGGGACGATCGTGCCGTCGAACGTGATGGGCGAGCCCGACTGGTAGCGGAAGTTCGTCGCGTAGGAGTAGGACTGGCCGGTGCCGAACGTGTAGACCGTCGGCTCGCGGTACGCGCCCGGCGCCATGCCGTCGTCGTTCACGCCCTGCGCCTCGTACAGCGAGTCGTCGACGATGGTGTCCATGCCCTGCATGTAGGGCCAGTCGTCGTAGCGCTCGTCGATGCTCACGAGGCTGGAGCCGAGGTCGATCGGCGCGCCCTCGTTCGTGATGACGTAGTTGACGAAGACGATGTCGTCGCCCTCGGCGATGATCGGCAGGTTGTTCTCCGGGTCGACGAACAGGCCGTCCTTCGTCGCCTGCGTGACGCCCACCTGGTAGACGTCGACGCGGACGTCGCCGATGGTGAAGGTCGAGATCTGCTCGCCCGGGTTCGTGACGGGGTTCGCCCAGTCGGGCAGCTCGCCGCTCGCGCCGGTCTCCTCAGCCGCGGTGTCGTCGACCTCCTCCGCGTCGTCGACCGGCGCGGTCTCCTCGGTGGACGTCTCCTCCGGCGTCGGCGTCTCGGACGAGCCGCCGCCGACGTTGATGGTGCACGCGGTGAGACCGAGCGCGAGCGCGGCGGCGACGGTCAGGCGTGCGGCGGAACGGACGGGACGCATGGTGAGCTCCGGGTGTTCGGGGAGAGGTGCCGGACGGACCTTACCCACAGACCAGCGCCCGGTTCGATGGGGAGCGGTGCCCATGAGACGGCGTCGACGTCCGGGACCTTCGCCTGTTGCGCCCCGGCGGGAGCGCGAGGACCCTTCCCCTATGCCTCGGCACTCTCTCGCCCAGACCACTCCCGCGTGCGCGGACCTGCGCGTTCGCCCTGCGACGCCCGCGCCGTGGGGGTGCGTGTGACCGCCCTGCGCGTCGAGCGCGCCGACGTCGTCGTCGTGGGCGGCGGTGGCGCAGGTCTCAGTGCGGCGCTCGCGGTCGCGGAGGCCGCGGCCCGGGACGACCGCCGCGCGCCCGTCGTCGCGCTCGTCTCGAAGGTGTACCCGATGCGGTCGCACACCGTCGCCGCGGAGGGCGGGGCCGCAGGCGTCGTGGGCGACGACGACTCGCTGGAGCAGCACGTCGCCGACACCCTCGCGGGGGGTGCGGGGCTGTGCGAGGACGACGCGGTCCGGTTCGTCGTCGAGCGCGCGGCGGGCGAGCTGTACCGCCTGGAGCGCTGGGGCCTGCCGTGGTCGCGCACGGACGACGGCGACGTGGCCGTCCGCCGGTTCGGGGGCATGAGCCGCGCGCGCACCTGGTTCGCCGCGGACAAGACCGGCTTCCACCTGCTCCACACGCTGTTCCAGACGTCGCTGCGGTACTCGGGCCCGGACGGCCCCGTCCGCCGGTACGACGAGCACCACGTGCTCGACCTGCTGGTCGACGACCCGGGCGGGCCGGACGCACGGGTGCGCGGCGTCGTCGTGCACGACCAGCACCGCGGCGAGCCGCTGCTGATCGAGGCGCCCGCGGTGGTCCTCGCGACGGGCGGCTCGGCGCGCGCGTGGGGGACCAGCACGAACGCGGGCATCTGCACGGGCGACGGGACCGCGATGGCGCTGCGCGCGGGCGTGCCGCTGCGGGACATGGAGTTCCTCCAGTTCCACCCGACCGGCCTGCCGGGCAGCGGCATCCTGCTCACGGAGGCCGCCCGCGGCGAGGGTGGCGTGCTGCTCGACGCCGAGGGGCGCCGCTACCTCGCCGACTACGGCCTGGGTCCGGAGACGCCCGTCGGGTCGCCCGTGCCGCGCACCATGGAGCTGGGGCCGCGCGACCGGCTGTCCCAGGCGTTCTGGCACTCCGACCGCGACGGGCGCACGATCCCCACGCCCGACGGCGGCGTCGTGCTCCTCGACCTGCGGCACCTCGGCAAGGAACGGCTGGCGGAACGGCTGCCGCTCGTGTCGAGCCTCGCGAAGCAGTTCGCGGGCGTCGACCCGGCCGCCGAGCCCGTGCCCGTCCGCCCGACGGCGCACTACACGATGGGCGGCATCCGCACCGACGCGCGCGGCGCGACGGGCGTCGCCGGGCTGTTCGCCGCGGGGGAGTGCGCGTCCACCGGCCTGCACGGCGCCAACCGGCTCGGGTCCAACTCGCTCGTCGAGACCCTCGTCGTCGGGCGCGCGGCGGGCGAGGCCGCGCTCGCGTGGGCGCGCACGGCCGGGCACCCCGGGGCCGACGGCGGCGCGGCGGGCGCGGGGGCCGGCGTCGGTCCCGCCTCGGCGGAGGGCGCGGTCGTCGACCGCGCCGCCGAGATCGCGGACGGCTACCTCGCGATGCGCGGCAGCGGCACCGAGCCGCCCGCCACGATCCGGGCCGAGCTCGGGCGCGTGCTCGACGCCGACGCCGGGATCTACCGCGACGCCGACGGGCTGCGGCGGGCGCTCGCGGCGGTGGAGGACCTGCGCGCGCGGTACGCCGACGTGCGCGTCGCGGACACGAGCGCCGTGCTCAACACCGACTGGGCGACGACCGTCGAGCTCGGCGCGACCCTGCTCGTCGCCCACGCGACCGTCACCGCCGCGCTCGCGCGCGAGGAGTCCCGCGGCGCGCACCAGCGCCTCGACTTCCCGGGCGCCGACGACGTGCCGCACCACTCGGAGGTCTGGCTGGATGCGGGCGGCATGATCGAGGTGGCGCACGTCCCGGTGGGCGCCGGGGCCCCCGCCGAGCACGAGGTTGGCGTCGGAAAGGGCTCGATCACGACAGCAGAGTCGTTCTCGACGGGGAGGAGTGAGGACGCATGAGCGACCTCGGACCGAGCGAGGCCGGCCGGACCGTGCGGCTGGAGGTCGCGCGAACGTCGCCCGACGCGGCGGACACCGGGCGGCGGGACGTGTTCGACGTCCCCTACGACGACCGCACCTCCGTGCTCGACGCGCTGCAATGGGTCAAGGACCACGCCGACCCCACGCTGACGTTCCGGTGGTCGTGCAAGATGGCCGTCTGCGGGAGCTGCGGCGTCATGGTCAACGGGCGCCCGGTGCTCGGGTGCGAGACGTTCGTGCGCGGCTACCGCACGTCCGGCCTGGTCGTCGAGCCGCTCGCGCACGCCGAGGTGCTGCGCGACCTCGTCGTCGACACCGACACGTTCCTCGGCAAGCTCGCCGCCGTGCAGCCCTGGCTCGTGCCCGACGGCGCCACGCGCCTCCCGCTCGTCGACGCGCCCGCGCCCGTGGCCGGGCCGGGCGACGAGGACGCCGCGGACCTGCCGACAGCGGACGGGGACGACGCGCTGCGGGCGCACGGACCGGCGTCGGGCCACCGGCAGACGCCGGGCGAGCTCGCCGCGTTCAAAGGCTTCGCCGAGTGCATCGACTGCATGCTCTGCTACGCCGCGTGCCCGCAGCTCGACGTCGCGCCGGACTTCCTCGGCCCGGCCGTCGTCGCGACGGCGCGCCGCTGGGACGAGGACTCGCGCGACGCGGGCGAGCTCGACCGCGCCGACGTCCTCGACACCGAGTTCGGGGCCTGGCCGTGCATCCAGGTCGGCGCGTGCACCCAGGTCTGCCCCAAGGGCGTCGACCCGGCCCGCGCGCTCCGCGACGCGCAGCGCGTCGCGACGGACACGTGGGACGCGCGCGAGCGCCGTCGCACGACGTAGCGCTCGCGAGGTAGAGCCCCAGTCCCGCGAGGTAGAGCCCTGGTCCCGCGAGGTAGAGCCCTGGTCCCGCGAGGTAGAGGCGTGGTCGTGACCACGCCTCTACCTCGGCGGGGTCGTCAGCTCCCGAGGGCGGCGGAGACGACGTCCTTGGCCTCGGCCTGGACCTGGGTCAGGTGCTCCGCGGAGACGAACGACTCGGCGTAGATCTTGTAGACGTTCTCCGTGCCCGACGGCCGGGCCGCGAACCACGCGTTCTCCGTCGTGACCTTGAGCCCGCCGATCGGGGCGTCGTTGCCGGGCGCGTTGGTGAGCTTCGCGGTGATCGGCTCGCCCGCGAGCTCGGTCGCGGTGACCTGCTCGGGCGAGAGCTTGCCGAGCGTCGCCTTCTCCTCGAGCGTGGCGGGCGCGTCGACGCGCGCGTACCAGGACTCGCCGTAGCGCTCGACGAGGTCGCGGTGGTGCTCGGACGGCGTGCGGCCGGTCGTCGCGATGATCTCGGACGCGAGCAGTGCGAGGAGCAGGCCGTCCTTGTCGGTCGACCAGACGCGGCCGTCCTTGCGCAGGAACGACGCCCCGGCGGACTCCTCGCCACCGAACCCGACGGTCCCGTCGAGCAGGCCGGGCACGAACCACTTGAACCCGACCGGGACCTCGACGAGGCGCCGCCCGAGCCCGCCCGCGACCCGGTCGATGAGCGCGGACGACACGAGCGTCTTGCCGATCGCCGCGTCGTCGCGCCACCCCTCCCGCGCGCCCCCGTAGAGGTACTGGATCGCGACGGCGAGGTAGTGGTTGGGGTTCATGAGCCCGGCGTCGGGCGTGACGATCCCGTGGCGGTCGGAGTCGGCGTCGTTCCCGGTCGCGACGTCGAACGGCGCACCGCCCTCGGCGTCGCCGGAGTCTCCCGTCATCCCCGCGACGAGCGACGCCATGGCGTACGGCGACGAGCAGTCCATGCGGATCTTGCCGTCCCAGTCGAGCGTCATGAACGCCCACCGCGGGTCGACCTGCGGGTTGACGACCGTGAGGTCGAGCCCGTACCGCTCGCCGATCTCGCCCCAGTACTCGACCGACGCGCCGCCCAGCGGGTCGGCGCCGATGCGCACGCCCGACTCGCGGATCGCCTCGAGGTCGAGGACGTTCACGAGGTCGTCGACGTACGTGGTGAGGAAGTCGTGCTTGTGCACGTGCTCGGAGGTGAGCGCCTGGGTGAGCGGCACGCGGCGCACGCTCGCGACGCCGTCGCGGAGGATCTCGTTGGCGCGGTCCGCGATCCAGCCGGTCGCCTCGGACCCGGCGGGACCGCCGTGCGGCGGGTTGTACTTGAAGCCGCCGTCGCGCGGGGGGTTGTGCGACGGCGTCACGACGATCCCGTCCGCGAGGCCGGGGCCCGTCGTGCGGACGCCGTCGACCGTCGTCGCCTCGTTGTGCAGGAGGATCGACTGCGAGACGGCGGGCGTCGGGGTGAACGAGTCGCGCGCGTCGACGTACGTCTGCACGCCCGCGGCGACGAGCACCTCGAGCGCGGTCTGCCACGCGGGCAGCGACAGGGCGTGCGTGTCGCGGCCGATGAACAGCGGGCCGTCGGTGCCCTGCGAGCGCCGGTACTCGACGATCGCCGCGGTGATGGCGACGATGTGCGCCTCGTTGAACGCGTGGTCGAGGCTCGACCCGCGGTGGCCCGACGTGCCGAACACGACCTTCTGCGCCGGGTCGTCCACGTCGGGGACGAGGTCGTAGTAGGCGCCGACCACGGCGTCGACGTCGATGAGGTCGCTGGGCTGGGCGGGCGTGCCGGCGCGGGGATCCATGGGTCGATCCTGCCAGGGGTGACGTCTGCGCGTCAGCCGGTACCGCCGTCCGGTCGGGTTCTACCCGGCAGGTCCGGAGTTCGCGCGGTCGATCGCCATCTCGACGGCGTCGAGCAGGCGGTCGAGGCTCGCGTCGAACGGGCCCTGCGGGGCGTCGAACCCGCCCGCGACGTAGACGCGCGTCATGACGGGGTAGCGCTCGACGTCGAACCAGTCCTCCCAGAAGCTGCCGAGCGTCGTCCAGTACTCGTCGTTGCCGACGCCGGTCGCGTCGCGCTCGGTCCGCTCGGCGACCGTCGCGCGCGCGAGGCCCTGCACGTAGTTGTCGACGAGGCCGAGCGTGTCGACGACCTGGAGCTCGGAGAGCCCGGTGTCGACGATGGTGCGCAGCCCCGCCTCCTGGGCGTCGAGCACGTGGGGCGCGAGCGGGGCGCGCCACATGTTGGTCTGGAGGATCCACGGGTGGCGCAGGTAGAGGTTCCACAGCTCGTGCGCGTACTGCGCGAGCGCGGGCCGCCATGGAGCGCCCGCCGCGGGCAGGTCGAGCTCGGCGTACGCGCGGTCGATCATGAGGTCGACGAGCTCGGTACGCCCTGGGACGTACGTGTACAGCGACATCGCGCCGACGCCCAGCTCGGTCGCGACGCGGCGCATGGACAGGGCGTCGAGCCCACCCTCCTGCGCGACGGCGGTCCCGGCCCGCACGACGTCGTCGAGCGTGAGGCGCGGCTTGCGACCGCGCGTCGCGGGGGCCGGCGGGTCCCACAGGAGCGCGAGGCGGCGCGTGATCTCCGGCGTCCGGACGACCTCGGTGAACTGGGCCCGGGCGTGCTCCGCGGCCTGCACGGCGGAGGCGACGCCGGCGTCCGCGGCCGCGACGACGCCGCGCGGTCGCTCGGGCTCCTCCGGCTCCGGGGTCGCGGGCGAGGGCTGCGGGGTGCCCGACGGCGCGAGGTCGCCGTCGCGCTCGTCGATGCGGTCGGTCGTCACGTGCGTATCCTCCCCGACGTCGGTCGCGTCCGGCCCGGACAAGCCTGGCAGATCAAAGGCTTGCCTCTTCCCGTACACCGTATGCTAACGTGGATCGTCAATTTCGGTACGGCGTACGAAAGGGTGGCTCCGGTGATCCGAGCCCGTGGCCTGACCAAGACCTTCCACCGCAAGAAAGAGACCGTCGAGGCCGTGAAGGGCATCGACGTCGACGTCCGGGAGGGCGAGCTCGTCGCCTTCCTCGGCCCCAACGGGGCCGGCAAGTCCACGACCCTGAGGATGCTGACGAGCCTTCTCGAACCGACCGCCGGGACCGCGGAGGTCGCCGGCTACGACGTCTCCCGCGACCCGGCCCGGGTCCGCTCCCGCATCGGTTTCATCGGCCAGGGCAACGGGGGCGGGTACTCCTACCGCGTGCTCGACGAGCTGCACAACCAGGGCCGCTTCTACGGCCTCCCGCCTGCCGAGTACGCGCGGCGCGCCACCGACCTGCTCGCCGCGCTCGACCTCGGCGGCCTCGAGAAGCGCACCGTGCAGTCGCTCTCCGGCGGCCAGCGGCGGCGGCTCGACGTGGCGCTCGGGCTCATGAACCACCCGCCGCTGCTGTTCCTCGACGAGCCGACGACGGGCCTCGACCCCCACGCCCGCGCCAACCTGTGGGAGCACATCGCCGCGATGCGCGAGCGGTACGGCATGACGATCGTCCTCACCACGCACTACCTCGACGAGGCCGACAGCATGGCCGAGCGCGTCGTCGTCATCGACCACGGCGAGATCATCGCGGACGCCACGCCGGACGCGCTCAAGCACAGCCACGCCGACGACGTCATCACGCTCGCGGTGGTCCCCGCGGCGGGCGGTGGCAGCGTCTCGGGCGGAGCCCCGGGCGAGGGGTCGGGCGCGGTGCCCGACGTCGTCGGCCGCGTCCGCGCGTCGCTCGCCGAGGACGTGGGGCAGGTCGAGACCACGAGCGGCGCCGACGGGGTCGTGTCCGTCCGGATCTCGACGACCCACGGCGCCGACCGGCTGCCCGAGGCCATCGAGGCCTTGCGCGTCGGCGGCCTGGCCGTGCGCTCGGCCGAGCTCAAGCAGGCGAGCCTCGACGACGTGTTCCTCAACCTCACCGGCCGCAGCCTGCGAGAGGAGGCCGCATGAGCACGCGCACCGACCTCTCGTCCCCGGCCAGCCGGACGACGCCGGGCACCGACGCGTTCCTGCGGACCGGGGTCGCGAAGTTCCTCGCCGACACCTGGGCGGTCTTCACGCGCGAGATCCTGCTCGTCCTGCGCGACCCGTTCACGCTGATCTTCTCGTTGCTGCAGCCGCTGATCTTCCTCGGGCTGTTCGGCCCGCTGCTCACGGGCGCGGTCGGCGGGTTCGGGGGCGGCGCGCCCGGCGGCGGCGGGTCGACCGCGGAGACGCTGCAGTGGTTCGTGCCCGGCGTGATCGTCATGATCTCGCTCTTCGGCACGTCGATGAGCGGGTCGAACCTGCTCTACGAGATGATGACCGGCTCCTACGAGCGCGTCCTCGCGACCCCGCTCGACCGGTCCGCGATCCTCGTGGGCCGCTCGCTCAAGGAGTTCGCGCCGCTCGTCGTGCAGGGCCTGCTCATCGCGCTGGTCTGCGTCCCGTTCGGGTTCACGCTCTACCCGCTGCACCTGCTCGTCGGGCTGCTGCTGCTCGGCCTGTTCGGCATCGGCGTGGGCGCGCTGTCCATCGCGCTCGCGCTCGCCGCGAAGAACCGCGAGTGGCTGTTCTGGGGCGTGCAGCAGTCGCTGCTGTTCCCGCTCCTCATCCTGTCCGGGATGATGCTGCCGCTCGAGGCCGGCCCGGCGTGGATGCGGACGGCGGCGCTGTTCAACCCGCTGACGTACATCGTCGACGCCGAGCGCGCGCTGCTCGCCGGGAGGTTCGCGGACCCCGACGTGCTGTGGGGCTTCGTCGCCGCGGCGGTGACGTGCGTCGTCGGCCTGTGGGTCGGCATCCGCCGCACCCGCAAGACCGTCTGACCCGAACCCCCGGCCCCGCTGTGGGCATGAATTGGGCCCGGTTCTCGCCGCAGAACCGGGCTCAATTCATGCCCACAGCGCGGGCGGGACGTTCGTCCCGGGTCGGGCGGACGTCGGGCCCGTTTCGACAGCGTTCGTCCCGGAGCGCGCCGGGGGCGGTCGTACGCTCGCAGAGGCTCGGTGACCCGGGCGGCGAGGCGACGGGAGGGTCGAGGGTGAGCGAGACCGAGACGGCGCAGGGGACGCGGGACCGGGCGGGGAGGGTCGTCGTGCGGCGGCACGCCGAGGTCGTCGCGGCGGCGCAGGACCCCGTGCTCTTCTCCAGCGCGGCGTCGGCCCACCTGCAGGTGCCCAACGGGCTCGACGGCGCCGAGCACGCGCGGGCGCGCCGGCTCCTCGACCCCTTCTTCGCCCCGGACGAGCTCGCGTGGCTCGCCCCGGTGCTCGACGACCTCGCCGCCGGTCTGGTCGACGACGTCGCGGGCGGCGCGTTCGACGCCGTCGAGCTGGGAGCGCGGTACGCCGTGCGCGCCCAGTCGGCATGGCTCGGCTGGCCCGCCGACCTCGAGCCCGAGCTGCTCGACTGGGTCGCGGAGAACCGCGCCGCGACCCGCTCGGGCGACCGCGCCTGGACGGGCCGCGTCGCCGCGCGCTTCGACCGCATCGTCCGCGGCCTGCTCGACGCCCGCCGCGCGGGCGCGACGGGCGGGCCGGCACCGACCGGCCCGGAGCGCCACCCCGCGACCGGTCCCGACGTCACCGCCCGGCTGCTCGCCCAGCACGACGACGGCCGCCCGGCCTGGACGGACGAGGAGCTCGTCTCGATCCTGCGGAACTGGACCGGGGGAGACCTGTCCTCGCTCGCCCTGTGCGCGGGCGTCGTCGTGCACTGGCTGGCCGAGCACCCCGAGCACCAGCACCACCTGCGCGACGCCCCGGACCCCGCGCTCGACGCGGCGGTCGACGAGATCCTGCGGATCGACGACCCGTTCGTCTCCAACCGGCGCGTCGCGACGCGCGACACCGTCGTGGCCGGGTGCCCCGTCGCGGCGGGTGAGCAGGTGGTGCTCGACTGGCGCGAGGCCAACCGCGACCCGGAGGCGTTCGACGACCCCGGCGCGTACGACCCGCAGGGCCGCGCCGACCGCAACCTCGTCTACGGGACGGGACCGCACGTGTGCCCGGGCCGCCCGCTCGCGACGCTCGAGCTGCGCGTCCTCGTCCGCCGCCTCCTGCACGCGGGCACGGTCGTGCACGACGACGCGCGGCCGGCCGAGCGCGAGACCACGCCCGTCGCGGGCTTCCGCACCGTCCCGGTGCGCGTCGTCGCCGCCCCCTGACTCTCGGAGCCCCGACGGCGCCCGAACCCCGACGTGACGGGAGAAGTGGCCCCTCCGACACCGGCCGGAGGGGCCGCTTCTCCCGTCTCGACCGCCGTTACGACGCGAGGTCCGCACCCGCGACGCGCCCTGCGTCGGGCACGCGCGACCACGGGACGGCGCCGCCCGTCGCGAGTGACGCCCGTGCGTCGAGGACGCGCTGGTTGGTGCTCCCACGGAACGCGAGGGTGAGGTCGCGGCGCGCGAGCTCGAACCGGCCGTCGACCAGCACGTCGACCTCGGCGAGCAGCGCGCGCTTGTCGGGGGAGCCGGTGCGCAGCTCCTCGAAGGTGTAGCCCGTCCAGCACCACACGTCCTTGCGGTCGCCGTGCTCCGCGCGCAGCCGGCGCACGAGCCGCAGGCACACCTCCGTGTTGAGGAACGGCTCCCCGCCGAGCAGGGACAGGCCCTGCACGGCGGGGTGCGCGAGGTCGGCGAGGACCCGCGCCTCCAGCGCGTCGTCGTAGGGGCGTCCGTAGCGGAAGCTCCACGCCGCCTCGTTGAAGCAGCCCTCGCACGCGAACAGGCAGCCGCTCACGTACAGCGAGCAGCGCACCCCCTCGCCGTCGACCATGACGAACGGCTTGTAGTCCGCGACGTACCCCCGGCTGACGCGGTCCGAGCGCCAGCCGGGGTCCGGGGTGCGTGCCACCGTCCCTCCTACGCCGTGCCCGACGGCGCAGCCCGGCCCGGGGCGGTCGGTGCGCCGTCGTCCGTGGGGGACGTCGTCGGTCCTGCCAGGTGCTTGACCCGCGCGGAGATCTCCGCGTGGCGGCCGTGCACCATGGGGCGCTGCTGCGGGTTGCCGAGGTACCCGCACGTGCGCTTGACGACGTCGCACGTGCGCGGGTCGGCGTTGCCGCACGACGGGCACGCGAACCCGCGCGCGGTCGGGTCGAAGTCGCCCGTGAACCCGCACGCGTAGCAGCGGTCGATGGGCGTGTTGGTGCCGAGGTAGCCCACGCGGTCGTAGGCGTAGTCCCAGACCGCCTCCAGCGCCTTCGGGTTCTGCTGGAGCACGGGGTACTCGCAGTAGTGGATGAACCCGCCGGACGTGTACCGCGCGTACTCCTGCTCGAAGTCGAGCTTCTCGAACGGCGTCGGGTTCTTGCGGACGTCGTAGTGGAAGCTGTTCGTGTAGTAGTCCTTGTCCGTGATGTCCGGCACCGCGCCGAACCGCTCGCGGTCGAGGCGGCAGAACCGGTCGGTGAGGCTCTCGCTCGGCGTCGCGTAGACGCTGATGCGGTACCCGGTCCGCGCCGTCCAGCCCGCGGCGTGGGCGTGCAGGGTGCGCAGCACGTCGAGCGTGAGCTCCTTGGCCTCCGGGTCGTGCTCCCACGCGCCGCCGTAGAACGCGGCGGCCACCTCGTAGAGCCCGATGTACCCGAGCGAGACCGTGGCGCGGCCGTCGCGGAAGAGCCGGTCGACGTCGTCGTCCGGTGCGAGGCGCTCCCCGAACGCCCCGTGGACGTAGAGGATCGGCGCGTTGCCCGGCGTCGCCTCCTTGCAGCGCTCGATCCGGAAGACGAGCGCGTCGTGCACTGTCTCCAGGCGCTCGTCCAGCAGGCGCCAGAACGTGTCGAGGTCGCCGTCCGCCTCGAGCGCGATGCGCGGCAGGTTGAGCGTCACGACGCCCAGGTTCATGCGCCCCTCGGAGACGTCCTGGCCGTCCTCGTCCTGCCAGCCCTGGAGGAACGACCGGCACCCCATCGGCACCTTGAACGACCCCGTGAGCTCGACGATCTTGTCGTACGACAGCACGTCCGGGTACATGCGCTTCGTCGCGCACTCGACCGCGAGCTGCTTGAGGTCGTGGTTGGGGTCGTCCGGATCGAGGTTCACGCCCCGGCGCAGCGTGAAGATGAGCTTGGGGAAGATCGCCGTGCGGCCCTCGCTGCCGAGCCCACGGAGGCGGATCTGGAGGATCGCGCGCTGGATCTCGCGCTCCAGCCAGCCCGTGCCGAGCCCGAACCCGACCGACGTGAACGGCGTCTGCCCGTTCGACGTGAACAGGGTGTTGATCTCGTACTCCAGCGACTGCATCGCGTCGTAGATGTCCTTGCGCGTCTTCTCGCGCGCGTACTCCTCGTGCGCGGTCTCGTCGGCGATCCAGCGGCGCGCGTCGGCGAGGTGCTTGGCAAGGTTCCGCTCGGCGTACGGGGCGAGGAGCTCGTCGATGCGGTTGACCGAGCACCCGCCGTACTGGCTGGAGGAGACGTTCGCGATGATCTGGCTGATCTGCGCGGTCGCGGTCTGGATCGAGCGGGGCGGCTCCACCTGCGCGTTCCCGATGCGGAACCCGCTCGACAGCATCGACCGGAAGTCGATGAGGCAGCAGTTCGTCATGGGCGCGTAGGGGTGGTAGTCGAGGTCGTGGTAGTGCAGGTCGCCCTTCTGGTGCGCGTTCGCGACGTGCGGGGGCAGCATCCGCAGCCCGATCGCCTTGCCGACGGTGCCCGCCGTGAGGTCGCGCTGCGTGTTGAAGACCTCGCTGTCCTTGTTCGCGTTCTCGTTGACGACCGTGGAGTCCTTGTCCAGCAGCCGCACGATCGAGTGGTTGAGGTCCGTCGCCCGGCTGCGCGCGAAGTCCCGCTGCACGCGGTAGTCGATGTAGGCGCGGGCCACGTCATATTCGTGCGACCCGAGCAGCACGTGCTCGACGACGCCCTGGATCTCGTAGATCTTGACCGCCCCGACGAACCGCGCGGCGATCTCCGCGTCGACGCGGTCCACGACCTCGTCGACGCGGCTCCGGTGCGCGGCCGTGAGGTCGCCGTGCACCTCCGCGAAGGCCTTCGTCACGGCGGCGCGGATGCGACCGTCGTCGAACGGCCGCCGCCGGCCGTCGCGCTTGAGGACCTCCAGCGTGGCGGTGGTGCTGCGCGGTGCTGCTTGGTCGAGCTCGATGGTGGTCATCGCTCGTCCCCTCTGCCCACCGAGTTCTCGTCTCCGTCCCGCAGGGGTTGCGAGACGGACCGCACCCCAACATGTGGGGTCTGGATCACGGCTGCGCCACCATATCTAGTCCGACGAGCGCGTGCGACGCGGATCCCCGGCGTGGCGGCGACCGCGGGACAGGTCGGGACCTTGGTCCTGTCGGACCGGGCTCTGAGGCCCGGCGCGACGGGGATTTCTCGCGGCTGGGACCGCGCGTCGCGACGCTAGCCTCGGGTCGTGTCCCGACGTCCCCCCGGCTGGGTGCCGAACCAGCACGGCGCGTGGCCGATGCTGCTCCTGCCGTTCGTCGTGGGGACGGTCCGGGGGATCCAGGACGCCGGCTTCCGGCCGGTGACCGTCGCGCTCGCTGCGCTGTGGCTCGTCGGCTACCTCGCCTACTTCGCCGCCGGGCTCTGGCTGAAGTCCAGGCGCCGGGAACGTTACCGCCGCCCGATGCTCACGTACGGCGCGACCGCCGCGGCGCTCGGGATGGTCGTGCTCGTGCTCGACCCGGCGCTCGCGCTCTGGGCACCCGTGTTCCTCCCGTTCCTCGCGCTCGGGCTGTGGGCCTCGGCCCACCGCACTGAGCGGTCCGTCGCCGCGGGCGGCGCGATGACCGTCGCGGCCTCGCTCATGACGGTCGTCGCGTACGCCGCGTGCCGGCCCCCGGGTGCCCCCGTGCTGGCGGTCCCCGCGGAGGTCTGGCTCGTCGCGACGCTCCTGCTCGCCTACCTCTTCGGCACGGTGCTCTACGTCAAGACGATGATCCGCGAGCGCGGCGTGCGGTCGTACGTCGTCGCCTCGGTCGCGTACCACGCGGCGGTCACCGTCGCGGCAGGGGTGCTCGCCGTCGTGCACGACCCCACCTGGTGGTGGGCGACGGCGTTCCTCGCCGCGGCGACGGTGCGCGCGGCCGTGCTGCCGGGCCGGCCCCTGAGCCCGAAGGCCGTCGGGATCGGGGAGATCGTCGCGACCGTGCTGGTGCTCGTCCTCGCGCTCGTCGTGCGGTAGCGCCGCGGTTCCGCACGCCACGCGCGGATCGGCACCCCGTGCTGCCGAACGCCGAGCGTGGGTGTCGAACGGTCGGAGGCGTCCGGTGGTTCACTGGCGCGATGGACGACGCGCCCCTCACCCTCGATGACCTCACGGAGCGCGTCGAGGCGGTCTCCGCGCTCTACGCGCGGAAGTTCGGCGTCGAGCGCGATGCCGACTGGTTCATGCTCAAGCTCGCCGAGGAGGTCGGGGAGCTCACGCAGGCGTTCCTCGTCGCGACGGGACGCACCCGCCCGCGCGGGGACGCACCGCCGTCCGGGGCCGCCCCTGACGGGACCGCCGGGAACGACGGCGGGGCCTCGCCCCTCGCGGACGAGGTCGCCGACGTCCTCGCGCACCTGCTCCTGCTCGCGCGCTCCCAGGGCGTCGACGTCGACGCGGCCGTGCGGCGCAAGTGGCTCGCGTGGGAGGCGGAGCTGCCGTGACCCGGCGGCGTGGCCCGGGCGGCACGCGGCAGCGCCGCACCGGCGCCGCTAGGGTGGCGCGGTGACCGACCACCGCACCGATCCGCCCGTCAGCGCCGACGAGGTCGACACGCTGCGCGGCTTCCTCGACTTCCACCGCGACACGCTGCGCTGGAAGACGTCGGGCCTCGACGCGGCCGAGCTCGCCCACCGGCTCCGGCCCTCGTCGATGACGCTCGGCGGGCTGCTCAAGCACCTCGCGTTCGTCGAGTCCCAGTGGTTCTCGCAGGTGTTCCTCGACCAGCCGCTCATGGCACCGTTCGACACCGCCGACTGGGCCGAGGACCGCGACTGGGACTGGACGACGGCGGCGGGCGACTCCCCGGCGGAGCTGCGCATGCTCTTCGACCGCGCCGTCGCGGCGTCCGACGCGATCCTCGACGACGCGCTCGCCGACGGTGGCCTCGACCGGTTGAGCGCACGAGCGGACCGCCACACCGGTGAGCGCTGGAACCTGCGCTGGATCCTCGTCCACATGATCGAGGAGTACGCGCGGCACAACGGGCACGCCGACCTGCTCCGCGAGGCGATCGACGGCACCGTCGGCGAGTAGGCGCCCGGCGGGTACGGCGCCGAGTGCCTGAAGGAGTCGCGGTCGGCGGGCCCGGACGCGGCGCATTCCTGCACTCGACGGATGGGCGGGTCGGCAGTTGCTCTCGGTACCTCGGGCCGGGACGATGGCCGGCGTGACCGCTCCCGAGCAGCCCTCGTCCGTCCCCCCTCCGCGCCGCCCGCGCGTCGCGACCGTCGTGCTCGCGGCGCTCCTCCTGGCCGGCGTCGGGCTCCTCGTCGCCGCGTCGTGGGTGGCGAGCCGCCCTGCGTCGTTCGGGTGGTTCGCGTACGCCCCCGTGTCCGGCACGGCGTTCGTCCCGTCCGGCGCCTTCGGGACCGGACGGGCGGCGCTCCTCGCCGGGGCGGGCGCCCTGCTCGTCGGCGGCGCGGTCGGGTTCCTCGTCGGGCGTGGCAGCGCGCCGACGGCGCCCGCGGGCTCCGGCACCTCCGGCTCCGGCCCCGAGGGTCCCGGCACGTCGGGCCCCGGCGGCGACGAGGCACCCGCCGGATGAGCGCGCGCGACGACCTCGTCCTCCTCGACCTCGACGGCACGCTCACGGACTCGGCCCCCGGGATCCTCGCGTCGGTGCGGCACGCGTACGACGTGCTGCGGCTCCCCGTCCCTGCCGACCCGGTGCTCCGCGGCTTCGTCGGTCCGCCACTCGGGGAGTCGTTCGCGGCGCACGGCGTCCCGCGCGACCTCGTGGCCGACGCCGTCGCCGCCTACCGCGACGTGTACACGGCGGGGAACCTCCTCGACAACGCGGTCTACCCCGGCATCCCCGAGTGTCTGACGGCGCTGCGCGGGGCCGGGCTGCGCCTCGCCGTGGCGACGTCGAAGCCGGAGCCGATGGCGCGGCGGATCGTCGGGCACTTCGGGCTCGACGCGCACCTCGACCGCGGACTCGACGACGTGTTCGGCGCGACGCTCGACGGCTCGCGCAGCACCAAGGCCGACGTCGTCGCGCACGCGCTCGCGTCGCTCGCCGCGGCCCGGCGCGTGGTCATGGTCGGCGACCGCGAGCACGACGTCCTCGGCGCCGCCGCCCACGGGGTGCCGTGCGTCGGGGTCGCGTGGGGCTACGCCCGCCCGGGCGAGCTGGCCGCGGCGGGGGCGACGGCGGTCGTCGGGACGCCCACCGAGCTCGCGACCGTCCTGCTCCACCGGGCGCCGCTCGCGGGCTGATCTCCGACGACCGCGGACGGCCGGGCCGGTGCGGACGGCGGGGGCGACGCTCAGGCGCGCGCGAGCACGACGACGGGCGCGAGGAGCCCGGCGCGGGTCGCCGCGACGTTGTTGCCGATCCGGGTGACGAACTCCTGGCCGAACACGACGACGCGGCCGTCCTGCTCGGGGACTCCCCCTGCGGCGAGCGCCGCACGTCGGTCCTCGACGCGCAGGACGTCGAACCCGGCCGTCGTCAGCGCGCGGCGGTAGTCGTCGGGCGTCTCGACGAACGACGCGCCGGGGTCGACCGCCCACGGCATCGGGAAGGGCAGGTCGCCGGCCCCGACCCGCATCTGCTCGAAGAGCCCGAAGGGGCTCCCGGGGCGGACCACGCGGTGGACCTCGGCGAAGAGCGCCGCCTTGTCCGGAACGTTCATGCCGACGTGGAAGAGCATCGCGCGGTCGTGCGACGCGTCGTCGCAGGGCAGTCGCTCGCCGTCGCCCAGCGCGAACGTCACGAGGTCGGTGAGACCCGTCCGCGCGGTGAGCTCGCGCGCCGCGTCGACGAAGTCCGGGCTGAGGTCCACCCCGGTGACCTGGCAGCCGTGCCGGTGCGCGGCGAGGCGCGCCGGCCCGCCGAGCCCGCTGCCGACGTCGAGCAGCGTGGTGCCCGGCGCGAGCCCGAGGAGGCCGAGAAGGGCGACGGTCGTCGTCACGCCCCCGGCGTGCAGCTCGTCGTACGGGGCGAGGGCGTCGACCGTCACGGGCCCGTCGTCGGCTCCTGCTGCGGCGAGGAGGCGGGCCGCGAGGTCCTTCCCGGCGTAGTGCTGCCGTACCTGCTCCGTCGTGGCCATAGCGGCCTCCGTGCTCGTTCGCGCGCCCACTCGCGGGCGCTCTCTCTCGACGGTACGCCCGTCGGGTCCGTCTCGCCGCACCGTTGCGTCGTCCGAGCGACGGGTTGACCTTGACGTAACGTCAACTTCTAGCGTGGTCTTCGTTGCCGTACGCACCTGACCGAGAGGCACGGGAGGAGACCGAGATGTACACCGCGGGCACCGGGCGCACGGCCGACTGGTCCATCCAGGAGGTCGCGCGCCTCGCCGGCACGACGAGCCGCACCCTGCGTCACTACGACGCGGTGGGGCTGCTGCGCCCGAGCCGGGTCGCGTCCAACGGCTATCGCCACTACGACGCGGACGCGCTCGTGCGGCTCCAGCGGATCCTCCTCCTGCGTGACCTCGGCCTCGGGCTCCCCGCGATCCAGGACGCGCTCGACGGGGCCGCGGACGCCCGGGGTGACGTGTCGGCGTCGGGCACCGCCGAGCGCGAGACCCAGGTGCGGGCGCTGCGCGGCCACCTCGAGTGGCTGCAGGCGGAGCGGCAGCGGCTGGCGCGACAGATCGCGTCGGTCGAACGGACGATCACCACGATGGAAGGAGGTGGCGAGCTCATGGCGGACGACATGTTCGACGGGTTCGACCACACGCAGTACCAGGCCGAGGTCGAGGACCGCTGGGGCAAGGACGCGTACGCGCGCGGGCACTCCTGGTGGGGCGGCCTGAGCGACGCGGAGAAGACGGCCTTCAAGGACCGCGTCCAGCGGCTCAACGGCGACTGGACGGCGGCGGCGGAGGCCGGCGTCGACCCGGCGTCGGACGAGGCGCAGGCGCTCGCGCGGCGCCACGTCGAGTGGCTCCAGACCGTGCCCGCCAACCCCGCGCACGAGCCCGGGCCGCTGCGGGGCTACCTGCTCGGCCTCGGCGAGATGTACGTCGGGGACCCGCGGTTCGCGCTCAACTACGGCGGCGTCGAGGGCGCGACGTTCGTCCGCGACGCGCTGCGCGTCTACGTCGAGCGCAACCTCTGACGGTGCGCCCGCGGACGTGATCCCGCCCGGGACCATCGGCCCGGGCGGGATCACCGGGACGTCACTAGCCTGGAGGCCTGGCGGGACACGGCGCCCCGCCGCCCGCCAGGAGGCACCCATGGCCACGACGTCGACGTCCACCGGCCCGGCCACGACCCGCAACGTCGCCCTCGTGGGGCACAGCGGGTCCGGCAAGACCACGCTCGCGGAGGCGTTCCTCCATCGCGCGGGCGCGATCCCGCGGCCCGGCTCCGTCGCCGAGGGCACGACCGTCTGCGACCACGAGCCCGAGGAGGTCGCGCGCGGCATCTCGGTGAGCCTCGGCGTCGCGCACCTGGACTGGCGGGCGCCCGACGGCGTCACGCACCAGGTCACCCTGCTCGACACCCCGGGATCCCCGGACTTCGCGGGCTCCGTGGACGCGGCGCTCGCGGTGGCCGACCTCGCGGTCGTGGTGGTGAGCGCCGTCGACGGGGTCCAGTCGGGCACGGAGGAGGTCTGGCGGCGCTGCGACGAGGCGGGGATCCCCCGCCTCGTCGTCGTCTCCCAGGAGGACCGCGCGCGGGCGAGCTTCCGCACCGTGCTCGCAGCGCTGCGCGGCGCGCTCGACGCGCCGTTCGTGCCGCTCGAGCTCCCGCTCGGCGAGGAGCAGTCGTTGCACGGCGTGGCCGACGTCCTCACCGAGCGCGCCCGCGAGTACGACGGCGACGGGCGCACCCACGAGGAGGACGTCCCCGCGGACGTGCGGGACGAGGAGCACGCCCTCCACGACGAGGTCGTGGAGGAGGTCGTCACCCACGACGACGAGCAGCTCGAGGCGTACCTCGCGGGCGACGAGCCCGGGGCCGCGGACCTCGAGCGGACGCTCGCGCACGAGGTGCTCACGGGGGAGGCCGTGCCCGTGCTGCTCGCGTCCGCCGTCACGGGCGTCGGCGTCGACCGCGTGCTCGACCTCGTGTGCGAGCTCGGGCCCTCGCCCGTCGACCGCGCGTCCGTCGTCGCGCTGCCCGACGGCGCCGGGTCGGGCGCCGGGGCGACGTCCCAGGTCGCGGCGGACCCCGCGGGCGACGCGCTCGTGCACGTGTTCCGGACCGTCGTCGACCCGTTCGTCGGGCAGGTCTCGGTGTTCAAGGTGCTCTCCGGGTCCGTCGCGACGGGCGACCGCCTCGTGAGCACCGCGACCGGTGCGGAGGACCGCGTGCACGGCCTCTTCCGGCTGCGCGGGCGCGAGCACGTCGCGGTCGACCGCGTCGTCGCGGGCGACGTCGCCGCCGTCGCGAAGGTCGCCGCCGCCTCGACCGGGACGCTGCTCGCGGGCCGCCGGATGCCCGTGTCCGCGCGCGACCTCCCCGAGCGCCCACCCGTGTACGCCGTCGCGCTGCGGCCCGTGTCGCAGTCCGACGACGACAAGCTCTCCTCCGCGCTGGCCCGCCTGCGCGCGGAGGACCCGACCCTGCACGTCGACCTCACGGGGTCGCAGGCCGTGCTCGGGGGGCTCGGCGACACCCACCTCGCCGTCGCGGTCGAGCGGCTGGAACGCTCGTTCGGCGTGCGCGTCACCACCGAGCCCGTCCAGGTCGCCTACCGCGAGACCATCACGCGCGCCGTCGAGGTCGAGGGCAAGGTGAAGAAGCAGTCGGGCGGGCACGGCCAGTTCGCCGTCGTGCAGCTCCGCGTGTCCCCGCTACCGCGCGGCGAGGGGTTCGAGTTCGTCAGCTCCGTCGTCGGCGGGTCGGTGCCGCGCCAGTACCTCCCCGCCGTCGAGCGCGGCGCGCGCGAGGCGATGGAGGGCGGCGGGCCGCACGGCTACCCGGTCGTCGACCTGCGCGTCGAGGTCCTCGACGGCAAGGCGCACTCCGTCGACTCGTCCGACATGGCGTTCCGCACCGCGGGCGGGGTCGGGGTGCGCGAGGCGCTCGCGACGGCGGGCACCGTCGTCCTGGAACCCGTCTCCGCCGTGTCCGTGACCGTCCCGCCCGACGCGCAGGGCGACGTCATGGGCGACCTCTCCGCACGCCGCGGCCACATCACCGCGACCGACTCCCTGCCCGACGGCCGCGTCCGCGTCGACGCGCTCGTCCCCGAGGCCGAGCTCACGCGCTACGTCCTCGACCTGCGGTCACTCACCGGGGGGCGTGGGTCGTTCACCGCCGTCCCCGACCGCTACGAGGTGCTCCCGGGCGGAGTCCCCGCCGCGAGGTAGGACCGTGGTCTGCCGAGGGAGACCGCGGGCGCCGGGCCCGGGCCCAATCGCTGTTCCGCATTCATTCCGTTTCCCGCACTATTGAGGAGATCGCCGCTCCGCTCACGTGTCGTCAATCGTTCGGAAACCCGTATGACGGGCGGCATGAAGGAGAGGGAGCGCCGATGACTGTTCGTGTGCACGAGGAGCACGTGGTGATGGTCGGTCGTCGGGTGCCGTGGGGCGTCTTCGTCGCGCTCGATGACGGGACGGAGGTGTTCGTCGACGCGTCGAAGGTCGGGCACCTCGATCGCCAGTCCGAAGACCGGTGCGTGGTCGTCATCCTCGACGGCGAACGGACACCTGCGCGAGGGAGCCTTCTCGATGTGGACCGCGAGGTCGCGCGTCGGCACCGGACCGGCGAGCAGCCACTCCGCTGACGGGACCAGGACGTCGGGCGTCAGCGGCGCGGCAGGACGATCGGCGCGCCGCCGCCGGGGTGGTCGACGACCTCGACGGGGTAGTCGTAGACGCCGCTCAGCAGCTCGGCGGTGAGGACGTCGCGCGGGCTGCCGTCGGCGACGACGCGCCCGCCCGCGAGGACGGTGACCTGGTCGGCGTAGGCGGCGGCGAGCGAGAGGTCGTGCACGACGACGACCACGGCACCACCCGCGGCGGCGTGCGCCCGGGCGAGCTGGAGCACGAGCTCCTGGTGCTTGAGGTCGAGGGCGGCCGTCGGCTCGTCGAGCATGAGGAGCGTCGTGCGCTGCGCGAGCACGCGAGACAGCGCGACGCGCGCCTTCTCCCCGCCCGACAGCGAGGTGAAGTGCCGGTCGGCGAGGTGCTCGACGTCGGTCGCGGCCAGAGCCTCGGCGACCGCCTCGTCGTCCTCGTCCTCGAACGGGGTGCCGCGCCACGGCGAGCGGCCCATGCGCACGACGTCCACGGCGGTGAACGGGAAGCTCAGCGAGACCTGCTGGAGCATGACCGACCGGCGCAGGGCGAGCTCGGTCGGCGTCCACGCGCGCAGTGGTCGGCCGTCGACGACGACGTCCCCGGCCGCGGGGACCAGGTCGCCCGTGAGCACGGCGAGCAGGGACGACTTCCCGGCCCCGTTGGGGCCGAGCAGCGCGCGGACCTCGCCCGCGCGGACGTCGACCGACACGTCGCGCAGGATCGGCGCCTCGCCCAGGGTGAGGGACACGCCGTGCGCCGCGGTGACCACGTCGCCGGGCGCGACGGGTGCGGGGAGGCGGGACCGCCGTCGGGCACCGGTGACCGCGGTGCGCAGGGAGCCGAGGAACGAGGAGCCCTCGTGCCGCAGGTCGCTCATGCCCAGCCTCCCTGGCGCGAGCGCGTGCGGCGCAGCAGGTAGAAGAAGAACGGCCCGCCCACGAGCGACGTGATCATGCCGAGCGGCAGCTCGACGTTCGCGACGGCGCTGCGCGCGAGCAGGTCGGCGGCGAGCAGCACGACGGCGCCGCCCAGCACGGACGCGGGGATGAGCGTGCGGTGGCTCGGCCCGCAGACCATGCGGACGAGGTGCGGCACGACGAGCCCGACGAACGCGATGATCCCCGTGAACGCGACCCCGGCGGAGACGAGCAGCGCGACGAGCACGATGACGAGCTGCCGCAGCCGCTCGACGTCGACCCCGAGGTGCTGCGCGGCGCGCTCACCGAGAGCGAGCAGGTCCATCTTGCGGCGCACGAGCATCGCGCCAGTGACCCCGACGACGGCGATCGGCAGCACGATCGCGACCGACTGCCACGTCGCGCCGCCGAGCGACCCGAGCTGCCAGAACACGATCTGCTCGCGCGCGGCCGGGTCGGCCACGAAGGTGAAGAACGCGAGCATCCCGCCCGCGAACGCGTTGACCGCGATGCCCGTGAGGACGAGCGTCACGACCTCCGTGCGCCCCCCGGCGCGCGCGAGCGCGTAGACGACGAACGTCGTGACGAGCCCGCCGAGGAACGCCGCCCCGGCGACCCACGTGCCCGGCACGAGCGCGCCCGCGGTGACGATGACCGCGCACGCGCCCACGGCCGCGCCCGACGACACCCCGATGACGCCCGGCTCCGCCAGCGGGTTGCCGAACACGCCCTGCATGAGCGCGCCCGAGCACGCGAGCGCGGCGCCCACGACGATCGCCAGCACGACGCGCGGGAACCGCACGACCCACAGCGCGTTCTCGCCCTGCGGGTGCGACGGCATCGGCCCCCAGTCGAGCCCGACGTGGTGCGCGAGCGAACCCAGCACCTCCGCGGGCGACACGGGCACCTGACCCGTCATGCCGGACACGACCGTGAGCACCGCGAGCGCGACGCCCAGGCCGACCATGAGCCAGCGCGCGGCCCGGCGGCGCTGCTGCCCGACGGCGGGCCCCACCCGGGCGGGTCGACCGCCCGGGCGCGGGCCGTCGTCGGGCGCGGGGGCGTCCTCCGTGGCGCCCGGCGGGCGCGTCACCGCGCTCACGACGCGGGGAGCTCGGGCGCGGGCACGCCGTAGAACGCCTCGACGAGCGACGCGATGGTGTACCCGGTGCGGGGGCCGAACGTGAGGAGGCGCGAGCCGTCCATGTCGACGACGCGGCGCGCCTCGCCCGCGGGTGTCTGCGCCAGCCCGGGGATGGCCATCATCGCGTCGAGCCCGCCCATGGACTCGAGCCCGTCGGTCATGACGAGGTACGCGTCGGGCGCGGCGCTGATGATCGCCTCGCTCGTGACGGGCGCGTACTGCTGCGTGAGACCGATCGCGGTCCCGGCGTCCTCGCCGCCGATCTCGCGGACCAGGTCGTCGGCGCCCGAGCCGGGCCCGAACAGCATCTTGATGTTCGACCCGCGGAGGTAGAGGAACGCGACGCGCGGCGTCCCGGTGTCCTGCGGGACGGCGTCGAGCGCCGCGCAGATCTGCCGGTCCGTGCGCTCGACCAGCGCCTCGCCCTGCTCCGGCACGCCGAGCGCGGTCGCGACGGCGCGGATCCGGTCGTCGACGCCGTCGAGCGTGCGGGCCTCGTCGAGGTACACGACGGGGATGCCCGAGCTCTCGAGCTGGCCACGCACGTCGTCGGTGAGGATCGTCGCGTCGGTGAGGATCACGGACGGGTCGAGCCCGAGGATCGCCTCGACGTCGAGCGCGTGCCCCGCGCCCGTGACGACGGGGACGTCCGCGGCCTCGGGGAAGCCGGTCGGCAGGTCGCGGCCCACGACGTTCGCGCCCAGCCCCAGGCTGTAGACGATCTCGCCCAGCGTCCCGTACAGGTCGACGGGGATGATGCGGCTCACGTCGGTGATCTCGACCTGGCGCCCGTCGACCGACGCGACCGTGACGGGGAGCTGCGGCGTCGGAGCGTCCGCGATCGGGTGGATCGCGTCGTCGGCGAACGTCGCCGTCGTCGGGCCGTTGGGGAACGATGCCGGGTCGGCGTCGGACCCGCCGCCGGCGGCGCGCGACTGCTCGAGCGTCGTGCACACCGGCGCGCCCGTCGTCTCGTCGGCGGACTCCGCGGGCGTCGCCTCGACCGGCGCGGCGTCCTGGCTCGCCTCCGCCGACGGCGTCGCGGGCGGCTCGTAGGGGAGCGGCGCGCACGCGGCGACGAGCCCCAGCGCGACGACGGCGCCCGCCCCCACCAGCGCCGTCACCGTCCGCCGCGCCCGGCCCGGCGTGGTGCCCGACGGACCCGAGGGCGACGTCGGACGGCTCGTCGGCGAGCCGTGGTGCAGCGCGGAACGGGCAACGTGAGGCATGGGGAGTCTCCAGGGAGCGGTGCGCGGGAGGGCGCGACCCCGGCGAGGTCGTCGCCCGCCCCAGATAAGACGAGCCTAACCTGACTTGAAGGCGGTTCCCGACCGTCTCGCGAGTAACGCACCTCACGACCACCCACCCCGCCCACCTAAGGTGACCACGCGACGTCCGGCGCAAGAACCAGGGCTCTCCCTCGCGCGACCAGGGTTCTCTCTCGGCGGACCGCGGCTCTACCTCGGCGTCAGCAGTGGGCGGCGCCCAGGTCGGCGAAGAGGTCGCTGTTGAGGCGGAAGGCGTGCTTGGCCTCGGCGACGGTCTCGTCGAGCTGCTCGGGCGTGAGGACGAGGCCGTCGAGGCGCTCGCGGTAGACGTCCTTGAACGGCTTGGACTTGGGGATCTCGACGAACGTGTAGAACGCGAGGCCGTCGCCCGAGAGGCCGTAGTGGCGCTCGAGCATGCGCTTGATGATCTGCCCGCCGGAGAGGTCGCCGAGGTAGCGGGTGTACGCGTGCGCGGCGTAGGCGGGCAGCGACGCGCCGACCGTGCGCAGGCGCGCGACGTAGCGCTCGGTCGCGGGGTGGATGGTGATGCGCTCGGCCCAGTCCGCGCCGACGAGGAACGCGAGGTCCTTCTCGATCTCGGGGGTGCGCGTGAGCTTGTCGAAGACGAGCGTCGAGCCCTGGGCGTCGGCGCGCATCGCGGCGCTTGCGTCCTCGAGCGCGCCGTAGATGGCCCACTGCTGCGCGGCGAGGTCGGCGTACGCAGCGACGTCGAGCTGCCCGGACATGAGGCGCTCGACGAACCCGGAGCTCTCGGCCTGCTCGTGCTCGGGGCGCGTGCCCTCGCGCAGGCGCTGGGACAGCGGCACGGACTCGTCGGTGCGGTCGAGGTCCTGGGTGAGAGCAGTCACGGATGGCTCCTGCGGGTAGCGTCGGGTCGGGGTGCTCGTCCTGACGCGGTGTCATGACGATGCGTCAGGAACTGTAACCCACCCAGGTGAGGCTTGCCTATCCTCTGTCCGAGATCTGGGCCACGTCCTCCGGGTCGGGGAGCCCGGCGAGGAACCGGAAGCCCAGCAGCGCGACCAGCGTGCCCAACCCGCCGCCGACGACGAGCGGCGTCGCCAGGTCCGTGCGGGCCAGGAGCCCGCCGAGGAACGCCCCGAGCGGCATGACGCCCCACAGGAGCGTCCGCCACGTGCCGTGCACCCGGCCGAGCAGGCGGCCGGGGATCATCGCCTGGCGCAGCGACATGACGAGGACGTTCCACACCGTGACCGCCCCGGAGCTCACCGCGAACAGGACGGCGCCGACGACCACCGCGGCGCCGGCGTCCGGGAGGAGCGGGGCGAGCCCGAGGAGCACGAGGACGACCGTCGAGACGAGGTTCGCGACGGCCATCGTCGGGCCGGTCCCGAAGCGCTCCTTGGCGGGGTTCGCCACGGCCGCCGCGACGAGCGACCCGGCCGCCCCGACGAGCAGGAACGTCCCGTACCAGGCCTCGGGGACGCCCAGCACGTCGAGGACGTAGAGCACGATCGTCGCGGTCGCGGCGGAGAAGCAGAGCCCGACGACGATCGAGAGCAGCCACAGCGGGCGCAGGGTCGGGTGCGCCCACAGGTAGCGGAACCCGTCCCCGAGCTGGCGGAACCAGGGCGGCGCGGGTTCGGCTCCCTCGACGGCCACGGTCCGGTGCTCGCCCGCGGCGACGGCGGGCAGGAACAGCGCGAGCGCCCCGGCGACGGCGTAGGCGGCCGCACCGGTCCCGAGCGGCACGACGACGGCGACCGCGAAGAGCGCCGACGTGAGCGGCGCCGAGAGGAAGTTCTGGACGGTGATCTCGCCCGCCTCGATGCGCGAGTTCGCGCGCGGGAGGTCGGCGGGCCGCACGATCGAGGGCAGCACCGCGCGGATCGCGCCGTCGTACACGGTCTCCAGCGCGCCGTAGAGGAAGACGACGGCGTACAGCCACCAGATGGTCAGCGTGCCCGTCGCGGCCAGGGCGACGAGCCCGAGGGCGAGGAGGGTGCGCGCGCCGTTCGCGAGCGCGAGCGCGTGCCGGCGGTCGACGCGGTCGAGGAGGACCCCGGCGGGGATCGCGAAGAACAGCCACGGCAGGAGCGAGACGGCGGCGATGCCGGACACGAGGAACGGGTCGTCGGTGAGCCGGGCGGCGAGCAGCGGCGACGCGACGCGCGCGATCCCGTCGCCCAGGCTGGAGCTGAGGTTCGCCGTGAAGACGTTCCGGAACGGCGCGCCGAGCCCGGCGCGCACCCGGGCAGGGGCGTCGGGGAGGCTGCGGCGGCGGCGGGTCGGCACCCCCCGAGGCTAGGTGACGGTTGCCGGAGGCATCACGCGCTCTCGGCCGCTTCTGCTCGGGGGAGAAGGGACGGGCGTGGCGGGCCGGCCGGGTCAGCGCGCGAGCGCGGGCGACGACGCGTCGGCCCCGACGGCGCGCAGCACGAAGGCCTCGGTCGCCTCGATCGCCTGCTCGCGCGCGTCCGGGTCGTCGGGGACGAGCCGGCCCGACAGGCAGGCGTTGACGAGCTGCACGGTCGTCTCGATGTCCTGCTCGGGGAACTCCCCGACCTCGATCCCCGACGCGACGATCCGGCGCAGGATCGCCTCGACGAGCTCGGCGTGCTCCCGCAGGCGCTGGCGCGTCGTGCGCGACAGCACGGTGCGCAGGTCCGGGCCGGGGGCCAGGTGGAAGATGCGCTTGAGCTGGGCCTGCTGGCGGATGTAGGTGCGGAGCTGCTCGACCGGGTCGTCCACGTCCTCCAGCGCCCGCTCGAGCGTCCCGACGTACTGCTCCGTCTCGTGGGTGATGAACCCGAGGAGCAGCGCCTCCTTGTCGGGGAAGTGGTTGTACACCGCGGTGCGGCCGACCCCTGCGGCCGAGGCGATGTCGGCGAGCGAGATGGCGTCGAAGCCGCGGTCCATCATGAGGGTCGAGAGCGCCGCGAAGAGCTTCTGCCGGGTCTGGGCGCGGTGCTCGTGGAGGGACCCTCCGATGATCTTGGGCATGCTGACATCATAGGGAGGTCGTGTCAGAACGCTAATCGGCTCCCCCGGGCGCGGCCGAGCCGCCACGGAGCCGCCGCCCGGCCCCCGCCCGGCCCCCCGCCCGGCCTCCCGGGCGCGCTCCGCCGTCTGGCACACTGCCGCCATGGACACGACCGCGTCGCCCGACGGCGTCCCCTCGACCTCCCCGGACCCGGACTTCCCGCCCGTCCCCGCGGACACCAAGGACTGGACGTGGGTCATGGAGCGGCCGTGCCCGGAGTGCGGGTTCGTGGCGGCCGAGGTGACGCCCGACCGGGTGGGGGCCGTGGTGCGCGACGCGATCCCGCGCTACGTCGGCGCGCTGGGCCGCGAGGACGTGCGCGTCCGCCCCGACGCCACGACCTGGTCCGTGCTGGAGTACGCCGCGCACGTCCGCGACGTCTTCTCCGTGTTCGACGTGCGCGTGCAGTCCATGGTCGAGGGCGACGACCCGCAGTTCGCGAACTGGGACCAGGACGCGACGGCGGTCGAGGACGACTACGCGCACCAGGACCCGGCGGTCGTGGCCCGCGAGCTCGAGATCGCGGGCGACCGCGTCGCGGGCCGCTTCGACGCCCTCGTCCCCGACCAGTGGGAGCGCCCCGGGCGGCGCTCGAACGGGTCGGTGTTCACGGTCCGCACGCTCGGCCAGTACTTCGTGCACGACGTCGTGCACCACCTGCACGACGTCGGAGCCTGACCCGCGGCCGTGACACGGCCGTAACGTCCCGGCATTCCGGACCAACTACGTTCCGGTCATGGACGCCACCGTCGCCGGTCTCGTGCCAGACGCGCACGCCGGTGCCCACCTTCTCGCGATGCCGCGCTCGCGCGGTGCGGCCCGCACGCCCGTGGACGCCCTCGCGCGCGCCTGGTTCGCCGACGCGGCGTGGACGACGCCGCCCGCAGGCGGGGGAGCGGCCCGCCCGATGGTGGGCGCACGGTTCCGGGGCGTGGTGCCCGACGGCGTGGTCGCGCCGGGCGAGCTCCGGCTCGCCGAGGGCGCACGCGTCGTCGGACCGTTCCCGCTGACGCCGCCGCAGACGCAGGCGCTCGACCTCGCGGGCGGGAGCGCCGAGGCCTTCGCGCTGCACGTCGACGACCCGGCGCCCCGCGGCGCCCCGATCCCGTTCGCCGAGGACCGTGACGGTCTCGCCCGCGCCTTCGCCGCTGGGCTGCCCCAGGGCGTCGAGCTCCAGGTGCTGGGCTGGGCCGTCGCAGCGGCCCGGCGCGTCGGGGGCGCCGTCGTCGCGGACGGGCGGACGGTGCTCACGCCCGACCCCGCCTCGGGGGTCGACCTCACGCTCTACAGCGCGCAGGTCCTCGGGCCCGACGACGCGCTCGGCGTCCTGCGCACGACGGTCCCGAGCGCGCGCGTCGTCGCGGTCCACCCCCGCCCGGACGGCCTCGCGGAGTACGTGCTGTCGGGGGAGACGCCGTACGACGGGGCGGTCCGGCTGGCGGCGCAGCGCGTGCCGCAGGTGCCGCTCGCCCTCGGCGCGCTCGACTGGCGCGAGCACGGCCCGCACGCCTACCGCGTCACGTGGGTCCCGCAGGACCCGTACGAGCTCGAGGTCGAGCGCCCGTCGGGGCTGCACGTCATCGCGCGCTCGCGGGCCCGGGTGCTCGTCGCACGGCTCGCGGCGATGCTCCAGGGGCGCCTCGCGGGGACGCTCGTCGACGACGGCGGCTTCGTCGTGCGAGACCTCGACCTCGACGAGCGGCTCACGCCGGCGGCGACGCCGACGTCGCAGTTCTGGGTCTGAGCGACGGCGTGCGCACGAGGCGCGCGCCGTCGTCGAACCGGGCGTGTCGGCGGGGTGAGCTGTCCACAGATTTCGTCCACAGGGTTGTGGGTTCCGTGGGAATCGCGCGGGGCCGCCTGTGGACGAACCTGTGGCCTTCGCGACCTGCCAAATGACATCGGTGGGAACTCTTGCAGGCCCTCCGGGTGAGGACTACAAACGTGCCTAACGGCCCGGACGGGCGCACACGGACGACGGTGTTCCGGCACACAGGGGTCTGACGGCCCCGGCCAGGAGCGCACGACGGCCCGGCGCGAACGGCAGGGCACGGCTGACCGGAGAACGGTGGACGACCCGCGACCCCCTGCTGCGGGCTGCGCGCGACGGCGCAGGTTCCGACCGGACCCGGAAGGCCGACCGCGATCGGCGTCAGCACGCCTGCCCGGGGCATCCGGGCCGGCGCGGGGGCGCCGGGCCGCCACGTCGCGAGCGGCGCCCCGACGGGCCACCGGCCCGACCGCCCCGGGGTCGCGCGGACACGGCGAGGCCCCTCGGAATCCTGCTCCGAGGGGCCTCGCTGCCATTCTCCCGCCGGCGTGCCGTGACGCGAAGACCCGTTCGTGGGCCGGTGGGCCGGGTCCGTCGGCCGCGCCTACGCTCGTGCCATGAGCAACCTCGAGACCCGGCCCGAGGAGCGCGTGTGCTCCGCAGGGACCCCGCACGGCGAGGGCAGCGGTGCGGCCCCGACGGTGGAGATCCTCGAGCACCGCGACGTCCCGCTCGGCGGCACGCGCGCCATGCGGGTGCGCCGCACGATCCCGCAGCGCGCGCGCTCGCTCGTGGGCGCCTGGTGCTTCCTCGACCACTACGGGCCGGACCCGCTGCCCGCGATCGGCGACGGCACGGACGGCATGCAGGTCCCGCCGCACCCGCACACCGGCCTGCAGACCGTCACGTGGCTGTTCGCCGGCGAGATCCTGCACCGGGACGCGGTCGGCTCGCTCCAGACGGTCCGGCCCGGCGAGCTCAACCTCATGACGGCGGGCCGCGGCATCTCCCACTCGGAGGAGTCGCCGCGCGGCGTCCGCCCGCCGGTCCTGCACGGCGTCCAGCTCTGGGTCGCGCTCCCGGGCGACCGGCTCGCGGACCCGCCGGCGTTCGAGCACCACGCCGACCTGCCGGTCGCGGACCTCGCCGGTGCCCGGGTCCAGGTCTTCCTCGGGAGCCTGCGCGTCGCGGGCGCGGAGCTGCGCTCGCCCGCGACGACGTACTCGCCGCTCGTCGGGGCGCAGGTCGACCTGGAGGCCGGCGCGCGCGTGACGCTCGACGTCGACCCGGCGTTCGAGCACGGCCTGCTCGTGGACGACGGGGCGGTGCGCCTGGAGCGCGAGGAGGTCCCGCCGTCGGCGCTCGGGTACGTCGCGCCGGGCCGCGCGACGCTCACGGTCGAGGCGGGGCCGGACGGACCGGCGCGCGTCGTGCTCGTGGGCGGCGAGCCGTTCGGCGAGGACATCGTCATGTGGTGGAACTTCGTCGGCCGGTCGCACGACGACGTCGCGCGCGCCCGCGCGGACTGGCAGGCGCAGCTCGTGGTCACCGGCGGCGAGGGACCGAACCACGGCGGCACGCGCTACGCCGACGGCGCGCACGACGGCCGCTACGGCGAGGTCGCCGGGTACGACGGCGGCCCGCTCCCCGCGCCGGCCCTCCCCGACGTCCGTCTGCGGCCTCGCACCCGCCCGGCGGCGCGCCAGTAGACTGCCGCGCATGGCCAAGAACTCCACGCCCGACTTCGTGCTGCGCCCGTTCGAGGGGCTGCCCGGCGAGACCGACTGGGTCGCGATGCGCGAGGTCGTGCCCTCGGCCACCGCGACCGCCCGCACGACCGCGGAGCACGGCGCGCGCGACGTCACCGTCGTGACCGTCCTGCCCGCGGGCTGGGCCGCGCTGCACCGCCAGGACGGCGCGATCCTCCTCGCGGTCCAGACGCTCGCCGGCTCGGGCGACACGAGCCGCGACCTCGCCGCGGCGCTGCTCGAGGCGATCGCCGCCGAGCCCGGCACGTCCATCGAGATGAGCGCGCTGCCCGACGCCGGCCCGCGCCTGCAGGACGTCCTCGACCCCTCGGTCCCGTTCGACGTCACCGTCCACGAGGACTTCGCGTTCTGGCTCGACCCGGCGGAGGAGATCACGCCGGACCTGCGCGCGTCGCTCGACCAGGCGGCCGAGTCGATGGTGCCCACCGTCAAGCTCGACGCCGTCACCTCGGCGTACTGGTGCCGCATGTCGCGCGAGTTCCTGCGCTGGGCCCGCCCGGAGCCCGAGGACGCGCTCATCGACGCGATCTCGCGCCTCCACGCGCGGCGCGAGTCGGGCCTCGCGGGCGGCAAGTTCGTCGGCGCGTTCCGGTCGAGCGGCGTGCTCGTCCCGGTGTGGGAGCTGCCGCGCGGGACGGAGGCGGACGAGCTCGAGGGGCCGGTCGCGGAGCTCGACGCGCTCCTCACCGAGGCGCTCGCCGTCACGGAGCCGCTCGACGCGAACGAGCGCCGGGCGCGCGCGGGGATCGTGTCGCGCCAGGTGACCCTGCGCTGACGGATGCGGGCCGGCGGCCCGACCCACGGCCACGACGAGCAGCCCGCCGACGCCCCTGTCGGCGGGCTGTCGCGTCGAGTAGGATCCGGGGGACCTGGGAACGCAGCCCGGTCGTCCTGCGAAGATCCCGAGCGGATCTGCTGGTGGAACGACGACACTTCTGCGGCCAACTCTTTGCACTACTAGGCTGGACGGCGTGAACGCGGACCATCGGTCGACTGAGTCGGGGAACAACACGGGCAGTGCTGCCCCTGCGGGCGCGGCGAGCACGCCGCCGCCGACGTACCTCTCGGCGTCCGGCACGCGGGCACGCACGCCGCGGCCGACGGTCGGCGACGGCCGGACCGGCCGCGCGGTGCGGCAGCGCGTCGCCGTGATCATCCCGGCGAAGGACGAGTCCCGGCGCATCGCCGCGACGGTCCGCGCGGCCAAGGCGATCCCGCACGTCGACCTCGTGCTCGTCGTGGACGACGGGAGCGAGGACGACACCCAGCACGTCGCGCGCGAGGCGGGAGCCGTCGTCGTGCGCCACTCGCACAACCGTGGCAAGGCCGCGGCCATGGAGACCGGCGCGGCCGTCGTCGCCATGCGCGACGCCGCCGACCGCCCCCCGCGCCTCCTGCTCTTCATCGACGGCGACCTCGGCGAGACCGCCGTGAACACCGCGCCGCTCGTCGCCCCTGTGCTCGACGGGTACGCGGACCTCTCGATCGCGCTGCTCCCCCCGCAGCCGGGCGCGGGCGGCCGCGGGATCGTCGTCGGTGCGGCGCGCCGCGCGATCCAGTCCCTCACGGGATGGACCCCGACGCAGCCGCTCTCGGGCATGCGCTGCCTCACGCGCGAGGCGTTCGAGGCCGCGACCCCGCTCGCCCGCGGCTGGGGCGTGGAGACCGGCATGACGATCGACCTGCTCCGCAAGGGGTACGTCGCCGTCGAGGTGCCGTGCGACCTGCGCCACCGCGCCTCGTCCAACGACCTCAAGGGTCAGCTCCACCGCGCCGCGCAGTACCGCGACGTGCTCCTGGCCGTGAACGCGCGCAAGATGCGTTCCGCGGTCGACCGGGTGCGGGCCGCCGACCAGCACTGACGTCGGGCCCGGCCGAGCCGGGGCGCGCCGTCCCGTCCCGCGGGTGGCGAACGTCTCCCGGAGATCCCACCCTGGTGGGAGGGCACGGTGCCCGTGCCCGGTGGCCCGCGTCCGCGCGAGGCCGCACCGACGACGACGGGGCATCGCCATGTGCACGGGGATCAGGTTCTCGGACGGCCGGGGGAGCGTCTACCTCGCGCGGAACCTCGACTGGACGAGCGGGTACGGGCAGCGGGTGGTGCTGACGCCCACCGGGTACGCGCCGAGGTCACCGTTCGGCGCGGTGCCCGGCATCCGGCACGCGACCCTCGGCATGGGCATCGTGGCGGAGGGGACGCCGCTCTACTTCGACTGCGGCAACGACGCGGGCCTCGCCGTCGCGGGGCTCAACTTCCCGGGGTACGCGGCCTACGCGCCCGGCCCGGTCGACGGCGCGGTCAACGTCGCCGCCTACGAGCTCCCGCTGTGGGTGTGCTCGCAGTTCGCGACCGTGGACGAGGTGGAGGCCGCGCTCCGGGACGTCGTGGTCGTCGACCGGCCGATCAACGACACCTACCCGAGCTCGATGCTGCACTGGATCGTCGCCGACGCGACGCGCGCCGTGGTCGTCGAGCACACGGCGGACGGGATGCACGTGTTCCACGACGACGTCGACGTGCTCACGAACCAGCCCGGGTTCGGCTGGCACCACGAGAACCTGCGCAACTACCTCAACACCTCGCCCGACTTCCCCGGGGACACGCAGCTGGGCGGGGCGGTCCTCACCCCGTTCGGCTCGGGCTCGCACATGCGCGGCATCCCGGGCGACTACTACTCGCCGTCACGGTTCGTCCGCGCCGCCTACGTGAACGCCCACTACCCGGCCCAGGAGACCGAGGAGCAGAACGTCAGCCGCGCCTTCCACACGCTGCAGCAGGTCGCGATGGTCGAGGGCAGCGCCGTGATGGCGTCCGGCGAGTCCGAGATCACCGTGTACACGGGACTCTTCTCCTCGCGCACGTCCACCTACTACTGGAACACGTACGACGACCCGGCCGTCCGGAGCGTCGCGATGGCCGACCTCGCGGCGGACGGCACCGAGCTCGTCCTCGCGTAGACCGCCAGGCTCAGGGCCTCGCGCTCTCGACCCGCGTGGCGCCGCCCGCGGACGCCACCCCCTCCGTGTCCGGTGCCGCGCTGGGCGCATCCTCGGTGGCGCCCCGCTCCTCCTCGGACCCGGTGCCGTCGCCGACCGCGTGCAGCGCCGCGACGGTGAGGAGCGGGACCGCCGGGATGAGCGCGACGAGCGCGATGCGCACGCCGAAGTCGTTCACGAGCGACCCGGCGACGCACACGATCCACAGGGCGAGGACGGTCGGGCGCACGAGCGGCCAGGCGGCCTCGGTCCGGGCGAACCACGCCGGTGTGAACCGCCGCGGCCAGAACAGCACCAGCGCCGCCGCGACGAGGACCAGGATCGTCAGCCACACGGGCACGCCGCCCAGCACGGAGCGGGCCGCGTAGCCGGCCTTGCGGAGAAGCGTCTCCCAGGCCGAGCCGTCGACGACCTGGCCGACGAACCGGCCGAGGTGCGAGCGCTCGTCGGCGGGGCGCAGCCAGTCGAGCACGCCGACGGCGGCCACGAGTCCCACGCCGGCGGCGGCGACGAGCAGGAAGCGCCGCCACGTGACCCGGGCCCCGGACGCCGCGAGGCCCAGCACGGCGAACGCCGGCACGACGACGAGCCCGCCGCCGAGGTCGGCCCCGAGGGTCGGCCACACGTCCACGACCATCGTCACCACGCCGATGACGCCCACGACCGTCGCGGCGACGTACCGGTGCCCGCGGGCCACGAGCCACTGGGCGAGCGCAGCGGCGAGGACGAGCGCCGCGACCGCGTACACGGAGAACGTCGGGTTGCCGAACCCGTAGAACCGCGCGCCGAACGTCGGCGCGGAGCCGAGCGGGCTGGCGCGGTTGAGCGGCGTCCCGACGAGCGCGTCGAGCGTGAGCACCGCGAAGGTGATGCCCGCGACGATCCCGGGTCCGAGCCACACCGGCCGCCGAGGGGCGAGCGCGCCGAGCGCGGCGACGGCCGCCGTCGCGAGCACGGTCGACACGACGATCGCGAGGGTCTGGTTCCCGAACCGCCACCAGCCCGTGAGCGACACGAGGAAGGCCGCGGTCGGGACGGCGGCCACGACGAGCGCGGCCCCGCGCGCCCAGTGCGCGGCCCGGGCCCAGCGCGCCCGGGCGCGGTCTCCGGTCGCGCGTGCGGCCCGCGGCGCGAGCAGGAGGCACAGCCCGGCGATCACGAGGCCCGCGTAGAGCGGCACGTCGACGAACGCGGTGTAGACGGCGCGCCGCACGTGGTCGCGCGTCGTGAGGTCGGCCAGCGCGTCCGCGGTCGAGGTCGCGTCCGGCGGCCGCGGCGAGCCCCAGGCCAGCGGCGTGTCCTGGATGCGGGCGGGGGTCGTGGCACCCGCGGCGTCGAGCACGGTGGCCGGGACGTCGAGGACGCGCGCGACGCCGTCGGTCCGCGTGGCCGCGCTGGTCAGGTACCGCGCCTGCTCGGGGCCGTCGAAGGACGGCCGCACGAGCGTCGCGCCGAGCGCCGGGCGCGTCCCGGGCGTTCCCGCGACGTCGACGACGAGCACCGTCGTCCCGGTCGGGACCGCGTCCAGCACCGCGCCGACGGAGGCGTCCACGGCGGCGAGCCGGTCGACCCGCAGCGAGGTGCGGAGCGCGGCGCGCTCCTCGGCCGGGAGGTCGGGGTCGACCGCCGGGGCCGTCGCGTCGCCCGCGTCGACGACGGTCACCGGGCACGCGAACGCGTCGCTCCCGGGGGCGGTCGCGCTCGCGAGGTCCCGATAGCGCGCGACGTCCCCGCGGGCGTCCGCGAGAGCGACCGCTGCGCCGGGCCCGACGGCGGTCGCGCACACGGTACTCGTCGAGGCGCCCGCGACGCCGCCGGCGAGCGCGTCGCCGAGCACGCCCAGCCGCGCCTGGTAGCCCGAGCCCTGCTGCAGCGCGACGAGGTCGTCCCAGCCGTCGACCTGCGCGCCGTCGGTGCCGTCTGTGGCGGTGACGGGCTGCGCCGTCGGGCACTCCCACGTGCCGTCGGGCGCGCGCTCGGTCGCGACCTCGGCGAGCTGCCCGGCCGAGAGCGCGAGCCAGCCCCCGACGGTGCAGCGGCTCGCCGCACCCGTCGGCTGGGCGACGCCCCCGGCGCCGGCGCCGTCGGTGAGCAGGGCGTGCAGGGTCGGCGTGGTGGATGCCGTGACGTCGCTCCACGTCACGCCCGTGGTCCCGACGACGACCAGCGGTCGGTCGGTGGCGATGGCGTCCGCACGGGTCACGGCCGCCTCACCGCCCGCGGGCGCGGCGCTGGACGTGGGACGCAGCCCGCCCGAGGCGAGCACGGTCGAGACGAGGAGGACGACGAGCAGGAGCCCGCCCCCGACCGTGAGGAGCATCGTGGGCATGTGCCGGATCCCCGGCTCGGGGAGCGCGGCCGCCGGGCGCGGCGGCGCGGTGCGCGCGAGGAAGCCGGGCACGATCATCGCGGTCGCGACGACGACGACCATGACGGCGATGATGATGCCCGAGTCGTTGAGGACGGATCCCACCCCGGCCACGACCACGAGCGCGACCACGAGCTCGCGCAGCAGCGGCCAGCGCTCGTAGGCACGCGCGACCTCGGGCAGGCGGAAGCGCTCCGGACGCAGCGCCGCGAGGGCGGTGAGGACGACGAGCACCGCCGCGACGGCACCCGCCGGCTGTGCGACGGTGTGCCAGGCCCCGAGGGCCTTGCGTCCGATGACCTCGAGCGCCGCCCCGTCGAGGACGGTCTGCACGAACCCGCCGAGGTGCGAGCTGCCCCCGGGCAGCAGCCAGTCCACCACCGCGACGACGGCGACCACGAGCACGGTGAGGCCCGCCACGACGAGCGCCCGCAGCCACGTGATCCGCACCCGGCCGACGAGCAGCGCGAGCACCGCGAACGCGGGGACGAGCGCGAGGATCCCGCCGAAGTCGGCGCCGAACGCGGGCCAGCCGTCGATGACGATCGTCACCGCCCCGACCGCGACGACGAGCCAGGCGGCGAGCCGCCGTCGCCCCCGGGCGAGCGCCGTGGACGCCAGGCCGCCGGCGAGCACGAGGCCCGCGACCGCGTACACGGCGAACGTCACGTTGTTGAAGCCGTAGAAGCGCGTGAAGCCCGCGACGGCGGATGTGCCGAGCAAGGACGCCTGCTGGAGCGTCGTGCCCGTCGCGCCGTCGACCGTGAGGACGAGCCACGTGACGCCCGCGAGCGCCGTCGGCAGCGCCCACGGGCGGCGCGGGAGGAGGCGTGAGACGGTCCACGCGACGAGGGCGACGGCGACGGCGCTGACGGCGAGGGCGAGGGTGAGCGCGGGCGCGGGCGCGCTCCACACCCACCACCGCGACAGGCTCGCGAGGGAGGCCGCGACGGGTGCCGCGGCCGCGACCAGGAGCACCGCGGACAGGACGCGCAGGCCGGCCGGGCCGGGGCGCGACGGCAGTCCGCGGCGCGCCGCCGCGCGCCGCACCCACAGCGCCCCGCCGAGCGCGACGACGAGCGTCGCGACGAGCAGCCCGACGAGCACGGGGTAGAGCGTCGGGATGGTGCTCGTGAGGACGTTGAGGTACTGCCGGTTCTCGACCGTGCGCGCCACGTCCATGCGCCGGACCTCGCCCAGCGACAACGGTGCGCCGTCGAGGCCCTCGATGCTCCCGCCCGCCTCGTCGACGACGGTCGCCGTGAGGTCGACGAGCTGGACGATCCCGTCCTTCTGCGTGCTCGGGGAGTGCAGCCAGCGGCTCGTGGGCTCGCCCTTGCGCCAGTCGACGACGACCGGCAGCCCTGGCTCGCCGACCGGCCCCGAGGGCACGCCCGCGACGAGGACGCGCGTGCCGCGGTCGACCTCGTCCATGACGCGCGCGAGCGCCTCGTCGAGCGCGTCGAGGCTCTGTCCCCGCCCGGGCGAGGAGTCGACGATCTCGCCCTGGTCGACCACCGTCACGTCGCACGCGTCGAGCCCGCCCTCGGGCAGCGCGGCGAGCACGGACGCGTACCGCTCGACGTGCCCGCTCGGGTCCGCGAGCATGACGGCGGCGCCCGGCCCGACCGCCGTCGTGCAGACGCCGGTCTCGGCGAGCCGCGTCGCGAGGGTCCCTGGCGCGTGGTGCGTCGTCGGGGCGGCGGCCTCCTCCTCGGAGGGTGCGGTGAGCGTCGCCCACCCGGGCACGTCGGCGGGCAGCGCCTCGGGCGCGGTCGCGCCCGACGTCGCCGGGGTGGGGACGGGCAGCGGCGGGCAGCCCGTCGTGGGCGGATCCGTGCTGACGGGTGGCGCCTCCACCGGCTCCTCGGCCGCGGGGTCGGAGGACGAGACCATCTGCCCGGCCGACAGGGTGAGCCACGCGTCCGTCGCGCAGGAGGTCCGCCCCACGCCGAGCGACGCGACCGACCCCGTGCGGATCATCGACCACAGCGTCGGTGTCGCGGTGGGCGAGACGTCGCTCCAGTACAGGCCCGCCACCGCGACGAGCACCACGGGCCGGGGGTCGTGCGTCGGCGCGGTGCCCGCCTCTGCGCCCGCCGACGTGCCGGCCGACGTGCCGGTCGAGGCTCGGGCCGCCGTCGTGCCCGACGGCGCCGCGGCCGCGGGCGGTGCGGCGACGGTCCCGAGGAGGGTGAGCAGGGCCAGGGCGACCGCCGTCGCGAGCGCGGTCACCCGCGTGCCGGCCGCCCCCCGGCGGGCGGGGAGGGTGCGGGCAGGGGGGAGCGCGGCGGCCGGGAACGTCACCGGACCAGCCTACGGGGGCGCCTCGGGCCCGGCCGGGGCCGACGAGCGGCGTCGTCGCAGGTCCGCGCGGGACGCTCACGCGGCCTCCACGGCCCTCGCGCGGCGTGGCCACAGGGCGGCGGGAGCGGGCCGGGCGTGGCCGGTTCCGGCGCCGCGCGTCAGGCGGTGCGCACCACGAGCGCACCGGGGTCGACGCGCGACTCGATCTCCACGGCGAGGCCCAGCACGTCGCCGTCGACCTGGGCCTGCTCCCCGTCCTCGACGCGCACGCGGACGCGCCGGGCACGCGCGTGGTCGATGCGTCCGATCTTGGCGGGCAGGTCGTTGCGCACGCCGAGACCCTGCATCACGACCTCCCCGAAGAGCTGCGCCCAGCCCACGACCCCGCCACGCGTGTCGATCGCGGCGATGTCCAGGATGCCGTCGTCGATGACCGCGTCGGGCAGCAGCGTGAGCCCCCCGGGGAGCCGGCCGCAGTTGCCGATGAGGAGGGAGCGCAGCCGCGCGTCCACGGGAGGCGAGTCGTCGAGCTGGATGCGCGCGCGCATGCGGCGCCCGTGCAGGTGCCGGATGCCCGCGACGAAATAGGCGACCCAGCCCACCTTCGCCTTGAGGTCGTCGTCGGTGTCGGCGACCATCGCGGCGTCGAACCCGAGGCCCGCGATGACGAGGAAGATGTGCTCCGTGCCGGCGTCCCGGGCGGGGTCGGGCGCGGCCACCGGCTCCGCCCCCTCGGCGTGGCCGACGTCCTCGGCGTAGCGCAGCACCTTGACCCAGCCGACGTCGACCGGGCGGTCGGACCCCGCGATCACGACGGCCAGCGCGGCGCGCGCGTCGCCCACCGGCAGGTCGAGGTTGCGCGCGAGGAGGTTGCCGGTGCCCACCGGGACCAGGCCCATGGTGCGGCCGCTGCCCACCATGCCCTCGGCGACCGCGCGGACCGTGCCGTCCCCGCCCACGGCGACGACGACGTCCGCGCCCTGCGCGAGCGCCGCGCGCGTCTGCCCGACGCCGGGGTCCTCGACCGTCGTCTCGAACCACAGCGGGTCGGGCAGCGCGGCGTCCGCGAAGGCAGCGCGCACGACCGCCTCCAGACCCGTGACGTCGGGCTTCGACGGGTTGGCGACGAACGCGACGAGCTCGCGCGGGTCGTCCTCGACCGGGGGCTCCTCGACGGGAGGCGCGTCGTCGCCGTGCGCGCGGCGCTGCCGGGTCTGCTGCGCGCGCAGGCCCAGCGCGACGACGAGTGCCACGACCGCGACGGCGAGCGCCGCGATCGCGAGCCAGAGCGTCCAGGACATGGCGACACCGTAGCGGGGCCGGTGCGGGAAGGCGCCGCCAGGGCACGGGACGTTCCCCTCGCGGCCGGGGGAGCGCCGGGGTTCGTTAGGCTGCTGGCGTGATCGACCTCCGCCTCCTGCGCGACAACCCCGACATCGTCCGTGCCAGCCAGGTCACCCGTGGTGACGACCCCGCGCTGGTGGACGCCGCCCTCGACGCCGACGCCCGCCACCGCGCCGCGCTGAGCGAGTTCGAGAGCCTGCGTGCCGAGCAGAAGTCCCTCGGCAAGCAGGTCGCCCAGGCGCAGGGGGAGGAGAAGCAGGAGCTGCTCGCGCGCACCAAGCAGCTCGCGGCCGACGTCAAGGCACGCCAGGCCGACGCCGACGCCGCCGCGGAGGAGCTGCGCGGGCTGCTGTACCGCATCTCGAACGTCGTCGCGGGCGCGCCCGCGGGCGGCGAGGACGACTACGTCGTGCTGCGCGAGGAGGGGACGATCCGCGACTTCGCCGCGGAGGGCTTCACCCCGCGCGACCACCTCGACCTCGGCGAGGGCCTGCGCGCGATCGACACCGAGCGCGGCGCCAAGGTGTCGGGCGCGCGGTTCTACTACCTCACCGGCGTGGGCGCGCGCCTCGAGCTCGCGCTGCTCAACGCCGCGATGGACACCGCGGTCGCGGCCGGGTTCACGCCCGTCATCACGCCGACGCTCGTGCGGCCCGAGGTCATGCAGGGCACCGGGTTCCTCGGCGCGCACGCGGACGAGATCTACCGCCTCGAGAAGGACGACCTCTACCTCGTCGGGACGAGCGAGGTCGCGCTCGCGGGCTACCACGCGAACGAGATCGTCGACCTGTCGGGCGGCCCGCTCCGGTACGCGGGGTGGAGCGCGTGCTACCGCCGCGAGGCCGGCTCGCACGGCAAGGACGTGCGCGGCATCATCCGCGTGCACCAGTTCCACAAGGTCGAGATGTTCTCCTACTGCGACCCGGCCGACGCCGAGGCGGAGCACCAGCGCCTGCTCGGCTGGGAGGAGCAGATGCTGCGCCTCGTCGACCTGCCGTACCGCGTCATCGACACCGCGGCGGGCGACCTCGGGTCGAGCGCCGCGCGCAAGTTCGACTGCGAGGCGTGGCTGCCCACGCAGCAGCGCTACCTCGAGCTCACGTCGACGTCGAACTGCACGACCTTCCAGGCGCGCCGCCTCAACGTGCGCGAGCGCGTCGAGGTCGACGGCAAGAACGAGACGCGCACCGTCGCGACGCTCAACGGCACGCTCGGCACGACGCGCTGGATCGTCGCGATCCTCGAGAACCACCAGCAGGCCGACGGCTCGGTCCGCGTGCCCGAGGGCCTGCGCCCGTACCTCGGCGGCCTCGAGGTGCTCGAGCCGGTGGTTGCGTGACCGACCCCCTGGTCCCGGAGGACGCGTCCGGGCCGATGCTCGTCGCGCTCGACATCGACGGCACGCTCATGTCGTACGACCAGGAGCTGTCGGACGACGTGCGCGACGCCGTCGCCGACCTGCGCGCGGCCGGGCACCACGTGGTGCTCGCGTCCGGGCGGTCGCTCATCGCGATCACGCCCGTCGCGGAGATCCTGGGGATCGACCGCGGCTGGGTCGTCGCGTCGAACGGCGCCGTGACGGCGCGGCTCGACCCGGACGAGCCCGACGGGTACGCGCTCGAGGACGTCGTGACGTTCGACCCGGGCCCAGCGCTGCGGCTCCTGCGCGAGCACCTGCCCGACGCGCGGTACGCCGTCGAGGACGTGGGCGTCGGGTTCCGCATGAACGAGCTCTTCCCCGACGGCGAGCTCGACGGCGTGCACCGCGTCGTCGAGTTCGACGAGCTGTGGTCGGGCGAGGTCACCCGTGTGATCGTGCGCTCGCCGGGGTCCACGAGCGAGCAGTTCCACGAGCTCGTCGAGCGTCTCGGCCTGGACGACGTGACGTACGCCGTCGGGTGGACGGCGTGGATGGACATCGCGCCGCTCGGCGTGACGAAGGCGACCGGGCTCGAGCTCGTGCGGCGCGCGCTGCACGTCCAGCCCCACCGGACGGTCGCGATCGGGGACGGGCGCAACGACCTCGAGATGCTCCGCTGGGCGGCGCGCGGCGTCGCGATGGGCCACGCGGACGCCGTCGTGCAGGCCGCGGCCGACGAGGTGACCGCCCCCATCGAGGACGACGGCGCGGCGCGCGTCCTCCAGAGCCTCCTGCCCTGACCGCGAGGTAGAACCGCAGGACGCGAGATAGAGCTCGCGGGGTTCTACGTCGCGACCTGCAGTTCTACCTCGACGGGATGGGTAGCGTCTGCTGACATGACGTCCGACGCCAAGACCGTCTGTGTCCGCCGTGCGCGGGCGGACGACGCCGGGGCGGTCTGGCCGCTCGTCATCGACTTCGCGACGTCGTACGTCCCTGAGCGTGACGCCTTCGACGTGTCGTTCGCGCCGCTCCTCGACGACCCGCACGCGCTGGTGCTCGTCGCGCAGGCGCGGGAGGACGTCGTCGGCTACCTCGTGGCGCACCGCCATGCGACGCTCTTCGCCAACGCGCCCGTGGCGTGGGTCGAGGAGGTCATGGTCGACGCCGACGCCCGCCGTCGCGGGGTAGGCGGCCTGCTCATGGACGCGGCCGAGCGGTGGGCCGAGGACGCGGGTGCCGCGTACGTCGCGCTGGCCACCCGGCGGGCCGCCGGGTTCTACGCGAGGCTCGGGTTCGAGGAGTCGGCGACATTCTTCCGCAAGCGCCTCGGGAGGCCCTGAGGATCTCGTGCGCGAGGGTGTCGAGAACCGCTGTCAGGTTCCGTCCCGGTGTGCGGCGACGGCTCGGTGGCTCTCCGGGCTCAGGGGCGGAAGACGTCCTCGATGCGGCAGCCGAACACCTCGGCGATGCGGAACGCGAGCGGCAGCGACGGGTCGAAGCGGCCGCGCTCGATCGAGATCACGGTCTGGCGCGACACGCCGAGGCGGCTGGCGAGCTCGGCCTGCGACCAGCCGAGCCCGGCGCGGCGGGCCGCCATGTCGTTGTCCACGGGCGCCCTACGACTCGCGCCGGGAGACGACGGCGTGCCGGACGAAGAAGTCGACCATCGCGACGAGCACGACCACCGCGAGGACGAAGGAGGCGCTCAGCTCCAGCCCGGTGAGACTGACCGCGGTGAGCGTGAGCCCGGCGACGACGAGCACGTCCCAGAACGCGCCGGTCGCCGCCCGCTCCGTCCACCGCCGCTCGACGTTCTCCTCGGCGTGCGGCTCGGGAGCGCTCGTGCGGGGCCGGACGACGAGGAACCAGCCGAGCACGGCGGCGGGCGGCAGGACGCACGCCGTGAAGACGGCCGCGACGAGCCAGAAGTCGTCGCGTCGGAACAGGCCGGCGGCGACGCCGACCGACGCTGCGACGGCGAGCGCGACCAGCGCGGCTCCCGCCCAGGCCCACCAGGGAGCGGTGCGGTCGCCGAGCGCGTGCTCGCGGCCCTGCAGCGGGCTGTCGTCGGCCGGGACGGGTGCGTCGCTCACGTGTCTCTCCTCATGCGTAAAGCGTGCTTGACACGTCGAGCGAACCATCACCCACGCACGCTGTCAAGCGTGCTTGACATGAGGGGTGCTCAGTCGCGGGGCTCGCGCGCGGTGAGCACGACCGGGCCGTCGGGCGTGATCGCGATCGTGTGCTCGCTGTGGGCGCCGCGCGAGCCGTCGGCCGAACGCAGGGTCCAGCCGTCGGGGTCGGTGTAGATCTCGTCCGTGGTCTCGAGGAACCAGGGCTCGATCGCGATGACGAGGCCCGGCTTGAGCGGGAACCCGCGCTTGCGACGGCCGTCGTTGGGGACGTGGGGCTCGCCGTGCATCGTGCGGCCGACGCCGTGGCCGCCGAAGTCGGTGTTGACCGAGTAGCCCGCGGCGTGCGCGACGTCCGCGATGGCGGCGGAGATGTCGCCGACCTTCTTGCCCGGCTGCGCGGCCGCGATCCCGGCCTCGAGCGCGCGCTCGGTCGTCTGGATGAGCTTGGCGTCGGCCTCGCCCAGCGCCCCGGCGCGCGGCGTCCCGACGACGAACGACAGCGCCGAGTCCGCGACCCACCCGTCGACGGACGCGGCGAAGTCGATGCTCAGCAGGTCGCCGTCGCGCAGCGCGTAGTCGTGGGGGAGGCCGTGCAGCACGGCGTCGTTGACGGACGTGCAGATCACCTTGCCGAACGGGCTCGCCCCGAACGACGGGTGGTAGTCGATGTAGCACGACTCGGCCCCGCGGTCGCGGATCATCTTGTGCGCGACCTCGTCGAGCTCAAGCAGGTTCGTCCCGACCTTGGTGGCGGCGCGCACCGTGGTGAGGACGTCGGCGACGAACCGTCCCGCGGGTCGCATCTGGTCGATCTCCCGCGGGGTCCTCAGCTCGATCATCGTGGTCCTTCCGGTTCGCAGGTGGTGTGCCCGCGGGTGGCGCGACCGGCTCGTCCGGGTGCAGCGAGGTGCGATGACGTGCCGAACGGTGCCGCGGGGGCGGGCCTCCCCACGATATCGGTCTCCGTCCCACCGGCGCGGCCCCGGCGCGGCACGAGGAGGGCAAGCGCTTGCATCGATCTGCTCACGATGCGGCACGGCGCCTCGCCACGCGGCCTCCCGGCGTGGCAGCATCACCCGTCGTGGCAGGTATCGACGACGTCGCCCAGGCCGCCGGGGTGTCCACGGCGACCGTCTCGCGCGCCCTGCGCGGCCTGCCCAACGTGTCCGAGGCGACGCGCGTGCGGGTGCTCGCGGAGGCGGCGCGGCTCGGGTACGTGCCCACGCCGTCGGCGTCGTCGCTGGCCACCGGCCGCACCCGCACGATCGGCGTGCTCACCCCGTGGGTCAACCGCTGGTTCTTCGCCAACGTCATCGAGGGTGCCGAGCGCGCGCTGCGGGACCTCGGCTACGACGTCCTGCTCTACACGTTCGACGTGCGCCGGACGTCGTCCCGCCGGCGGGTCGACCCGAGCGTCCTGCGCCACCGCGTGGACGGCACGCTCGTCGTCGGCCTGCCGCTCGACGACGACGAGGTGCGCTCGCTCGTCGCGCTCGCCCGGCCGCTCGCGTTCGTCGGGTCGGGGCCGGCGGACCAGGTCACGGTCCGGCTCGACGACGTCGCGACCGGCCGGGCCGCGACGCGCCACCTGCTCGACCTGGGCCACCGGGTGATCGGCCACGTCACCGGGGTGCCCGACCTCGTGTCGTCGTGGTCGCCGCCCGTCGAGCGCGCGCGGGGCTACGTGCGCGCGCTGGAGGAGGCGGGCGTCGCCGTCGAGCCCGACCTCGAGGTGAACGGCGACTTCGACGTCGCGGGAGGACGTGAGTCCACGGCGGATCTCCTGCGCCGCCGGCCGGACGTGACCGCCGTCTTCGCGGCGTCGGACGAGATGGCCATGGGGGCGATCCTCGCGGCGCGGGACCTGGGGCTGCGCGTCCCGGAGGACCTCTCGGTCGTCGGGGTGGACGGCCACGACCTCGGGGAGCTCGTCGGCCTGACGACGATCGCCCAGGACGCGTACCAGCAGGGGTTCGACGCGGCGCTCCTCCTGCTCGAGATGATCAACGGCGCCCCGGTGCCGGAGAGCATCACCTACCCGACGGAGCTGGTGCGGCGCGGCTCGACCGCACCCCCGCGCGTCCGCCCGTAGGTCGCCGGGGTGGCGACTCGTCGAGCGCTCCGGGGCCACGCGTGGGAGCGTGGCCAGGGTAGACGGGCCGAGAGAGCGCGCACCCGGCGCGCGTGACGGAATCGTTACGCAAACTCGCCTCCCCTGTGCTTGCGGCAGCGCGATGCAACCGCTTGCATGGTGCCTAGGGCGAGAGCGCACCCGCGCTCGCGACGTCGCGATGCGCCCGGTCCTCACCGGACCGGGGTGACGGCGTCCGTACCCACGACGAGGTGGAGGCTGACATGACCAGGACCACGAGGACCAGCGCGGCGCGACGCCGCACGCTGGTGGTCGCCGCCGGCGGCGCGAGCCTCGCGCTCGTGCTCGCGGCGTGCAGCGGCGGTGGCGGCGGCGGGGGCGACGACGAGTCGCCGAGCGCCGAGGTGGACTGCGCCGACTACGAGCAGTACGGGGACCTGTCCGGCAAGACGGTGTCGGTGTACGCGACGATCGTCGACACCGAGGCGGAGCAGCAGCAGGCGTCGTACGAGCCCTTCGAGGAGTGCACGGGCGCCACGATCGAGTACGAGGGCTCCAAGGAGTTCGAGGCCCAGCTCCCCGTCCGCATCCAGTCCGGCAGCGCGCCGGACATCGCGTACCTGCCCCAGCCCGGCCTCCTGCGCCGGATCGTCGCCGACTTCCCCGACGCGATCCAGCCGGTCGGCGAGGCGGCGTCCGCGAACGTCGACCAGTACTACACCGAGTCGTGGAAGGACTACGGCACCGTCGACGGGACGCTGTACGCGACGCCGCTCGGCGCCAACGTCAAGTCGTTCGTCTGGTACTCGCCGTCCATGTTCGAGGAGGCGGGCTACGAGGTCCCCACGACGTGGGACGAGCTCATGGAGCTCTCGGACCAGATCGTCGCGGACAACCCCGGTGGCGACGTCAAGCCGTGGTGCGCGGGCATCGCGTCCGGCGAGGCGACCGGCTGGCCGGCCACCGACTGGATGGAGGACGTCGTCCTGCGCACGGCGGGCCCCGAGGTCTACGACCAGTGGGTCAACCACGAGATCCCGTTCAACGACCCGCAGATCGCCACGGCGCTCGCCACGGTCGGCGACGTGCTGAAGAACGAGGAGTTCGTCAACGGCGGCCTCGGCGACGTGAGCACCATCGCGACGACCGAGTTCACCGAGGGCGGCTACCCGATCATCGACGGCCTGTGCTACATGCACCGCCAGGCGACGTTCTACCAGGCCAACTGGACGACCCTCGACCCCGACCTGGTGGTCGCGCCCGACGGTGACGTGTGGGCCTTCTACCTCCCGGGCGAGACCGCCGAGGACAAGCCGCTGCTCGGTGGCGGCGAGTTCGTCGCCGCGTTCAACGACCGTCCCGAGGTCCAGGCGTTCCACGCCTACCTGTCGAGCCCCGAGTGGTCCAACGCCAAGGCGAGCGTGACCCCGCAGGGCTGGATCAGCGCGAACAACGGCCTCGACCCGGAGCTGCTCCAGTCGCCGATGGACCAGCAGGCGTACGAGCTGCTCACGGACGAGAGCTACACGTTCCGCTTCGACGGCTCGGACATGATGCCCGCCGCCGTCGGCGCCGGCTCGTTCTGGACCGAGATGACGGAGTGGATCGCGAGCGACAAGTCCGACGAGGCCGTCCTCGACGCCATCGAGGCGTCCTGGCCGACGTCCTGACCCGCGGGCGACCCGGGGCCTGACCGCGCGGCACGCGCCGCGCCGTCCGGCCCCGGGTCCACGCGTCGACCCCGGGGGCGGGTCGTCCGGGGGGCCGATCCCCGGACGACCCGTCCTCGGGCCGTCCTCGCCGCACACCACGTCGTCACCCGGCCGCCGCCGGCCACCTCAGGAGCTCTCACATGGACTGGTTGCTCGAACCCGCCGGGACGGGGGGCAAGCTCGCGGTGATGGTCGTCGCGATCCTGCTCTTCGTCGTCGTCATGGGCCTGATCCTCTTCCTCGTCGACCGACCGCGGCGCGTGCCGGGCTGGGTCGTCGCGATCGCCTTCGCCGGGCCCGCGATCGTCATGCTCGCGTTCGGCCTGCTCTACCCGGGCCTGCGCACGATCCGGGACTCGTTCTACAACCGCACGGGCTCCGCGTTCGTCGGGCTCGACAACTACGTCACCGCGTTCACGCGGGACGAGTTCCAGATCGTCCTGCGCAACACCGCGATCTGGGTGATCGTCGTCCCGCTCGTCTCGACCTTCCTCGGTCTCGTCTACGCGGTGGTCGTCGACCGGTCCCGGTTCGAGAAGTTCGCCAAGACCCTGATCTTCCTGCCCATGGCGATCTCCATGGTCGGCGCGGGGATCATCTGGAAGTTCATGTACGAGTACAAGCCGGCGAGCCAGCCGCAGATCGGCCTGTTCAACCAGGTGCTCGTCTGGCTGGGCCTGGAGCCGCAGCAGTTCCTGCTCAGCGCCCCGGCGAACACGTTCTTCCTCATCCTCGTCATGATCTGGATCCAGGCCGGGTTCGCGATGACGATCCTCGCCGCCGCGATCCGCGCCATCCCGGACGACATCGTCGAGGCCGCCCGGCTCGACGGCGTCGGCGGCATGCGGATGTTCCGCTACATCACGGTGCCGAGCATCCGGCCCGCCCTCGTGGTCGTCCTCACGACGATCGCGATCGGCACGCTCAAGGTCTTCGACATCGTCCGCACCATGACCGGCGGCCGCTTCGAGACGTCGGTCGTGGCCAACGAGTTCTACACGCAGGCGCTCCGGCAGGGCGAGCAGGGGCTCGGGGCCGCGCTCGCGGTCATCCTGTTCGTCCTGGTCATCCCGATCATCGTGTACAACGTGCGGCAGCTGAAGCAGGCGGAGGAGATCCGATGAGCACCCCACTGTCCGCCTCCGTCCCGGACGCCCCGCTCGTCGACGAGACCGCCGAGGAGGGCAGCGGCAAGGGCATCGTCGCGGGCCTCGACGACCGCGCGGGGAAGGTGCGGCGCAAGGTCTCGTCGCGACCGGCGTCGATCATCGCGATCGTCCTGGCGGTCCTCTGGACCATCCCGACGTTCGGGCTCCTCGTCACCTCGTTCCGCCCGCCGCGCGAGATCCGGCGGTCGGGCTGGTGGGAGGCGTTCGCCAACCCCGAGTTCACGATCGACAACTACACCGACGCGCTGTTCGGCGGGTCGACGAGCTTCGCGACGTACTTCGTCAACTCCCTCGTCATCACGCTGCCCGCCGTGATCATCCCCATCACGCTCGCGTCGCTCGCGGCCTACGCGTTCGCGTGGGTGGACTTCAAGGGCCGCAACCTGCTGTTCGTCGCCGTGTTCGCGCTGCAGATCGTGCCCATCCAGGTCACGCTCGTCCCGCTGCTCACGCAGTACGTCGACTGGGGGATCGACGGGTCGTTCTGGCCCGTGTGGTTGTCGCACTCGATCTTCGCGCTGCCGCTCGCGATCTTCCTGCTGCACAACTTCATGAAGGACATCCCGCGCGAGCTGGTCGAGGCGGCTCGCGTCGACGGCGCCGGGCACGTGAAGATCTTCTTCCAGGTGCTCATGCCGCTGCTGGTGCCCGCGATCGCGGCCTTCGGGATCTTCCAGTTCCTCTGGGTCTGGAACGACCTGCTCGTCGCCCTGACGTTCGCGTCCGGCCAGGACACCGCGCCCATCACGGTGCGCCTCGCCGAGCTGTCCGGCTCGCGCGGCGCGAGCTGGCACCTGCTGCCCGCGGGCGCGTTCATCTCGATGATCGTCCCCGTGGCCGTGTTCCTCGCGCTGCAGCGGTACTTCGTGCGCGGGCTCCTCGCGGGTTCGGTCAAGGGCTGACACCCGTCCCGCCGAGCATGCGGCTGCGGCCCGTCCCGCGCGTCGGACGGGCCGCAGCCGCATGCTCGACGGGTGCCGGCGCCTAGAGTCGTCGGGTGAACCGTCGCCCTGCCGCCCTTCTTGACCGGGTCCCGGTTCCGGCGCTCTTCGTCGTCTCGGGGCTGACGCAGTACCTGGGCGCGGCGATCGCCGTCGGGCTGTTCGCCGTGGCGGGCGCGATCGAGATCGGGTGGCTGCGCATCGCGGCGTCCGCGGTGCTGCTCCTCGCGTGGCGCCGCCCGTGGCGTCACCGGTGGACCCGGCACGACCTTGCGTGGGTCGCCGTCTTCGGTGTCGCGCTCGCCGCGATGAACCTCGCGTTCTACGGCGCGATCGACCACCTGCCGCTCGGGACGGCCGTCGCGATCGAGTTCCTCGGCCCCGTCGCGGTGGCCGCGATCACGGGCAGCGGGTGGCGCGAGCGGGGCGCGATCGCGGTCGCGGCGGCGGGCGTCGTGCTGCTCGCCGGGGTGACGATCGAGTCCGACCTCCCGCGCGCGGACGCCGTGGTCGGCCTGACCGCGATCGGCGTCGCGGCCGCGTGCTGGGCGGCGTACATCCTGCTCGGCCGGCGCGTGGCCGTGTCAGGGTCGGGGGTCACCTCGCTCGCGGTCGCGATGACCGTGGGCGCGGTCGTGTTCGCGCCCTTCCTCGCGCGCGACGCCCTGCCGGTCCTCGGCGACTGGCGGCACGTCGCGGCCGTCGCGGGGATCGCGCTCTTCTCCTCCGTCGTGCCCTACGCGCTCGAGCAGGTCATCCTGCGTCGCGTGAGCGCAGCGACGTTCTCCGTGCTCCTCGCCCTGCTCCCGGCGTCCGCCGCGGTCGTGGGCGCCGTCGTGCTGCATCAGGTCCCCACGGTCCCCGAGCTGGTCGGCCTCCTCCTCGTGTCCGGGGCCATCGCGATGACCGCGGCGCGACCGCGCGGCCGCGTCGACGGGACGTCGCCCGGGGACGACGTCCCGCTCGACCCGCCGCCCGCCTGACGAACGTCCCCGCCGCGCCCGGGACGTCGTCCCCGGGACCGGCGGGGCCGCACGGGGCCGTCAGAGGTACTGGCCCGGCGACGGCCGCCCGTCGTGCTCGTCGGGACGCCCGCCGGGCTGTCCCGGGACGCCGCCGGGGCCACCGGGACCCATGGGCGGCAACGAGCCGGGCGGCAGCGCGCGGCGGATCTGCGAGAGCTGCGCCTGCGCGGCCATCTGCTGGGCGACGAGCGCCGTCTGGATGCCGTGGAACAGGCCCTCCAGCCAGCCGACGAGCTGCGCCTGGGCCACGCGCAGCTCCGCGTCCGTGGGGATGGTGTCGTCCGAGAACGGCAGCGTGATGCGGTGCAGCTCCGCCACCAGGTCGGGCGACAGGCCCTCCTCGAGCTCGGTGAGCGAGCGCTCGTGGATCTCGGCGAGGCGCGACCGCGCCGCCTCGTCGAGCGGGGCGTCCCGGACCTCGTCGAGGAGCTTCTTGATCATGCCGCCGATGCGCATCACCTTGGCCGGCTCCTCGATGACCGTCGCCGGGTTGCGGTCGGGGTCGGTCGAGTCGTCGCTCTCGACGACGCTCACCCCCGTCCCGTCCGGCATCACGACCGTGGCACGAGCGGGCTCCTCGGTGTCGTCGACGGCGCCCTCCGCGCCGGTCTCGGGCTCGGGGGCGGTGGGCTCGTCGGGGCGAGGGTCGCGCGGTTCGTCAGCCATGGGTCCAGTCTTGCGCGCGGCGCCCACGCGCGCACCGACGGCGCGTGATCCCCTGTGCGGTCGTCGGTCGTCGGCGGCCGTGGTCAGGGGACGAGGAGCACCTTGCCTAAGACCTCGCCCGAGTCGAGCAGCTCGTGCGCCCGCGCGGCCTCCTCGAGCGGGAGGCGCGCGTGCACGACCGGGCGCACGCGCCCGTCCTCCACCATCGGCCAGACGTGCGTGAGGACCTCGTGCACGATCCGCGCCTTCTCGGCCGGGGGCCGCGCCCGCAGCGTCGTCCCGGCCACCGTGGCGCGCCGGGCGAGGAGGGCGCCCAGGTCGAGCTCCGCGCGTCGTCCCTTCTGCATGCCGATGACCACCAGGCGCCCGCCCGTGGCGAGCACCTCGAGGTTGCGCGTCAGGTAGGCGGCGCCGACGACGTCGAGCACGACGTCCGCACCGTGACCGCCGGAGGCGTCCCGCACCGCGGCGACGAAGTCCTCCTCACGGTGGTCGACGGCGACGCTCGCCCCGAGCGCGAGGCACCGGTCGGCCCGGTCGCGCCCGCCGGCCGTGACGGCCACGCGGGCGCCGAGCGCGGCGCCGACCTGCACGGCGATCGTCCCGACGCCGCCCGACCCGCCGTGCACGAGCAGCCACTCGCCCGGGGCCAGGCGCCCGACGTCGACGACGTTGCTCCACACCGTGCAGACCGCCTCGGGAAGCGCGGCGGCGTCCACGAGATCCACGCCGTCGGGGACGGGCAGCACCTGGGTCGACCGCACGCGCACCTGCTCCGCGTACCCGCCGCCGTCGAGCAGCGCGACCACGCGGTCACCCACGGACCACCCCGTCACGGACTCCCCGACGGCCGCGACCGTGCCCGAGACCTCCAGGCCGGGCCAGTCCGGTGCGCCCGGGGGAGGCGGGTACGATCCGGCGCGTTGTAGCAGGTCAGCGCGGTTCACGCCAGCGGAAGCGACGTGGACCACGAGCTCGTCCGGGCCGGGGGTCTGGTCAGGGAGCGCAGAAACCGTTAGTTTCTCAGGGCCACCGGGGCCCGATATCGTGACGCCTCGCACATCGCCGAGACTACGCGGACGGCCCGGGAGGCGCCGGTTCGCCGACGGGGCGTCGCGGGGGCGGGACGAAAGTTCGCGCTCCTCGCGGATTAGGTGTCCGGGGGATGTGCACCGATAGTTAGTACGCACGACCGGGGAGCGGAGCCCGGGAGGCGCCGCTGCCACGCGGGCCGACCGCGCCGCCGAACGGGTGGACCAGGGTGATGGAGGCAGGTTCGTATGCTCCGCAGGTTGAGCGTTCGCGGGAAGATCCTTGCGGCCCTCGCGGTGCCCGTCCTCGTCCTCTTCGCCGCCGCCGCGATCATCTCGGCGCAGGCCATCGGGTCGGCGCGCGACGCCAGCCAGACGAGCGCGCTCGTCGGGGCGCTCGCGGCGCAGGACGCGGCGGGGACCGAGATCGCGGCCGAGCGCACGTACTCCTTCCTGGACGCGAGCGCAGGGTCGGAAGACAGCGAGGCGCAGATGATGGCGCAGCGCGAGAAGACGGACAAGGCGCTCGACGCGCGCGACCGCGCCTACGAGCGGCTCAACACGTCCGTCCTCGACCCGCGCGTGCGCGCCGCGGTCGACGACACGATCGCGGACCGGGCCGAGCTGAAGGCGATCCGGCAGGCCATCGACCGGTCCGGCCTGGGCCAGCTCGCGCGCAACTCGCAGTACAACGCGCTCATCGACTCGGCGCTCGACGTGCCCCGCACGCTCGCCGACACCACGCCGGACCGCGGCCTCGCGCAGTACCTCGACACCTACGTCCTCCTCGACGAGCTCCTCGCGCAGCAGGCGCTCGAGCAGCCGCTCGCCGGCGCCGTGCTCAACGCGGCCCAGATCGGCGTGGAGAGCACCGAGACGAGCCAGCAGGCCGCGGTCCTGGTGACCACCGGTGACGAGCTCGCGGCGCGCACCCGCACGGCCGTGCGACGGCTCCCGGGAGACCTCCAGCTCGCGACGCCGGGCGCGACCTACAACCAGATCCGGCAGAACCTCGCTGGTTCGCGCCCGGGTGCGACACCGAAGAGCCAGGCCGTGCAGTGGCCCGACCTGTCGCAGGCGGACCGTGACCAGACGAGCCCGGTCCGTGACGGCGTCCGCACCGAGACCGCGGAGAAGGCGTCCGACCTCGCCGGCGCGGCGACGACCCGCGCCGTCGTCACGATCCTCGCGACCCTCGCGGCCGTCATCGCCTCGATCCTCGTCGCGGGCCTCATCGCCCGCGCCATCGTCAACCCGCTGCGCCGCCTCACGGACGCGGCCGAGGACGTGCGTGACCAGCTCCCGCGGCTCGTCGAGCAGGTCGCCGTCCCGGGCCAGGGCCCGGGCATCGACCTGGCGCCGATCACGGTGGAGTCCACGGACGAGGTCGGCCAGCTCGCGACCGCGTTCAACGACGTGAACCAGACGACCATCAAGGTCGCGCGCGAGCAGGCCGCGCTCCGTGGCTCGATCGCGGAGATGTTCGTCAACGTCGCGCGCCGCGACCAGGTGCTCCTCAACCGGCAGCTCGCGTTCCTCGACGACCTCGAGCGCTCCGAGGAGGACGCGGGCACGCTGTCCAACCTCTTCCGCCTCGACCACCTCGCGACGCGAATGCGCCGCAACGCGGAGTCCCTCCTCGTCCTCGCGGGCATCGACTCGGGCCGCCGCGTGCGCCAGCCCATGCCGGCCTCGGACGTCATCCGTACGGCGTCCTCCGAGATCGAGCTGTACGACCGCGTCCGCCTGAACCTGGTCGTCGACCCGCTCATGCTCGGGCACAACGCGCTCAACGCCGCGCACCTGCTCGCCGAGCTCCTCGAGAACGCGACGATGTTCTCGGAGCCGCACACGCCCGTCGAGGTCACGACCGGCCGCGACGAGCACTTCGTCCACGTGACGGTCCGCGACCACGGTCTCGGGATGACGCCGGACGAGATCGCGGAGGCGAACCGCAAGGTCGCGACGCACGCGGCGTCGGACGTCGTCGGCGCCCAGCGCCTGGGCCTCTTCGTCGTCGGCCGACTCTCCGACCGCCTCGGTGCGAAGGTCCGGTTCAGCACGGGCAGCGACGACCAGGGGACCGAGGTCGTCGTGTCCTTCCCGGCGGTCCTCTTCGTCCCCGACTCGAACGTGCCGCTCCCGCTGCCGACGGACCCGCTGGAGACGAGCACGCAGGCCGCCGCCCAGCAGCTCGCCGGCACGGGTGTCCTCCCGGCGCTCCCCGCCGCGGACGTTGCGGCCCCGGCCGCGCCGTCGGTCCCCGCACCCGCGGCGACGGCGTCGTTCCCGACCGTCGAGCCCGAGGCGCCCGTCGCCGTGCCCGTCGACCTCGACGCGCTCACGGACGGCACGACGCAGACCGGCATGCCCCGTCGTCGTTCGCGCACGGTCGACCCCGCCGCCGCGGCGCCGAGCGCGTCCTTCGCGTCGGGTCCCCAGACCGGTGCGATCGTCCTGCCCCCGCTCGCCACACCGGCGCTGCCGGAGCAGCTCCCGGCGGGGGACGAGGCGTGGACCCCGCCCGCCGAGGTCGCCGACGTCGGAGCCGCGCTCCCCAGCCGGTCGCGTCCGGCCGCGAGCCCCGTCGAGCCGGTCTCCGCCGAGATCCCCGTCCTCGACGTGGGCACGCGCAGCGCGCTCTTCTCGAGCTTCCGCCCGGTCGGTGACCGCCCGGCCACGGAGAACCCGGTGGAGCTGCCCGTCGCCCCCGACGTCACGGCGACGGACATCCCGCTGGTCGCCGAGGCTCCCGCCGACGCCCCGGTCCCGCAGGACGTGTGGGCGCCGCAGGAGGCGGCCGCACCTGCCCCGGACTCCTGGGAGCCCGAGCAGGCGTGGGCGCCGGAGCAGCCCGCCGAGCAGGCGTGGACGCCGGATCCGACCGCCGACGCCTGGGCGCCCGCACAGCCCGTCCAGCAGGCGTGGGCGCCGGAGCCGACCGCCGACGCCTGGGCGCCGTCGTCGGTGGCCGACGCGCCGCTCGACGCGACCCGCGTCGTGCCCGCGGTCTCGGCCGAGCCCGTCGACGAGGCGACCGTCGCGCGCGTGCCGCTGGCCGAGCGGTCGCGCGAGGTCGCCGAGCCGACCGCGGGTCCTGTCCGGACCCCCGTGCCGACCGTGACCCACGCCGCGACGGCGGCCCCGACCGACGTCCCGGTCGTGGCGACGGGCGTCGAGGCCGAGGTGGTCGAGGACATCCCCGCAGAGCTCACCTTCGAGGCGCTTCCCCGCTTCGAGGAGCTGATGGCCGACCTGCCGACGCGCCGCTCGCTGCGCGAGAGCCAGGCGCGCAAGCGCGGGCTCTTCGGTCGGCGTCCCCGGACGACGGCGACGCCGGCGCTCCCGGCCGGACCGTCCCCGGAGGCTCTGGCCTCGCGCCCCGCGGGTTCATCGCCCGCGGCCGCGGCACCGTCCCTCGCGGCTCCGGCGCCGGCGCCAGCGCCGGCTCCCGTCGTCGCGGAGTCCCCGGTCGCGGCCCGTCCGGTCGCGGCCCCGGCGGCCCCGCCGCAGGAGCAGCAGGCCCCCGCGCGGTCGTCGGCGTTCGCGCCGCGGACCGCGCAGCCTGCGGGCGGTGCGACCGCGTCGCCGTTCGCCCCGGAGTCGTTCGCGGCCCCGGTGCAGGAGACGCGCGCGCTCGCACCGGTGCAGGACGCGCCTCCCGCGAGCACCGGCTACGCCGTGCCGGAGGCGTCCTTCGCGGCCCCCGAGCCGGCACCTGGCCCGGTTGCGACGGGGTACGGCCCGCCGACCCCGCTCGTCCGGAGGCAGGCGGGGGAGGCGATCGAGCCGCTGGAGCCCGGGTACATCGCCGACTCGGTCGAGGCGCGCTCGGACTGGATGGCGTCCGCGGTGCTGTACGAGGAGATGTCCACCCTGCTGCAGGGCAGCACCGACTTCCAGGAAGCGACCTTGGCGGACCCGAGCGACGGCATCTACCAGCCCCTCACGGTCGACGGCACGACGACGTCGGGCCTGACCCGACGCTCGCGTGGCGAGGAGCGGGAGGGCTACGTCGACCGCTTCACGGCTCGTATCGACCGTGACCCGGAGCAGCTCCGAGCCCGCCTGTCGGCGTTCCAGTCGGCCACGGCGCGGGGTCGCGTCGAGGGCCAGGACGAGACGAGTTCGACCTGGAGCCCCCAGGGCATGGATTATGTCCCTGATTCAGCGCCGCAGGCGCGGTGACGACATGCCGTCTGCGGCAACTGACGAGGAGGAAGAGTGAACGCGCTCAGCACCGAGGCAACCAACTTCGGGTGGCTGCTCGACAACTTCGTGCGGACGGTCCCGGGCAGCCGGCACACGCTCGTGGTGTCGGCGGACGGCCTGCTCATGGCGATGTCGGACCAGCTCGACCGCACGAGCGGTGACCAGCTCGCGGCGATCGTCTCCGGGATGTCGAGCCTGACCCGTGGGGCGGCCCGCCAGCTCAACGGGGGGAACGTCCGCCAGGCCATCATCGAGATGGACAACGGGTTCCTGTTCCTGATGAACGTCTCGAACGGGTCCGTCCTGGGCGTCGTCGCGGAGGCGAACTGCGACATCGGCCTCATCGGCTACGAGATGGCGCTCCTGGTCTCCCGCACCGAGGCGACCCTGACGCCGCAGCTCATCTCGGAGATGCGGGGTAGCCTTCCCGTCGACGGCGCGACGCGAGCCCCGGTGGGATGAGGACTGATCGATGACGAACGTACCTTTCGGCAGCATGGGAGCACACGACGGGTACGAGGCGGCGACGGTCCGCCCGTACGCGGTCACGGGTGGTCGTGTGCGCTCCGCCACGTCCGACCTCCCGCTCGAGGCGCTCGTCGAGGTCATGCCGGGCGCCGTGAACAGCTTCGGGCTCCCGCCCGAGAAGCGCTCGATCCTCCAGCACGCCGCGCACACGTACGTCTCGATCGCCGAGCTCTCCGCGCTCCTGCGCCTCCCGCTCGGTGTGACGAAGGTGCTCGTCGCGGACCTGCAGGAGGACAACTACATCACCGTCCACACGTCGACCCCGCTCAACGTCCACACGGGTCACGGCAGCAACCACTCGGGCCTGTCCCTGAGCGTCTTGGAGAGTGTTCTCAATGGCATTTCCACCCTCTGACGGCTCGGGCAGCGCGCCGCAGGCCGGGCAGCCGTCCGGGGTGATCGGAGGTGTGCCCGGTGGCCAGGCGGCGGTCCGACAGACCGCGTGGGCTCCGGTGAGCGCGCCCGTCGGCGTGCCGGCGCAGGCGCCGGTGGCGTCCGTCCCGGCGCGTCCCGCCGCGCCGTCGACGGCGCCGACCGTCCCGGCTCCGGCGCCCACGGCCGCGGCGCCGGCCCCGGTCGCTCAGGCGGCGGCACAGCCGCGCACGGCGCCGCAGCCCGTCGCCGCGGCGCAGCCCGCGGCCCCGGCCCGACCCGCACCCTCCGTCGCGCCGGTGCAGCCCACCGCGGCGGCGCAGACCCCGGCCGCGGCGCAGCCCGCCGGTGCCCCGGCTGCCGCACGCACGGCGCCCACGGTCGTCAAGATCGTCGTCGCCGGCGGGTTCGCGGTCGGCAAGACGACGTTCATCGGGTCGATCTCCGACGTCGAGCCGCTCAACACCGAGGCTGCGATGACGGAGCACTCGGTGGGCGTCGACGACGCGGGCGGCGTGTCCGACCGCAAGACGACGACCACCGTCGCGATGGACTTCGGCCGCGTGTCGCTCCCGGGCAACCTGTGGCTGTACCTGTTCGGCACGCCGGGCCAGGACCGCTTCCTCTTCATGTGGGACGACCTGGTCCGTGGCGCGATCGGGGCGGTCGTGCTCGTGGACACCGACCGGCTCGAGCAGTGCTTCCCGGCGATCGACTACTTCGAGTCGCGCAACATCCCGTTCGTTGTCGGCGTGAACTGCTTCGACGGCGTGGCCAAGCACAAGCTCGAGGACGTGCGCGAGGCGCTGCAGATCCCGGCGCACGTGCCGATGCTCTACACGGACGCCCGGTCGCGCGCCGCGACCAAGCAGACGCTCATCGCGCTGGTCCAGCTCGCGATGCGCCAGCTCCGCGGGGCGGCCTGACCGTCCTCGCTCCCGGTACGAACGCACGACGGCGGGCCGCCCCTCACGGAGCGGCCCGCCGTCGTCGTGCACGGGCCGGGCGTGCCACAATTGCTCGCCGGGAGGGCTGACAGAGCGGCCTAATGTGACGGTCTTGAAAACCGTTGTGCGGCAACGCACCGGGGGTTCGAATCCCTCGCCCTCCGCAGGACGTCGGGCCGGGCCCGGAGCGCTGCTCCGGACCCGGCCCGACGTGCGTGCCGGCGATGCGCGCGACGAGGACCCCTTCGTACTGTCGTCGGCCTCGGACGAGGCGACGAGCCGTTCTCGCCGGGTCCGCTCGCGCCCGGGACGTACACCGTGACGGAGACGGCGACCCCGGGCTGGACCCTCGCGGACCTCGTGTGCGTGGGGTCCAGCGGGTCGACGACGGTCGACGGCGCCACCGCGACCGTGGACGTGCTGTCCGGGGAGACGGTGCTGTGCACGTTCACCAACGAGCGGCCGACCGCGCTCGACGTCGCCAAGACCGTGGTCGAGGGGCCGGACCTGGTCGAGCCCGGCGTGTTCCGCATCGCCTACGAGGTCGTGGTGAGCAGCACCGCGGGCGTGGAGCGGACGTACGACCTCGTGGACCGGCTCGCGTTCGGCAGCGGCATCGTGGTGCGGGACGCGTCGGTGGAGTCCCTGGACGGGCTCCCGGTCGCGGCCGACTGGGACGGCGTGGACCAGCCGACGGTGACGTCGGGCGCGACGCTCGCTGCGGGCGCCACGCACCGCTTCCGGGTGACGGTCGTCGCCCAGGTGCCGGCCGACGTCGTCCCGGACGCGCTGCTGTGCGACCCGGCCGGGACGACGGCGGGCGGCTTCCTCAACACGGTCGGGGTGGTCGGCGAGGACGGCGCGACCGAGTCCGAGGCGGCCGCGTGCGCGCCCGCACCAGAGCCTCCGGCGCCTCCGCAGCCGCCGGGGCCCTCGGCACCCGGGCCGAGCGTGCCGCCCGTGTCGCACCGCCCGCTCCCGGCGACGGGAGCGGACACGGGCTGGCTGCTCGGAGCGGCGGCGGCGCTCCTGCTCGCGGGAGGCGGGCTCCTCGTCGTCCGCCGGGTGCGACGCTCCTGACGAGCGCCGCGTCCGGGCGACGACCGGGTGCCCCTGCCTCCCGGCCCCTGGGCACGCGGGACCGGGACCTTCGGCGAGTGCCGCGCGGACGGACCTACGGGATCATGGCCTCGTGACGCCTGAGCCCTCCCCGGCCGACGAAGCCGGTCTCGAGCCCGTCGACCTCATCCGCCGGTCGGGCACCGTGCTGCGGATCGGCCGTCTCGCCCTCTCCGCGGGCACCGGCAGCTATCGCGTGAAGTCGCACATGACCCGTGCGGCGAGGGCGCTGGGGCTCGACCACATCGCCGCCCACGTGACGCTCACGGAGATCACCGCGACGTCGTACCGGGGCCCGATCTTCCGCACCGAGCTCACCGAGGTCCGGTCTATCGGGATCAACGCCGACCGCCTGGCGCAGCTCGAGCGGTTCTCCGCGGCCCTGCCGGCGGGCGCCGACCTCGATGCCGTGGACGCGGAGCTCGACCGGATCGCGCGCCGGCCGCCGCTGTACGGCGCGCTGCTCAACGCCCTGTGGGCGGGGATCGCGTGCGCGGCCTTCGCGTTCCTCAACAACGGGGGCCTCGTCGAGTGCGGCGCGGTGCTCGTCGCGGCGGCGCTCGGGCAGGGCGTGCGCCGGGCGATGCTGCACCGGGGGATCAACCAGTTCGGCGTGACGATGCTCGCGGCGGCGGTCGCGAGCATCGCCTACCTGGTCCTCGTCCTGGCGCTGTCGGCGCTCGCGGGCGTCGACGGCGGGCACGAGGCCGGGTACGTCTCCGCGGTGCTCTTCCTCGTGCCCGGGTTCGCCCTCGTCACGGGGGCGCTCGACCTCGCGAAGCTCGACTTCTCGGCGGGGGTCGCGCGCGTGACGTACGCGCTCATGATCCTCGCCTCGGCCGCGCTGGCCGTGTGGGGGGTGTCCGCCGCAGCGGGGCTCACCCCGGACCCGGTGCCGCCGCCCGGCCTGGCGGAGCCGCTGTTCCTCGGCCTGCGGAGCGTCGCGAGCTTCCTCGGGGTGCTCGGGTTCGCCCTGATGTTCAACAGCCCGTGGGCCATGGCGCTCGGGGCGGCGTCGATCGGCATGGTCGCGAACGTGGGGCGGCTGCTCCTCGTGGACGGCGGCGTCGTCCCGCAGGCGGCCGCGGCGGCGGCCGCGCTGCTCGTGGGCCTGCTCGCCGCGACGGTCGCCCCGGCGCTGCGCGTCCCGCGCATCACGGTGTCCGTGCCGGCGGTCGTCATCATGGTCCCGGGGGTCACGGCGTACCGGGCGGTGTACGAGTTCAACACCGGCGCGACGGCGCAGGCGCTCGCCTACGCCGTCGAGGCCGGGCTGGTGATCGTCGCGCTCGCGATCGGGCTCGCCGTGGCCCGCATGCTCACGGACCGGGAGTGGACCTTCGAGCGCTGACCGTCCGGACGGCGGAGCAGGCGACGCCCGTCGGGCCCGGCGGTTTGGTCTCGCGGCGGCGCCCTTGTACCCTGGGCGACGCAGGCTCTCCGCCGAGCCTGCGAGGAGACGTCGCATAGTCAGGTCTAGTGCGCCACCCTGCTAAGGTGGTAACGGAGCAATCCGTTCGAGGGTTCAAATCCCTCCGTCTCCGCTCAGGAAGGTCCCGGCTGCGAAGAGCCCGGGGCCTTTTCTGTTGCCCGGCACCGTGCCGTCGCCGCCCACGGGCCCCGGGATCCGTGAGCGGCGACGACGCCGGGCAGGTTACGCGCTGCCCGACGTCGCGAGCGCGGACCGCACCACGAACCGGGACGCCCCGGCCCCGGCGAGCACGAGGGCCGACGCGGCCGCGACGCACAGCAGGAACTGCACGACGACCCCGACGTTCGCGAACGCGTTGAGCCCGATCACGGGGACCATGAACAGCAGCGCCGCGAACGTCGCCACGCCGACGCTCACGACGAGCGGGACGAGCGTCTCGCGGAACCGCGCCTGGTCGAGCGTGCGCAGGTCCGTCCCGGACAGGACGAGCGTGCGGTACTCGTCGCGCTGGTCGATGACGCGGCCGGCCTGCATGACGCCGGTCGAGACCGCGGCGAGGACGCCCGCGATGGCGAGGGTGAGGAACCCGCCGGTCTTCATGTCGGTGAGGTACTGCACCTCGTCCGGGTCAGCGCCCATGCCTGGCTCCAGGAGCGCGAAGATGCTCGTCAGCCCGGCGATGAACGTCGCGAGCGCGACGCCGCCGACGGAGCGCCACGCCGTCTTCGGGTTGTCGACGATCCGCCGGCCCGCGAGCAGCGTCGGTACGCGCCGAGCGCCGCCCGCGGTCATCTTGCCCACGAGCCAGATGACGAACGGCCCCACGACGTTCACCGTGGCGAAGCCGACCAGCAGGATGACGGTGAGGACGGTGACGACGACCGCCACGGACCCGAACGACAGGTTCGTCGCGACGATCAGCGCGACGAATGCGACGCCCATCGACAGCAGCCGGACGGCCTTGAGCCCGGGCGGCGTCACCCGGGCTGCGACGCCGAGCGGCGTGATCGCGACGCGGCGCAGGCTCACGAGCGCGGACACCAGCGCCACGGCCACCACGAGCACGACCGCACCGAGCAGCGCCGGAACGCCGACCCACAGCTCCTCGAGGTCGAACGTGCGGCCCTGGAAGCGCAGCTGCGCGACCAGCGGCAGCAGGGCGCCGTAGCCGACCAGGCCCACGAGGGCGCCGATCACGGCCTGCGCGGCGGCGTCGAGGGCGGTGAGGGTGGTGACCTGGCCCGTCGTCGCGCCCGCGAGGCGCAGCGCCGCGAGGCGGGCGTCACGCCGCGCGACGGCGAGGCGCGCGGCGGCGGCACCGAGCGTCACGAGCGGGATGAGCAGCAGGAGCGACGCGATCCCCGCGAGGAACGGGTACTGCGCGTCGTAGGGTGTCACGCCCTCCATGCCCTCGCGGACGCCCTCGATCCCGCCCGCGCGGCCCAGGAACGCGTGGAAGCCGCCCATGACGACAAGCAGGATCGCCGTCGTCACCGCGAAGGCGATGATCGCGAGCACGTTCGTCAGGCCCTGCGGGTCGCGCTCGTCGGCGCTACGACGGCGCAGGAGCCACCAGAGGTCGACGGTCCTCATCGCGCGCTCTCCTGGCTCGGTGCGGCGGGGGTGACAGGCGCGGCCGGGGCGCCGGGCGCGTACCCCGCGGCCGGGTGAGCGGCCATCGCGGCCTGGGTGGCGGCGTCGTGCGGGGCGGCGGGCGGCGCCGGCGGCAGGGGAGCAGGCTGGCCGACGGCGGGGCTCGCCACGGGCTGCTGCTGCGCCTCGCCGGGGGCGGGCTGGGCACCGGGGGCGAAGAACTCGCCGGAGATGCGGCCGTCGCGCATCGTCACGGTGCGGGTGCAGTGGCGCGCGACGCCCGCGTCGTGCGTGACGACGACGAGCGCGGCACCGGAGTCGCGGGTGGCGCGCGTGAGGACGTCGAGGACCTCGGCGCCGGTCGACTGGTCGAGCGCCCCGGTCGGCTCGTCGGCGAACACGACGCCGGGTGACCCGACGAGCGCGCGGGCGATCGCGACGCGCTGCGCCTGGCCGCCCGAGAGCTCGCCCGGTCGGCGCTGCTCCATCCCGGCGAGGCCGAGGTGCGCGAGCCACCGGGCGGCGACCGCCGTGGCCTCCGTGCGCGCCGTGCCCGCGAGCATGAGCGGCAGGGCGGCGTTCTCGACCGCCGGCAGCTCCGGCAGGAGCTGGCCCGACTGGAAGACGAAGCCGAAGTCCTGGCGCCGCAGGACCGTGCGGCGCGCCTCGGAGAGCGTCGTCACGTCCTCGCCCCGCCACGACACCGAGCCGGAGGTCGGGGTGATGATGCCCGCGAGGACGTGCAGGAGCGTCGTCTTGCCGGAGCCGGACGGGCCCATGATCGCGAGCGACTCGCCCGGGTGGACGGTGAGGTTCACGCCCGCGAGGGCGTGCGTCGCGGTCTGGGCGGAGCCGTAGACCTTGGTGAGCGCGCTCGCGACGAGGGGCGAGCCGCCGGGGGCGGAGGAGGGGCCGGTGAACGTCATGGACCGATCGTCCGACGGCGGCAGGCGCGGCCGCGTCGGGCTGGGGACGGGACGTCGTCCCGCGGGGGTCCGACCCTGGGGGGACCGCCCGGCGCGCCGTGTGCGGCGAGGGTCGGACGGCGTGGCGTCCGTCACCTCGGGCCGTCCGGGGGCGGATCGGTTTGGGTTCGGGGCGGGGACACGGTAGTGTTCTCGACGGCCGGTGAGCGATCAGCGGTCAGCAGGACCGGCGCCCGTAGCTCAACGGATAGAGCATCTGACTACGGATCAGAAGGTTGGGGGTTCGAATCCCTTCGGGCGCACCTCAGGACGAACGGCCTCACCCGCACAGGTGGGGCCGTTCGTCGTTTCTCCCAGCCCGATGCGCAGCGGGTGTCGGGCGCCCCCTCGCCGACCGCGTCGGTGCGACGCTCGGACCGTGACCCGCGGGTCCTGGTTCGTCGCCGGACTGACCGGGCCTCCCGGTTTTCGCACGATCGTGCTACGTTCGCGGTGTGACCAAGGGCGACGAGACGCGGCAGGCGATCCTGCACCGTGGCGTGGAGGCCGCGTACCGCGTCGGGCTGACCGGGCTCACCATCGGCGAGCTCGCGTCGGCCACGGGCATGTCGAAGTCCGGCCTGTACGCGCACTTCCGCTCCAAGGAGTCGCTCCAGCTCGCGGTGCTCGGCCAGGCGCGCGCCGAGTTCGTCGACACGGTGGTCGCGCCCGCGCTGCGCACTCCGCGCGGCGAGCCCCGGATGCGGGTGCTGTTCGAGGGGTGGCTCGCGTGCGACCTGCGCCAGGACCCCGGTGGTTGCCTGTTCGTCAACGCCGCCACAGAGCTCGCCGCCCAGGCGGGGCCTGTCCGGGAGCAGCTCGTGCGCGACCACCGTGACCTCTACGACGCCGTCGCGCAGGTCTTCCGCACGTGCGTCGCCGAGGGCGGGTTCCGCGACGACGTCGATCCGCAGCAGTTCGCCTCCGACCTCTACGGCATCATGCTCGGGGCGAACCACGCGCACGCCTTCATGGCCGACCCGCTCGCCGAGGAGCGCGCCCGGCGTGCGTTCGAGGCCCTGCTCGACGCGGCGCGCACGCCGGCGCCGGTTCCCGTCCGCTGACCGCACCCGTCTGCACCACCGACCGAGAGGAACTCCCGTGGGCGTCCCAGGCTCGAAGAAAAGCACGACCGTTCGTGCTGACCGCCGTCGTGCGGCACGGCGGCGCAAGGCCGCTCTCCAGCTCGCGCTCGTCCGCGCGCGCCTCTCCGCGCTCCAGGCGGTCTCGCCGCGCAGGGCAGCGCGCCTCGCGCTCGACCTGTGGTGCACCCCGCCCGACGGCGCCGGGCGACGCCGGGACGACCGTACGGCCCCCGGCACGCTCACCACGGTGACGACCGACGCCGGGTCCCGCGTCGTCGTCGAGACGTGGGCGGCGGACCGGACCGGCGGCGTGGAGCGGACGAGCGGTGACGGCGACCCGAGGACGACCAGCTCGCCCGCCGAGGCCGGCGTCGTCTACCTGGCCCACGGCTGGGGCGGGTGGCGCGGCCAGCTCGGCGCGTTCGTCGAGCCCCTGCGAGCCGCCGGCTACCGGGTCGTCGCCTTCGACGCGCCGAGCCACGGCGACTCGGGTCCCGGCCGTCTCGGTCCGCGCCGCAGCACGATGCCCGAGCTCGCGAACGCCCTCGCCGCGGTGGTCCGGGAGCACGGTGACGCGACGGCGGTCGTCGCGCACTCGCTCGGCACGGCGACGACGGTCCTCGCGGTCCGCGACGGGCTGCCCGCGGAGCGGCTCGTGCTCGTCGCGGCGATCGCCGACGTGCTGGGCGAGCTCGACGGGTTCGCCGACCTGCTCCGGCTCTCGCGCCCGACCCGCGAGCTGCTCCAGGGTCTGCTCTCCGACGTCGCCGGGCGTCCCCTGGTCGAGCTGGACGTGCGCGAGACCCTGCGCACCCACCCGGTGCCGCCCGCGCTCGTCGTGCACGACCGGGCGGACAAGGAGGTCCCGTACCCGGTCGGGGCGGCGCTCGCCGCGGCCTGGCCCGAGGGCGAGCTGCTCACGACCGAAGGGCTCGGGCACCACCGCCTGCTGCGCGACCCCGAGGTCGTGCGCGCCGTCGTGGACTACGTGACGCCGCTGCGCCCCGGCGAGCCCGTCGAGCCCGACCTCGCGCGCCGCGGGGCCTGAGCGGCTCGTGCTCCCGAGCGTCCGGGACGAGGGCGACCTCGCGTCAGGCGGGCGGTACGTAGCCCGTGGCCCGCGTGAGGGCGCGGGCCCGGTTCGAGCGGGAGAGCATCACGCAGCCAGGGATGAACGCGCCGAGCAGCACGGGCCCGCCGACGAGCATGACGCCCCAGACCACGATCGCCAGGTAGCCCGCCGCGGAGTTCCGCGACGGGTCGCTGTCGGCGTATGCGAGCAGGACGATGCTGAGGACCGCCGCCGCGACCATGAGCGCGACCGGCACCCAGATCAGCGCCCACGCCGTCGTCCGGTACCGGGGTGTGAAGGCTGCCGGCGGGAGGGGCGGCAACGGAGGGTAGCCGGCGTGCGGCGATCCAGGCTGCGGGTATCCCTGTTGTGGGTGTCCGGGCGGGGGCGGCCCCGGAGCGGGACGCGCGGGCGGGTACGCGGCGCGCGGGTCCTGCTGCGGGTAAGGGGGTGGCGAGGCGGTCACACCGTGTGGATACCAGTCGCCGGACGTGGGCGCCAGCGCCGTCCGCGCCGGGTGGTGGCCGCGCCGCGGACCGGACGGGCGGACGGGCCGTCGTCGGGGCCGGCGGGTAGCGTCGGGGTATGCCGTCGGACAAGGTCGACCTCAAGGCGCTGCACCGCGAGCTGTACGCCCCGCCGCGGGGCCGGTTCGTCGAGGTGGACGTGCCGACGCTCGCCTACCTCGCGGTCGACGGCGAGGGCGACCCGAACACGTCGCCCGCCTACGGCGAGGCGGTCGAGGCGCTCTTCTCCCTCTCGTACGCGGTGAAGTTCGCGAGCAAGCGGGAGGGCCGCGACTACGTCGTCGGGCCGCTGGAGGGCCTGTGGACGGCCGACGACCCGGGCACGTTCGTGCGGCGGGAGAAGGACGCGTGGCGCTGGACGCTGCTGGTGCTCCAGCCGGACTGGGTGGACGAGGACCTCGTCGTCGCGGCCACGGACACGGTCCGCGCGAAGAAGGACGCCCCGGCCGCGCTCGACCTCGTGCGGCGCACGAGCCTCACCGAGGGCCGGTCCGTGCAGACCCTGCACATCGGGTCGTACGACGACGAGGGCCCGGTGCTCGCGGAGCTGCACGACGTCTACCTGCCCGAGCACGGGCTCACGTTCGCCGGGCCGCACCACGAGATCTACCTGAGCGACGTGCGGCGCACGGACCCGGCGAGGCTGCGCACCGTGCTGCGCCAGCCCGTCCGCCCGGCCTGACGTCCGACGCGACGACCTACCGACTTCTGCTGACGACGGCCGAGATGCTGGCCGTCACGCGGCCGACCGCCGTCGTGCCCAGGCGAGGTCGGTCTCGTCGAGCACGTCGGCGAGGCGACGGCCCGCGAGCGTGCGGGTCCAGGCGGCGGACGCACCGTCGGGCACGGCCTCCTGGAGCACCCACTCGCGCACCCCGAGGCGACGCAGGTGCGTGCCGAGCGCGAGGAGCTCGGTGCGCGAGTGCACGCTCGGGTCAACGGTGGTGCGCACCTCGTGGTCGACGCCGGAGCGCAGCAGCACGGTCAGCGCCTCGAACGCGCGGCGCCCGGACGGGATCGTCCCGGTGACGACGGGGTAGCGGGAGGGCAGGTGCTTGATGTCGAGCCCGACCCAGTCCACGAAGGGCAGGAGCCGGGCGAGCCGGGCGGGCCACGGCCCGGCGGTGTGCAGCCCGACGTCGAGGCCGAGGCCGCGCACGTCGTCGATCGCGCCGAGCAGGCCGGGGTGGAGGGTCGGCTCGCCGCCCGAGAAGACGACGCCGTCGAGGAGCCGGCGGCGCGGGGCGAGGAACGCGAGGACCTCGGACCACGGGACCGTGTCCCCGGGCGGCGGCGCGCCGTGGGCGGCGACCGCGCACAGGCCCGGGTGGTGGCAGTAGCCGCAGTGCCACGGGCAGCCCTGCGTGAGGACCGTGGCGACCCGCCGCCCGGGCCAGTCCGTGACGGACAGCCGGTTCAGTCCGGCGACCACGAGGCCAGGGCGGGTCATCGGCGGCTCCTTCCGACGCACGACGGCCCGGCAGTCCGACGGGTCGGGGTCGCCCGCCGCGCTGCCAGGACCTCGAACGTAGCGCCGCCGCCCGGTGCGCCGGACCGGTCGAAGGTCCCGACCTGTCCGGCGCACGGCGGCGGCCCCGGTCGTGGCGCTCAGCCCGACGGCGGACCGCCGAACCCGCCGCCCTGCGGGAACCCGCCGCCCGGGAAGCCCCCGCCGGGGAGGTCTCCGGCCGAGAAGCCCCCGCGCGCGTCCGACCCGTCCGAGCCGAGCCCGGTCAGCCCCGACGACTCGTCGTCGTCCTGGACGAGCTGCTGGGCGAGGTCGGCGAGCACGACCTCGTCGCCGGCGGAGAGACCGTCCGTGATCTCGGTGAGCTCCGGCCCGACGGCGCCCGTCGTCACGGTCACGGTGCGCACCTCGGCGCCGTCGAGCACCCGGACCGTGCGCGCCGACCCGTCGGACGCCACGGCGGACGTGGGCACGACGAGCACGTCGTCGACCGCGGCGACGGCGATCGTGGCGGCCGCGGACGCGCCATCCGGCAGCTCGCCGTCGACCGGGTCGAGCGCGACGGTCGCCGCGTAGGACGGGGTCGAGGTCTGCGAGTCGCTGAGCACCGCGATGCTGCTCACCGTCCCCGTGTACGCGGCGCCGGTCGCCGGGACCGTCGCCGTGACGGACTGCCCGACCGCCACGACCTTCACGTCCGCGAGGTCGAGCGTGGACGACAGCACGTACCCTCCGTCGCCGAGGATCGTCACCGCGGCGTCGCTCGTGCCGACCGACGCCCCGGCAGCCACGTCGACCTGCGCCACGGTCCCGGCGATCGGTGCGGTGAGCGTGCCCGCGACGGCGGCGGCCTCCGCGACGTCCACCTGCCGCTCTGCGACCGTCACGGCGGCGCGGTCGGCCAGGATGCGCTCGGCGGTGACGGTGCCCGACGACGCCGCGCGCCCGGTCGCACCGCTCGCCGACGGCGCGGAGCCCGCGGAGGGCTGGTCGTCGCCGCTCGACGAGCTGCCTGACCAGCCGCCCGACGTGCCTCCCGGCGCCACGCCGGACGTCCCGCCCGAGGGTGCGCCGGAGGCGTCCCCCGACGGCGCTGCGGCGCCCGGGCCCGGCGTCGCTGCGGAGCCCCCGGAGCCAGCGCCCCCGGAGCCCGTGCCCCCGGAGCCGGTGCCCCCTGAGCCCCCGGTCCCGTCGCTGCTCCCGGCCCCGGGCTCCTGCGCGTCGAGGAGCGCCCGGACCGCGGTGTCGAGCGCAGCGGACCGCTCGCCGAGCGTGGCGACGGTGTCGTCGAGGTCGGCGACGAGGTCGACGAGCACGCCCTGCGCCGTGCCCGTCGTCCGCTGGGCGGCGTCGGTCGCGACCAGCGCCTCCTGCGCGGCGACGACCGCCGCGGCGCACGCGGCGAGGTCGTCGGCGGTGGCCGCCGCACCGGCGTCGGCACCCAGGACGACGGCGCACGCGCCCTGGTCGCCCGTGGCCGCCTCGACGGCCGCTCCCGAGGCGCCGAGCGTCGTCGTGCCGGCGAGCACCGCGTCCTCGACGGACGCGTACCCGGCGAGCAGGGCGTCCTGCGCCGCCTGCACGTCCGCCTGCGCGGCGACGAGCGCGTCGCGCGCGGCGGCGACAGCCCGCTCCGCCGCGTCGGCGCTGCTCGCGTCCACGGCCACGGCACGCCTCTCGCCGGTGCTCGTGGTGCCGACGACCAGGACCGCGGAGCCCGCCGCAGAGCTCGCGCCCACGCCCCCGGTGCCGGACGCGCCGGACGCGGAGGCCGTCGACGAGGTGCCCGACGCCTGTGCCTCGAGATCGTCCGCCAGCGTCTGCTGCGCGTCGGCGAGCGTCTGCTGCGCGTCGTCGACCGCGTCCTGGAGGTCGTCGGCGTCGAGGGTCGCGAGGACGTCGCCCGCCTCGACGCGGTCGCCCGCCGCGACGGCGACGGTCGCGACCGTGCCCGACGTGCCGAACGTCGCGTCCGCGCGGGCCGCCGACGCCACGGTGGCGCTCGTGGACACCTGCTGCGCGACGTCGCCCGTCGCGACGGTCGCGGTGCGGTACTGGGCGTCCGCGGGACGCAGCGCGTAGGCGGTGCCGCCCGCGCCCACCACCGCGACCGCCACGCCCGCCGCGACGAGCCGGTGGCGCCGTGACCGGCGGCGCCGGCGGACGACCGCGTCACGCATCGCCACCACCGGAGCCCTGCTCGCCCTGGTCGGCCTGGTCGGCCTGGTCGCGCTCCTGGCCGTCGCGGCCGCCGGGGAAGCCCCCACGGCCCCCGGGGAAGCCGCTCGTGCAGCCGTCGTCGCCCGGCGCGGAGAGGGTCAGGCTCGTCGCGGTGAGCGTGCCGTCGTCCCCGCTGTCGCCCTGCGCGCTGACGCACTGCCCGACGACGACGTCGTCGCCCGACCCGGTGCGCTGGACGGTGTAGGCGGTCGCGTCGTCGACCGTCACGGTCTCCTCGCCGCTCTCGCCCTCGGGCGTGGTCGTGCTCACCGTGACCGTGGCGCCGTCGACCGCGGTGACGAGCCCGGTCGTCAGGCCGCCGAAGCCGCCGCCCGGGCGCCCCTCGCCGTCGGGTGCGCCGGACGGCACGTCGGTCGGTGCGCCGTCCGGCCGCTCGGGCAGGTCGGTGGGGAGGTCGCTCGGCGCCCCGTCGGGGCGCTCGCCGCCGGGGAACCCGCCGCCGGGGAAGCCGCCGCCCAGGCCGCCGGTGCACTCGCCGTCGACCGGCTCGCTCACGGACACGGTCGCGGCCGCCGCGTCGGTCGTGTCGTCGCTCTCGTCCCCGGGCGCGCCGCCCGGGGAGCCGGTCAGGGCCACGACGCACGACCCGACGGCCACGTCGGCGAGCGTGCCGTCCACGGCCACGGTGACGGTCGTGCCGTCGGACCACGAGACCGCGGTCTGGGACTCGCCGTCCTGGACCTGCGCCGTCGTGCCGTCGACGGCGGCGACCTCGCCCGAGATGCCGGGCGTGCGACCACCACCGCCCGGGAGCGCGTCGTCGGGGGCACCGTCCGGCGCGCCGTCCTCGGCGCCCGAGGAGGACGTCGCGGGGTCGGGGGTCGCGGCGTCGGACGCCGAGCAGGCCGTGAGGGCGAGGACGAGCCCGACGGCGCCCGCCGCGACGAGGGCGGCGCGCGAGCGTCGACGGGACACGCCGCCGGGCACGAGGTCGGTGGTGGCACGGGGGAGCGGGGGAGCGGTGGTGCGCGGGGTCATGGGACTCTCCGGTTCGGGAAGGTGGGGTGCTGAGGGTGCGCGGTCACTCGCTGCGCAGCGCGTCGATGGGGGCGAGGCGCGCGGCGCGCACGGCGGGGTAGACGCCGAACACGAGCCCGATGGCGAGCGCGACGGCGATCGAGCCGCCGACCGCGAGGGGCGAGACGACGATCGAGGACCCCAGCGCGGCGGGGAGCGCGAGCGCCGCGACGACGCCGAGGAGCGCGCCGACGAGCCCGCCGGTGACGCCGAGCATCGACGCCTCCGTGAGGAACTGGCGGCGGATCGCGCCGGGCGGCGCGCCGAGCGCCTTGCGCAGGCCGATCTCGCGCGTCCGCTCGGTGACGGACACGAGCATGATGTTCATGACGCCGATGCCGCCCACGAGCAGGGACAGGCCCGCGACCCCGGCGAGCAGGACGGTGAGGGTGCGGTAGACCGACGTCGCGGTGGACACGAGCGAGTCCTGGGAGTCGATCGTGAAGTCGGCCGCGTCCGCGCTGCTCGCGCCGTGCAGGGCGAGGAGCAGGGACTCGGCCTCCTGGTAGGCCGCGGAGATCGCGTCCGTGCCGGTCGCCTTGAGGTAGATCGTGCTGACCGACGTGTCGGTGCCGCCCGTGACGGCCGACGTCATCGCCGTCAGGGACACGACCGCCGTGTCGTCGAGGTTCGTCGACGCGCTCGACCCGGCCGCCTCGAGCACGCCGACGACGTCGAACGTCGTGCCGGCGATGCTCACCGTGCGGCCGACGACGTCCGCCCGGCCGAACAGCTCGGTCGCCGTCTCAGGGCCGAGGACGACCTCGTCGGTCGACGCGGGGTCGACGAACTCCCCGGCAGCGAGCTCGCGCGAGCGGACCTCGAGCCAGTCACCCGTGACGCCCGCGACGGTCGTGGTCCAGTTGGCGTCGCCCGCCTCGAGCGACTGCGACGACTCCTTCTCCGCGGTGACCGCGGAGACGTCGGGCACCGCGACCTGAGAAGCGAGGGCCTCGGCGTCGGCGACGGTGAGCGTGGACGCGGAGCCGAACCCGCCCCGGATCCCCGAGGAGTCCGTCGACGACCCGGGGGTGACGATGAGCAGGTTCGACCCGAGCGCGCTGATGTCCTCGGACACGTCCTTCTGCGTCCCCAGCCCGAGCCCGACCGTGAGGATCACGGCCGCGATCCCGATGAGGATGCCGAGCACCGTGAGGAGCGAGCGCATCGTGTGCGCGCGGATCGCGTGCCACGCCGTGGCGGCGGTCTCGGTCCAGCTCATGCCGCGACCACCCGCTCGTCCGACGTCACGAGGCCGTCGAGCACGCGCACGACCCGCCGGGACCGCTGCGCGACCTCGTGCTCGTGCGTGATGAGGACGATCGTGCGGCCCTGCGCGTGCAGCGCGTCGAGGAGGTCGAGCACGTCCGCCGTCGAGCGCGAGTCGAGGTTGCCCGTCGGCTCGTCCGCGAGGACGAGCGCCGGCTCGCCCACGAGCGCCCGCGCGACGGCGACGCGCTGCTGCTGGCCGCCCGAGAGCTGGCCGGGGCGGTTCGCGGTGCGGTCCGCGAGCCCGACGCGCGCGAGCGCCTCCGCGGCCCGGTCGCGGCGCTCCGCCGGGGCGACGCCCCGGTACACGAGCGGGAGCTCGACGTTGCGCAGCGCCGACAGCGACGGCAGCAGGTTGAACTGCTGGAACACGAAGCCGATCTGCTCGTTGCGGACGCTCGCGAGGTCCGTCTCGTCCATGTCCGCCACGTCGTCGCCCGCGAGCCGGTACGTGCCCGAGGTGAGCGTGTCGAGGCAGCCGAGCACGTTCATGAGCGTCGACTTGCCCGAGCCCGACGGCCCGACGATCGCCACGTACTCGCCGCGCTCGATCCGCAGGTCGACGCCGCGCAGCGCCTCGAACTCGAGGTCGCCCGTGCGGTAGGTCTTGCGCGCGTCGCGCAGGTCGATGACCGGCGTGGCGTCCGCGGCCGGGTTCGCGGGCACGACGGCGGTCGTCGCCGCGGTCACGAGTTCCCGCCCTGGCCGGGGCGGGCGCCCAGCTGGGAGGGGTCGAACCCCTCGGGGAAGCCCTGTCCGCCGCCCTGCCCGCCCATCGGAAGCTGCGACGGGTCGAAGCCCTCGGGGAACCCCTGCCCGCCGGTGCCACCCTGCTCGCCGACCTGCCCCCGGCCCGCGCCGGGCGTGAACGCCGTGTACTGGACGGTGTCCCCCTCGGCGAGACCCGAGACGATCTCGACGGACTGGCCCGACGTCTCGCCCGTCTCGACGACCTGCTCGGAGGTGGAACCGTCGTCGGCCACGAGCGTGACCACGGACGCGCCGTCGTCGTTCGTCGAGACCGCGGCGGCGGGGACGGAGAGCACGTCGGTGCGGCGCTCGGTGACGATCGAGACGTCGACGCTCACGCCGTCGTACAAGCCCTCCGGGCTGCCGGTGACCGCGACGGAGACCGGGTACGCGACCGCGCCCTGGGTCGTGGACGGCAGGCGGCCGATCTCGCTCACCGTGCCGAACACGGTGTCGGCGAGGTCGTCGGAGGTCATCTCGACCTGGTCGCCCGCCTCGATCGCGGCGACGTCGGCCTCGCCGACGCTCACGTCGACCGTCCACGCGTCGGTGCCCACGATCGTGAAGGCGGCGGTGTCGGAGGAGCCCGACGACGCGCTGCCGCCGGACCCGCCGGTCGACGCCCCGGGCACCGTGCCGGTGCCGCCGGGCGAACCCGACCCGGTCGACGCGGACGAGCCCGTCGAGCCGACGGTGTCGCCGACGGCGACGCCGACCGTCGTCACGAGCCCGGCCGCGGGGGCGGTGAGCGTCGCGTCGGCCATCGCCGCCTCGGCGTCGTCGTACGCCTGCTGCGCGACGGTGACGGCGGACTCGCGCGCCTCGACCGCGGCCCCGGCGGCGTCGCTGCCGTCGTCCGACTCCCGCGCGTCGGCGAGGTCGGCCTGCGCCTGCGCGAGGTCGGCGTTCGCCTGCGCGAGCGCCGCGTCGAGCTGGAGGGTGTCGATGGTGGCGAGCGTCTGGCCCGCCTCGACCGTGTCGCCGGCGGCGACCTCGACCGTCTGCACCGTGCCCGCCGCCGCGAACGACACGTCTTCCTGCACGCTCGGTGCGAGCGTGCCGGTCGTCGTCACGGTCTGCTCGAACATGGCCGTGGTCGCCTGCGCGGTGACGGGCTGCGCGGCGCCCGCCTCCTGGGCCGACGACGCGCGAGGCCGCAGGACCGCGAGGTACACGACGAGTGCGGCGACGAGGACGACGGCGACCACGCCGACGACGAGCGCACGACGGCGCGGGCGCGGGCCGCGGAGGCGACGCGCGAGGCGCTCGCGGCGCGTGCCGACGGTGCCCTGGGCGGGGCCGTCGGACGTCGTGCCCTCGCCGGGACCGTCCCCGGACCCGGGGTCTGTGCCCGTCGAGCTGCCCGTCGCGGTGCCCGTCGAGGTGCCCGTCGCGGTGCCCGCCGAGGCGCCGGGCGGGTGGTCGGGGGAGGTCCCCCTCGGTGCGGTCGTGGACGACCGTGTGCGCTGCTGGAGCACCCTCGTCTCCCTGGCTCGGTGCCACCGGGTCGGCGGCGGTCGATCGGGAGGCTAGAGAGGCAGGTTGGGGCGAACGTAGCGCGCGGCTGTGCGCAGGCTATGAGCGCGTGGTCCTCGACACGGCCGAACCCGGGGTCGCTCCCCGATCCGGAGGTGGATCGGGGAGCGACCCCGGGTTCGGCGTGGGTGAGCCGCGGGTCAGCCGCAGGTCGGCTGGCCGTGCCCCGGCGTCGCGACGGTCTCGCGCTCGTCGGCGTCGTCCGACGGCGCGGCCGTGACGGTCACGGGACCGTCCGTGGCGTCGCCGCGGACGGCGAACGACTGGTACGCGTTCTTGCCGGGGGCCACGGACGGGAAGCTCTTCGAGCCCCACGGCGTGGTGACCTCGACGTCGAGGCGCGCGTCGTCGTCGTTCACGACCCGCACCGCGACGTACGGCTTGCCGCCGAGGCACCGGACCTCGGCCGTCGCGGTGACCGCCACACGTGCGGGCGACGACGGGTCGGCCGCGCCGGGCGCGAGCACGCGCAGCGCGGTGAGGCCCGGGTCGCCGTCCTGCCACGACGTGCTCAGCGCGACGTACCGGGCCGTGCGGTCGACGGCGAGCGCGCCGCGGGCGTCACCCGCGCCGAGGGTGCCGACGTCGGTGAAGGCCAGGCCGTCGTCGCTCACGGAGACGACCGACTCCGGCGCCCCGCCGCGCTCCCACGCGGCGACGACGGTGCCGATCTCGCGCGGGGCGCCCAGGTCGGTGACCATGCGGCCGTCCGGGCCGGGGACCCACGCCGTGGCGGCGTCGCCGTCCACGGCGAGGGACGGCGACGTCATGCCCTCGGGCAGCACCGACGCGGGGAACGTGAGGGTGCTCAGCGCGCGGTCCGCGACGGGGAACGGCGTCGCGTCCCGGAACGTGACGCGCGTGCCCGACGGCGTCGCCCCCACCGTGCGGGCCGCGCCCGTCTCGGCGTGGCGCAGCTCGACCGGCGCCCCGCCGCCGCTCACGCGGAACGAGCGGGCGTCGTCGACGGCGACGGTGACCCCGACCGGGGTCGCTCCGCCGTGCGCGGCGACCGACGCGCGGGGCGCGAGGACGACCGCGTCACCGGCGGGGACGGTGACGGCGAGCGTCGACGCGTCCGCCCCGACCGTCTGCGTGCCGGCGTACACCGGGACGGCGCCGCCGTCGTGCGGGACGGTGATCGTCGTCGTGACGTCCGCGCCCGTGAGGTTGAACGCCACGACGTAGCCGTCGACGGCGCTCACGAGCACCGCCGGGTCCTCGGAGGTGGGCACGCGGGCCTCGGCCTGCGCGGCGGTCGTCGCGGCGTCGCCCGGGACCATCTCGACGAGCCGGGGGCCGGTCGCGCCGTCCGTGAGCCGGACGACGTGCCGCGTGTCGGTCGCGCGCGACACCGTCACCGGCGCGTCGGAGCCGCGCACGACGAACCCGGCCTCGCCCTCGACGTTGAGCCAGTCGCCGTCGCTGCTCAGCACCTGGTCGCCCGTGTACCGGAAAGACGCGGCGTCGTGCCACGTCTGCCCGTCCAGCGACGTCTGCACGCGGTACTCCTGGCCCGCGGCGACCTCCCAGCCGAGCTGGACCTGGCTCACCGCGGTGGGTGCGCCGAGGTCGACCTGGACCCACGAGTCGGGCTTGGTGCGGTCCGCGACCGACACCGCCCAGCGGGTCGTGGCCGAGCCGTCCGTGACGGCGCTCGCGGGGTTCGAGCCGTTGGCGCTCGACGCCGTGGCGGGCTTGCCCGCCGCGACGTCCGTCCCGGTCGGGGAGAACGCGCGCAGGTGGTAGAGCGAGTAGCCGTACGCCGCGTCGCCGCGCACGCCCTGCATGCGCACGTAGCGCGTGGTGACCGGCGCGGGCGCGTCCGCGCCCTCGGGCGTGAGGTCGACGGTGTCGAGGCGGGCCACGTTCACGTCCGCCGGGGCCTTGCCGTAGGCGGTCGCCGTGGTCCAGGTCTGGCCGTCGGTGGACGTCTGGACGAGGTAGCGCGCGCCGGCGCTCGCCTCCCACGCGAAGCGCACGCCGCCGACGGTGGTCTCCTCGCCGAGGTCCACCTGGATCCACGAGTCGGGGCGCGTGCGCTCGCCGACCGCGACGGCCCAGCGGGTCGACGGGTTGCCGTCCGTGACGCGCGCGGCCTGGCGACCGCCCCCGACGTCCTCGCTCGACGCCGTCGCGACCTTGCCGGCCGCGAGGTCGGTCGCCGACCCCTCGTCCGCGCCGTAGGCGTGGAACGCGAACATCGAGTAGCCGTACTGCGGGTGGCCCTGCTGCCCGAGGAGCCGCACGTACCGCGCCGTGACGGGCGCGAACGTGAGGTCGTCGACGCGCGCCGCCTTGGCGTCCGCGGGGTCGGCCGGCCGGGTGACCGGGAGCGTCGCGGTGGTCTCGCCCTCGGCGGTCGTGTAGGTGCGCGACCCGTCGAGCCCGGAGTAGCCGTTCATGTCGAGGTTGCGGACGGACAGGCTCGCGTCCTCCGTGGCCGAGCCGGTCGAGGAGCCGGTCGACGCGTAGACGGCGGCCCCGGTCGGGAGCGTGACCTGGCCCGCGTACCCGCTGCCGACCCGGAACACCGACGACGTGCCCTCGAAGCCGTCGCGCGGCTCGGTGTACGTCGTCACGTGCCGCTCGTCGACGGTCGCGCCGGTGCTGGGGTAGAGGTACGGCGTCGAGCCCGAGACGTGGAACAGCCACGAGTCGTGCCCCGGGACCCAGGGGAACTTGACGAAGCCCTTGCGGCTCGACGCCGCGGCCCAGGCGTCCGCGGACTGCTGGACCGTCAGCCCGGGGCCGGCGCCGAAGTCGCGCACGCCGGCGAGGCGCTCGAAGAACTCGTCCTGCGGCGTCGGCTCCACAGAGCCCTCGGGCGACTCGGCGGCCTCGACGTGCAGCAGGTAGGAGATGGCGATCTCCGCGCGCGCCTCGGGCTCGTACTTGGGCTCGCCCGAGAACTTCGCCAGGCGGTAGACCGGGGCGTACGACTGGTAGTCCGCGAGCGCGGCCGCGAGGTTGGCCTCGGCGCGTGCGGCGTCGGGGTCGCGCAGCACCTGGCCGAGGAACGCCATGGGGATCGCGTCGCGCCCGTAGAGGTACTCGCGGTCGGCGACCATCGGCATGAACGGCTCGCCCGCGTCGGACATGACGAGCTTGATCGACTCCCACAGCTCCGCCGAGTTCGGCTGGTGCGTGAGGATCTCCGGCAGCGGCTCGTCGCGGAGCAGGAAGTGGATCGCGTTGCGCCCGCCGGACCGCCAGATGTCGGACTGGTAGTGCGGGCCGAACGACCCGTGGTTCTCCACGAGGTACGTGTCGTGGATGGTCTGCATGGTGTTCGTCGACACGGCCTTGCCCGCGACGACGGCCGGGTTGTTCTGGTCGGCCGTCGGCTGGCCCGCGGCGTTGCGGCCCCAGTCGCCGAGCTGCTCGGCCCAGCGCGCCGCGTCGGGGTCGTCGGGCGCCCACGCGAGGCCGGGGGCGAGCGCCTGCGTGTAGACGCCGACCTCCTCCTGCGCGGTGTCGCCCTCGTGCTTGCCCGTGGGCCAGTCGGCGGTCCAGGAGCCCGACAGCGGGTCCTTGCCGAAGTCGAGGTCGGCCGTGTACTTCGACTGGCCCGTCGCGATGGTCGTGAGGTTCGCCTGCGTCGTCGCGTCGAGCTCGTCCCACAGCAGGGTCCCGGCCGCGAGGAAGTACGACTGGAACGTCGAGTCCCAGAACAGCTTCTTGCCCCAGGTGCCCGCCGGGTCGACGAACCGGTTGCTCGCGGCGTAGTGGCGGATCGTGGCGAGCGTGTGCGCGCGGAGCGTCTCCTCGGAGATGCCGGCGAGCTCGGCGTCGTACTCGCCGTGGGTCAGGAGCACGGCGTTGCCCAGCACGACGGCGAAGTTGAAGTCCTTGAGCTGGTACACCCCGGCCGACGAGTCCCAGACGGTCTCGACCCAGCGGGTGTGGCGCAGCAGCGCGCCGTAGTAGTCGGCGGCCGTCGCGTCGGGGGCGCCGAACGCGGGGGCCGCGTCGAGCGACGCGGTGGCGGCGGCGGGTGACGCGGCCGACGGCGCGCCCTGGGCGACCGCGGGGGTGAGCAGCAGGGCTCCGGCCGTCGCGAGCGCGACGGCGGCGGTGGCGCGGCGTCGCGCGCGGCGTCCTGGTGGCGGGGCGGGCGGGCGGGTCATGGGGCCTCCGGGCGTCGTCGAGCGGCAACGGTGCTGGTGCTCGGGCGGGTGGTGCGGGTGCGGGGTGGTGCGGGTTCGCGCGGGGAGTGCCGGTCCAGGGTCGGACGACCGGCGCCCCCGCGCGGGTCGGGGGGCGCTGCTCAGGCGGGGCGGGGGGTGCTCACGCGGTGCGTTCCTCTCGGGTGGTGCGACGTCGCACGTGGTGACGCGAGGTCACCTGACAGCGCTGTCGAAGTGAGTATAGGCGGGGTTCTCCCGGGAGTGAAGGGAGCGCCGCGGACTTCGCCCGGTCGGCCGTCGTGACGACCGACCGGGCGGTCCGCTCAGCCGCAGTCGACGGCGGGCACGTCGACCGCGACCCGGGCGTCCACAGGCTCTCCGCCCAGCTCGCCGTGCGCGGTGACGACCGCGGTCGTCGCCTCGACGGCCCGCGCCCGCGTCGCGAACGACTGGTAGCCGGACGCGCCCGGCGCGACGTCGGAGACCGTGCGCTCGCCGAACGCGGTCGCCAGGTCGAGCGTGAGCCCGACCGGGACGTCCTCGCCGTTGAGCGCGCGCAGGGCGACGTACGCCTTGCCGGCCAGGCACCGCGGCTGCACCTCGACGCGCACGTCGGCCGCGGCGCCGACGACGCCGCCGGACGACCCGACGACGACCCCGCGGTCGGGCACGAGCCGCACGTGGTCGACGTTCACGTTGCCGGTGTCGCCGCGGTCGTAGCGCAGGCCGACGCGCGTCGTGCCCTCGCCCACGGTCACGCGGACCGGCTCCGAGAAGCCCCAGCGCCGCCACCGCTCGGCGTCCTGACCCAGGTTCGGGAACGGGACCGGCCCGGAGGAGACGCCGTCGACCGTGAGCGAGAGCTGGCGGTCGAGCGGGGCGACGACCATGCCGTTGGCGTAGCGGAAGCTCACCTCGTAGGTGGTCCCCGGCGCGACGCCCGCGACGTCCACGGCGAAGGCCGCGCCCTCGCGGGAGAGGGTGCGCACGAAGCCCGTGCCCGTGTAGCCGGGGTGCTCGGTCGTCGTGATCGCGCCCCCGCTCAGCGTCCCGGCCTCGGCCTCGAGCACGAGCTCCTCGCGCTGGGCCGCGACGAGCCCGTCCAAGGTCTCGACGGCGGGTCCGGCAGGCAGGGTGGCGAGCGCGGCGGCAGCCCGGGCGAGGGCCCTGCCCACGGCCGCGTCGTCGTCGCGCGTCGCGGCGCGGACCGCGGCGGCCAGCGGTGCGCGGACGGCGGCGGCGTCGCTCTCCGTGAGCTCTCCCGCCCCCTCGGCCGCGTGCAGGTCGGCGAGCACGCGCGGCAGCCCGACCCGCTCGCCGAGCCACGGCGCGACCGCGGCGTCGAGCGTCGCGAGCGCGGAGCCCCCGACCTGCTCGGTCGAGCGCGTGAGCAGGACCGTCCGCACGCTCTGCGCGGCGCGCTGGGCGGCACCCAGGTCCGCGTCGGCCGCCGCCGCGACGAGCGCACCGACGCGCGTCGAGAGCAGCCCCGCCGTCGCGGGGTCGAGGTCGCCGTCCGCGCGAGCGGCGGTCACCAGGGCCTCCAGGGCGGCGCCGTCCGGGTACGGCAGGAGCGCCGCCCGGGCGGGCTCGCCCGACGCGCCGTCCGTCCCGGCGACCGCGAGCTCGTTGTGCTCCGCGTAGGACACGTCGGCCGCGTCGAGCGTGAACGAGAGCTCCCGGGTCTGGCCGCCGCCGACCCGCGCGGTCGTGCCCGCGACGGTCTCGCCGTCGAGGACCAGGTGCGCCTCGGCGACCGTGGTCCCCGCGTTGGCGACCTCGGCCGAGACGCTCACGGTGCCGGTGGCCGGGTCGAACGTGGCCTCCGGTGCGCCGGTGAGGTCGAGGCGGGCCCGCTCGTACGGCGCCAGCCCGGCGAGGTCCTCGGCGGTGGCCGGTCGGAGCCGGACCGCCTGCCCGCCTGCCCCGACGAGCGACGCGCTGAGGACGTCGTCCGAGGTCACGAGGGACCGCGTGACCTCGACCGCGGTGGGGTCGCCCTTCCAGCTCGCCTCCTGCGCGTCGGCCCAGACCTCCGCGACGTACGTGACGCCGTCGTCCAGCATGTCCAGCGGGACGTCGAGCGTGCGGTCGACCTCGTCGGTCACGACGCCCACGTACCAGGTGTCGCCGCTGCGGCGGGCGGTCGTGACGTGGTCGCCGATCTGCGCGTCCACGTGCGACTCGTCCCACGTCGCGGGCATGCCGCGCAGGTACTCGAACGCCTCGGGGTGCTTCGCGTAGTTCTCGGGCGTGTCCGCGAGCATCTGGAGCGGGCTGTAGAAGGTCGTGTAGAGCGCGAGCTGGGTGGTGGTGGTCGTCTGCACCCGCGTGTTGAGCTTCGCCGGGTCCCACAGCACGTCGAGCACGCCCGGCGTGTAGTCGGCCGGGCCGCCGATCCAGCGCGTGAACGGCAGGATGGTCGCCTGCTCCGGCGGGTTGCCGTTCGCGCCCATGTAGTTCTGCTGCTCCATGCCCGCGACGCCTTCGCCGGTCATCATGTTCGGCCAGGTGCGGTCCTTGCCCGTGGGCTTGATCGCCTCGTGCGCGTTGACGGAGATGCCGTGCCGCGCCGCCGCCTCGACGACGCGCTGGTAGTGCTTGACGGCCTCCTGGTCGTAGTGGCTGCGGTTGACGCCGCCCAGCTGGAAGCGGGTCGCGTAGCCCGTCTTGATCGCGTGGATCCCCCACTCCTCGTACTGGGAGAAGATCCGCTCGAGGTTCTCGTCGTAGTAGTCGACGTAGCCGCGGGTCTCGTTGTGCGCGACGAACCCGACGCCCTTCTCGGCGCCGTAGCGCAGCACCTCGTCGAGGTCGACGTCGGGCATCGGCGTCGTGAAGTCCTGGTTGGTCCAGGAGCCCCCGGCGTTGGTGTTCCAGCCCTCGGCGAGCACGTACCGCGCCCCCGCGTCCGCCGCGAGGTCGATGTAGTCCTTGATCCGGGCCGTCGTCGCGCCGTGCTTGGCGCCCGCGGTCCACGTCGTGTCGCGGCGCTGGAGCTCCCACCACACGCCGGTGTACGTCCCCGCCTCGATCCAGTCGGTCGTGTCGGCGGTGCCGTCGCCGTCGGAGTCGACGTCGCAGACGGCGCACGGCGGGTTGAGGTTCTGGACCAGGTGCGACTCGGCGAGGTCGCCCGCCGCACGCCCCACCTGCACCGTGCGCCAGGGCGTCACGACGTCCTTCTCGCGCGCGTCGAGCACCGCCTTGGTGCCGTCCGGGAGCGCGATGAGCTCGCTCACCAGGGTCCCGGGCGTCGCCCCGCGGACGAGCGTCATGCTCGCGTAGTCCGTGAGGTCGGCCTCGTGGACGGCGAGGAACAGGTCGTCGCCGCGGGAGAGGGTGAGGGGCGTCTGCGCGTCGGGCACCTCCCCGACCGGGGCCGCCTTGTAGTGCTTCTCGTCCGCGTTCCAGTCCTTGCCGGCGCGGATGAAGTACGCGGTGAGGTCCGCCGGCAGCGCGAACTCCGTCCGCTCCGCGGTCACGACGAACGGTCCGCCCGCGAGCGCGTCCTGGCGGGGCAGGACGTAGCGGAACCCGACGCCGTCGTCGAACACCCGGGCCACGACGTCGAGCGCGAGGCCGGAGGCGTGTCGCGCGTGCACGGTCAGCTCGTTCGCGTGGTTGCGCACCGACGAGCTCGTGCCCCACGCGGGGGTCCACGTCTCGTCGACCTCGTCGCGCTCGACGGACTCGACGGTCATCCCGGACGTGAGGTCGACGTCGGGTCCGCGCAGCAAGAGGCCGAGGCCGGAGGCTCCGACGACGGTCGTCGAGCCGTCCCGCACGACGTCGTAGGTGAGGCGGCCGTCGACGACGCCGACCGTGAGGTCGAGGCTGCCGTCGGGCGACGAGACCTCGTGCCCGTCGACGGCCGAGGCGGCCGCGGGTGCGCCGGGCGCGGCGAGCGCCGGGGCCGCGGCGCCGACGGGCGCCACGAGCGCGAGCGCGAGGACGGCGCCGGACAGCAGCCGGCCACGGCGTCGTCGTGCGGTGGGTGGGGGCGGGGTGGGGTCGTGCGACATGCGGTACACGGGGCTCCTTGAGACGTCGTCGTCCTGGGGACCGTCGGCAGCCCGCGGTGGTGCGCGGGCGCCGCGCGGCGCGGCGTTCGCGGGGTGCGCGACCGCCGTCGTGCGGTGGGTGGTGGTACGACGGAGGGGCGGGCCGGACCTGGTACGACCAGGTCCCGCCCGCCCCCCGCGTGCTCGGTCCGACCGGAGGTCAGCCCTTGACCGAGCCGGACATGAGTCCGCCGATGAAGTACTTGCCGAGGATGATGTACACGAGCAGCGTCGGCAGGGACGCGAAGAGCGCACCGGCCATGGACACGCCGTAGTTCTGCAGCAGCGCGCCGTTCGCGAGGTTGTTCAGCGCGAGCGTGACTGGGCCGTTCTGGCTCGAGGAGAAGAACACCGCGAAGAGGAAGTCGTTCCACGACGAGGTGAACTGCCAGATGAGCACGACCACGAAGCTGGGGATCGAGATCGGCAGGATGATCGACCAGTAGGTCCGGAACATCCCGGCGCCGTCGACGCGTGCGGCCTCGATGAGCTCGTGCGGCACCGTCATGTAGTAGTTGCGGAAGATGAGCGTCGTGATCGGGATGCCGTACACGACGTGCAGCAGGATCAGCGACGGCACGCCGCTGGGGATGCCCAGGTCCAGCACGAGCTGGTTGAGCGGGATCATCACGGCCTGGTAAGGGATGAACATCCCGAACAGGATGAGCGTGAAGACGAGGTTCGAACCCTTGAACGACCAGCGCGAGAGCACGAAGCCGTTGAGCGAGCCGAGGAATGCCGCGATGATCGCCGACGGCACGACCATCTGCAGCGTGCGCAGGATCGCGGGGGACAGCGCGGTCCACGCCGTCTGCCAGTTCTCGAGGGTCCACACCTGGGGCAGCGACCACGCACGAGCGGGCGACGCGTCGCCGGTGCCCTTGAAGCTCGTCACGAGGAGCACGTAGACCGGGATGAGCACGATGATCACGAAGAAGATCAGCGCGGCGTACTTGAGGGTGCGGCCCACGGAGAACCGGTTCTTGGGCACCGTGCGGTGCAGGTCGATCGGGCGCCCGGCGGTGTCCGGTGCCGGCGCCGAGGTGGCTACGACGTCGGTCATCGCTTCTCCTGACGGTTGGTGCGGACCAGGTAGGGCACGATGACGACGGCCACGATGATCAGCAGGATGGAGCCGACCGCCGCGGCGTTCGCGTAGTCGAAGCTCGACTTGAACACGTACATGTCGACGGCCGGCACCTTGGTCTGGTAGTTCGCCGGCTTCGAGATCGACATGATGAGGTCGAACGACTTGAGCGACATGTGGCCGATGATGATGAGCGCCGAGAGCGCGACCGGCGACAGCTGCGGGAAGAGCACGTGGCGGTAGAGCTTCCACTCGCTGGCGCCGTCCATGCGGGCGGCCTCGCGCAGCTCGTCGGGGATGCCGCGGAACCCGGCGAGGAACAGCGCCATGACGTAGCCGGAGAGCTGCCAGATCGCGGGGATGGCGATGGCCGTGATGCCCCAGGTGACGTTGTTCCACCAGTTGTTCTGGAGGAAGTCGAGCCCGATGATCTGGAACAGCCGGTTCAGGCCGCTCGCCTGCGCGTCCTGGTTCGAGTTGAGGAGCCAGCGCCACACGACGCCGGAGGCGACGAACGACACGGCGAAGGGGAACAGGTAGACCGAGCGGAACAGGCCCTCGCCCTTGACGGGCTTGTCCATCATCCACGCCCAGAGGAAGCCCATGACGAGCGTGCCGGCGAGGAACACCACCGTGTAGAGGACGAGGTTCTTCAGCGAGTGCTGGAATGCCTCGCTGCCGAGCAGGTCGAAGTAGTTCTCGAACCAGACGACCACGGACGGCTTCTGTCCCGTGGCCTGCGCGGCGGTGTGGTTGTCCGTGATCGACGTCTTGAAGTTCGCGCCGATGAGGCCGTAGACGAACACGCCGACGAGGATCAGCGAGGGGGCGAGCATCAGCAGCGCTGGGCCGGCTCGTCGCAGTGACTTGAGCATGGTGGGACTTCCCGGTCGTGAGGAGGGGACGCGGCGCGCGAGGGCGACCGACGTCCCGGGGGACGCGTTCCGGTCACGCGGTTCCGCCGCGCGCCGTCGGGAGGGTTCCCGACGACGCGCGGCGGCTCCGGTGGACCGGTGTCAGCCCTGTGCGGCGGCAGCGAGCTCGGACTGGTAGGTCGCGAGGTCGGACCCACCGGACGTGAACTTGCTCGTCGCGTCGGAGATCGCGTTCAGCGTCGCGACCGGGGCGGCGGCGCCGTGCGCGAGCGAGGACACGATCGTGTCGTTGCCGAACGACTCGATCGCCGTCTGCTGGTACTCCGAGAACTCCTTCGGGTCGGCGTCGGTGCGCGCCGGGATGGAGCCCTTGGCCTTGTTGAACGCGACCTGGCCCTCGAGCGAGCCGACGGTCTCGAGCCACGCCTTGGCGCCGTCGGGGTGCGGCGCGCCCACCGGGAGGGTGAACGAGTCGGCGAGGAAGTCGAACACGCCGTCCGTGCCCGGGACGGGGAACGCGGTGAAGTCGGTGCCGAGCGTCTTGCCCTGCTCCTCGAACGCCGCGACGGCCCAGTCGCCCATGACGTTGAACGCGGCGTTGCCGTCGATCACCATCTGGGTCGCCTCGGGCCAGTCGAGCCCGTCACGGTCCGTGTTGGTGTAGCTCATGAGCTTCTCGAAGTCCTCGAGGGCGGCCGTGACCTCGGCGCCCTCCCAGTCGGTCGAGCCGTCCCACAGGCCGTTGTAGCCCTCGGCGCCGAGGTCCGCGAGGAGCACTGTCTCGAGCAGGTTGACCTGGGTCCAGGTCGTCGCGACCGACAGCGGCGTGACGCCCGCGGCCTTGAGCTTGTCGAGGTCCGCCATCCAGGCGTCCAGGTCCGCGTACGTCGCGGCCGGGTCGACGCCGTTGGCCTCGAGGACGGTCGGGTTGGCCCACACGACGTTCGCGCGGTGGATGTTCGACGGGATCGAGTAGATCGCGCCGTCGTCGGACTTGAGGCGGTCGACGAGGTCGGCCGGGAAGACGTCGTTGAGGCCGAACTCGTCGTACAGCGACGAGACGTCCTCGATCTGCGCGGCGTCGATGTAGTCCTGGAGCTCGGCACCGGCGTGCGCCTGGAACGTGTCCGGCGGGTCCTGCGCCTGCAGGCGGGACTGGAGGAGGTCCTTCGCGGCCGAGCCGGCGCCGCCGGCGACCGCGCCGTTGATGAACTCCACGTCGGGGTGCTGCTCGTTGAAGACGCCGACCAGCGCGTCGAGACCCGCCTTCTCGGAGCCTGCGGCCCACCAGGTGAAGACCTCGACCTCGTCGCCGCCCCCCGAAGCGCCTCCGTCGCCGGTGCCCCCGTCACCGGAACCACCGCCGCTGCACGCGGCGAGTGCGAGACCCACGAGGGCGGCCGTCGCCACCGTCGCGCTCGTCCTGCGATCGATTCGCATCGTGATATCCCTACGCCTTCTTCGGTCGTTGGGGGACCGGAGAGACGACCACGTCGCACCGGCCGGGCGCACCGGCGCGCCCTCGAACCCGCTGCCCATACAACGACCCGACCCGGCTTGATGTCAAGAAATGAACGCAAGCGTCGCTGAATCGTGATCTTCGCGTCAGGTCCTGCACGCAACCTGCGGTTCCGCTGAGTCTGGCCTAGGGTGACAGCGCTGTCCAGTTCGTCCAGGGGATCGGCTCGGTGTCCACGACCCGGCCTGTCCCACCTGGACGGGGGCGCCCCGGCGGTATCCTGACCTGCGTGCGCGCTGACCGGGTGACCCCGGGCTCGCAGACTTCACTGCGTGAGGCCAACCGAGCTCGGATCGTGAGCGCCGTCCAGCAGCGTGGCTCCCTCACGCAGATCGAGCTGGCCGGCGTCACCGGGCTGTCCCCTGCCACCGTCTCCAACATCGTCAAGGAGCTCACCGGTGCGGGGGTGCTGCACACCTCGCCGTCCACGCGCAGCGGCCGCCGCGCGCTCCAGGTCACGCTCGCGCGCAACCTCGGGCTCGTCGCCGGCGTCCACTTCGGCACCCGGTCCATGCGCGTCGCGCTCGCCGACGCGTCCATGCGCGTCCTCGCCGACCAGCGCATGCCGCTCGCCCCCGACCACCGTGCCGACACCGGGCTGCAGCGCGCCGCCCTGCTCGTCGAGGAGATGGTCGCGTCCGTCGACGCCGCCCCCGACGAGCTCCTCGCCGTGGGCGTCGGCGTGCCCGCGCCCGTCGACGTGCGCGCGGGCCGCATCGCCACGGTCGGCATGATGCGCGGCTGGGACGGCGTCGTCGTCCCCGAGGTGCTGGAGGCCGAGCTCGGCGCGCCCGTGACCGTGGACAACGACGCCAACCTCGGTGCGCTCGCCGAGACCCGGTTCGGGGCCGCCGTCGGGCACGACGCCGTCGCGTACCTGCGCGTCTCCCACGGCGTGGGCGGCGGGCTCGTCCTCGGGGGGCGGGTCGTGCACGGGCGCGCGGGCGTCGCGGGCGAGATCGGGCACGTGACGATCGACGAGAACGGCCCGGTGTGCCGGTGCGGCAACCGCGGCTGCCTCGAGATGTACGTCGGCGCCGGCGTCCTGCTGTCCATGCTCTCCGAGAGCCGTGGCCCCCTCACCCTGCGCGACGTCATCGCGCGCGCCCAGGAGGGCGACCCTGGGTGCCGGCGCGTCCTGTTCGACGCCGGCCAGCACCTCGGCGTCGCGGCCGCCAACCTGTGCAACCTCGTCGACCCCGAGATCGTCGTCGTCGGCGGGCAGCTCGCCGAGGCGGGCGAGGCCCTGCTCGGCCCGCTGCGCACGGCGCTCGAGCAGCGCACCGTGCCGAGCACCGCGGGCCCCGTCGAGGTCGTCGCGTCCGAGCTCGGCTCCGCCGCCGAGGTGCGCGGGGCGCTCGCCGTCGCGCTCGACCTCGCGCGCGTCAGCGGGTCGCTGGGGGTGAGCGCGTGACCGGGACCACCTCCGCGCCGACCCGGCGCCGTCGGGCCCGCGGCGCCGTGACGACGGCGCTCGCGGCCGTCGTCGTCGCGCTGCTCGCGCTCGCCGGCTGCGCGGCGCCCGACGAGCCAGCCGGGCCGTCGGAGGGGACCATCGGGCTCCTGCTCCCCGAGGCGAAGACCGCGCGGTACGAGACCACCGACCGCCCGACCTTCGTGGGCGTCGTCGAGCGCCGCTGCCCCACGTGCGAGGTCCTGTACGCCAACGCCGCCCAGGACGCCGCGAACCAGCAGCAGCAGGCCGAGTCCATGCTCGCGCGCGGGGCCGACGTGCTCGTCCTCGACGCGGTCGACGCGGTCGCCGCGGTGAGCATCGTCGCCCAGGCGCAGCGGCTCGGGGTGCCGGTCATCGCCTACGATCGCTTCGTCGAGGGCGCGAACTACTACGTCTCGTTCGACAACGAGCTCATCGGGTACCTCATGGGGGAGGCGCTCGTGGGCGCGGTCCTCGACCGCGCCGAGCAGGACCCGCCGGCGCAGGGCCGGCGGCCGGGCGTCCTGCTCGTCCAGGGCTCGCCGACCGACCCGAACGCCGCGGAGCTCGCCGCCGGCGCCCACCGCGCGCTCGAGGGAGAGGACATCGACGTGCTCGCCGAGTACGACACCCCCGACTGGAGCCCCGACAAGGCGACCGAGTGGGTCGAGGGGCAGCTCACGCAGTACACCGGCCGCGTCGACGGCGTCTTCGCGGCGAGCGACGGCATCGCGGGCGGCGCGATCGCCGCGATGAAGGCCGCGGGCCTCGACCCCGTCCCGCCCACCACGGGCCAGGACGGCGAGCTCGCGGCGATCCAGCGCATCGTCTCCGGCGACCAGTACATGACCGTCTACAAGGCGACCGCCCAGCAGGCCCGCACCGCCGCCGAGCTCGCCGTCCGCGTGCTCCGCGGCGAGGACCCGCGCGCGACCGCGAGCATCGACGGCGTCCCGAGCCTCCTCCTCGCGCCGCGCGCGGTGGGGATCGACGACGTGCAGCGCGTCATCGTCGACGGCGGCGTGTACACGGTCGACGAGATCTGCACCCCGTACTACGTCGACGCGTGCGTCGAGGCCGGCCTCCTGGAGGCCGCCCCGTGAGCGCCCCCGTCCTGTCCCTGCGGGGGGTCTCCAAGAACTTCGGCGGCGTCCGCGCGCTCGTCGACGTGGACGTCGACGTGCGCGAGCACGAGGTGCTCGCCGTCGTGGGCGACAACGGGGCCGGCAAGTCGACCCTCGCGGGCGTCGTCGCGGGCGCGTTCCGGCCCGACGCGGGCGAGGTCCTGCTCGACGGCGCGCCCGTCGTCCTCGACTCACCTGCCGCAGCGCGGGCGCACGGCATCGCGGCGGTGTTCCAGCAGCTCGCCCTGGTGGACGACCTCGACGTCGTCGAGAACGTCTTCCTCGGGCAGGAGACGCTGCGCGGCCCGTTCCTCGACGAGATCGCCATGGAGCGCGAGGCGTGGGGCCTGCTCGACCAGCTCGCCGCGACCGTCCCGTCCGTGCGCCAGCCCGTGCGCACCCTGTCCGGCGGGCAGCGCCAGGTGGTCGCCGTGGCGCGCGCGCTGCTCGGCGCGCCGCGCGTGCTCGTCCTCGACGAGCCGACGGCGGCCCTCGGGGTCCGGCAGACGGCCGAGGTGCTCAACCTCATCGAGAAGCTGCGCGAGCGCGGCCACGCCGTCGTGCTCATCAGCCACCAGGCGGGCGACCTGCAGGCCGTCGCGGACCGCATCCTCGTGCTGCGGCTCGGGCGCGTGCACGGCGAGTTCGCAGGCGACACGTCCTACGAGGACCTGCTCGCCGCGATGACCGGAGCGGTCCGGCCCGCGCGGCCGGGCGGCTCGTCGCGGCCGTCGACCGACCCGGGGCGCGAGCGGCGCTCCGGCGGCACCGGGGCGGTGCACCGATGAGCGTCCCCGGCCGCACCTCCGGCGCGGCGCTCGACCGCTCGACGGGCGCGCTGTCCGGCAGCGTCGTCCGGCAGCTGCGCGGCGCCCACCTCGGCATGCTCCCGATCGTCGGCGCGCTGCTGCTCATCTGGGTCGTGCTCGGCGCGATCAACCCCGCGTTCCTCTCGGCGGAGAACCTCGTCAACCTCACGCTCCAGAGCGCGCCCACGGGGATCATCGCGCTCGGGGTCGTGCTCGTGCTGCTCGTCGGCCAGATCGACCTGTCGGTCGGCTCCGTGAGCGGGCTCGCCGCGGCGGTGCTGGCGGTCGGGACCGTCAACCTGGACTGGCCCGTCGGGCTCGCGATCCTCGCGGCGCTCGCGGTGGGCGTCGTGGTCGGCCTCGGGTACGGGCTGCTGTCCACGCGCCTCGGGCTCGCGTCGTTCGTCTTCACCCTGGCCGGGCTGCTCGTCCTCGCGGGAGTGCAGCTCCGGGTGCTGGGCCCGACGGGCTCGATCAACATCCCGTTCGAGTCCTGGCTCGTGCGCACCGTGCAGCAGGGCTTCCTCGCTCCGGCCGCCGCCTGGGGGCTCGTGGTCGTGGTCGTGGCCGGGTACGCCGGGCTGCGCGTCGTCGACCACCTGCGCCGCGTGCGCGCGGAGCTGCCGAGCCCGGGGCTGGGGCGGATCGCGATCCGCACCGCCGTCCTCGCCGCGGTCCTCGTCGGCACGGTCGCCTACCTGGGGACCGCGCGCGGGATCGGCTACACGGTCGTGCTGTTCGTCGCGCTCGTCGTGGTGGTGGACGTCCTCCTGCGCCGCACCCGGTGGGGCCGGTCGGTGCGCGCCGTCGGCGGTAACCGGCGCTCCGCGCTCCTCGCGGGCGTCGCTGTGCGGCGGACCGTCGTCTCGTGCTTCGTCGCCTGCTCCACGTTCGCCGCGCTCGGAGGCATCCTCGCGGCCGGTCGCCTCGCCGCCGCGAACCAGGGCACCGGCGCCGCCGACACCTACCTCACGGCGATCGCCGCGGCGGTCATCGGCGGCACGAGCCTGTTCGGCGGGCGCGGGAGCGCGTGGTCCGCGCTGCTCGGCGTGCTGGTCATCCAGTCGATCGCCAACGGCCTCACGCTGCTGAATCTCGACACGGCGACGCGGTACATCGTGACCGGAGCGGTGCTCCTGCTCGCTATCGTCGTCGACATGCTCATCCGCGGTCGACGGGAGGTCTGATGATGGTGATGCAGGGGGAGAGCACGGGCACGCTCCCACCGGGCGGGAGTGCCGCCACGGCGCCGGGCGCCGGGACGGACACCTCGACGGAGGCGGCGGCGCGCCCGCACGCGGGGCGCGGGGGCCGACGGCCGACCCTCGCTTCCGTGGCGGAGGTCGCGGGTGTCAGCCTCAAGACGGCGTCGCGCGTCCTCAACGACGAGCCCAACGTCGCGCCGCAGACGCGGGCCAAGGTGCAGGAGGCCGCGCAACGGCTCGGGTTCCGCCGCAACGCGGTGGCGGCCGACCTGGCGCGTGGCGGCTCGTCGCGGCTCGTCGGCTTCGTCACCGGCGACCTCGCGAACCCGTTCTACTCCGCGCTCGCGAGCGGGATCGAGCGCGAGCTGCGCCATCACGGGCTCCAGCTCATCACGACGAGCTCCGACGAGGAGCCCGAGCGCGAGCGCTCGCTCACGGAGGCGCTCGTCGAGCGCCGCGTCGGCGCGCTCGTCGTGACGCCCACGTCGACCGACCACTCGTCGCTGCGCCGCGAGCTCGACGACGGCCTGCCGGTCGTGTTCATCGACCGGCCGGCGCAGGGCGTCGACGCGGACACCGTCGTCATCGACAACCGCGGCGGGGTGCGCGACGCCGTCACGCACCTGCTCGCGCACGGGCACCGGCGGATCGCGCTCGTCGGGGACGTCTCGCGGCTGTGGACGTTCCAGGAGCGTCGCGACGAGTTCGTCGCGACGCTGCGCGGCGCGGGCGTCGAGGACCCGTCGCGCTACGTGCGCGACGGCGCCCACGACGCCGACCTCGCGCGCGCGTTCGTGGCGGAGCTGCTGGCCCTGCCGGAACCCCCGACGGCGTTCGTCACCGCGAACAACAAGATCACCGTCGGCGCGCTCCACGCGCTGCGCGACCGCGTGTCCGCAGGCGGGCAGGCGGACGTCGCGCTCGTGGGCTTCGACGACTTCGAGCTCGCGGACCTGCTGAACGTGACCGTCGTGGGGTACGACGTCGTCGAGATGGGGCGGCAGGCCGCGTCGCTCGCGGTGTCGCGGGCCGAGAACCCGGAGCTCTCGCCGCGCCTCGTCGTGGTGCCCACGCGGCTCGTCGTGCGCGGCACGGGAGAGGTCCCGGGCCCGGGCGCCTAGGTCTCCCGGGCCCGCATCACGGGACTGAGCCGCGAGTCGGGTGCCCGGTGGCCGACACAGGACCGCGCGCAGATCAGGAGACGAGCGCGCCGTCGCGGTCCCGCGATCGCCCGCTCAGGTCCGATCTGACCGGCGGGCGCCCTGTCGGCTCTACCCGGGCTCGCACGCGATGGTGGACTGCTCGGCGGTGGCCGTCGTCGTGCAGGACCAGGTGCCGACGGCCACCTTCACGGTGAACGACGCGTCGGTGCCGTCGGCGGATGCGGAGAGCTCCTGGCTGACGGCACCGTCGGCGCCGACGTGCTCGACGGCCGAGACCAGGACCGTGCCGCCCTGGTCGAGAACGGTCGTCGAGGCCCGGGTACCTGGCGTGATGTCGGCTGAGGAGACGACGACGTCCAGGACGCTGTGCTGGTTCCCGGTCTCGTCCGGTGCGCTGACGGTCCTGGCGACCGTCACGTGAGGTGGAGCCTCCCTGTCGACGGAGACCGCGATCAGTACGGAGACGATCGCGCACAGGACCGCGGCGACGACGAGGAGGCCGGCCCAGCGAAGCGCGACGCCGCGCAGGACGACTCGACGGCGGTACCACGCCTTGGTCTCGAGACGGTTGGCGGAGTTGAGAGTTGCCGAGGTCAGGACTTGGCACAGCAACGCGATGACGACGGCGAACGAGGAAGCGACGACCGCGGCGACCGCGAAGCTCTTCGCGGCCCAGTCGTGCAGCACGGTGACGGTGGCGACCAGCCCGGCAGCACCCAGGACGGTCCCCACGAGCGCGATCTGCCCGACGACTCGGGTTGCTGCGGCCTCTACCCGCTCGAGCGACTTGGCTGGAGTCAGCTCGTTCCCCAGCGCGTCCCAGGCGAGATCGTCGCGACTGGGGGCCTCGCCCCATTGGGGATCTGGTTGCGTCGTCACTGCCGGTCCAGCGGCGCCCGGTCGTACAGGACGTCGTCCCAGTCGCTCTTGAGGAAGGTGTAGACCCCTTTCGCGACCACGTCGTGCGGCGCGTCGGGCTGGCTGTCGACCTTTCCCGGGCAGCGAACGGTGATCTCGAACTGCCGCTTCGTCACGTTGGTGCCGCGCAGCACCGGGGGCACAGCCGAGCGGACCTTCAACGTGCTCCTGACCGCAGCCGTGATCACCTCGGTGTTCTTACCCTGCCGGTGCGCGCTGCAGCCGTATCGGCTTGGTTCCAGGTCCATGTCACACCCCTGCCGTCGTTCCTCAGCGAACCGGGCAGTTTCAGGATCCCGCTCCTGAACTCACGTGGCAGCAGCGGCGGCGGGTGAAGTCTGTGACCACTGCCCGAGCGGACGCACGGAGGTCCGGCCACGTCGTGGAGTGGACGAGCCTGTTGCCCCGGGGTCTGGACCGAGCGCACACGTGTCGGCGTCGCACCCCAGCCTCGCCGCGCTCCCGAGGCTTCGCGCGCGTTGACAAAGCCGTCGCTCCCACATAGGTTCGGGTCGCCCCTGACAACGCTTCCCCCCTGCGCGTTGTCAGGGGCACCCCTGCAGCCTGACAGCGCTGTCAGTTGATCGAAGGAGATCGAGAGCATGACCAGACCCCTCCCGCCCGGACGCGCGGCCGCCGCGCGCTCCGGGAGCGGACGCGCGAGGCCTCTCGGCCTCGCGCTCGCCGCGGCCCTCACCGTCCCTCTCGCAGTGCCTCTCGCTTCCCCGGCGGGGGCCCTCACGGCGGCCCCCGCCGCCGCCGCGGAGCCCGGGGACTTCTCGTCGTCCTTCGAGTCGGGAGACCCGGCCGCGCTCGCCACCACGGTGGCCGAGCGCGACGGCGCGCCCTGGCAGGCGAACGTCGGGTCGTTCACGAGCGGCCTCCCCGGCAGCGTGCTCGGGAAGCTCAAGGCCGTCACGGCGAGCGCCCAGAACCTGCCGAACGAGGGCGCCGCGAACCTCGCCGACGGCAGCTCCGGCACCAAGTGGCTCGCGTTCGCCTCGACCGGCTGGGTCCGGTACGAGTTCGCCGAGCCCGTGTCGTTCGTCGCCTACTCGATGACGTCGGGCGACGACTCGGCAGGCCGTGACCCGAAGACCTGGACGATCGAGGGCTCGAACGACGGCTCCACGTGGACCCCGCTCGACCAGCGCACCGACGAGGACTTCCCGAACCGGCAGCAGACCCGCAGCTTCGAGCTCGACCAGCCCACCGAGGCGTACACCTACCTGCGCCTCAACGTGACCGCGAACTCCGGCGACAGCATCGTGCAGCTCGCCGGGTGGGACCTCTCGGGCGACCTGAGCGCCGGCCCCTCCGCCGCGCCCATGAACACCAAGGTCGGCACCGGCCCGCGCGTGAACTTCACCAACAAGGCGGGCGTCGGGTTCTCCGGCCTGCACTCGCTGCGGTACGACGGCTCGCACCTCGCCGACGGCGAGACCTACGCGACCAACGTGCTCTACGACGACGTGGACGTCGCCGTCGGCGAGGACACCCGCCTGAGCTACACGATCTTCCCCGAGCTGCTCGACGACCTCCAGTACCCGTCGACGTACGCGTCCGTGGACGTGCTGTTCACCGACGGCACCTATCTGTCCGACCTCGGCGCGCGCGACGCGCACGAGACGGTCGCGACGGCCCAGGCGCAGGGCGAGGGCAAGATCCTCTACGCCGACCAGTGGAACTCCGTGCGGATCGACCTCGGCGACGTCGCCGCGGGCAAGACCGTCGACCAGGTCCTGCTGGGCTACGACAACCCGGGCGGCCACGCGGGCACCAAGTTCGCGGGCTGGCTCGACGACGTCGCGATCACGGCGGAGCCGGCGACGATCGACGGGTCGAGCCTCGCCAACTACGTGGACACGCGCCGCGGCACGCTCGCGTCGGGCAGCTTCTCGCGCGGGAACAACATCCCGGCGACGGCGACGCCGAACGGCTTCAACTTCTGGACGCCGTACACCAACGCGTCCTCGCAGAGCTGGCTGTACGAGTACCACAAGGCCAACAACGCCAACAACAAGCCGGTGCTCCAGGGCTTCGGCGTCTCGCACGAGCCGAGCCCCTGGATGGGCGACCGCAACCAGCTCACGTTCCTCCCGTCGACGGCGTCCGGGACGCCCGACGCCACGCTCTCGACGCGCGGCCTCGAGTTCGACCACGCCGACGAGACGGCGCGCCCGGACTACTACGGGGTGACGTTCACCAACGGGTCCGCGATCGAGGCGACGCCCACCGACCACGGCGCGGTGCTCCGCTTCAGCTACCCCGGCGCCAAGGGCCACGTGCTCGTGGACAAGGTGGACGGCTCGTCCAAGCTCACGTACGACCAGGCCACGGGGACGATCTCCGGCTGGGTCGAGAACGGCTCGGGCCTGTCCGTAGGCCGTACGCGCATGTTCGTCGCCGGCACCTTCGACCGTAGTCCGACGGCGGTCGGGACGGCGGCGGGCAACCGCGCGGACGCGCGCTTCGCGACCTTCGACACGTCGTCCGACAAGACGGTCGAGCTGCGCGTCGCGACGTCGTTCATCAGCCTCGACCAGGCGCGCAAGAACCTCGACCTGGAGGTGACGGGCAAGACCTTCACCGAGGTCAAGGCCGCCGCCGCGCAGGCGTGGAACGACCGCCTGGGCGTCATCGAGGTCGAGGGCGCGAGCGAGGACCAGCTCGTCACGCTGTACTCCAACCTCTACCGCCTCAACCTGTACCCGAACTCGCAGTTCGAGAACACGGGCACGGCGCAGGCGCCGGCGTACAAGTACGCGAGCCCGGTCTCCGCGACCACGGGCTCCGCGACGGACACGCAGACGAACGCGAAGATCGTCGACGGCAAGATCTACGTGAACAACGGGTTCTGGGACACGTACCGCACGGCCTGGCCGGCGTACTCGCTCCTCTACCCGGAGCTCGCGGGCGAGCTCATCGACGGGTTCGTCCAGCAGTACCGCGACGGCGGCTGGGTCGCGCGCTGGTCCTCCCCGGGCTACGCCGACCTCATGACGGGCACGAGCTCCGACGTCGCGTTCGCGGACGCGTACCTCAAGGGCTCGCTCCCGACGGACTCCGCGCTCGAGGCGTACGACGCCGCGCTGCGCAACGCGTCCGTCGCGCCGCCGAACAACGCCGTGGGCCGCAAGGGCCTGCAGACGTCGCCGTTCCTCGGGTTCACCCCGGAGTCCACGCACGAGTCCGTGTCGTGGGGCCTGGAGGGCCTGGTCAACGACTTCGGCATCGGCAACATGGCCGCCGCCCTCGCGGAGGACCCGGCCACGCCGGACGAGCGCCGCGAGACGCTGCGCGAGGAGTCCTCGTACTTCCTCGAGCGCGCCACGCACTACGTCGAGCTGTTCGACCCCGAGGTCGACTTCTTCGTGCCGCGGCACGAGGACGGCACGTGGGCCGTCGACCCGGAGACCTACAACCCCGAGGCCTGGGGCGGCGGGTACACCGAGACGAGCGGCTGGAACTTCGCGTTCCACGCGCCGCAGGACGGTCAGGGCCTGGCGAACCTCTACGGCGGCAAGCAGGGCCTCGAGGACAAGCTCGACCTGTTCTTCTCCACGCCGGAGAAGGGCGCCGGCAACGGCGGCATCCACGAGCAGCGCGAGGCGCGCGACGTGCGCATGGGCATGTGGGGCATGAGCAACCAGGTGTCGCACCACATCCCGTGGCTGTACGACGCCGCGGGCGCGCCCTCGAAGGCCCAGGAGAAGGTCCGTGAGGTCACCCGCCGCCTGTTCGTGGGCAGCGAGATCGGCCAGGGCTACCCGGGTGACGAGGACAACGGCGAGATGTCGTCGTGGTGGATCTTCGCCTCGCTCGGCTTCTACCCGCTCCAGGTCGGCTCCGACCAGTACGCGGTCGGCTCGCCGCTGTTCGACAAGGCGACCGTGCACCTGCCGGACGGCGACCTCGTGGTCAACGCCGAGAACAACTCGGTGGACAACGTCTACGTGCAGTCCCTCGCGGTGGACGGCGAGGCCCGCACCTCGACGTCGCTCTCGCAGGCCGACCTCTCGGGCGGCGCGACGCTGGACTTCGTCATGGGCCCGGAGCCGTCCGACTGGGGCACCGGCGAGGACGACGCGCCGCCGTCGCTCACCGAGGGCGACGAGCCCCCGGCACCGGTCCAGGACGCGACGACGTCGGGCCTCGGCACGACGACCGTCGCGGACGGCGACGCGTCGACGAGCGCCGCGGCGCTGACGGACAACACGTCCGGGACGCGCACGACGTTCGCCACGGCGACGCCGTCGATCACCTGGGCGGGCAACGGCATCCGGCCGACGGTGGAGTCGTACACGCTGACCTCCGGGGCGAGCGGGACGGCGTCGCCGTCCGCGTGGACCCTCGAGGGCTCCGACGACGGCGAGACCTGGACGACGCTCGACGAGCGGTCCGGCGAGCAGTTCCGCTGGGCGCTGCAGACGCGGCCGTTCACGGTCGCGGAGCCGACGGCGTTCGCGCAGTACCGGGTGTCCGTGACGGCCGCGGCCGGTGACGGCGCGCTGTCGCTCGCCGAGCTGGAGCTCCTGGCCGACCCGAAGGCATCCGGTGCCGACGAGCTGACGCTCTCGGCCGCCCCGGACCGCGACACGGTCACCGGGCGCGAGGTCTCGGGCTCGTTCGCGACCCTCACCGGGGTCGAGGGCGACGCGTCGGCGCTCGACGTGCAGGTCGCGTTCGGCGACGGCTCCGAGCCGGTCGCGGGCTCGCTCCAGGCTGGCGCGTTCGGCGGGTTCGCGGTGAACGCCGCGCACTCGTGGGCCGCCCCGGGCGTCTACCCGGTGACCGTCACGGTCTCGGGCGAGGGGATCGAGCCCGTCTCGACCTCCTCGAACGTCACGGTCTCGCTCCTGCGCGAGGGCTCGCTGCTCGGTGCGTACGACAACGTCTGCATCGGCGACCTCGGCACGACCGTCGGCTCGTGCGACGGCCAGGGCGTGTTCTTCGACCGGGCCCAGCTCGCGGCGAAGGGCTTCGTCCAGGGCGAGCGCGGCACGGTGCCCGGCACCGACCTCGCGTTCGACGTCCCGGCGATCCCCGCCGGCCAGCCGGACAACGCGACGGGCGACGGCCAGACCATCGAGCTCGAGGTCCCCGCGGACGCCGAGCAGCTCTCGGTGATCGGCACGGGCACGGAGAAGAACCAGCAGGCCCAGGGCGTGCTGACCTTCGACGACGGCTCGTCGCAGCCCATCGACCTGAGCCTCGGCGACTGGTCGGGCGCGGCGCGCAACCCGGTGTTCGGCAACATCGCCGTCGCCGTGACGGACAACCGCCTGCGCGGCGGCAGCCCGCAGACCGGCACCCCCGCGGCGTTCTTCGCGACGGCGCCGATCACGCTCCCCGAGGGCAAGCGGGCCGTGAGCCTCACGCTCCCGGACCAGCCGGGCGAGCTCTCGCGCGACGGCCGCATCCACGTGGTCGCGGTCGCGCACGACGGCACGTTCGCCGAGCACCCCGCGCTCGAGGTGACGGCCGCGGACGGCGTGACCCTCGCCGTCGGGCAGTCGACGGACGCGGTGCTCGCCCAGGTGACCGGCGGCCGCGAGGGCGCCGAGCTCCGCGCGGCGGTCACGTGGGGCGACGGCTCCGACGTCGCCGCGGGCACGGTGGCGGACGGGTCGGTCTCCGGCTCGCACGCCTACACGGCGGCCGGCACGTACACCGCGTACGTCGTGGTCGACGACGGCTGGACCAGCCAGGTGGTCGAGGTTCCCGTGACCGTGACCGAGGGCCAGCCGACGCTCGCGATCGACGTCACGGTGAGCACGCGCTGCCTCGCCGGCAAGGCGTACGTCGCGGTCCGCGCGGAGAACGGCGAGGACGCGCCCGTCGCGATCCGGCTCGTCACGCCGTTCGGCACCAAGGAGTTCGCGGCCGTCGCGCCGGGGGCCAACGCCTACCAGTCGTTCGCGACGCGGGCGACGTCGGTCGAGGCCGGCACCGTCACCGTCGAGGCGACCCGTGGAGACCAGGGGGTGACGGCGTCGATCACGGCGGACTACGCGGCCGTGACCTGCGGCTGAACCCTGAGCCCACCTCACGCCCCGGCTTCTGGGGCGTGAGGTGAGCATGCACCACCGGCGGTGCCCCGGGATGATCGTCCCGGGGCACCGCGCCGTACCGGCACCGCGCCCGGTGCGGCACCACGTTCCCAGCACGAGAAGGACCGAGACATGACCGAGCACCCGTCCGAGCAGCCCTCGCCCGCAGCAGCCCCCCGGGTCGACCCCACGGCCGACCTCACGGCATGGCGGCGCGACCAGCTCGCCGACCTCCTGTACTTCGGCGCGGCCTCGCTGCGGTCGGACGGCGCCGCGCAGTGGCTCGACGACGACGACGTCCCGGACCTCGCGCGGCCGGTGCACACGTGGATCACGTCGCGCATGGCGCACGTCTACGCCTTCTCGTCCCTGCTCGGCGTCCCCGGCGCGGGCGAGCTCGCGGACAAGGCGCTGCAGGGCCTGCGGGGCGTGCTCGTCGACGCGGAGTACGGCGGCTGGGTGTCCTCGCGCGGTCCTGGCCCCCGTCCCGGCGACCTCGCCGCGACGGAGGAGGGTGCGGTCGACGGCACCAAGAGCGCGTACGCGCACGCGTTCGTGGTGCTCGCCGCGGCGTCGGGGACGATCGCTGGCCGCGACGGCGCGCGCGAGCTGCTCGACGCCGCGCTCGCCGTGCTCGACGAGCGGTTCTGGGAGCCCGGGCCCCGGATGCACGCGGACGAGTGGTCGCGCGACTGGACCACGCTCGACGAGTACCGCGGGGTCAACGCCAACATGCACTCCGTCGAGGCGCTGCTCGCGGCCCACGACGCGACCGGCGACGCCGAGTGGCTCGGCCGCGCCGCGTCGATCGCGGACCGCGTGATCGGCTGGGCGAGCGAGAACGACTGGCGCATCCCCGAGCACTTCGACGCGGACTGGAACCCGCTGCCGGACTACAACGCCGACCGCCCGCGCGACCCGTTCAAGCCGTACGGGTCGACGCCGGGGCACGGGCTCGAGTGGGCTCGTCTCCTCCTCCAGGTCGACATCGCGGCCGGCACGCCCGGCGCGCGCACCGAGGCCGCGGTCGCGCTGTTCGACCGCGCCGTCGCGGACGGCTGGGACGGCGAGCACGGCGGCGGGTTCGTGTACACGGTCGACTGGTCCGGCGTGCCCGTCGAGCCGCGCCGCTACCACTGGGTCGCGGCCGAGGCCGTCGCCGCGGCCGACGTGCTCGGCCGGGTCACGGGGGAGTCCCGCTTCACCGAGGCAGCCGCAGGCTGGTGGGCGTGGATCGACCGGTTCCTCGTCGACCCCGAGCGCGGCTCGTGGCACCACGAGCTCGACACGGCCAACCGGCCCGACGGCGTCACGTGGGTCGGCAAGCCCGACGTCTACCACGCCGCCCAGGCCGTGATCCTCCCCGACCTGCCCCTGACGGGCTCGCTCGCCGCATCGGCGAAGGCCGCGGGCAGCATCCTGGGCTGACGCCCCCCTGACCGCCGAGCCCGGGGTCGTTCCCCACGTCACCGTCGCCGTGAGGAGCAACCCCGGGCTCGGCGCTTGATACCCCCATCAAAGTTAGTATTCTTGGTGGGGGTTTGATCTGAGGGGGTTTCATGACGGGATTCGTCGGACGGGCGACGGAGCTGCGCGAGCTCGCGCACCAGCTGGACGTCGTCCGGACGGGTGGGCGGGCGGACACCGGCGTCGCCGTGCTGCTTCGAGGCCGCCGCCGCGTCGGCAAGTCGCGCCTCGTGACAGAGCTCATCGAGCGGGAGGGCGTCCCGTCCGTGTACTTCCAGGCGGCGCGACACGCGCCTCCGGGGGACGAGCTCGCGGCGTTCGCCGAGGCTGTCGCGCGCTCGGACCTACCCGGTGCCGCCGTCGCGGAGGAGAACAGGCCCACCTCTCTCACCGCTGCCCTGCGGTTGCTGGCCGCCGCGCTGCCCGCCGAGAGCCCGGCTATCGTCGTCGTGGACGAGCTGCCCTGGTTGCTCGAGGGCATCCAGGGCGGCGCCGGGGAGCTGCAGCGCGTCTGGGACCGGGAGCTCTCGCGACGCCCCGTGCTCCTGCTCCTGCTCGGGAACGACCTCGCGATGATGGAGGCGCTCGGGAGGCCGGACCAGCCGTTCCACGGGCGAGCGACGGAGATGCTGCTGCGTGCTCTCTCCCCTCGGGACGTCGCCCGGATGACGGGACTGACGGGAGCGGAGGCGTTCGACGCGTTTCTCGTCACGGGAGGGCAGCCGCTCGTCGCGCAGGAGTGGCAGCCGGAGGAGCCGCCCGTCGCCTTCGTGCGCCGTGCGTACGAGCGGCCGACCAGTGCGCTCGTCGTCTCCGGGACGAGGGTCCTCGACGGCGAGCTGCCAACCACGTCGCACGCCCGGCTGGTGCTGACGGCGATCGGCGGCAAGGGCGAACGGACCCACTCGCGGATCCTCCAGGCTCTCGACGGATCGATCTCCCCGACCACGCTCGACCGGTCGCTCGGGCTGCTGACCGAGAAGCGCGTGATCGCCGCGGACGAGCCGCTCTCCACGCGGGCCGCGACGAAGGACCGGCGCTGGCGGGTGTCCGACCCGGCGCTGCGGTTCTGGCTCGCGATGGTCGAGCCCGCGCTCCCGGACATCGACCGCGGTCGACCCGACCTGGCTGTCGCCCGGTTCGAGGGGGCGTTCTCGTCCTGGCGCGGTCGCGCGATCGAACCCGTGGTGCGGGAGGCTCTCGCGCGGCTGCTGCCTGACGAGACCTGGCCCGGTGCCCGAGAGGTCGGAGGGTGGTGGCCGCGGAACAACACCCCCGAGATCGACCTCGTCGCGGCGGACGCACGCCCCGCGCGTGCCATCGCGTTCGTCGGGAGCATCAAGTGGCACGCCCGCACGCCGTTCACGTCGCGGGACGTCGCCGCGCTCGCGACCGACGCGGTCCACGTGCCGGGCGTCGGCGCCGCGACCCCGCTCGTCGCGGTCTGCCCGGCCGGTGCCGACGACGACCCGCGCCTGTCCCGGGTGTGGACGGCCGACGACCTGCTCGCCGCCTGGCCATGACGACGAGAGCCCCGCACCGGACCGGTGCGGGGCTCTCGTGTGCTGAGCGGGTGACGGGAATCGAACCCGCGCTATCAGCTTGGGAAGCTGAAGTTCTACCATTGAACTACACCCGCGCGGCGCTGGTGGCGTCCGCCCCGGGGCCTCTGGGAGGATCCTCGGCGAACCAGCGCGCGCCCCGATCATAGCGGACGTCGCCGGTGATGCCAGAACCCGACCGCACGACGACCCGATCCGCGCCCGTGCGCGGCGCACGCCGGAGGAGCAGCCTTGTCCGAGAACCCGTACCAGCAGCAGCCCGACCCCGCGCAGGGGAGCCCGGCCCCGGGCGACCCGGTCTACGGGGGCGGGGCGACGCCGTCGGGCGGGGCGCCGGGGCACGACCAGCCGCAGCCCGGCTACGGTGACGCGTACGGCCAGCCGCAGGGCTACGGGGACGCCTACGGCCAGCAGCCGTACGGGACGCCCGGCGCGCAGGCGGGGTACGGCCAGCCGCAGGGGCAGGCCTACGGCGCCGACCCCCAGCAGGGCTACCCCCAGCAGGGGTACCCGCAGCAGGGCTACGGCCAGCAGCCGGGGTACGCGCAGCCCGGCCCGTACGGGCAGCCCGGCTTCGACCCCGCGTACGACCCCCAGGCCAAGTCGCGCCTCGCCGCGGGCCTGCTCGGCATCCTCGTCGGGAGCCTCGGCATCCACCGGTTCTACCTGGGCTACACGGGCATCGGCCTGACGATGCTGCTCGTGTCGGTCCTGTCGTTCGGCTTCGCTGCGCCGGTCATCGCGATCTGGGGCCTCGTCGAGGGCATCCTCTACCTGACCTCGAAGACGGGCTACTACTCGGTCGACTCGACGGGCCGCCCGCTGCGCGCCTGACGCCTTCGCCGAACCCTGGACCGCTCCCCACGGCGACGCCTGCCCGGGGAGCGATCCAGGGTTCGGCGACCGGTCCTGGCGGCCCCCGTCGTCGGCTAGCGTGGGGCCGTGCTGCTCTCCGACCGCGACATCCGGGCCGAGCTCGACGCCGGGCGCGTCCAGCTCGAGCCGTACGACCCGTCGATGCTCCAGCCGTCGAGCATCGACGTGCGCCTCGACCGGTTCTTCCGGCTGTTCGACAACCACAAGTACCCGTTCATCGACCCGTCGCAGGACCAGCCGGACCTCACCCGTCTGGTCGAGGTCGACCCGGCGGAGCCGTTCGTGCTGCACCCGGGGGAGTTCGTGCTCGGGTCGACGTTCGAGGCGGTGACGCTGCCCGACGACGTCGCCGCGCGCCTCGAGGGCAAGTCGAGCCTCGGCCGGCTGGGCCTCCTCACGCACTCCACGGCCGGCTTCATCGACCCGGGTTTCTCCGGGCACGTGACCCTCGAGCTGAGCAACGTCGCGACGCTGCCGATCACGCTGTGGCCGGGCATGAAGATCGGGCAGCTGTGCTTCTTCCGCCTGTCGTCGCCCGCCGAGAACCCGTACGGCTCGAGCGTCTACGGCTCCCGCTACCAGGGCCAGCGCGGCCCGACGGCTTCCCGCTCGTGGCAGAGCTTCCACCGCACCGACGTCTGAGCGCGGCACGCCGCGTCGGACGTCGTTCGACCCCGCAGGACCCGAGGACCGGAGGACCGCACCGCATGAGCCCGCTCCCGCCGCTGCCGCACCCCGACGGGCCTGGCGCCGCGCAGTCGTACCAGGCGCGGCACCTGCTCGGGCTCCCGGCCGACGTCGTCGTCGACGAGGTCGAGACCCTCGGGCTCTCGCGGTTCGCGGGCGCGCGCTGGGACGTCGCGCCGGAGGGCACCGAGCCGCTCGTGCCGCCCGCCCGTACGGCGGCGCCGGGAGCGCCGGGCGTGCTGCGCACGTCGCGCCACACCACGGTCACGGGGCCGTACGCGGGGTCCGGGACCGGGCTGCCGCCGGGCACGACGCTCGTGTTCGACGTCGTGTGCCCGCGCGAGCGCGGCGACGCCCCCTACCCCGGCGGCGGGGACCGCGACGGGATCGGCCGCGCGTTCCCGGGCGGGCTTCCGGTGCGGGAGGAGGAGCGGGTCGTGGCGTTCCTCGTCGCGGCCGCGCGCCGCCTCGGTGGGTCGGTGCGGACCGACGTGGGGAACCCGGCCGGCGCGGGCGTCGTCCTCACGCCCGACCCGGGCGTCGCGATCGACATGACGCTGTACTCGGACGTCTGGCTGGACCCCAACGCCGCGCTCGCGCTCGTCGCGCGGCTCAACCCCCGCACGCGGCTCGCGACCGAGGGGAAGTCGTACGAGGGACCGCCGAAGGGCATCGCCGACCTGCCGCTCTACCCGGGCGAGAAGATGGACCCCGCGCTGCGGCGCGCGATCCACGCGGCCGCGGACGACGTCGACATCAAGGCGCTGACGACGGGTGCCGTCCTCGACGGCTACGGCCTGATCGTCGACCTCGGCATGGACGGGCTCGTCGCCGTCGAGGTGGGCGGCGAGGAGGCCCTGCCGCTGCTGCTGCGCGGCCTGCCGTGGACGGCGGACGGCGCCGTGAGCTACCGCGTGCGGTGGGAGCCGCGCGACCTGGTCGAGTCCCAGCAGGAGCAGCCGTCGCTCGACCACCAGGTCGCGCGCAAGCGGGCGGCGGAGGTCGTCGCGCAGGTCACCCGGACGCTGTACGGCGCGGTCGGGGGCGAGATCGCGGACGAGGCCGAGTTCCTCGTGGATCCCGAGGATCTGTGACGGGAGACTGAGGAATCGGTCACGGTCCGGGCTGCGGGGCCCGTGCAGGGCTGAGGAGTCGGTAAAATAACTCTCGGCACGGCATCGCCGTCGCCGTGAACTGTCGTGCCCTGCGTCTCCCCTCCGCGGGTGCGACGATGACAAGTCCAGCAAGACCCCCGGCTCTGCCTGCCCACCCCGCCCCCGACCCGGACGGAGCGGCCCGTGCTCTACGTGCTCGTTGCCCATCTCGTGATGGCTCTGGGCGCGCCCGCACTCGTCTCGTTCCTCGGCCGCCGGGCGTTCCTCGTCATGGCGCTCGCGCCGGCGTCGGCGGCCGTCTACGCGCTCGCCTGGACCGACCGGGTGATGTCGGGGGAGCACCCCACGCAGGTCGTCGAGTGGGTCCCCGGCCTGGGGCTCGAGCTGGCGTTCCGCATGGACACGCTGTCGTGGCTCATGCTGCTGCTCGTCGGCGGCGTCGGCGCGCTCGTCCTCGTCTACTGCTCGGCCTACTTCTCGCCTACCGCGCAGGGCCTGCGGCGGTTCGGCGGCGTGCTCACGGCGTTCGCCGGGGCCATGGTCGGGCTCGTCACCGCGGACGACATGCTGCTCCTGTTCGTGTTCTGGGAGCTCACGACCGTCTTCTCCTACCTCCTCATCGGGCACTACGCCGACCGCAAGGCCAGCCGCCGTGCCGCGATGCAGGCGATCGTCGTGACGACGGCGGGCGGCCTCGCGATGCTCGTGGGCGTCGTGATCCTCGGCGTCCAGGGCGGCACCTTCCGGATGTCGGAGATCATCGCCGACCCGCCCACGGGCGGCGCGGTGACGGCCGCGATCGTGTGCCTCCTGATCGGCGCGGCGAGCAAGTCCGCGCTCATCCCGCTGCACTTCTGGCTGCCCGCGGCGATGGCCGCGCCGACCCCCGTCAGCGCCTACCTGCACGCCGCCGCGATGGTCAAGGCCGGCGTCTACCTCGTCGCGCGGTTCGCACCCGCCTACTCCGACACGACCGTGTGGCGGACCATGGTCATCGCGCTCGGCGCGGGCACGCTGCTCGTCGGTGGCTACCGCGCGCTGCGCCAGTACGACCTCAAGCTCGTGCTCGCGTTCGGCACGGTGAGCCAGCTCGGCCTCATCATCCTGCTCGTCGGCCTCGGGACGCGCGGGGCGGCGCTCGCCGGGCTCGCGATGATCGGCGCGCACGCGATGTTCAAGGCGTCGCTGTTCCTCGTGGTGGGCGTGGTGGACGCCGCGACCGGGACGCGCGACCTGCGCCGCCTCACCGGGGTGGGCAAGGCCCTGCCGTGGACGGCGGTCGCGGGCGGGCTCGCGACCGCGTCGATGATCGGGCTGCCGCCGTTCGCGGGGTACGTCGCGAAGGAAGCGGCGCTCGAGTCGCTCCTGCACGGCGAGGGCCCCGTCTGGGTCGACACGGTGGTCCTGTGGGCGGTCGTCGTCGGGTCGATGTTCACGGTCGCGTACGGGATCCGGTTCTGGTGGGGCGCGTTCGCGTCCAAGCCGCACCTCGGCACGCCGCCGGCGCGCGCGAACGAGCACGTGGGTCTGCGCGCGGCCGCCGCGCGTCGCCCGGCGGTCGAGGCCGACGAGCCCCCGATCGACCCCGCGCGCATCCACCGCCAACCGGTCCTGCTCGTGGGGCCCGCCGTCGTGCTCGCCGTGCTCGGCCTCGCCACCGCGCTCGTGCCCCACTTCGGCGAAGAGCTCCTCGCGCCCTATGCGGACACCTACCCCGTCGGTGAACCTGGGCACCTCGTCCTGTGGGCGGGCTTCACGCCCGCGCTCGCGCTGACCGTGCTGGTCCTCGCCGTCGGCGTCGTGCTGTTCTGGCAGCGGGCGCGCGTCGAGCGGTTCCAGGCGTCGCTGTGGACGGGGCCCGAGGCCGACGTCACGTACCGCAAGGTCATGCGCAAGCTCGACGACCTCGCGGCGGACGTCACCGCCGTCACCCAGCGTGGCTCGCTGCCGTTCTACCTGGGCGCGATCCTCGTGGTCCTCGTCCTGGGGCCGGGGGTCGTCATGGTCGCGCAGACCGCGTGGCCCGAGCAGCTCAAGGCGTGGGACCGTCCCGCACAGCTCGTCGCGGTCGCCGCGATCTGCATCGCCTCGGTGCTCGCCGCACGCTCGCGCCGCCGGCTCAAGGCCGTGATCCTCGTCGGCATCGCCGGGTACGGCAACGCCGTCCTCTTCCTCCTGCACGGGGCGCCCGACCTCGCGCTCACGCAGGTGCTGGTCGAGACGATCACGCTCGTCGTCATGGTGCTCGTGCTGCGCCGCCTGCCCGCGTACTTCTCGAACCGGCCGCTCGCCGCGAGCCGGTGGGTGCGCCTGGGGATCGGCCTGGCCGTCGCCGTCGTCATGATGGGCTTCGCGGTCGTGGCGCCGCTCGCGCGGGTCGCGACGCCGATCTCCGTCGACTTCCCGGCCGAGGCGTACGAGTTCGGGCACGGCAAGAACATCGTCAACGTGACGCTCGTCGACATCCGCGCGTGGGACACGATGGGCGAGATCTCCGTCCTGCTGGCGGCGGCCACGGGTGTCGCGTCGCTCGTGTTCCTGCGCACCCGCAGCGGCGAGATCCTGCGCGCGTCCGGAGCGAAGCCCGCCACGACGTCGTCCGGCTCCGGCGTGTGGAGCGAGGGCGGGGCGGACCCGGGGGCCGCGCTGCGCCGTCGTGGGGTCACCGAGAAGGACCACCCGCGCATGCTCGTGTGGCTCAACGCGGGGCGCACGCTCGCGCCCCAGAGACGCTCGGTGATCTTCGAGGTCGTCACGCGCGTGCTGTTCCACGCGATGATCGTGTTCGCGCTCTTCCTGCTGTTCTCCGGGCACAACGCGCCCGGCGGCGGCTTCGCGGCCGGACTCGTGGTCGGGATCGCGCTCATCGTGCGCTACCTCGCGGGCGGCCGGTACGAGCTCGGCGAGGCGGCGCCGGTCCACCCGGGCCTGCTGCTCGGCACGGGCCTGTTCCTCTCCGCGGGCGTCGGGCTCGTCGCGTTCCTGCTCACCGGCAACGTGCTCGGCAGCGACGCGTACGACATCGCGCTCCCGCTGGTGGGGGAGATCCACCTCGTCACGTCGCTGTTCTTCGACGTCGGCGTGTTCCTCGTCGTCGTGGGCCTCGTCCTCGACATCCTGCGGACCCTGGGGGCGGAGATCGACCGGCACGCCGAGCGCGCCGCCGCCGGGCGCGAGCCGGGCGAGGACACCGGGCCGCTCGAGGCCATGGAGCCCGACTCGATCGGGGGCGGCCGCCGGTGAACGTCATCGACATGACCCCGAGCGTCGTCCTCGTGCTCGCGATCGGCGTGCTCTTCGCGGCGGGCGTCTACCTGCTGCTCGAGCGCAGCCTCACGCGCGTCCTGCTCGGCTTCATCCTCATGGGCAACGGCGCGAACCTGCTCTTCCTCGTCGCGGGCGGGCGCGCCGGGGGTGCGCCCCTCATCGGCACGACGCCCGAGGAGGAGATGAGCGACCCGCTCGTCCAGGCGATGGTGCTCACCGCGATCGTCATCACGCTCGGCATCACGGCGTTCGTGCTCGCGATGGCCTACCGGTCGTGGCAGCTCCACGGCCACGACGAGGTGCAGGACGACCTCGAGGACCGTCGCGTCGCGCGGCACGCCGCACGCAACGCCCCCGCGTTCGAGGACGCGGACACGGAGGAGAGCGGCGCGAGCCTGGACGACGAGGCCGCGGAGGTCCGCGACGAGACCGACGGCGACGGCGACGGGATCACCGACGGGCAGGAACCGCCGTCCCCGGCACCCCGGGCCGCGGGGGACGACGACGGCGCCCGGCCGGAACGCCCGGACGACCCACGACCTGACGACCGCAGCGACGACGGGAAGGAGCCGCGATGAGCCTCACCGCCGCGGCGCTCGTCCCGCTGCCCGTCGTCCTCCCGCTCGTCGCGGCCGGCGCCGCGCTCGCGCTGTGGCGCCACCCGCGCGCCCAGCGGCTCATCACGGTCGCCGCCCTCGCGCTCGTCCTCGCGGCGTCGGTGGGGCTGCTGGTCGCGGCCGACTCCGGCCCGATCGTCGTCGACGTCGGCGGGTGGGCCGCCCCGGTCGGGATCGACCTCGTCGCGGACCGGCTGTCGGCCCTCATGCTCGTCGTGTCGAGCTTCGTCATGCTGTGCGTCCTGCTCTACTCGCTCGCGCAGGGTGTCGCGGACGGCGACGAGGAGGCGCCGGTCGCGATCTACCACCCGACGTTCATGGTCCTCGCGGCGGGAGTGTTCAACGCGTTCCTCTCGGGCGACCTGTTCAACCTCTACGTCGGGTTCGAGATCTTCCTCGCCGCGAGCTACGTGCTCCTCACGCTCGGCGGCACGGGCGAGCGCATCCGGGCGGGGTCGATCTACGTCGTCGTGGCGCTGCTGTCGTCCATCGTGTTCCTGGTCGCGATCGCGCTGACGTACGCGGCGACGGGCACGGTGAACCTCGCCCAGCTCTCCGAGCGCTACGCCGAGATCGACCCGGGCATGGCCCTGACCATCCAGCTCCTGCTGCTGCTCGCGTTCGGCATCAAGGCGGCCATCTTCCCGCTCTCCGCGTGGCTGCCGGACTCCTACCCGACGGCGCCCGCGCCCGTCACGGCGGTGTTCGCCGGCCTGCTCACCAAGGTGGGCGTCTACGCGATCATCCGCACGCAGACGCTGCTGTTCCCCGAGGACAGCGTGGTCGACGACGTGCTCATGTGGCTCGCGCTGCTGACGATGGTCGTCGGCATCCTCGGCGCCGTCGCGCAGAACGACATCAAGCGACTCCTGTCGTTCACGCTCGTCAGCCACATCGGCTACATGATCTTCGGCATCGCGCTCGCGTCCGAGCCGGGCATGGCCGCCGCGATCTTCTACGTCGTGCACCACATCACCGTCCAGACGACGCTCTTCCTCGTCGTCGGGCTCGTGGAACGCCGCGGCGGGTCGACGTCGCTCGACCGGCTCGGCGGCCTCGCCAAGCTCGCGCCGGGGCTCGCGATCCTGTTCTTCATCCCCGCGATGAACCTCGCCGGGATCCCGCCGCTGTCGGGCTTCCTCGGCAAGGTGGGCCTGCTGGAGGAGGGCGTCGCGCAGGGCACGCCGCTCACGTGGGCGCTCGTCGTCGGGTCCGTCGTCACGTCGCTGCTCACGCTGTACGCGATCGTCAAGGCGTGGAACAAGGCGTTCTGGCAGACGGCGCCCGTCGAGATCCCCGCGGACGCCCGCCTCCCGCGCGGCATGGTCGGGCCCGCGACGGCGCTCGTCGCCTTCGGCCTCGCGCTCACCCTGGTCGCCGGCCCGCTCTACTCGTACACCGAGCGCGCCGCCACCACGCTCCTCGACGGCCACACCTACGTCGACGCCGTGTTCCCGGGCGACTCCGACCGCGGCCAGGGCGAGTCGAACGAGGTCGCGACCGGCGAGACGGACGACGCGCAGCCCGCCGCCACGACGGGAGGTGGGGACGGATGAGCCTGCACCGCCGTCGTCGCGCGCTCGCCACCGGGTGGTTCGCGCGCGTCACCACGCAGTGGCGCACGATCCTGTGGCTGACGCTCGTCTGGGTCATGCTCTGGGGCGACCTGTCGTGGGGCAACGTCCTCGCGGGCGTCATCCTCGGCTTCGCCGTCATCACGTTCTTCCCGCTGCCGTCGATCGCCGCGCGCGGGAAGTTCCGGCCGTGGCCGTTCGTCGTGCTCGTCGCGCGCTTCGTCGCCGACCTCGTCGTCGCGTCGTTCCAGGTGAGCCTGCTCGCGCTCACCCCGCGCCACACGCCGCGCGGCGCCGTCGTGGGCGTGCGCCTGCGCAACCCGTCGGACATCTACCTGACGATCACGGCCGAGCTCTCCTCGCTCGTGCCCGGCTCGATCGTCGTCGAGGCCCACCGCCTCACCGGGATGCTCTACCTGCACGTGCTCGACGTCGAGGCCGCGGGCGGCGTGGAGAAGGTCCGCCAGGACACGCTCGCCCTGGAAGCGCGCGTCCTGCACGCCTTCGCGTCGAACGAGGACCTGCGCGCCGCCGGCCTGTACCGCGAACCGTCGGAGCGAGAGGTGGCCGAGGCATGAGCGACACCGTCTACCTCGTCGTCGTGATCGCGTCCGCCGCGCTGCTCGCGGTCGGTGCGAGCCTCGCGATCGTGCGCGCCGAGCGCGGGCCCTCGATGCTCGACCGCACCATCGCGCTCGACGTCTTCACGACGACGCTCGTCGGGGCGATCGCGCTGGAGGCCGCGTTCTCGCGCCGTACGGACACCATCCCGATCCTCGTCGTGCTGTCGCTCGTCGGCTTCGTGGGCTCGGTGACGATCGCGCGGTTCGCGTCGGTCGAGCCCGAGGACGAGGGCCGCATCCGCACGGCCGACGAGGTCGCCGCGGAGGACGCCGCGCGCCGCGAGGCGGAGGAGGCCGACCGCGACTCCGCCGTGGACCCCGAGCACCACGGCGGGGCGCCCGAGGGGGAGGTGCGCTGATGGACCCCGCGACCAGCTTCTGGGACACCCTGGCCGACGTCGTCTCGGCCGTCTTCCTGCTGAGCGGCGCGTTCCTCGCGTTCGCCGCGGGGGTCGGCGTCGTCCGTTTCCCCGACCTGCTCGCGCGCATGCACGCCGCGACGAAGCCGCAGGTCCTCGGGCTGATCCTCGTGCTCGCGGGCCTGAGCCTGCGGCTGCGCTCGTGGGGCGCCGTCGCGACGCTGTTCCTCGTCGTGATCTTCCAGCTCCTCACGTCGCCCGTCGCGGCGCACATGGTCGGTCGCGCCGGGTACCGGACCGGCAAGGTGCGCACGGACCTGCTCGTCGTGGACGAGCTCACGCGCGACCAGGACGCCGCCGAGCGCGAGGACTCCGGAGAGCACGAGGGCACCGCCGAGCACGCCGGACAGGGTGCGCACGAGGGGTCGGCCCCTGACGACCGGGGCCCCGCGGCGGTCGACGAGCCCGGGCGCTGACCGCGGCCGTCGCCGGTCCCGGCGCCGACCGCCCTCGCCGCGCGGGTCGCGGACCCGGCTGGTAGACCGGCACCATGGCCGACGCCCCCACGCCTGCCCCGCCACAGCCGGAGTCACGCAACCCCCGGATGGCCCGGCCCGAGGACGGCGGCGAGAGCACCGTCACCGTCGTCGTCGCGTTCCTCGCGAACGCGCTCGTCGCGGGCGCCAAGACGGTCGCCGCGACGATCACCGGGTCGGCGTCGATGCTCGCGGAGGCCGTGCACTCGTGGGCGGACACCGGGAACGAGATCTTCCTGCTCGTCGCCGACAAGCGCTCGCGGCGCCCCGCCGACGCGGAGCACCCGCTCGGCTTCGGGCGCGAGGCGTACGTGTGGTCGATGTTCGCCGCGATCGGGCTGTTCGCCGTGGGCGCGGGGGTGTCGATCACGCACGGTATCCAGGAGCTGGTGCACCCCGAGCCCGCGGACAGCTTTCTCGTCGCGTACGCGGTGCTGGCGTTCGCGTTCGTCCTGGAGGGCGTGTCGTTCCTCCGGGCCCGGCGCCAGGCGCGCGACGAGGCGCGGGCCGCCGACCGGGACACGCTGCACCACGTGCTCGTGACCTCCGACCCGACGCTGCGGGCCGTGTACGCGGAGGACGCCGCCGCGCTCGTCGGCCTCGTCGTCGCGTTCGGCGGCGTGCTCGCGCACCAGCTCACGGGGTCGCCCGTCCCGGACGCGATCGGGTCGATCGTCGTCGGCCTCGTGCTCGCGGTGGTGTCCGTCGTCCTCATCGACCGCAACCGCCGCTTCCTCGTCGGCGAGGCCGCCATGCCCGCGACGCGCGCCGCCGTCCTGCAGGGCATCCGGGACCTGCCGGAGGTCGAGCGCGTGACCTACCTGCGGCTCGAGTACGTCGGCCCGCGAGCGCTGTACCTCGTGGCGAGCGTCGACCTGCGCGGCGACGAGTCGGAGACGTCGGTCGCGCGCCGGCTCGACGAGCTCGAGCGCCGCGTGACCTCCGTGCCGCTCATCGCGGGCGCGGTCTTCACCGTCTCGGCGCCGGAGGAGCAGTCGATCGCCTGACCCTCCACGGCGCCGAACCCGGGGTTGCTCCCCGGTTCGACGCCGAACCGGGGAACAACCCCGGGTTCGGCGGGAACGGGACCGCGGGCAGAACGGACGAAGCGGTACACATCCGCGGTCAGCGTGGGTAGGGTCGAGCGATGGCCCCGCAGCGCACGCCCCGGCACCGGGCCGGCGCGCCCGCGGAGGTGCCCCGCTCGCGACCGGTGTCCGAGGCGTCGCGGCGCGAGCGCTCGTCGTCCACCGTCCCTGCGCCCGGGTCGGCCCGACGGCGGGGCGGCCCGTTCGCACGGCACCTGCGGTCCGGTCCGCGGGTCGCCGTGACGTCGGGGGTCGCCGCGGCGCTGCTGCTCGGCCCACCGCTGGGCGTCACGGTCGCGACGGCGACCGGCGAGCTCCGGCCGGAGCACGTCGGCCCGCTCGGGCCGGTGGTCGCGGCGCTGCCGTGGCAGGGGACCGACCCGGCGTCCTGGCTCGACGGCCGGGACCCGCGCGACGACCGCTCGTCGCGGACGCTGGCCGACGGCCGCTCGGCGGACGGCCTGGAGCATCCCTCGGACACCTCGGCGGAGCCGACCGCGCCCAGCGCGCCGGACACCCCTCCGGACGGCGCCGAGCAGGCTGAGCCGGGCGGGGCCGACGACGGGGCCGAGCCGGCCCCGGCATCCCCGGAGCCGACGCAGCCGGGTCCGGGCGATGCGCAGGCCGATCCGGCGCCGTCGGGCGAGGCGGCCGACCCGGCGCCGAGCGTGACGCCCGCCCCCACCGCGGCGGTCCAGGTGGGGCCGGGTGCGATCTCGGCGGAGGGCGCCGCCGTCGTCGAGCGGACCAACGCGGAGCGTGCCGCGGCGGGATGCGGTCCGCTCGTCGTCGACGAGCGCCTCACGGCCGCGGCGCAGCTCCACAGCGAGGACATGCTCGCCCAGGGCTACTTCGACCACACGAGCCTCGACGGCCGGTCCCCCTGGGACCGCGCGAAGGCCCAGGGCTACGCGAACCCGGGTGCGGAGAACATCGCGAAGGGTCAGGCGACCGCCGAGGACGTGGTGCGCGCGTGGATGGAATCGCCCGGGCACCGGGCGAACATCCTCAACTGCGACCTGCGCGAGATCGGGGTCGGGCACGCGGACCGGGTGTGGACCCAGCTCTTCGGCTGGGGCTGATGCTGAGGCTGGGCGCGTGACCCGGCACGCGTCGGACGCTCAGAGGAGCGACGGCGCCCCGGTCGCGCGCGCCTCGCGGTCGAGCAGGCTCCGCTTGACCTCGAGGCCGTAGCGGAACCCGCCCAGGCTGCCGTCCGTGCGCAGCACGCGGTGGCACGGCACGAACAGCGCGGCCGCGTTCATCGCGCACGCCCCCGCGGCGGCGCGCACCGCGGCCGGCCGCCCCGACAGCTCGGCGTACCGCGTGTAGGTGACGGGGTCGCCCGGCTCGACCGTGCGCAGCACGTCCCACGCGTGCGCGCGGTACGGCCCGGATACCTGGCGCACGGGCACGGCGTCGATCGCGTGCACGTCGCCCGCGTAGTACGCCCGGACCGCGGCGACGGCCGGGACGACGGCGGGCGCGTCGTCGGGCACGGGCGTCACGGCCGCGGGACGCAGGTCCGGGTGGACGAGCGCGACGAGCGCCGCGGGCTCGGCGGTCCAGCCCGAGGCGAGGACCGTGCCGTCGGGGTCGGCGACGACCGTGAACGGGCCGTCCGGCGTCTCGATGGTCGTGGTGACGGCTGCGGTGGCGGGGGTACCGGTGGTGGTCGGCGCGGTGGCGGTGGCTGCGGTGGTCACGGGATCTCCTTCGTGGGGACGGACGAGGGTCGGGGGGCGGCGGCACGCCAGAGGTGCATCGCGGCGTACGAGCGCCACGGCGCCCAGCGCTCCGCGCGCGCAGCGAGCGCGCGGCGGTCGTCGGGCAGGCCGAGCGCCGCGGCGCCCGCACGGAGGGCGAGGTCGCCGTCGAGCAGGACGTCGGGGTCGTGCAGGACGCGCATCGCGACGTACCCGGACGTCCACGGGCCGACGCCGGGCATCGCCTCGAGCGCCTCGCGCTGCGCGGCCGGGTCGTCGGCGGGGGACAGCGCGAGCGTGCCGTCCGCGAGGGCCCGCGCGACGCCGAGGATCGCCGCCGTGCGCCGCGCCGGCCCGCGCACGTGGACCGTGCCGCCGTCGGCGAGCTGCGCCGCGGTCGGGAAGAGGCGGGTCGGCCCGAACCGGGACGCGAACGGCGTGCCGAGCGCGGCGGCGAGCCGCGACAGGTGCGTGCGCGCGGCGGCGACGGAGATCTGCTGCCCGACGAGGGCGCGCACGAGGATCTCCGTCGCGTCCACAGCGCCCGGGACGCGGATCCCGGGCACGGCGTGCACCGACGCGGCGAGCGCGGGGTCCGCCGCGAGGGCGGCGTCCACGGCCGCGGGGTCGGCGTCGAGGTCGAACAGGCGGCGGACCCGTGCGATCGCGGCGGGGAGGTCGGCCACGGACGTGAGCTCGAGCTCGACGTGGAACCCAGCCGTGCCGCGGGCGCTCCCCGGCGGCGGGCCGTACGTTGCGCGGAACGCGCCCGGCCCGTGCGGCAGGGCGAGGGTGCGCGCGTACGACAGGACGGGCCCGGCGAGGTCGGCCACCTCGACGCCGTCGACGGCGCGCGCGGCGAGGAACGCGAACACGCCGGGCGCGTCGAAGGGCTCGCGCAGCGGGAGCGTGAGGTCGAGGGCCGCCGTGGTGCCGCCGTCGTCCCCGACAGCACGTGCGTCGTCGGGGACGCGCACGCCAGCACCGCGGGGAGGGGCCGGGCGGTCGGGCCGGGCCCGACGGCGCAGCTCGCTCGGCGTCGTGTCGAAGACCTCGGTGATGGTGTCGTTGAACTGTCGGACGCTGCCGAAGCCCGCGGCGAACGCGACGTCGGCGAGGCGGAGGTCGGTGCCCGTGAGCAGGGCGCGCGCGGTCTGGGCCCGCAGCGCGCGGGCGAGCGCGACCGGGCCGGCGCCCAGCTCCGCGACCAGCACGCGGTGCACGTGCCGGGCCGAGTACCCGAGGCGCACGGCGAGACCGTCGACGCCCTCGCGGTCCACGACGCCGTCGGCGACGAGGCGCATCGCGCGGGCGGAGAGGTCGTGCCCGAGGTCCCAGCTCGGCGTGCCGGGCACGGCCTCGGGGAGGCAGCGCTTGCACGCGCGGTAGCCCGCCTCGTGGGCGGCCGCGGACGTGAGGTAGAACGTGACGTTCTCCGGCTTGGGCGTCCGTGCCGGGCACGACGGCCGGCAGTAGATGCCCGTGCTGCTCACGGCGGTGATGAACTGCCCGTCGAACCGGCGGTCGCGCGAGGCGATGGCGCGGTAGCGCTCCGCGAAGACGGGGTCCGCCGTCGTGCGGGAGGTCGCGAGGGTCGTGGTCATGCCTCGATCCTCGCCCGCGGGACGACCGCTTGGCTAGCGGGATTCGGACACGACGGTGGGGCCGTCGTCGGGCAGGGCGCGCCGCAGCAGGGGCTTGTTCACCCGCTCGGTGAAGAAGTCGATGAGCGGACCGGCGAAGAACGCCGTCATGACCGTACCGACGCCCACCGGGCCGCCCAGCGCGATCGCGAGCCCCACGAACGCGAGGTCCTGGACCACCCGGACGACGCGGTACCGCGCGTGCGTACGGTCGACGACGATGGGGGCGATCGCGTCGTACGGCGCCGTCCCGACCCCCGCCGTCATGTACGCGGACGCGCCCGCCGTGAACAGGACGATCCCCACGACGAAGAGCGCGGTCTGCAGGAGACGGCTCGGCGGGTCCGGGACGAGCGGGGCGAGGAGCGCGGAGAACCACTGGACGAAGAACCCCGTCATGACCATGTTGATGATCGTCCCGACCCCGATGTACCGCCGCCCCCACACGACGACGGGGACGAGCAGCACCGCGTTGATCGCGAGCTGGTAGACGCCCAGGTCGACACCGAGGAGCGTGCTCGCGCCGATGTTCGCCGCGGTGAACGGGTCCACGCCGACGTGCGCCGACAGCAGCACCGCAGAGCCGAGCCCGAGGACCGCGACCCCGAGGAGCGCCCACACGGCGCGCAGGACGACGTGGGAGGGGCGGGACCGCGGCGCGCTCGTCACACGCCGACGCTAGGGGAGCGGTCGGACGGACGCGACCGGGCCGTCAGACCCGGGCGTCGAGCCAGTCGAGGACCTCGCGCAGGTAGGTCGACCGGGCGGGCTCGGGGGAGAGCGCGAGGTCGTGCGCGCCGCCCTCGACCGCGACGATCGTGACGTCGTCGCCCAGCCGCTCGGCGCGCGACGTGATCTGCCCGACGTCGAGCACGCTGTCGGTCGTGAGCAGGGCGTCGTGCCAGCCGGACGCCGGGCCGCTGCGCGCGGACGCCAGCACGAGGACCGGGCAGTCGACGTGCAGCCCGCGGGCGACGCGCGCGTGCCCGCGCCGCACCGCGCGCAGGAACCCCGCGCGGACGGGGAAGCCCTCGATCGGCTTCCAGGCGAGGTCGAACTCCCACTCGCCGCCCGTGCTCGCGTGCAGGGCCTCGGCCCAGTGCGGGTCCAGGCCGCCCACGACGAGCCGCGGCGCGACCCGACCGACCCCGTCGATCGCCCACGTCACGGGCCCGCGGAACACCCAGGGCTTGTTGAGGTCGAACCACGGGCTGTTCAGCACGAGCGCCGCGAGCCGCCCGGGCCGCGCGTCGGCCCACAGGCTCGCCACGAGACCGCCCGTCGAGTGCCCCAGCACGACGAGCCGCTCGTGCCCCTCCGCGCGGATCGCGCGCGCGGCGGCGTCGAGGTCGCGGGCGTAGACGGCGAGATCGGTGACGAAGTTGGGGTCGTCGTCGGGCCGCGACGGCGCGCCCGAGCCGCGGCCGATCGAGCGCCCGTAGCCGCGCAGGTCGAGCGCGTAGAACCGGTACCCGCGCGCCTCGACGGCCTCGGCGACGTGGGTCTGGAAGAAGTAGTCGATGAACCCGTGCACGTACAGCACCGCGGGCCGTTCTCCGGTGCCCGACGGCGGCTCCTCGCCCACGGCGGTGCCCTCGCCCGGCGCGGTGGAAGGCGCGGCGGGCCGGGCGTCGTCGACCCTGCGCACGAGCGTCGCCACCGCGCCGTCCGGCAGGTCGAGGTCCCGCGCGACCCAGTCCTCGCCCAGCACGTCCGTGCGCCATGCCGGCGGCTGCGTCTCGGTCATCGGCGTCTCCAGTCCTCTGCGTGCGACGTGTCAGCAGATTCTCGCGCCATACGGCGACCTCACGCTGACAACTCACAGGCGCGGCGAGTTGTCAGCGTGAGGTCGTCGTAGGGAGCGACGTGCTGCTGACACGTCCGGGGGGCGTGCCGCGGGTAGCGTGGCGCGCGTGACGAGCGAGATCATCGCCCGCGTCGACGACGGCGTCGGGCACCTCACCCTGGACCGACCCCGCGCGCTCAACGCGCTCGGCTACGCCATGCTCGGCGAGATCGCCGACGTGCTGGAGGAGTGGCGCGTCGACCCGACCGTGCGCGTCGTGCTGCTCGACGGTGCCGGTGACCGGGGCCTGTGCGCGGGTGGGGACGTCCGCGCGCTGCACGCGTCGATCGTGGCCGGGAAGCAGGCCGAGGCGCGCCGCTACTTCCGGCGTGAGTACGCGGTCGACGCGGCGCTCGCGGAGCTGCCCGTGCCCGTCGTGACGATCATGGACGGGATCACCATGGGCGGCGGTGTCGGCCTCGGCGCGCACGCCCCGGTCCGCGTCGTCACCGAGCGATCGCGCGTCGCGATGCCGGAGACGCGGATCGGCTTCACGCCCGACGTCGGCGGGTCCTGGCTGCTGGCCCGCGCGCCCGGGCGGCTGGGGGAGATGCTCGCGCTCGGCGCCGTGACGATGGACGCCGCCGACGCGATCTTCGTCGGGCTCGCCGACCACTACGTGCCGAGCGAGCGGCTGCCCGTGCTGGCGGCCGACCTCGCCGCGCTCGCGACCGCGGGGGTCGACCCGCTCGACGTCGAGGACGTGCGGGAGGTCGTGCGTCGGCACACCCTGCCCGCACCGATCTCGTGCCTCGTCACCCGCCAGGCGGCGGTCGAGGCCGCGTACGCGGCGGACACCGTGCCCGACATCGTGGCGCGCCTCCGCGCCGCCGCCCGAGACGGGGACGAGCAGTCCGGTGCCGAGGCCGACGAGCTCGAGCGACTCTCGCCGACCGCGGTCACCGTGGCGCTCGCGGCCGTGCGCAGCGCGCGCGACCTCCCGGACCTGCGCGCTGCGCTGGAGCAGGAGTACGGCCTCGTCTCCTGGTTCGTCGACACGCAGCCCGACCTCGTCGAGGGCGTCCGCGCGCAGCTCGTCGACAAGGACCGCGACCCCTCGTGGCGCCCGGCGACGCTCGCCGATGTCGACCCTCGTCTCGGCGCCGAGGCGCTCGCCTACGAGCCCCCCGAGCGCCTGTGGGACGACGCGCTCAGCCCGCGCCTCGCGCGTCGGGCGGTCGAGGCCGTCGTCCGCCGGTTCAGCGACGACGAGCCGACCGCGGAGGAGCTCGCGGAGGCGGCTGACGACCTCGTGGTCGAGCTCGTCCAGCGGCGCGACGACGGCGGCACGGTCGTGCACCTCGCGGACTCGTGCGGGGAGCACTTCCTCGACGGGTACTGGCCCGCGGTGCGGTTCGACGCCGTCGGCGACGTCGTCGAGGTGACGGTCGAGTCCTGACGCACGAGCCACGACGCACGACGGCCCGCCCCGGTCTCTCGGGGCGGGCCGTCGACGGTGGTGCTGCGGATCACCGGCTGCGGGTCACCGGCGGCGCGGCGTCGGCCGCGCTGGTGGTCGGACCGTCACTCGGGCGGCGGGCGCAGGCGCGTCGCGTCGTCGATCTCGTCGTCCGGACCGGCGGACCCGTCCGGCCCCGGGGCGCCCGGCTGCGGCGGGAGCGGCTGGGTAGGCGCGGGCTGCTGGTAGGGCGGCAGCGGCTGGGTCGCCCCCGGCGGGACGGGCGGCTGCGCGGGGAGCGGCGTCGTCGGCGACGACTGCGGGTGCGGCGCGGCGGGAGGGGCGTACGGGGCCGCGCCGGGGTAGCCGCCCTGCGGCGGGGCCGGCGGCTGGGCGCCGTACTGGCCCGGGGCCGGGGGCTGCGCCCCGTAGCCCTGCGGCGCGCCCTGCTGGCCGGGGTAGGCGCCGGGCTGACCCGGCTGCTGACCCGGGTAGCCACCCTGCTGGCCCGGGTAGGCACCGGGCTGACCCGGCTGCTGGCCGGGGTAGGCGCCGGGCTGCTGGCCGGGGTAGGCGCCCGGCTGCTGGCCCGGGTAGCCGCCCTGCTGGCCCGGGTACTGACCCTGGGGCTGGCCGGGGTACTGACCGGGTGCGGCGTACGCGCCGGGCTGACCGGGCTGGCCCGGGTAGCCGCCCTGCTGGAAGCCGGTCGCCTGTCCGTCCTGCGCGCCCGGCTTGGAGCGGAGCACCAGCCAGAGCACGAGGCCGATGATGCCGAGCAGCACGATGCCGCCGATCACGAACCAGAGCCAGGCCATGGACCCCGAGTCGGACGCGTCGCTCGCGCTGTCGCCGCCGTCGGGCGCGGTGGCGCCGTCGGAGTCGGAGTCGCCGGTGGCCTCGTCCGAGCCCTCGTCGCCCGTGCCGGCCGCGCCGCCCGCGACGGCCGAGCCGCGCGCGGTCATCTCGTTGGTCTCACCGACGACCGGCGTCCACGTCACGGTGTTGCCGTCGATCTCGCCGTTCGACTCGGCGACCTCGCCGGGGAACGTGATGGAGATCTTGATGTCGAGGCTCTCCATCATCTGCTGCGTCAGCTCGTCGCTCGTCGCGTCGCCCGTGTCGGGGTTGAACTCCTCGCCCGTCATGTCCATCGAGCCGCTCACGACGTACTCGTCGCCCTCGCGCGTGACGGAGATCGAGTCGGCCCCGGCGGACGAGAGCTGCGAGATGGGCTGGTCCGCATAGGTGATCTTGGTGCCCGTGTACCCGTCCTGGGCGTACGGCTCCTGGGTCGCGCCCTCCGGGAGCTCGGACTCCATCTCGGAGCCCATCTGGTCCCACAGCTCCTGCGGGTCCGACCCCATGGACGTGGCGAGCTCGTCGCTGAACGCCATGACGACGCTGCCGTCGAACGTGTCGTCCTCGTTGAGGGTGAGGGCCATGTCCATCCTCATGCACCCCGCGAGGAACAGTGCGAGGGTGGCGAAGAGGGCGCCGAGGCCGAGTCGTCTGCGCAAGGGTGTGGGGTTCACCCGCCCAGCATGTCGCGGATCGTCGCCCGAGGCGAGGGTCGATGCCGATTTGAGACGGAATGCGGCCGGGAGTTCATCCGCTCCGGACGTGGGACCACCGGGGGGTCGCGTGCGAGGCTGACGAACGAAGTTGAGCGGAATACACTCAACTTCGGAGTCGTTCCACTGGTCAGACCATCTTTCGAGCACCACACCGGAGCACCCATGGAAACGAAGTTCACCACGATGTCGCAGCAGGCGATCGGCGAGGCGATCCAGACCGCGTCGGCCGCCGGCAACCCCCAGCTCGAGCCGACCCACCTCCTCGCCGCGCTGCTCACGCAGGAGGGCGGGGTCGCCGTCGGGCTCCTCGACGCCGTCGGCGCGGACAAGCAGGCCGTGGGCCAGAAGGTCCGCGCGGCCCTCGTCGCGCTGCCCACCGCGAGCGGGTCCGCCGTCGCGCAGCCCACGCCGTCGCGCGCCACGTCGACCGCGCTCGACAACGCCGCGAAGGAGGCGCAGGCCCTCGGCGACGAGTACGTCTCCACCGAGCACCTGCTGCTCGGCATCGCCGCGGGCTCGTCGCAGGCGGCGACGATCCTCCAGCAGGCCGGCGCGACCGCCGACGCGCTGCGCTCGGCGCTGCCCGCCGTGCGCGGGAGCGCGCGTGTCACCAGCCCCAACCCCGAGGGCACGTACAAGGCCCTCGAGCAGTACGGCACCGACCTCACGGCCGCCGCCGCCGAGGGGAAGCTCGACCCCGTCATCGGGCGCGACTCCGAGATCCGGCGCGTCGTGCAGGTGCTGAGCCGCCGCACCAAGAACAACCCCGTCCTCATCGGCGAGCCCGGCGTCGGCAAGACGGCCGTCGTCGAGGGCCTCGCGCAGCGCATCGTCGCGGGCGACGTCCCGACGTCGCTCCAGGGCAAGCGCCTCGTGTCGCTCGACCTCGCGAGCATGGTCGCGGGCGCCAAGTACCGCGGCGAGTTCGAGGAGCGCCTCAAGGCCGTGCTGGAGGAGATCCGGTCCTCCGACGGCGAGGTCGTCACGTTCATCGACGAGCTGCACACGGTCGTCGGGGCCGGCGCCGGCGGCGAGGGCGCCATGGACGCGGGCAACATGCTCAAGCCCATGCTCGCGCGCGGCGAGTTGCGCCTCGTCGGCGCGACCACGCTCGACGAGTACCGCGAGTACATCGAGAAGGACCCGGCCCTGGAGCGCCGGTTCCAGCAGGTGTTCGTCGGCGAGCCCTCGGTCGAGGACACGGTCGCGATCCTGCGCGGGCTCAAGGAGCGGTACGAGGCGCACCACAAGGTGACGATCGCCGACTCGGCGCTCGTCGCCGCGGCGTCGCTCTCCGACCGGTACATCACCGGGCGCCAGCTCCCGGACAAGGCGATCGACCTCGTCGACGAGGCGGCGTCGCGCCTGCGCATGGAGCTCGACTCCTCGCCGATCGAGATCGACGAGCTGCAGCGCGCCGTCACGCGCCTCGAGATGGAAGAGGTCGTGCTGTCCGAGTCGACCGACCCCGCGTCGCTCGAACGGCTCGAGAAGCTCCGCGCCGACCTCGCGGACCGTCGCGAGGAGCTCGCCGCGCTCACCGCGCGGTGGGAGGCCGAGAAGGCGGGCCACAACCGCGTCGGCGACCTGCGCGCGAGGCTCGACGAGCTGCGTGTCCAGGTCGAGCGCGCGATCCGCGAGGGTGACCTCGAGACCGCCGGCCGGCTCCAGTACGGCGAGATCCCGCAGCTCCAGCGCGAGCTGGACGCCGCGGAGGCCGAGGAGCAGGCGGACGACGCGTTCGCCGCGTCCGGGCCCGAGGCAGCCCCGATGATCGCCGACAAGGTCGGCGCGGACGAGATCGCGGAGGTCGTGTCCGCGTGGACCGGCATCCCCGCGGGCCGCATGCTCCAGGGCGAGAGCGAGAAGCTCCTGCACATGGAGGACGTCATCGGCGAGCGCCTGATCGGCCAGCAGGCCGCCGTCCGCTCGGTGTCCGACGCCGTCCGTCGCTCGCGCGCGGGCGTCGCCGACCCGGACCGGCCCACGGGCTCGTTCCTGTTCCTCGGTCCCACCGGGGTCGGCAAGACGGAGCTCGCGAAGTCGCTCGCGGACTTCCTCTTCGACGACGAGCGCGCCATGGTGCGCATCGACATGTCGGAGTACTCCGAGAAGCACTCGGTGGCGCGCCTCGTCGGCGCGCCCCCGGGGTACGTCGGCTACGAGGAGGGCGGCCAGCTCACCGAGGCCGTGCGGCGCAGGCCGTACTCGGTCGTGCTGCTCGACGAGGTCGAGAAGGCGCACCCGGAGGTCTTCGACATCCTGCTGCAGGTGCTCGACGACGGCCGCCTCACCGACGGCCAGGGCCGCACGGTGGACTTCCGCAACGTCATCCTCGTGCTCACGTCGAACCTGGGCTCGCAGTTCCTCGTCGACCCGACGCTCGACGACGCCGCGAAGCGCGAGGCCGTGATGAGCACGGTGCGAGCGAGCTTCAAGCCGGAGTTTCTCAACCGCCTCGACGACGTCATCGTGTTCGAGCCGCTCACGATCGAAGAGCTCGGCCGGATCGTCGACATCAGCGTCGCGCACCTCGCGAAGCGCCTCGCCGACCGGCGCATCACGCTCGACGTCACGGCGGCCGCGCGCGAGTGGCTCGCGCTCGAGGGCTTCGACCCGGCCTACGGGGCGCGCCCGCTGCGCCGCCTCGTGCAGCGTGAGATCGGCGACCGCCTCGCGCGGATGCTGCTCTCGGGCGAGGTGAGCGACGGCGACGTCGTGGTCGTCGACCGCGACCCCGAGGCCGAGGGCCTGACCCTCGGCACGGAGATCCTCACGGCGTGATCCTCCGGGGGCCGCGGTAGAGCCCTGGTCCGCCGAGGTAGAGCCCTGGTCATCGACCAGGGCTCTACCTCGTGCGGCCGGGCCGAGGACGTCGATGCCGGGCGGGCGTTGCGGCGTCGGGCCATACTCGGGACGTGCCGACCGACGAGACCCCAGAGCCCGCCGCCCAGCAACGCCTCGACGAGAAGCCCCTGCGCTCCGCCGTCATCGTCAACCCGAACCGGGTCGACGGCCTCGACGCGCTGCGTGCCACGATCACCGCGCGCCTCGCCGAGGCGGGGTGGCCCGAGCCGGCGTGGCTCGAGACCACCGCGGAGGACCCGGGCACGGGACAGGCGCGGCAGGCCGTCGACGACGGCGCGGAGGTCGTGTTCGTCAGCGGTGGCGACGGGACGGTCCGGGCGTGCATCGAGGGGCTCGTGGGCACCGACGCGGCGCTCGCGATCCTGCCGGGCGGCACGGGCAACCTCCTCGCGACGAACCTCGGCATCCCGCCGCGCCCCGAGGACGGGATCCGGCTCGCGCTCGAGCGGGGGCGGCGGCAGATCGACGTCGGCGAGGTCGACGGGCAGGTCTTCGCCGTGATGGCCGGCATGGGCCTCGACGCCGCGATGATGGACGACGCCCCGACCGCGCTCAAGGCGAGGGCCGGGGCGCTCGCGTACGTGGTCTCCGCGCTCAAGCACCTGGCCGACGACGAGATGAACCTCGAGGTGACGGTCGACGGTCGGACGCGGCGGCGTCGGGCACGGACCGTGCTCGTCGGGAACGTCGGGCGCCTGCAGGCGGGGACGAACATCCTGCCCGACGCCGAGCCGGACAACGGGCAGCTCGAGGTCGCGATCGTCGCGCCCCGCAACCTCAAGCACTGGGTGCAGCTCGCATGGGGCGTCGTGCGCGGCAAGAGCCGGGTGCCGAGCCGAGAGGTCGTGCGGGGCCGCCAGATCTCGGTCGTCTCGGACCGCCCCCAGCCGCGCCAGCTCGACGGCGACGTCATCGAGCCGTCGGAGCGCCTCGACGTGACCGTGCGTCCCGACGCCCTGTGGGTGTGCGTGTACCAGCCCGACGAGTCCGAGGACGTCGCCGAGGGCGCACCCTCCGCGCGCTGACGCGGACGTGCCACGACCTGTGGACGGGGAGGTGACGGAGCCGGGCGTTCGGCAGGATGGGCGCATGAGCGCTCCCCAGCCCGGCCCCGAGACCTGGTCGTCGCCCGCCCCACCTGCCGACGGCCCGACCGTGCCGGCGCCCGCACCCGGCGCGCGACGCTCCCCGCTCGCCGTCGCGTCGTTCGTCACCGGTGTCGCGACGGTCGTCGTCGGCGCGGTCGTCACTCTGGCCTTCCCGTTCGTCCTGTCGTCGTCCGGGTACTCGCCGACGTCCGTCGGCGTCCTGCAGCTCGTCAACGGCATCCTCGCCGGCCTGCTCGGCCTCGTCGCGGTGATCACGGGCGCGGTCGCGCTCGTGCGACGGCTGCCGGGCACGGCGTTCGCGGCAGCCGGCACCGCGCTGGGCGCGGCCGCGCTGCTGGGCTTCGTCCTGAGCCTCGTGCAGGGTGCGCTCTACCAGGTGCTCTGACGCGGTGCGCCCGGACTCGCCGCCCGGACCGCCGGCACCGCGCGGCGGGGTCGTCGTGACCGCCCAGCGCTGGGAGTCGCTGACGTTCCTGCACTGGCCGGTCGACCCGGCCGTCGTGCAGCGGTGGCTGCCGCCGGGGCTGACGGTCCAGGTGCTCGACGGCGCGACGTGGGTCGGGGTGGTCCCGTTCGTCATGGCGGACGTGCGGGTGCCGCCGCTGCCTGCGCTCGGCGCGTGGTCGACCTTCCCCGAGCTCAACGTCCGCGTCTACGTCCAGGACCGTGAGGGTGCGGAGGGCGTCTGGTTCCTCGGACTGTGGGCGACCCGTCGCGCGTTCGTCGCCGCGACGCGCGCCGCGGGCGTCCCGTACCACCCGGTGGTCGCGGCGGTCACGGGAGATGGGTCCGACGTCGTGCGCTACCGGTTCCGCGCACCGGGCCGGCGCGGACCTTTCCCCGTCCCGCACGAGCACCCCGCACTGCACTCCGGGTACCTCGACGCGGTGGTCCGCGCGCACGAGGTCGTGGACGCGTCGTCGGGCCTCGCGTCCTGGCTGACCGCCCGCTGGAACGGGTACGGGTCCCGCGCCGGCAGCCTCTGGCGGTTCCCGGTCGAGCACGAGCCGTGGGCGCTTCGGCGAGGGTCGCTCGACGTGCTCGACACCGACCTGCCCCGGCGGCTCGGGCTGCCCGACGGCGGCGCGCCGCCCCTGGTGCACGTCGCCGCACCCGTCCACGCGCGGTTCGCGGTGCCGCGCCCCGTGCGCTGAGGTCAGCCGGCCGGGTCGGCGACGCCGTGCCGGAACGCCCACACGACGAGCTGGACGCGGTCGCGTGCCCCCGTCTTGGTCATCGCCCGGCTCAGGTGCGACTTCACCGTGCTGGGCTCGAGGAACAGGGCCGTCGCGATCTCCGCGTTGGACGACCCGCGGCACAGCAGTCCGACGATGTCGAGCTCGCGCGGGGTGAGGAGCGCGGCCGCGTCGTCGTCCCGCGTGACGGGGGCGCGACGGCGCGCGAACTCGCCGATCACGCGTCGGGTGAGCGACTGGTCGACGAGGCCGTCACCCGCCGCCACGCGGCGCACGGCGTCGACGAGCACGTCCGGCTCGGCGTCCTTGAGCAGGAACCCGCTCGCCCCGGCCTCCAGGGCCCCGAACACGTAGTCGTCGAGGTCGAACGTGCTCACCACGAGCACGGGGACCGGGTCGACGACGTCCGGCCCGGCGAGCGCGCGCGTCGCGGTGATGCCGTCGCCGCCGGGCATGCGCACGTCCATGCACACGACGTCCGGGTGCTCGCGGCGCGCGACGCGGACGGCGTCGGTGCCGTTCGACGCCTCGCCGACCACCTCGATCCCCTCGCTCTCGAGGATGACGGTGAACCCGGCACGGACGACCGCCTGGTCGTCCACGAGCACTACGCGTGTCACGAGACCTCCTGGTCGGGGGTGAGGTGCTCGGCGGGGCGTGGGTCGCGCGCCGGTGAGCGAGGCACGGTCAGGCGGACGAGCCACGCGCCGTCGGGCACCCGCCGTGCGTCGAGCGTGCCGCCGAGCACGGTCGCCCGCTCGCGCATGCCGACGAGCCCGTGACCGGGCCGCGGGTCCGGGGGCGGTGCGGTGCCCGCCGCCGGGTTGCGCACGGTGAGCACCAGGTCCGCGGCGGACCACGCGAACCGCACGGCCACGGGGCGGCCCGGCGCGTGCCGGCGCGCGTTGGCGAGCGCCTCCTGGAGCACGCGGTAGACCGCGATCTGCGTGCTCGGCGTGGGCTCCCACGGGCTGCCGTCGGTCTCGACCGTGACGACGGTGCCGGCGGAGCGTGCCGTGTCGAGGAGGGCCGGGACCTCCGCGAGCGTCGGCTGCGGCGCCTCGCGCTCGGCGCCGTCCTCGTCGTCGCGCCCGCGCAGGATGCCGACGACGAGGCGCAGGTCGTCGAGCGTCTCGCGCCCCTGCGCGCGGATCCACCGCACCGACTCCTTGGCGCGCTCCGGGTCGGCGTCGACGAGGCGCTCGGCGGCGGACGCCTGGACCACGATGCCCGACAGGTGGTGGGCCGCGACGTCGTGCAGCTCCCGCGCCATGCGCGCCCGCTCCTCGAGGACCGCCTGGGCGGCGAGCGCCTCGCGCTCGCGCTCGGCACGGAGGACCCGGTCGCGCAGCTCGGCGACGAGCTCGCGCCGCGTCGCGACGTACGAGCCGACGAGCGCCGCCCCGACGAACGTGAGCAGCGCGGAGAGCAGCGCGCCGCCCACCTGGAGCGCGTGCTGCGCGGGCCCCGCCCCGGCCGGGACGGCGAAGCCTCCGAGGGCGAAGACGAGCACGACCTGCGCGAGCGCCGCGAGCGCCGGGGCGCCCAGGCGCGCCCGGCGCGGCGCGTACGCCCCGGCGGAGTAGGCGGCGACGAGCGTGGCCGGCGCCTGGAACCCGACGTACGGCGGCAGGAGCACGGTGATCGCGACCTGGGCCACGACGGCGAGCGCGAGGCACGTGAGGGGCGCCCGACGGCGGAGCGTGAGCGTCGCGGCCTGGACGACGACGAGCGCGAGCACCGTCGCGCGCGCCCCCGGGGTGACGATCGCGGCGTCCGGCCCGGCGCCGAAGGTCGCCCCGACGTCCGTCGCGAGCACGCGCTCGATGCCGAGGAACAGCACGACGGTCGCGACGGCGACCACCGCGGCGAGCACGGCGTCGCGGCCGGTGTCCGTGCGCACGCCGACCCGGTCGAGCGCGCGGCGCAGGGCCTCGGTCACGATCTCCTCCAGGGGGCGACGGGTACGGACGACGGGAACGGACGGCCCGCTCACCCTACGGGGGCGCACCGACCCGACCGCGAGGTAGAGGCGTGGACCAGGCCTCTACCTCGGCGGCCGTCAGACCAGGTCGCGGCGCTGCAGGGTCACGGCGCCGCTCCCGAGGAGCACGGCGACCCACGCGACGAGCCCGGCGAGCGCGGCGAGCGTCCCCAGCGGTGCGGTGCCGCCCAGGAGCGCCGCACCCGACTGGCCCGTCGAGGCGAGCGCGCCCAGGCCGAGCGGGAGCCACTCCGCCGCGGCGGACTCGCCGCCCGACAGCAGCGTCACGGCGCCCCGGACGATCGGCTCGGCGAGCGCGAGGGCCGCGACGGTCACGACGGCGGCCACCTGGCCGCGCACGAGCGTCCCGATCCCGAGCCCGAGCCACGAGAGGAGGACGAGGACCGCGAGACCGCGGGCCCACACGCCGAGGACCTCGCCCGGTCCGAGCGCGAGGGTCGCGCCCGGGGTCGTGACGATCGCGACGGTCAGCCCCAGGGCACCGACCAGGGCGAGCACCGCGCCGACGGCGAGGGCCACGGTCCCGGTCGCGCCGGCCTTCGCCGCGAGGATGCGCAGGCGCGACGGCTGGGCGAGCGCCGTCGGCACGATGCCGCCCGTCCGGAAGTCCGTGGTCACGGCGAGCACGCCGAGCAGGAGCATGCACACGGTCGCGACGCCCACCGACCCGGAGCCGTTCAGCCCGTTGCCGAGCAGGTCGAGCATGCCGCGCTGGAACGCGGGCTGGGCGGCGTCCGTGAGCGCGCCGAGGTCGGGGGCCAGGTTCTCGAACGTCTCGGGCGACGCCTGGAACCCGACGGTCGCGCCCCCGCCGAGCGCCTCGGTGCCCCGCAGGATCGTGGGCAGCAGGAGGGTGAAGGCCTGGACGACGAGCATCCCGGCGACGGCGACGGCCGCGACGACCCACGTCGCGCGGGTCGTGCGGAGCTTGAGCATCTCGGCGCGGTACATCAGCGCACCCCTTCGGTCGTGGCGGTCAGGTCGAGGTAGAAGTCCTCGAGGGACTCCCCGCGCAGCAGGTCCTCGAGGGGGCCGTCGGCGACGACGCGGCCCTGCCCGACGACGACCAGGTCGTCCGCGACCTGCCGCACCTCGGACAGGACGTGGCTCGCGAGGAGCACGGTCCCGCCGTCGTCGGCGAAGCCGCGCACCAGGTCGCGCAGCCAACGCATGCCCGCCGGGTCGAGCCCGTTGGCGGGCTCGTCGAGCACGAGCACCTCCGGGTCGCCGAGCAGCGCTGCGGCGATGCCGATGCGCTGCCGCATCCCGAGCGAGTAGGTGCGCACGCGCCGGTCGGCGGCGGGCGTCATGCCGACGAGCGCGAGCACCTCGTCGACGCGGCGGACCGGGGTCCGGCCGGCCGCGGCGAGCACCCGCAGGTGGTCGCGGCCCGTGCGCCCGGGGTGGAGGCCGCCCGCGTCGAGCAGCGCGCCGACGGTGCGCGCGGGGTGCGTCAGGTCCGCGAACGCGCGACCGTCGAACGTCGCGCTCCCCGCGGTCGCCGTGGCCAGCCCCAGCAGGACGTGCAGCGTCGTCGACTTCCCGGCGCCGTTCGGCCCGAGCAGCCCGACGACGCGGCCGGGTGCGGCCGTGAACGTCACGTCGTGCACGGCGTCGAACGCCCCGTAGGTCTTGCGCAGCCCGGAGACGTGGATGGTGGTCATGCCGGTCCCTTCCTCGTGCGTCCCGCACGGGCCTCCCGTGCGGTGCCCCACCAGGCTGTCGCGCAGGGGGCGCCCCGGTCTTGCGGCGCAGGGGGGAACCTGCGTTGCGACCTTCGTCGGAGTCGGCGCCGACGCGCCGGGACCGGTGGTGTCCGTCCCGGCGTCGTCGCAGGTGAGGGCGCCCGGCGTGACATCGGGCCGGGCGATGGGGCAGGGTGGACGTTCACCCGACCGCTCTGACGGGCAGCGCCACGCGTCGTCCGCCGGTCCCGACCGTCCTCGGAAGGAGGCGACGTGCGCCGACGTCACGACTCGTCCGGCACCCCCGACGGGGGGCGCGTCAGCCCGCCGAGGGACGCGCACCGCGCGGCCACGCCGTGGGTCACGGTCGCGGCAGGTGCCGGTGCGGTGACTCTCGTCGTCGCGGTCGCCGGGATGGTTGGCGCCGCGACCGGGGGCGGCGAGGCGGTCGTCGTCGGTGCGTCGGCCGACGGGGGGAACGCGGTCGAGGACGGCGTCCCGGCCGTCACGCCCCGCCCCGACGCGCCCCGCCCCGAGGTGACGCGCATCCCACCGCCCGACCACGCGCACGACCCGGCGGACGGTGCGGACCCGGCGGCGACGCCCGCGCCGCGGCCCTCGTCCGGCGGGACGGGCACGCCGCCCACGGTGGCCGACCCTGGGCCGGCGCCGACGACCGAGCCCTCGGCCGCCCCGGGCACCGCCGCGCCGGAGCCCACGCCGACCACCCCCGCGCCGACCGCCGACCCCGCGTCCGTCACCTGGGTCCAGGAGCGGCTGCGCGTGCACGGCGCGGACGTCGCCGTCACGGGCACCCTGGACGACGCGACGCGCGCGGCGCTGCGGGCGTTCCAGCAGGCCCACGGGCTGCCCGGCGACGGCGCCGTGACGGCGGCGACCGCCGAGGCGCTGGCTGCCGCGCCGGCCGGCGGGGGCGAGGCGCCCACCGACCCCGGCGGCACGGCCCCGACGGAGCCGGCGCCGCCGTCGCCCACGGACAAGCCGTCGGCCGGCGTCCCCGGCGCGATTACCCCGAGCACGGGCGGGCAGGCGGAGTCGACCCTCGCGCCGTCGTCCTGAGCGACGGACCACCAGCCCGGCGGACCGCGGGTGAACTCGCGGCTGCACGGGGTTCCGGGCCCGCCATGGTCGGTAGGGTCTTCCCTCGTCGGACGACGGACGGAGCAGGACCATGACGAGCGCGGCCATCGGCGCCGGTCAGGACCGCGGGGCACCCCGCCGCGCCGCGACACCGGACCCCGGGCGCGGGTACGCGAAGGGTCGCGCGAAGCGCGAGGAGATCCTGCAGGCCGCCGTCGTGCTCTTCGGCGAGGTCGGCTTCCACGCCGCCTCCCTGCGTGAGCTCGCGTCGCGCGTGGGCATGTCGCACCCCGGCCTGCTCCACCACTTCCCGACGAAGGTCGCGCTCCTCGAGGCGGTCCTCGACCACCGCGACACCGTCGACCAGGCGGACCTCGACGACGACCTCGCGCGCGGCACGGACTACTTCGACGCGCTCGTGCGTCTGGTCGAGCGCAACGCCCTCCGCCGGCACATCGTCGAGCTGTTCACGGCGCTCTCCGCGGAGGCGACGTCGCCGGACCATCCGGCGCACGAGTACTTCGTCCGACGGTACGAGTGGGCCGTCGCGCGGACGGGCGAGCAGCTCGGGCGCCGGGCACGCGCGGGCGGCCTGCGGGACGGGGTCGACCCCGTGGGCGCGGCGCGGCAGATCATCGCGCTCATGGACGGGCTCCAGGTCCAGTGGCTGCTGTCGCTCGACCGGCCCCGGCCCGAGCGCGTCGACATGGCGGCCGACCTGCGCGCCTACCTCCGGCTCGTCCTCGCCGAGGAGGTCCCCGCGCGCTGAGCGCGAGGACCCCCGGCCGTGCTCAGCCGAGCAGGTCGCCCGGGAGCGGCACGGCGCCTGCCGCCAGGCACAGGCCCGTCCGGTCGCCGTCGCGCCACGACGCCTCGGTCGGCGACCACACGACGAGCTCGACGCCGTCGGGGGCGTCCGACCCCAGCACGTCGGGCGTGCACACCCGTGCCACGCGTCGGTCGACGGCCTGCTGGCCGGGCCACACCTCGTCCGCGCCCAGGTCGGTCCGTGCGACGACCTGCGCCCGGTGCTCGTCCGCGCAGGGCACGGCCCGCACCTGCGTCACCTCGCCGTCGGGCGGCAGCTCGTCCAGGCACGTCCCCAGCACGAGCTGGACCGCGTTGACCGTCTGCGGGGCGGCGACGTCGCCCGCGAGCGGCGCGCGCGCCTGCGCGCCCTGCCACCAGAGGAGCGCGCCCGCGGTCCACGCGACCGTGACGACGGCGCCCACCACCATGCCGGCGACGGCCAGCCCACGACCGCGCGTGCCCCGGGAGCGCACGCGGGAGAGCCCCGCGGCGCCGATCCCGATCCCGACGGGTCCGAGCACCACCCCCGCGGGCACGGCCGCCGCGGCGAGCGGCTCGACGCGCGGCGCCGCCGGCTGCCACCCGGGCGCGTAGTACGTCTCCGCGGCGAAGCCCGGTTCGACCGGGGCGGCCGGGGGCGGCACCGGCGTGCCTGTCGGCGCCGGGGCGCCGGGCAGGTCCGGGCCCCCCGCCGGCGGTGGCGGGACCGGGGCCCGGGGCCCGGGTGGGCCGGTCGGGCCGGTCGGGCCGGTCGGGCCGCCGGGCGGGGCGAAGAGGTCGTCGTCGGCCACGGCTACGAGTCGCTCAGGGTCGCGGCGAGCACGATGAGCATCGCGAACGCCGTGCAGACGGCACCCACGACGATGCCGGTGACGGCGAACCCGCGCCCGCGCGTCCCGTCCCGCATCACCTGGTTGAGGGCGACGATCCCGAGCACGAGGCCGACGATCCCGGGGAAGCCGGCGCAGAGCACGAGGCTCGCGATCGAGACGATCATCGACGCCAGCGCCAGCCCGTTCGTCCGTGGCGGCGCCGTGTAGGCGGACCCGTACGGGGGCGGGTAGGCGCCGTAGCCGGGACTCCCGGCGAAGCCCGACGGGTCCGACGGCGGGTACCCGGGGCCCGGGGCCGAGCCGTACGCGGGTGCCGCGCCGGGGCCGTAGGGCGAGCCCTGCCCGACCGGTGCGGGGGGCACGCCGTACGGCGCTCCCGCCCCGGGCGCCGACGGGCCCGGGTACCCGCCGCCAGCCCCGGACGGTGCGACGAAACCGCCCTGCTCCGGCGTCGGCGCGCCGGTCGTGGCGTCGGTCGGCGGGTTGTACGGGGTGAGCGGCGGCTGGTGCGGGCGCGGAGCGGCGTACGGGTCGACGGGTTCGTCGGGGGACCCGTACGGCGGGACGGGTGGCGTGGTCATGGACACACCGTAGCGACGGCGGAGAACTCCGTCCGACGGATGAACAGACCCTTGCAAGACGGCGCAAATGTTGCTACATCTTGCAGCAACGGTGCAGCCAGGGTGCGTCCTCCATGTCGGCGGCGCGCGGACCGGCGGCCGACGTCCCGGCACCGACGCCGGGGCACGACACGGAGGAACACCGATGCGAACAACGAAGCTCGCAAGGTCGCGGGCACGCCTGGCGGGGGCGCTCGCCCTGGCCGTCGCGCTGCCGGGGGCGGCCGGACTGAGCGCCGTCGCGGCACCGAGCGCGGCGACGAGCGCGGCACAGAGCGCGGCACCGACCACGACGACCGTCTACTACCCGGACCGCCCCGGCTGGGCGGCGACGAACGTCCACTACGGCGTCGACGGCGCCGCGTGGACGTCGGTCCCCGGCGTGCCGATGGCAGACGCGTGCCCGGGGTGGCTGACGGCCGAGATCGACCTCGGCGCGGCGTCGGGGGTGCAGCTCACCTTCAACGACGGTGCCGGGACCTGGGACAACAACCGCGGCGCCAACTACCGGGCGGGCGCGGGGACCGTCGTCGTGCAGGACGGCGTGCTCACCGCGGGGGCGTCGCCGTGCGGCACCGACCCCACCGACCCGACAGACCCGACAGACCCGACGGACCCTGCGGACACGACCGCGACGATCTACTACGCGACGTCGTGGGCCGCGCCGAAGATCCACTACCAGGTGGGTTCGGGTGCGTGGACGAGCGTCCCGGGCACGCCGATGACCGCGGCGTGCGCGGGCTGGTTCGCGCACACGATCGACCTCGGCGAGGCGAGCGGCGGCCAGGTCGTCTTCAACGACGGCGCCGGGCGGTGGGACAACAACGGCGGCGGGAACTACCGCTACGCCGCGGGACCGCAGACGGTCTCCGGCGGCGTCCTCGCGCCCGTCGCGGAGAGCCCGTGCGGACCCGACGTCCCCGAGGAGCCGGACACGCGGGCGCCCAGCGTCCCGTCCGGGCTCGTCGCGACGGCCGACGGCGTGCGCGTGACGGTCACGTGGGACGCCTCGACGGACGACACGGCCGTCACCGGCTACACCCTCACCCGCACCGGAGGGGCGGGTGAGGTGACGCGGGACGTCACGACCCCGTCCGCGACGGACGTGGGACTGCTCGAGTCGACCCCGTACACGTACTCCGTGACGGCCGTCGACGCCGCGGGGAACCGCTCCGCGGCGAGCGCACCCGTCACCGTCACGACGGGCACGAAGCCCGTGGTCGACCCGGGGACGACGGGCGAGCCGCTCGGCGGTGACCCGCGCGAGGACTCGATCTACTTCGTCATGACCGCGCGCTTCAACGACGGCGTGAGCGAGAACAACCGGGGCGGGTCCCAGCACGTGAAGTCGGGCAACGCGGCGAACGGCGACCCGATGTTCCGCGGCGACTTCCAGGGGCTGATCGACAAGCTGGACTACGTCAAGGGCCTCGGCTTCTCGGCGATCTGGATCACGCCGGTGGTGCTCAACCGGTCCGACTACGACTTCCACGGCTACCACGGCTGGGACTTCTTCCGCGTGGACCCGCGCCTCGAGACGCCGGGCGCAACCTACCAGGAGCTCATCGACGCCGCGCACGCGAAGGGCATCAAGATCTACCAGGACGTCGTGTACAACCACTCGTCGCGCTGGGGAGCGAAGGGGCTGTTCGTCCCGACGGTCTGGGGCGCGCGCGACGGCCAGTGGGACTGGATGTACTCGGCCAAGGAGGAGGGCCGCGAGTACGACCCCATGGAGGAGAACGACGGGAACGACCCGAGCCTCACGGCGGCGCAGAACGCGCTCGCGAAGGGGCGCACGTACAACGGCGACCTGTGGTCGACGACGGCTCCGGCGGGGAGCACGTGCACGGGGTTCGGCACCCCCACGCAGTACAAGAGCCCCGAGGGGTTCCAGATCTACAACTGCCAGTGGCCCTCGCCCACGTCGGGCATGTTCCCGAAGAGCGCGTACCACCAGTGCTGGATCGGGAACTGGGAGGGCAAGGACGCGCAGGACTGCTGGCTGCACGACGACCTGGCGGACTTCAACACCGAGAACGCCGAGGTGCAGCAGTACCTGATCGACGCCTACAACCGGTACATCGACATGGGGGTCGACGGCTTCCGCGTCGACACCGCGGTGCACATCCCGCGCGTCATGTGGAACCGGCACTTCCTGCCCGCGATCCAGGAGCACGCCGTCGCGACGCACGGTGAGAAGGGCAAGGACTTCTACGTCTTCGGCGAGGTCGCGGCCTTCGTCAACGACAAGTGGAACCGCGGCTCGGTGAACCACTCCGCGCAGTTCTACACGTGGAAGGAGCGCAAGGAGTACTCGCTCGACGACGTCGTCGCCGCGGCCGAGCAGTTCCAGTACGAGAACCTCCAGGGCACGGGCAACCAGCCGACGTCCGACAACGCGTTCCTCGGGGGCGCCGACGGCAACACGTACCACGCGCCCGACCACACGAAGTTCTCCGGCATGAACGTCATCGACATGCGCATGCACATGAACTTCGGGGACGCGGGCAACGCTTACCACAACGGCAAGGACTCGGACGACTCGTACAACGACGCGACGTACAACGTGGTGTACGTCGACTCGCACGACTACGGGCCGAACAAGTCGACGGTGCGCTACAACGGCGGCACGGACGCGTGGGCCGAGAACATGAGCCTCATGTGGACGTTCCGGGGCATCCCGACGCTCTACTACGGCTCGGAGATCGAGTTCCAGGCGGGCAAGCCGATCGACTGCGGGCCGACGTGCCCCCTCGCGACCACCGGGCGCGCGTACTACGGCGACCATCTCGCGGGCGACGTCGTGGCGAGCGACTTCGGGGTCGTGGAGTCCGCGTCGGGTGCGGTCGCGCAGACGCTCCAGAAGCCGCTGGTCCAGCACGTGCAGCGGCTCAACCAGATCCGTCGCGCCGTGCCGGCGCTGCAGAAGGGCCAGTACTCGACGGTCGGGGTGCAGGGGAGCATGGCGTACAAGCGCCGGTTCACCGAGGGTGCCGTCGACAGCTTCGTGCTCGTCACGGTGACGGACGCCGCGACCTTCGCCCGCGTCCCGAACGGCACGTACGTCGACGCCGTGACGGGCGACCGGAAGGTCGTGACGAACGGGACCCTGGCCGTCCCCGCGCCGGGCAAGGGCAACCTGCGTGCCTACGTGCTCGACCTCCCGGGCAACCCCGCGCCGGGCAAGGTCGGTGAGGCGGGCCCGTACCTGAGGTAGCGGCTCCGCCGCCGGGGGGCCTGCGCACGGCGCGGCTCCGGGGGACGACCCCGGGGACGCGCCGTGCGCGTACCACGATGCGGATGGTTGCAGACAGTTTCCGCAAGTTTCTGTACGTTTGCGGCGTCAGGGGGAGGCGGCGCAGATGCCGCCGGTGCCTTCCGTGCCGCCTGCGGCACGGAAGGTTCCCGTGGCCGACCGGCGGACCGCTCGGTGCCGCCGGCCACGAAGGAGCAGCAATGAAGCGTTCGCTCATCGGTCTCGCGGCGGGTCTCGCCGTCGCTCTCGGCGGGGTCGCGGTCGCCGCACCCGCGTCGGCGGCATCGACGTCGGGATACCAGATCTGCTACGGAGGCAAGGACGTCGGCGCCACGACGACGGGCAAGGGCACCGTCCAGGCCAAGGCGCCGGGCGGTGCCGTCACGACCTACTACGGCGCGACCAGCACGAGGTCCCAGGTCTGGGCCTACGGGGCCGGCTCGACGGGGACGTGGAGCGGGAGCGCCTCGACGCTCATCTCCGCCTCCGGCTTCTGCCACTGACCACGATCGCGGCGGGCGGGCCGTGCCCCGCCCGCCGCACCGGGGAGGACGTATGACGAACGACACCGTGGAACGTCGGCGGAGGTGCCGAGACACCGCGACGGGTGCCGCGCTCGCACTCCTGCCGGCACTCCTTCTCGGGGCCTGCGGCACGGGTGCGCCGACCTCCGGCGCGCCGACCGCGTACACGGAGCCGGGCTGGATGGCCGAGGTGCGGGCGGCCGACGAAGAGTTCCGGGTCGCGGCGGAGGCGTGCCTGCGTGAGCAGGGGCAGGTCCCGGACGTCCAGGCCGGCGGCTACGGCGTCGTCGTCCCCCAGGACGGGCAGGGCGAGTCGCTCCCCGGGGCGGAGGCTGCCGCAGCCGCCGCTGTCGAGGCGTGCCGTGCGGTCGTCCCCGAGCCGGAGTACCAGCGCGACCCGGACCTCCAGGTCGAGTACGAGCGGCTCCTCGACCAGCGTGAGTGCCTCGTCCACGAGGGGTACGACGTCCCGCCGCCCTCGCAGAGCGCCGAGGCGTGGGCCGACGCCTACGCGCAGGACGCCGAGGCGTGGTCGCCGTGGGAGATCTTCGATCCCGGCCCGGACGGGACGACCTCGACAGGTCCCGACGAGCTCTCTCGCGTGGTCCAGGCGTGCCCGACCAGCGCCGCCTTCAAGATGATTGTCAGCAGAGCCCCGCAGGCGTCGTCGTGAGGGGTGGCGCCGGGTGGCGCGGTGCGCGTCCACGGGCCGTCGCGCGTGTCGGCTGGGCGGTCGCGGTGCTCGTCGCAGCCGCCGCGGCGTTCGTCCTCGGCCGAGCGACGTTCGTCCCCCCGCAGGTCGCGACGGCCGCCGACGAGCCGCTGACGACGACCGTGACGGAGGGGACCGTCGGCCGGTCGCTGCCGCTCACGGTCGTGGCGCGGTGGGACACCGCGGGCGCGGGCGTCAGCGCCGCGGACGGGACGCTCACCTCGGTCGCCGTGTCCGACGGCGCGGTCGTGGCTGCCGGAGACGTCCTGTTCACGGTCGACCTGCGCCCGGTGACGGTCCTGCCCGGGGCCGTGCCGTCGTTCCGGGACCTCACCGCGGGCGCGGTCGGCGACGACGTCGCACAGCTCCAACGGTTCCTCACGGCGACCGACCGGCTCGTCGACCCGGGGCGTGGGCTGGGGACCTTCGGCGCGGCCACCACGACGGCCGTCCGCGCCTGGCAGCGGGACCTGGGCATCACCCCCGACGGCACGGTGCGAGCGGGTGACGTCGTGTTCGTGCCGGAGCTGCCGGCCCGGGTGCGGGCGGCGACGGACGTCGAGGTCGGGGACCGCCTCTCCCCGGGGACGCCCGTGGTCGAGGTCCTCGCGGCGGCACCGGGCTTCTCGGCGACCCTGGCCGACGGGGCCGACGTCCCGCCGCCGGGGGCGGCCGCGGCCGTCGGGTACGAGGGTGCGGAGGTGGACGTGGTCGTCGCCGACGTCACGACCGACACGAACGGGTACACGGTGCTGCACCTCGCTCGCCCGGACGGAGCGGCGGTGTGCGGCGAGACGTGCGGGAGCGTGCCCACCGACCCCGGGAGCGCGGTGTACACCGGTCGTCAGGTGCTCGTCCCCGAGACGTCCGGCCCGACCGTGCCGCTCGCCGCGGTGCGGACGGATCCCGAGGGCGCGACCTACGTCCGCGCGCGGGACGGCGTGCGGGTCCCCGTCCGGGTCGTCGCGCAGGGCGGGGGGCGTGCGGTGCTCGAGGGTGTGGAGGTCGGCACCGTGGTCCAGGTCGCCGAGGACGTCCCGTGACGCTCGGCGCGCGGGGCCTCACGTTCTCCTACCGGCGTGGCTCGGCGCCCGTCGTCTCCGACCTCTCGCTCGACCTCGAGCCCGGGACCCTGACCGCCGTGACCGGGCCGTCCGGCTCGGGCAAGTCCACGCTCCTGTACCTCCTCGCCCTGATGCTGCGAGGCACGTCCGGCACCGTGCTGTGGGACGGCGAGCCCGTCTCGGCGCTGCCCGACGCACGACGTGCGCAGATCCGGGCACGCGACGTCGGCTTCGTCTTCCAGGACGCGGTCCTCGACCCGACGCGCACCGTGCTCGACAACGTGTGCGACGCCGGCCTGTTCGGGGGTCTCGACCGGCGGGCCCGCGTCCGCCGCGCGCACGATCTTCTCGAACGGTTCGGCGTCGAGCACCGTGCGGACCACCGCCCGGGCGAGGTGTCCGGGGGGCAGGCGCAGCGGGTCGCGCTGTGCCGTGCGCTCCTGACTCGTCCCCGCGTCCTCCTGGGCGACGAGCCGACCGGAAACCTCGACCCCGTGTCGGCGCGCGTGGTGTGGGAGGCGCTGCAGGCGCACGCCGCGGACGGGGCGACGGTGGTCGTCGCGACGCACGACCCCCGTCTCGCGGCCGAGTCCTCCCGACGGCTGGAGATCTCGTGAACGGCTCTCCGCGGGTCCTGGACCTGCTCCGGGACGCGGTCGAGGCGGCCCGGTCCCAGCGCGCCGCGACGACCGTCACTGCTCTGCTCGTCGCCGTCGTGTGCTTCGTCGTCCTCGTCACGACAGGGCAGGCGGCCGTCGCCGAGCAGCAGGTCGTCGCGCGGATCGACGGGACCGGCACGCGCCTGGTGACCCTGGTCGACGCGACCGGCACCGCCGGAATCCGTGCCGAGGCGGTCGCCGAGACCGAGGAGCTGTCCGACGTGGCGTGGGCGTTCGGCCTCGGCCCCGCGAACGACGTCGTGAACGCGTCCCTGCCGCGCGAGGACGCCCGGGTACCGGCCCGCGCGGTCGTGGGGGACCTGCCGCCCGACCTCGTGCTGGTCGCGGGTCGCGCGCCCCTGCCGGGCGAGGCGGTCGCCGGCCGCGACGCCGCGCGTGCGCTCGGGACGGACGACGGCGTCGGGACGGTCGTCCCGGCGGACGCGACCGCTTCCGGGGTGCGCGTCGACGACGCGAGAGCGGTCCCGGTGGTCGGTACCTTCGACGCGTCGGGCCCGCTCGCGGCGCTGGACGGGACGGTGCTCGTCGCGACGGAGCCGGCCGGGCTCGTGCTGTCGTTCGTGCACGTCCTGGCCGACGACGCGTCGGTCGTCCCGCGGCTCGGCGCGGCGCTCGAGGCCGCACCCCCTGCCGCGGCGCCGGACGAGGTGACCGTCGAGACCGCGGCGGGTGCGGTCGAGCTGCGCGCCGTCGTGGCGGGCGACCTCGGTGCGAGCGCGCGCCGCACGATGGCGCTCGTCATGGCGGTCGGGTGCGTCGTCGTCGCGGTCACCGTGCTCGGCGCGGTGTCCGCCCGTCGCCGTGACTTCGGGCGGCGCCGCGCGCTCGGAGCGACGCGGTCGGCACTGGTCGCGGGGGTGCTGGTCCAGACGGCGTGCGGGGCGGTCTGCGGCGTGGCCCTCGGGACGGTGGCGGGCCTCGTCGTGGTGCTACGCGTCGTCGGCGCGGTCCCGCACGTGCCGTTCGTCGTCGGCGTCGCGGGCCTCACGCTGCTCGTGGCGCTGCTGGGCGCCGTCCCCTCCGCGGCGCTCGCGGCCTTCCGTGATCCCGTGCGCATCCTGCGCGTCCCCTGACCGACTCCCTGCGACCTTCCCACCGAGGAGCACCGTGAACGACCGTCCCCGGCCGCGCCCCCGTCCCCGTCACCGCCGCACCCGTCCGGTGGTCGGCGTCGTCGTCGTGCTGGCCGTCACCGCGCTGGCGGTCGGCGCGGGGGCCACGGCGTGCTCGGCACCCGACGTGGAGCGCTCGCGCGACGTCGGCGTGCAGCTCTTCCAGTGGACCTGGGACGCGATCTCGACCGAGTGCGGCGAGCGGATCGGCCCGGCGGGCTACGCGTTCGTCGTGACCTCCCCGCCGCAGGAGCACGTGCTGGGCGCGCAGTGGTGGACCTCGTACCAGCCGGTGAGCCATCGGGTCGAGTCGCGCCTGGGGACGCGTGACGAGTTCGCGGCGATGGTGGACGCGTGCCACGCCGCCGGAGTGGAGGTCGTCGCGGACGCGGTGCTCAACCACATGTCCGGGCAGGACGAGCCGGGCACGGGCTGGGCCGGCAGCCCGTACGAGCACTACGAGTATCCGGGCCTGTTCTCCGACGCGGACGGCGACTTCCACCACTGCGACACCCCGGGCGGCGACATCTCGACGTACCTCCTCGCCGAGCAGGTCCAGGGTTGTGAGCTCGTCAACCTCGCGGACCTCGCCACGGGGAGCGAGCGCGTCCGTGAGGCGCAGCGGGCCTACCTCGACGACCTGCTCTCGCTGGGCGTCGACGGGTTCCGCATCGACGCCGCCAAGCACGTGCCGCCCGAGGACGTGGCCGCGATCGTCGCGGGTCTGCCCGAGGGCACGCGCGTGCTCCAAGAGGTCATCCGCGACGGCGACCAGCCGGTGAAGCCCGAGCAGTACACCGCGGCCGGGCAGGTGTACGAGTTCGCCTACGGCAAGGACCTCGTCGGGATCCTCGACGGAGGGACGTTCGAGTTCGCGACGTCCCTCGGCGAGGGACGCCTCCCCGACGACGACGCGGTCGTGTTCGTCGAGAACCACGACACGGAGCGCAACGGGTCGACGCTCACCTACCGCGACGGCGCGCGCGACCAGCTCGCGAGCGTGCTCATGCTCGCGACGGACTACGGCACGCCCGTCGTGTACTCCGGGTACGCGTTCACGGACCGCGACGCAGGCCCTGTGCAGGACGCCGAGGGCGCGGTGCTCGACGCCGCGTGCGTGGGCGACGAGGGGCCGGAGCGGTCGTGGGAGGACGGCGAGTGGGTCTGCCAGCACCGCTGGCCCGCGGTCGAGGGCCTCGTCGACTGGCGCGCGGTCGCAGGCGACGCCCCGCTCGTCGACGTGCAGGTGCCGGGTGACGACGTCCTCGCCTTCTCGCGCGGCGACCGCGCGTTCGTGGCCGTGAACCGGGCGGCGGAGCCCGTGACCGTCGAGCTGCGCACGGGCCTGCCCGCGGGGCGCTACTGCGACGTGGGCACGGGCGCGCCGGGCCTCGTGGGCGGCTCGTGCACGGGCGACGTCGTGAAGGTCAGGCGTGACGGCACGGCGAGGGTCGAGATCGGGGCCGTCCGCGCCGTCGCGCTCCACGTGGGTGCTCGTGCCTGAGCCCGCGCGAAGGTGTCAGTCGGCGAGGTCGACGACCACCGGCACGTGGTCCGAGGCGCCCTTGCCCTTGCGCTCGTCGCGGTCGATCGCCACGCCGGTCACCCGGGCGCGAGCGGCGGGGGAGAGGTAGGCGAAGTCGATCCGCATGCCCTCGTTCCGCGGGAACCGCAGCCGTTGGTAGTCCCAGTACGTGTACGTGTGCTCGGCAGGGAGCGCCTCGCGCGTGACCTCGGTGTACCCCGCGGCGCCGAACGCCGCGAACGCGTCGCGCTCGGCCGGCGTCACGTGCGTCTTGCCCGCGAAGTACGCGACGTCCCACACGTCGGTGTCCAGCGGGGCCACGTTCCAGTCGCCGACCAGGGCGACCTGCGCCGCCGGGTCGTCCGCGAGCCAGCCCGCCGCCCGTGCGCGGAGCTCGTCGAGCCACGCCAGCTTGTACGCGTAGTGCGGGTCCCCGATCTCGCGGCCGTGGGGGACGTAGAGGCTCCACACGCGCACGCCCCCGCACGTCGCGCCGAGCGCGCGCGCCTCGACCTTCTCGCCGAAGGCGGGCTGGCCCGGGAAGGAGGTCTCGACGTCGTCCAGGCCGACGCGCGAGACGACCGCGACGCCGTTCCACTGGTTCACGCCCACGTGCGCGACCTCGTACCCCGCCGCCTCGAACGGCGCGACGGGGAACTGCGCGTCGGCGCACTTGGTCTCCTGGAGCGCGAGGACGTCGGTCCCGGTCCGCTCGAGGAACGCGATCGCCCGGTCGACCCGGGCGCGGACGGAGTTGATGTTCCAGGTCGCGAGGCGCACGGGCCCCACCGTACCGACGTCGGCGGCCGTGTGGCGGCCGGGTCCGGGCGCCGCCGCCCGTAGGCTGTGGCCATGGCGACAGCACTCATCACCGGCGCGAGCGCCGGCCTGGGCCTGGAGTTCGCGTGGCAGCTCGCCACGGCGCGGCACGACCTCGTGCTCGTCGCGCGCGACGAGGCGCGCCTCGAGGAGGTCGCGGGCCAGATCCGGGCCGCCGCGGGCGTGCGCGTCCAGGTCCTGCCGGCGGACCTCTCCGTGCCCGACGACGTCGCGCGCGTGGCCGAGCGGCTCGCCTCTCCCGGCGGCCCGGACGAGCGCCCGGTCGGGCTGCTCGTGAACAACGCGGGCTTCGCGACCCAGCAGCACTTCGTGGACGGCGACCTCGACGTCGAGCTCCGTGCGCTCGACGTCATGGTGCGCGCCGTCCTGGTCCTGTCCCACGCCGCCGCCGGTCAGATGACCGCGCGGGGGCGGGGCGCGATCCTCAACGTCGCGTCCGTCGCGGCCCTCACCGCGGGCGGCACCTACGCGGCCGCGAAGGCGTGGGTGCGCTCGTTCACGGAGGGTCTCGCCGTCGAGCTGCACGGCACCGGCGTCACCGCGACCGTGCTCTGCCCGGGCTTCACGCACACGGAGTTCCACGACCGCGCCGGCATCGACAAGTCCGTCCTGCCGGACCTCGCGTGGCTCGACGCCGACCGGGTGGTCGCCGCGGCGCTCGCGGACGTGCGGCGCGGGGTCGTCATCTCGACCCCGTCGGTGCGCTACCGCGTCGCGTCGGCCGCCCTGCGCGCGATGCCGCGCTCGGCCGTCCGCGCGATCGGCAAGTACCGCTGAGGTCCCCGGCCAGGCGTCGGCGACGCCGGTGCCCTCGGACGTCCGCTCCCTCGCTCGCGTCCCTCAGGAGGTCCTCGCACCCGGGGTGAGCTGCTCGATCAGCGCGGCGTAGCTCTGGTCCCCCTGGCCCGCGGCGAGCGCCCGGGCCACCAGCGACTGGAACAGCCGCGGGAGCTCCGCGTCGACGCCCAGCCGCTCGCTCACCCGGACGAGGTGGGCGATCCCGCCCGCGTGGGTGGCGAGCGTCGCGTCGTCGGGCGGGTAGGAGCCGCGGTCGACCTGGTCGGCATAGCCGGACAGCCATCCGACCGTCTCCTGCGCGACCTGTGTCGCGAAGGGCGTGAAGGTGGATGCGTCGACATCGGCGGTCCCGAGCAGGGCCACCCCCTGGAGCCACGCGTTCAGGACGCCCCACATCACGCTGAGGCCGGCGACGTCGTACAGCGCCGACAGGCCGTGGTCGTCGCCGAGGAAGGTCGCGTCTCCGAGTGCGGCGAGCAGGGGCTGGTGGGTCTCGAAGGCCGCCCTCGAACCGCTCAGCAGGATGATCGCGTCAGCGGTGCCGATGGTCGAGGGGACCGCCATGATCGCGCCGTCGAGGGAGCGGGCGCTTCCCTGGTCCGCCCACCGGGCCAGCTCGCGGGCCTGCTCCGGGTCGCCCGAGGTCAGGTTGACCAGGACGCGGCCGTCGAGCTCCCCGGAGACCGACGCGAACGCTTGCTGGAGCGACTCGTAGTCCGCGACGCAGACGATGCTCACGGGGCTCGCGAGGACCGCGCTCTCGACCGATTCGGCGAGCCGCGCGCCTCGGGAGACGAGCCCCTCGGCCTTCGCGGCCGTGCGGTTCCAGACCGTCACCCGGTGCCCCGCCGCCAGGACGGCGTCTGCCAGTGCCCTGCCCATCAGTCCCAGGCCGATGATCGTGACGTCGGTGCTCGTCTCGGTACTGGTCTCGGTGCTGGTCTCGGTGCTCGTCTCGGTGCTCGTCCGGGTGCTCGCGTGGTGTGCCATGGCAGCATGGTGAACGTTCAGACCGGTATGAAGGTCAAGGGGGCGTCGTGCACATCGGAGAGCTGAGCCGTCGGAGCGGGGTCAAGGCCCACCAGCTGCGGTACTACGAGGCGCAGGGGCTGCTGGCACCGGGTCGCACCGCGGCCGGGTACCGCCGGTACGACCAGGCAGACCTCGTCAAGGTGACGCAGATCCGGCACCTGCTCGACGCCGGGCTGTCCACCGAGGACATCGCCTACCTGCTGCCGTGCGCGACCGGAGAGGCCCCGGAGCTCGTGGGCTGCCCCGAGCTGCTGACCGCACTGAGGGCGCGGCTGCGTCGCGTGGACGACCAGATCGACACGCTGACCCGATCCCGCGAGGCCCTGGTCCGCTACATCGACGACGCCGAGCGGGTGGGAGCCACGACGTACGGGCCCTTCGGCGCGATCCCTGCGGAGCCGGCCCACGCGTGAGGAGCCGGGCGTGCCCGGGCAGTCCTGACGGTCGGCGCCCCGCCGACTACCCTGGCGACCGTGACTACTGACTCCGCCTCGACGCTCGCCTCGACGCCCCGCGAGCAGCTGCTCGCCCTGATCCGTGAGCTCGCCGTCGTGCACGGCCGGGTGACGCTCTCCTCCGGCAAGGAGGCGGACTACTACGTCGACCTGCGGCGCGTGACGCTGCACCACCGCGCGGCGCCCCTCATCGGGCACCAGCTCCTGGACCTCCTCGAGGAGCAGGGTCTCGGGACGGCGGAGGTCGACGCCGTCGGCGGGCTGACGCTCGGTGCCGACCCCATCGCGACCGCGCTCCTGCACGCCGCGGCCTCGCGCGGGCAGGACCTCGACGCGTTCGTCGTGCGCAAGGCGGCCAAGGCGCACGGCATGCAGCGGCAGATCGAGGGCCCGGACGTCGCGGGCCGCAAGGTCGTCGTCGTCGAGGACACGACGACGACGGGCGGGTCGCCGATCACGGCGATCGAGGCCGTGCGCGCCGCCGGGGGCGAGGTCGTCGGGGTGGCGACGATCGTCGACCGCGCGACGGGCGCGGGCGAGAAGATCGAGGCGCTCGGCGTGCCGTACCACTTCCTGTTCAGCCTGGAGGACCTCGGCCTCGCCTGAGCCGTCCCGGCCTGCCCGGGTGTGACGAGTCGTGTGTCACACCTGGGTAGGTCAGGCTTACCTTGCTTTGGTGAGGCGAGCCTTATATGGTCCGTCACGACGGGGCGCCGCAGCGCGCCCCGGAATCGTCGGTCCCGCTCCCGCCGGGACCTCGCCCCGGACCAGCACGGGAGACCTTGTGCCCACTTCACCGTCGAGACGCGTCCGTCGCGGCCTCGCCTCCTTCCTCGCCGCGGCGCTCGCCGCCGGCCTGACCGTCGCGGGCGCGGGGGCCCCCGCGCAGGCGGCCCCGACCGACGTGACGGGCGGCTCGGCCACCTGGAACTTCGTCGACTCGTGGACGTCGTACGTCACCGGCCCGATCGCGCAGGGCACGGTCACGCCGGCCCTCCAGGGCGGGCAGTCCTCCTACGGTCCCGCGTCCGGCACGTACGACGACGCGTCCGGCGCGGGCTCGGTGCGGCTCGGCGGATCGACCCGCTACCAGGGCCACCACGGCGCGCTCGACGTGACCGTCTCCGACCTGCGCCTCGACCTCACCGGGCCCGCGACCGGCGTCCTCTACGCCGACTTCGCGGGCACGGTGACCGCCGGCGCGGGCGACGATGCCAAGGTCGCAGACGTCGCCGTGTCGGCGACGCGCGACGGCGACCAGGTGACGTTCGTGGCGAACGGGACCGTGGCCGCGTCGCTCGGCGACGTCTCCTCCTACTTCTCGTCGTACGCGGGCAAGCCGATCGCGACGCTGACCGCACGCGTCGAGTCCCCCGAGTCGGTCGCGCCGGCCGAGGCGACCACGACGACTCTCGCAGTGACGCCCGCGGGCACGTCGGTCGCGGGCGAGACCGTGACTCTCGCCGCGACCGTCGCGCCCGCCGCCGCAGGCACGGTCGAGTTCCGCGACGGCGGTTCCGCGCTCGGCACCGCGCCCGTGACCGACGGCGTCGCGCGCCTGGAGACGTCTGCCCTCGCTGCGGGCGGGCACGAGCTGAGCGCGGCGTTCACGCCCGCCGACCCGGCGGCGTTCGTGGCGTCCGCCTCCGGTGGCGTCGCGCACGCGGTGACGGCGCCCGCGACCGAGCCCGAGCCGGTCGCCGACCCCGTGGTGACCGTCTCGCCGTCGACCCCGGTGGACCCGGCGGTGGAGACCACCTTCACGATCTCCGGCACCGGCTTCGTCGGCGCGGGCGCCGCGAACGGTGCGTACGTGCTCCTCGGAGACGCGGCGATCTGGGACGGCAGCGGCCCGCTCGTCGCGAGCGGCTGGCTCGCCCAGGGCTGGGTGATGCCGCAGCAGGTGCGCGCGGGCGCGTTCACCACGACCCTCACCGTCCCGGCGGGCACGCTCGACCCGGCGAAGGAGTACGTGGTCGCGACGTCCGCCGCCCACGGGCTCTCCGTGACCGACCGCAGCCTCGACACGTTCACGCCCGTCGCGGTGCAGGGCGCCACGACCCCCGAGCCTGGCTGGGAGCCGTCGATCGAGCTGTTCGCCGCCGACGGCACCACCCCGCTCGGCGACGCCCCCGTGCGCCCGGACGACAAGATCGTCGTCAAGGGCTCGGGCTTCGACCCGGAGGCGAACGTCGCGCCCGCGGGCAACCGCCCGCCGATCTCCGGCGGCATCCCCGCCGGCACCTACGTGGTGTTCGGCAAGTTCGCGCCTCAGTGGCGGCCGTCCCAGGGCGTGGCATCGTCCGCGCGCAAGGCCGGGTCGCAGCAGTGGGCGCTCGCGTCCGCGGCGCTCGACCAGGTCGACCCGCGCTACCAGGGCGCGATCCGCGGCCAGTGGGCCGAGCTCTCCGAGGACGGCACGTTCACGGCCGAGCTCGTTGCGAGCGAGCTCGAGCTCGACGGCGGCCGCTACGGCGTCTACACCTACGCCGCGGGCGGCACGGTGAACGCCGCCCAGGAGCTCTACGCGCCCGTCGCCTTCACGACCGAGCCCGCGGCTCCCGTCTGGGAGCCCGAGATCGCGGTCTTCGCCGAGGACGGCGTGACGCCGCTCGGCGACGCCGAGGTCTCGGTGGGCGACACGATCGTCGTCCGCGGCTCGGGCTTCGACCCCGCGGCGAACGTGGGTGGCCGCGGCGTCCCGATCCCGGCGACGCTGCCGCAGGGCACGTACGTCGTGTTCGGCAGCTTCGCCGAGCAGTGGCGGCCGTCCGAGGGGGCCGCGTCGTCGTCGCGCAAGGTCGGTTCCCAGGTGTGGGCCCTCGCCGAGCCGGTGCTCGACCAGGTCCCCGCCCAGTACCAGTCGGTGGTCCGCGCACAGTGGACGGACATCGCCGCGGACGGCACGTTCGAGGCGCGGCTCGTGGTGAAGAGCCCGGGGCTGCTCGACGGCGGCCGGTACGGCGTCTACACGTACGGCGCGGGCGGCGTGAGCAACGCGGACCAGGAGCTCTTCGCTCCCGTCGCGTTCGACGCCCCCGCGTCGCTCACGGTGACGCCCGCAGCGACGACGGTCGAGGCCGGCGGCACCGTCCGGCTCACCGTGGGGGGCCTCGTCGAGGGCGACGCCGTCAAGGGCGTGACGTTCGGCGGCAAGGCCGCGACCTACTCGCGCGACGGCACCACGATCCTGCTCACGGTTCCGGCCGACGCCGCCGCGGGGCCCGTCCCCGTCGTCGTGACGTCCGAGCTCGGCGTGACGGGCAGCACGACGCTCACCGTCACGGCCCCGGCTCCGGGGGCTCGACCGACCACGACGACCCTCGCCTCCTCGGCGACCTCGGCCGTCGAGGGCACGGCGGTGACGCTGACGGCGACGGTCACCCCGCAGGCGGCCGGCACGGTCCGCTTCACCGACGGCGACACGACCCTCGGCACGGCGGTCGTCACCGACGGCGCCGCGACGCACCGGGCGACCGGCCTCGCCGTGGGGAAGCACGTCGTCACGGCGACGTTCGTGCCGGCGGACCCCGCCGCGTTCGTCGGCTCGGTCTCGGCTCCGGTCACGGTCACCGTCACGGCGAAGCCGACCGCTCCGACGACGGCGGGCGCCCTGACCTGGGGCGTCAAGGAGTCGTTCCGCAGCTACATCGTCGGACCGGTCGCGGGCGGCGGCGCGACGGCGACGAGCGGTGCGAGCGTCGTCGACGGTCTCTTCCGCTTCGGCCAGGCCGACGGCGGCACGTGGACCTCGGCGTCGGGCCGTGGCACGGCGAAGTACAGCGGGACGGTCCGCTTCACGGGCCACTCGGGCGCGCTGGACCTCGCGCTGACGAACCCGGTCGTCGACGTCACCGGACCGGGCGCTGGCCGCCTGCTCGTGGACGCGCGCTCGACGGGGCTCGACGGCTCGACGTTCGACCGCCAGGGCGTCGTCTTCGCGACGCTCGCGCTCGGTGCGCCGACGACGAGCGCGGACGGGGCCGTGACCTACACGAAGGCCGCGGCGACGCTCACGGCCGACGGCTCGCTCGCGTTCTCCGGCTTCTACCCGGCGGGCACCGCGCTCGACCTGGTGACGTTCACCGTCGGCGCGGCGTCGACCGGCCCCGGTGACGGCGGCACCATCGGCACCCCGGGCACCGGGACGCCGGGGGCGCCGACCGACCCGGCGACGGCGACGCTCTCGGTGGCGCAGGCCCGCCCGGGTGACGAGGTCACGATCAGCGGCGTCGGGTTCGGCGCGCACGAGGCGGGGATCCGCACGGAGATCCGCTCGACCCCGCGCACGCTCGCGACGGGCGTCACGGCGAACGCCGGCGGGGCCGCGACCTCCACGGTGACGATCCCGACGGACGTCGCCCCGGGCGAGCACATGCTGCTGCTGATCGGCGCGAACCACACGGCGTCCGCCCCCATCACGATCGTCGGCACCGGGACCGCCGGAACCGGCACGGGCAGCGCGGCGGAGCAGTGCTTCGCCCAGGGCGTCAACGGCGCGACCCTCTCGTGGGGCGTGAGCGACCGGTTCCGCGCGTACGTCACCGGACCGATCGCGAAGGGCTCCGTCTCGACGAGCGGCGTCGGCGACACCGGCTCGGCGTTCACGTGGAGCGGCGGCAAGGGCTCGTTCAACACGGACCTCGGCAAGGGCCGCGCGAGCTTCGGCGGCTCGGTGTCGTTCTCCGGCCACGAGGGCATCCTCGACCTGCGGATCAGCAACCCGCGTGTCGTCGTGAACGGCTCGTCGGGCACGCTCGTGGTCGACGTCCGGAGCAGCGACATGGAGGGCAACACGTCCTCGTCGAGCGGCGTCGCGTTCGCGAGCCTGGACCTGTCGGGCAAGAAGTCGACGTCGGGTTCCACGATCACGTGGAGCGGGGCTCCCGCGACCCTCACGGCCGCCGGGGCGAAGGCCTTCGCCGGGTTCTACGAGGCCGGCACCGCGCTCTCGCCCGTGACGTTCGCCTTCCCGGTCGGCGGCGACGTCGAGTGCGACGCGTACTCCGGTGCGCTCGCCTCGACCGGCACGGACGCGGGCAGCCTCGCGCTCCTCGCCGGGACCCTGCTCCTCACGGGCGGGGCGATCCTCGCCGTGCGGCGCCGTCGCGCGGGTCGTGTGCAGGCGGTCGCGACCGCCTGAGCCACCGGCCCCGCACGACGGCGCCCGGTCACCTCGCGAGGTGACCGGGCGCCGTCGTGCGTGCGGGAGAGCGGTGGGCCTCAGACCAGGTCGACGAGGTCCGCGACGGAGTCGACGACCTTGCTCGGCCGGAACGGGAACCGGTCGACGTCGGACATCTTCGTGGACCCCGTCATGACGAGGTACGTGTACAGCCCGGCCTCGATGCCCGCGACGACGTCGGTGTCCATGCGGTCGCCGATCATCGCCGTCTTCTCCGAGTGCGCGTCGATCCGGTTGAGCGCGGAACGGAACATCATGGGGTTCGGCTTGCCGACGAAGTACGGCTTGCGGCCCGTCGCCGCCGTGATCATCGCCGCCACCGCGCCCGTCGCGGGCAGCGGGCCCTCCTGGGACGGGCCGGTCGTGTCGGGGTTGGTGCAGATGAACCGCGAGCCGCCGAGGATGAGGCGGATCGCCTTGGTGATCGCCTCGAACGAGTACGTGCGCGTCTCGCCCAGCACCACGTAGTCCGGGTCGGACTCGGTGAGCGTGTAGCCCGCCTCGTAGAGCGCCGTCGTCAGCCCCGCCTCTCCGACCGCGTACGCGCTGCCGTTCGGGATCTGGTCGCTGAGGAACTGGGCGGTGGCGAGCGCCGACGTCCAGATCGACTCCTCGGGGACGTCGATCCCCGACGTCGCGAGGCGCGCGCGCAGGTCGCGCGCCGTGAAGATCGAGTTGTTCGTGAGGATGAGGAACGGGCGGCCCTTGTCGCGCAGCGCCCGCACGAACTCCGGGGCGCCGGGGATCGCGTGCCCCTCGTGGACGAGCACGCCGTCCATGTCCGTCAGCCAGCTCGTGATCTCTCGTGTCATCTCAGGCGTCCTTCCCGTCCGTCTCGCCGTGCCCGACGGCGGTCGTGCCCTCGGTGACGGCCGGCTCGCCGTCGGTCCCCGCCGCGTCGGCCGCGATCTGCGCCTCGAGCGCCGCGGCCCGCTTCTCGGCGCGGCGCCCGCGCCAGACCTCCACGATCATCGGGATCACCGAGAGGAACACGATGAGCAGGACGAGCGCCTCGATGTTGTCCTTGACGAACGTGATGTTGCCGAGCAGGTAGCCGAGCCACGTGAGGCCCACGGCCCACAGCAGCGCGCCGAGCGCGTTGAACCCCACGAAGTGCCGGTAGTGCATCTTGCCGACGCCCGCGGCGACGGGCGCGTACGTGCGCACGATGGGCACGAAGCGCGCGATGACGATCGTCCGGCCGCCGTACTTCTCGAAGTAGGCGTTGGTCTGGTCGATGTACTTGCGCTTGAAGAACCGCGAGTCCGGCCGGTCGAACACCTTGGGCCCGACGGTGCGCCCGATGAGGTACGCCGTCTGGTCACCGAGGAACGCCGCCGCGAAGAGCAGGAGGAGCAGCACGGGCAGGCTGATCTGCAGCGAGTCCTGCGCGACGAGCGCGCCCGCGGTGAACAGCAGCGAGTCGCCCGGCAGGATCGGGAACAGCAGGCCCGTCTCGATGAAGATGACGACCACGATGCCGACGAGCGCGGCGTCGCCGAAGCGCTCGATGAGCGACATCGGGTCCATCCAGTCCGGGCCCAGGGCGGCGACGGGTCCGGCGGCGCCGAGGCCCGCGGCGTGCGCGGCCCCGGGCAGGGCGGAGACGAGCTCGGCGAGGGTGTTCACGGGTCACCAGCGTAGTGGGGGCGGTGCGCTCGTCCCCGACGCCGGGTGTGCACCGGCCGTGAAGGTCTCGCGCGGCCGGAGCGGCGGGGTGCGTACCGGGCAGAATGTCCGTCATGGCGAGCATCGCGGTGGTGGGCGGGACCGGCGCGGCAGGTCGCGCCGTCGTGCGGGAGGCCGTCGCGCGCGGCCATGACGTGCGTGTGCTCTCGCGGCACGTGCCCGACGACGGGGCGCGGGTCCCCGGGACGACGCACCACCGCGTCGATCTCCTCGGGTCCGACGACGGCACGGTCGCGACCGCGCTCGACGCGGCGTTCGCAGGCGTCGACGCGGTGGTCGACGCGAGCAACGGGATGTCGCCGGGGGCGATGAAGGTCTTCTCGGTGGGGGCGGGCCGCCTCGCGGCGGCGGCACGGCGCGCCGGGGTGGGCCGCGTCGTCGTGCTCTCCATCGTGAACGTCGACCAGGGGGACTACGGGTACTACCGCGCGAAGGCCGAGCAGGAGCGGGTCCTGTCGTCCGGCGGCGTCCCGACGACGGTCGTGCGCGCGACCCAGTTCCACGAGTTCCTCGAGATCTTCCTCGGGCGCGACGGACGGCTCGGCCGATGGACGCGCCTCGGACTCCTGCCCGTGCCGCGCGGGGTGCGGTTCCAGCCGATCGCGCTCGCCGACGTCGCGCGGGCGCTCGTCGACGCCGCCGAGGGGACGCTGCCCGGGCGCGGCGTGCCAGGACCCGGCCCTGCCGCGACGACCGTGACGATCGGCGGCCCGGAGGTCCTCGACGCGCGCGACATGGCGCGCGCCTGGCGCGCGGCGCACGGCTCGCGTCGGCCGGTCGTCGGTGTGCCGCTGCCCGGCCCCCTGGGAGAGTTCTTCCGCGCGGGCCGCAACCTCGTGCCCGACCACCGCTACGGGACGCTCACGTACCGCGAGTGGCTGCGGGAGCGCGCATGACGCCGTCCGACGGGGTGCGTGCGGAGCCGCCCGGGGCGCGACCCGCCGTCGGGGACGACGAGCACGCCGAGGAGCGCGAGGTGGGGGTGGGGCCGTGGCCCGGTGGGCCGGACGCGTGGCCGCGCGTCCCGGACCCCGAGGGCCAGCCCGGGGCGACCCGCGTGGACCCGCGCTACGACCCCGAGCTGCTCGCGCACGGCGACCGGCGCAACGTCGTCGACGCCTACCGCTACTGGACCGTCGAGGCCGTCGTGGCGGACCTCGACGCGCGGCGCGACCCCGCGCGCTCCCTGCACGTCGCGATCGAGAACTGGGCGCACGACCTCAACATCGGGTCCGTGGTGCGCACGGCGAACGCGTTCAACACGGCGGGCGTGCACGTCGTCGGGCGGCGCCGGTGGAACCGCCGCGGCGCGATGGTCACCGACCGCTACCTCCACGTGCACCACCACGCGTCCGTCGACGGCCTCGCCGCCTGGGCCGCGGCGGAGGGGCTGCCACTCCTGGGCGTCGACAACCTCCCGGGCTCCGTCCCGATCGAGGGCTACGCGCTGCCCGCGTCGTGCGTGCTGCTGCTCGGCCAGGAGTCGACCGGGCTCACGCCCGAGGCGGTCGCGGCGTGCCGCGACGTCCTGCACATCACCCAGCACGGCTCGACCCGCTCGATCAACGCCGGGGCGGCGGGCGCGATCGCCCTGCACGCGTGGGCCGCGCGGCACCTCGCCCCGGGCGGCGGCGCGAGGTAGAGGCGTGGTCACCGGGCGACCACAGGTCGAACGGCCCTGACGCTCGCGCTGTCATCCATGCCAGACTTTGACCCGACAGTCCACCCCGCACGACTCCACAGGAGCTTCGCATGCCCATCGCTACCCCCGAGGTCTACGCCGAGATGATCGACCGGGCGAAGGCAGGCTCGTTCGCCTACCCGGCCGTCAACATCACCTCGTCGCAGACCATCACCGCCGCGCTCCAGGGCTTCGCCGAGGCCGAGTCCGACGGCATCATCCAGGTCTCCGTGGGCGGCGCCGAGTACGGCTCGGGTTCGACGGTCAAGGACCGCATCGCCGGTTCGCTCGCGCTCGCGGCGTACGCGCGCGAGGTCGCGAACAGCTACCCCGTGCAGATCGCGATCCACACCGACCACTGCGTCAAGAAGAACCTCGACTCCTGGGTCCGCCCGCTCCTGGCCATCGAGGCCGAGCAGGTGAAGAACGGCGGCCTGCCGACGTTCCAGTCGCACATGTACGACGGCTCGGACGTCCCGCTGGACGAGAACCTCACCATCGCGGCGGAGCTCCTCGAGCTCTCGCAGGCGGCGCGCACGATCCTCGAGATCGAGGTCGGCGTCGTCGGGGGCGAGGAGGACGGCCACGAGGCCGAGATCAACGAGAAGCTCTACACGACGGTCGAGGACGGCCTCGCGACGATCGCGGCCCTCGGCACGGGCGAGAAGGGCCGCTACCTGACGGCCCTCACGTTCGGCAACGTGCACGGCGTGTACAAGCCGGGCGCGGTCAAGCTCCGCCCGGAGATCCTCAAGGAGATCCAGGAGGCCGTCGGCGCGAAGGTCGGCAAGGCGAACCCGTTCGACCTCGTCTTCCACGGCGGCTCCGGCTCCACGGCCGAGGAGATCTCGGCCGCGGTCGACTACGGCGTCATCAAGATGAACATCGACACGGACACGCAGTACGCGTTCACGCGTCCGGTCGTCGGCCACATGTTCTCGAACTACGACGGCGTCCTGAAGGTCGACGGCGAGGTCGGCAACAAGAAGGCCTACGACCCGCGCGCCTGGGGCAAGCTGGCCGAGGCCGGCATGGCCGCCCGCATCATCGAGGCGTCGCAGCAGCTGCGCTCGGCGGGCAACAAGATCCGCTGACACCCCGAGAGCCGGCGTGCGCCGGCTCCGGACGTGCGAAGGCCCCCGGTCCGTTCGGACCGGGGGCCTTCGTCGTCGTGCGTCGTGCCCGGTGCGGGCCGCACAGGTGGTGCGTGGCCGGTGACCGTCTGTCGCGACCGCGCGGCAGGCGGCGCCGACGTCAGTCCGTGGCGTCGGAGCCGTTGCCCGTGCCCGCGGGCTCGTCGAGGTCGAAGCCGGGGTCCACGTCGACGATGTCGAGCAGCTCGCCGATGCGGGTCACCTCGAGGAGGAACCGGACCGTCGGCGGGGCGCGCAGGACACGGACCCGGTGCGGGCCGCGCGACGCGAGGCGTGCGAGGAACGCCACACCGGACGAGTCCATGAAGGTGACGTGGTGCGCGTCGATCTCGACCGGGAGCCCGGAGTCCTCCGCCGCGGCGGTCGCCTCCTGGAGGTCGGCGCCGAGGTCGGCGTCGATCTCGCCCGAGAGGACGATGCGTGCCCGCGTCGTCCCCACGATGACGTGCACGCTCGCCGGGTCGCCCGCCCCGGCGGGGTCGCCGGCGACGCCGACCGGACGGTCGGCGGCCGAGGGTGTACCTTCGCGCACCGGCGCTCCTCTCTGCGTGGTCCCGACCCGTTCCGGTCTCGGGAAGCACCAATCTACGGTTGAATGTCCAGTCGGGACAGTAACGCGACCGTGGCGTCGGTTTCCAGACGATCGACGCACGGACCGTCGGAGGTGACGATGGGCAGCTCGCCGGGGCTCGGCACCGACCTGCCCGCGCACGTCCAGGAGCTGTGCACGCGCGCGATGGAGGGCGCGGGCGTCGCGATGTTCGTCACCGGGCCGCGCTCGGACGAGATGCCGATCGTGTGGGTGAACGCCGCGTTCGAGCGCCAGACCGGGTTCGCCGCCGCCGAGGTCCTGGGCCGCAGCCCGCACGTCCTCGAGTCCCTCCTCTCGGAGCCGGTGGAGGCGCAGGAGCTGCGCGCGGCCATCACGGAGGAGCGCGAGATCACGCACACCGTCCGCGCCCTGCGCCGCGACGGCTCCCCCGTGTGGACCCAGCTCTCGCTCGCCCCGCTCGCCGGCCCGGACGGCACCGTCACCCACTGGGTCGGGGTGCAGGTCGACGTCTCCGAGCACCTCGAGCGGTACGCGGCCCAGGTCGCGTCGCTCGCGCTGGAGCGGCGCGAGCGCGCGGTGCTCGACGTCGTCTCCCGCAGCTCGGACCTCCTCGCCGACCTCGACCAGCCGTACGCGCTGCGCGACATCACCGAGCTCCTCGCCGGGTACGTCGTCGACTGGGCCGGCTTCTACCTCAACGACGACGGGCTCCGGTACGCGGAGGGCGTCGACACCGCCGCGCCCCCGAGCGGGCGCGGGCAACGCCACGGCCGCTACACGCCCGGGGCGTACCCCGTCGCACCCGGCCTGCACACGACCGACGCGCTCGGTGACTCCGCCGCCGTCACCGGCTCTCTGCCGCGCGTGCGCCTCGTCGACGTGCCCGACCGCGTCCAGGACGTCCTGGACGGGCGCATCGAGGGCCCCGTGACCCTCGACCTGTCCGCCACGTACCCGCAGTGGTCGGCCTCCGGCTGGCTCCAGCGCGACCTGCACCACCGCCTCTCCGGCCTGCCGCACCGGCCGGGTACCGTCACCGTCACGGCTGTCCCGGGACGACGCCGCATCCTCGGCCTGCTCGTCACGGGCGACACCTCCGAGGCGGGCCCCCACGGGCTCGGTACCGAGGCGGAGGCGCGCGAGGGCGTGCGCACGCTCCTGCAGATCATCGCGCGCCGGGCCGGCACCGCGATCGACAACGTGCGGCTCTACGCCCGCGAGCACCGGCTCGCCGAGACGCTGCAGCGCGCGATGCTGCCCGAGCAGGCCGACGTGACCGGGCTCGACGTCTGGACCTACTACGCGCCCAACTCGGAGCACGCCCAGGTGGGCGGCGACTGGTACGACGTCCTGCAGATCGCGCCGGACGTCGTCGGGCTCGTCATCGGCGACGTCGTGGGTCACGACGTCGAGGCGGCCGCGGCGATGGGCCAGCTCCGCTCGGTCGTCCGGTCGTACGCGTACGAGCTCACGACGCCCGGGCCGGTGCTCGAGCGCGTCGACCAGCTCGTCCAGGGCATGCGCATCCCGCGCTCCGCGAGCCTCGTGTACGCGGCGCTCACCCAGCCCGACGCCGAGCAGCCCGACGACGCGTGGCGCATCGAGTACTCGCGTGCCGGGCACCTGCCCCCGCTCCTGCTGCGCGACGGCACGGTGACCCAGCTCGACGACGCCGGGGGCGCGCTCGTCGGGTTCGGCGGCCGGAGCCGGTCGACGGGCGTCGCAGCGCTCGCGCCGGGCGACACGCTCGTCTTCTACACCGACGGCCTCATCGAGCGCCGCGACCGCGCGCTGCGGGTGGGGCTCGAGGCGCTCGTCGCGGCGTCCGAGGCCGTGACGGCCGTCGACGCCGCGGGCGTGGGCGAGGAGCTGCTGTCCCGCCTCGCGGACGCCCCCGAGGACGACGTCGCGCTCGTCGTCGTGCGCATCCCCGACCCCGTGCACGACGCGTCGGCCGTCGTGCTCAGCCCGCGCAGCCGCCGGTGGCTCCTGCCGAGCGAGCCCGCGTCGATCGGGCGCGCGCGGCACGCCGTCGTGCGCACGTGCCAGGCGTGGGGCGTGCGCGACAGCGCGAACGCGGAGCTCGTCGTCTCCGAGCTGGTGGCGAACGGTGTGCTGCACGGGTGGGGGCACCTCGCGCTGCGCCTCTTCGACACGGGCGACGGCATCCGCGTCGAGGTCGAGGACTCCAACCCGGCGCCGCCCGTCCCCACGGACGGGCACCCGAACCGCATGGGCGGCTTCGGCATGCAGATCGTCGAGCGGCTCGCGGACTGGGGCTGGCGCCCGACGGCGTCCGGCAAGCTCGTCTGGGCGACGCTGCGGCCCTCCGGGCGGTAGCCGGTCGTCGCCGAGGAGACCGACCGTCAGGCCGGGGGCTCGACCTTCGCGAAGCCGGACGGCGGCGTCGCGGGCTCGCAGCGGTGGTCGGCGTCGATGCGGAACAGCTCGAGCGCCCCGCAGACCTCCAGCACGAACAGGTCGCGGTCGTCGCAGCCGCGCAGCACCGTGGCGCCGCCACGCTTGCGCCCCGAGTCCGCGAGCGAGATGAGGAACGCCGCGCCGGTGGAGTCCATGAACGTCACACGGCACATGTCGATCACGAGGAGCTGACGGCGCAGCCCGACGACGCGGGCCGCGATCTCCGGGAACTGGTCGCGCTCGGCGAGATCGAGGTCCCCGGCGATGACGAGGGTCGTCGTCGCGGGTGACGTGGCGATCTCGATCATGGCATCGACTCTAGACGCCGCCCGGGTCCGTCGCGCGTCCACCCGACCTGCCGGACGGGCGCGCGACGGGTCTCGTCAGCGCAGGGCGCGGACCTCGTCGGCCGACGTCCCGGAGTCGCGCAGGAACTGCTCGCAGCGCTCCGCCTCCTCGACCTCGCCGATGTACGCCGCGCACTCCGCGAGCGCGAGCAGCGCGCGCAGGAAGCCCTGGTTCGGGACGTGGTCGGCGGGGATCGGGCCCTGCCCGCGCCAGCCCGCGCGACGCAGCGAGTCGAGGCCGCGGTGGTACCCGGTGCGCGCGAACGCGTACGCCGTGACGGCACCGCGGGACCCGTTCTCGTGGAGGAAGTCCTCCGCGAGGTACGCCCAGGCGAGCGAGCTGGCCGGGGTGCGGGCCGCGATCTCGTACGGGTCGCCGTCGGCGGCGATGGCGTCGCGGACGTGCGCGAAGTCGTCGGGGAGGCGGACCGGCGCGGGGCCGTCGAGGAGGTTCGCGTGCGTGTCGCTCATGGAGCCATTCTGCCCGCCCGGGATGCGCCCGGCACCGGAACGTGCCGAACCCGGGGTAGCTCCCCACGCCGGCCGCACGATGAGGAGCGATCACGGGCTCGGCGGACGCGCCGTGGACGACGGACGCCCGAAAGGTCAATGGCCGGTAAACTCGGCGCCGGTCCCCGGGTGACTGCCGCCCGGGTGACGCCTCGGGCCCGCGGGCCCAGCGCCGTCGGGCACGACCTGCCCGCTCCGCTCCGGACGCCGGTGCGCCCACGACCATGACCGGCCCGAGGAACAGGCAGTGCGAAAGTGGGGATTCCATGCCAGGCGTGGTGCTCGTCGGTGCCCAGTGGGGCGATGAGGGCAAGGGCAAGGCGACCGACCTGCTCGGCTCCCGGGTCGACTACGTGGTCAAGTTCAACGGCGGCAACAACGCCGGCCACACGGTCGTCATCGGGGACGAGAAGTACGCGCTCCACCTGCTGCCGTCGGGCATCCTGTCCCCGGGCGTCACGCCGGTCATCGCGAACGGCGTCGTCGTGGACATCGAGGTGCTGTTCCAGGAGCTCGACGACCTGATCTCGCGCGGCGTGGACGTCTCCCGTCTGCTGGTCTCGGGCTCGGCGCACGTCATCGCGGGGTACCACCGCACGATCGACAAGGTGAGCGAGCGGTTCCTCGGCAAGCGCCGCATCGGCACGACCGGCCGCGGGATCGGCCCGGCCTACGCGGACAAGATCAACCGCGTCGGCATCCGCATCTGGGACCTCTTCGACGAGAAGATCCTCGCGGAGAAGATCGAGGGCTCGCTCGACCAGAAGAACCACCTGCTGGTGAAGGTCTACAACCGCCGCGCCATCACGGTCGACGAGACCGTGGCCGAGCTGCTCCAGTACGCCGAGCGCCTCAAGCCGATGGTGGCCGACACCGCGCTCGAGCTGAACAAGGCCCTCGACGCCGGCAAGAACGTCCTCTTCGAGGGTGGCCAGGCGACCATGCTCGACGTCGACCACGGCACGTACCCGTTCGTCACGTCGTCCAACGCGACGGCGGGCGGCGCACTCACCGGCTCGGGCGTCGGGCCGACGCGCATCAGCTCCGTCATCGGCGTCATCAAGGCGTACACGACGCGCGTGGGCGAGGGCCCGTTCCCGACCGAGCTGTTCGACGCGAACGGCGAGTACCTGCTCAAGCAGGGCGGCGAGTTCGGCGTCACGACGGGCCGCGCGCGCCGCTGCGGCTGGTACGACTCGGTCATCGCGCGCTACGCGACGCGCGTCAACGGCATCACGGACATGGTGCTCACCAAGCTCGACATCCTCACCGGCTTCGAGAAGGTCCCGGTGTGCGTCGCGTACGACGTCGACGGCGTCCGCTACGACGAGATGCCGCTCGACCAGACGGCGTTCCACCACGCGAAGCCGATCTACGAGGAGCTCGACGGCTGGTGGGAGGACATCTCCGGCGCCCGCACGTTCGAGGACCTGCCGACGAACGCGCAGCGCTACGTGCTCGCTCTCGAGGAGATGTCGGGCACGCGGATCTCGGCCATCGGCGTCGGCCCCAGCCGCGACGCGATCATCCCGCGCCACGACCTCATCCACTGATCCCTCGAGCCGGCGAACCTGTCAGCGCCCCACGGGTCCCCGGACCGGTGGGGTGCTGACGACGTCTCGGGCCGGTCGCCCGTCAGCGGTGTGCGGGCCTCCAGGCCGGTGAGACGCTGACAGGTCGCGCGAGCGGCCTCGGTAGACTCGGCGCCCGTGAAGATCCTCGTCGTCGGGACCGGTGCCCGCGAGCACGCCATCGTCCACGCCCTCGCGCACGAGGCCGACCGCCCGGGCGCCGAGCCGCACGAGCTGCACGCCGCCCCCGGGAACCCCGGCATCGGGAACCTCGCGACGCTGCACGCGGTCGACCAGAACGACGGCGCCGCGGTCGCCGCGCTCGCGACCGGACTGGGCGTCGACCTCGTCGTCGTCGGCCCGGAGGCCCCGCTCGTCGCGGGGGTCGGCGACGCGGTGCGCGCGGCGGGGATCCCGGTGTTCGGCCCGAGCGCCGAGGCCGCGCGCCTCGAGGGCTCCAAGGCGTTCGCCAAGGACGTCATGGCCGCGGCCTCCGTCCCGACGGCGCTCGCGCACGTGTGCACCGACGTCGACCAGGTCGCGGCCGCCGTCGACGCGTTCGGTGCCCCGTACGTCATCAAGGACGACGGCCTCGCCGCGGGCAAGGGCGTCGTCGTCACCGAGGACCGGCAGGTCGCGCTCGAGCACGCCGCCGCGTGCTTCGCGTCCCCGCGCCGCGCGGCGGACGGCACGCCCGAGGACCCGCGCGTCGTCGTCGAGGAGTACCTGGACGGCCCGGAGGTCTCCCTCTTCTGCGTGAGCGACGGCGCGACCGTCGTCCCGCTGGCCCCCGCCCAGGACTTCAAGCGCGCGTTCGACGCCGACGCCGGCCCCAACACGGGCGGCATGGGCGCCTACAGCCCGCTGCCGTGGGCACCCGAGGGCCTCGTCGACGAGGTCGTCACGCGCGTCGCGCAGCCGACGATCGACGAGATGGCGCGGCGCGGGACCCCGTTCGTCGGCGTCCTGTACGTGGGCCTCGCGCTGACGAGCCGCGGCACGCGCGTCGTCGAGTTCAACGCGCGGTTCGGCGACCCGGAGACGCAGTCGGTGCTCACGCGCCTCGCGACGCCGCTGTCCGCCGTGATGCTCGCGGCGGCGCAGGGCCGCCTGGCCGAGATCGGTGCGCTGCGCTGGCACGACGACGCGTCGGTCACGGTCGTCGTCGCGGCGCACGGCTACCCGGGCGCGGTGCGCGGCGGCGACCCGATCACGGGCCTCGACGCGGCGGAGGACGTCGAGGGCGTGCACGTGCTGCACGCGGGCACGTCGCGCGGGGACGACGGCGGCCTGGTCGCCGCGGGCGGTCGTGTCCTGTCGGTCGTGGCGCGCGGTGCCGACCTGGCCGAGGCGCGCCGTCGGGCGTACGCGGCGGTCGACCGCATCGTGCTCCCGGGCTCGCACCACCGCACGGACATCGCGGCGAAGGCCGCCGCGGGCGAGGTCACCCTCGCGGGCTGACCCCCGCCGTCGGGCCCGCCGCGCTGGCGCCGCCGAGAACGAGGTTCCACGCGGCCGAGCACGACGTTGCTGTCGTTCTGGGGGCTTTGACGACAACAACGTCGTGCTCGGCGTCAGGGTGTCAGGCCTTGTGCCACTTCTGGGCGGCGGTGCCGTTGCACGTCCAGATCTGGAGCTGCGTGCCGTCGTTGCTGTTGCTGCTCGGCACGTCGACGCACTTGTTCGCGAGGACGGACACGAGGTCGCCCGCGCCGCTCAGGACGAACTGCTGGGCGGGGTTGCCGCTGCAGTTCGCGAGCTGCACGGCCGTGCCGTCGGCGGTGCTCGCCCACGCCACGTCCATGCACTTGCCGCCCGCGCGGACCGTGCCGTCGGACTCGAACGTCCAGCGCTGCGCGCTCGTCCCGTTGCACGTCCAGAGCTGCAGCCGCTTGCCGTCGCTGAAGTCCGAGCTCGGCACGTCGATGCACTTGCCCGCGAGGCCGACGAGCGCGCTGCCCGACCCGCCGCCCGTGGTGACGAGCGACAGCCCGTACGCCGACAGGATCGGGTTGACGGGCTGGTAGATGAACTTCCCGCCGTTGGAGCAGTCGTTGATGCGGCCCGAGGTCACGCCCTGCGCCTGGTTCCCCGAGATCACGGAGCCGCCCGAGTCGCCGCCCTCGGCGCACGCCGAGCCGCGCACGAGCCCGGGGATGTCACCGTTGCCGTAGTTCACGGTGATGTTCTTCTGCTCGATGACGCCGCAGCGCCAGCCCGTCGTCGCGCCGGACCGGCAGACGGACGCGCCCACCGGCGCCTCGGCGGACCCGGCGACGTCGACCGTGCCGCCCGCGTAGTTGTTCACCCGGGGGACGGGGGAGAACCCGGCGTCGACGCGCACCCAGGCGTAGTCGTGCCCGGGGAACGACGCCGCCTGGACGGTGCCCATGCGCGCCCAGCTCGCCGTGAGGACCTCCTTGCCCGCGGCGCCGCAGTGCCCGGCCGTGACGAAGCCGCCCTGCACGGCGAAGCCGATCGAGCAGGCCGACCCCGACGACGCGCCCGGGTCCCGGGTGATGTACCGGTCGCCGCCGCGCACATCGGCCGTGAGCTCGTAGGGCGCGTCGACGACCTCGGTCCGGACGGCGGCCGGGTCGACCCCCGAGGCCGCGACGAACGCCTCCGCCGCGGCGGGGTCGAGGGACTCGACGACGACCTCGTTCGTCGTCACGTCGACGTACCAGGCCTGGACGGCGTCGGGCGTCGACACCTTGTCCAGCCCGGTGGCGACGGCGTCCAGCTCGGCGAGGCCGTGCTCGACGACGACGGCCTCGGCACCCGCGGCCTCGACCTCGGGGACCGCGGCCGGGTCGGTGACGGCGACGACGGGCGTCGCGGCGTCGGCGTCGACCCACGTGCCGGCGTACGTGGCGCCCAGGCCGCCGCCCAGCGCCTGCTCGACGGCGGCGGTCGCGGCGTCGAGCGCGAGCCGGTCGGCGACGCCGGCCGCGTCGAGGCCCAGGTCGCGCTCGAGCGCGCGGAGCTGGCCGTCGGACAGGTCGTCGGGCCCGGGGACCGGGCCGGCGAGCAGGGCTGGGGCCTCGGCCCCGACGGTCGCCGGTGCGGGCGCGCTCGCTGCGGGTGCGCTCGCGCTCGCGGCCGTCGCGAGCCCGACGCTCGCGGCGATCACGCCGACTCCGGTTGCTAGCGCTGTCAGGCGATGGTGCATCGTGCCGTGGTGCATCGTTGCCTCCTCGGTGCGGATGTCGGCCCCGCCGTCGTCGGCCGGGCCGGGACAGCGGTGCAGGCGCCCCCGAGGGGGTCGCTCCGATGCAGGCCCCCGACGGTGAGGGAGCGCTCCCACGACCGTCCTGACGGCACAGTAGCGGCTTCGGGCGCGTTCGTCGCGCCGGGCTCGACGGCGGTCGTCGTCCCGTGCCGTCGGGTGCGGTCGGCGCGGCGCCCGACAGGACGGCGGGCGGGCCGCCCTCTCGGTGGCGGGCGGGAGGGCGACCGGTCGTCGGACACGGTGCCGCGTCTGCGACGGCCGGTGCGAGACTAGGGGCCGTGACCGACACCCCTCAGGACCCTGCCTCGGCCCTCTCGCTCGGCGAGGTGGACGCGCTCGACACCGCGGCGCTCGACCTGCCCGGCTGGACGCACGTGTACTCCGGCAAGGTGCGCGACCTCTACGCGCCCGACCTGCCCGCCGTCGGCGGCGTGCACCCGCTCGGCGACGTCGTGCTCGTCGTCGCGAGCGACCGGGTCAGCGCCTACGACCACGTGCTGTCGCCCGGGATCCCCGACAAGGGCGTCGTGCTCACGCAGCTCAGCCTGTGGTGGTTCGAGCAGCTCGCCGACCTCGTGCCGAACCACGTCGTGTCGACCGAGGTGTCGTCGGAGCCGGGCGACGGACTCGTGCCCGACGTCGTCGCCGGGCGCGCGATGATCTGCCGCCGCCTCGACATGTTCCCCGTCGAGTGCGTGGCGCGTGGCTACCTCACCGGCTCGGGGCTCGTCGAGTACCGCGCCGGCGGCGAGGTGTGCGGCGTGCCGCTGCCCGCCGGCCTCGTCGACGGCTCGCGCCTGCCCGCGCCGATCTTCACGCCCGCGACCAAGGCCGCCGTGGGCGAGCACGACGAGAACGTCTCGTTCGACGTCGTCGCCGAGCAGGTCGGGATCGACGACGCGACCCGCCTGCGCGACCTCACGCTCGCCGTCTACGCCCGGGCCGAGGGGATCGCGCGCGAGCGCGGCGTGATCCTCGCCGACACGAAGCTCGAGTTCGGCGTCGACCCGACCACGGGCGCGACCGTGCTCGGCGACGAGGTGCTCACCCCGGACTCGTCCCGGTTCTGGCCCGCGGACCAGTGGGAGCCGGGCCGGGCGCAGCCGAGCTTCGACAAGCAGCCGCTGCGCGACTGGCTCGCGTCGCCGGCGTCGGGCTGGGACCGCGCGTCCGACACCCCGCCGCCGTCGATCCCCGCCGAGGTCGTCACGCGCACCCGCGCCCGGTACCTCGAGGCGTACGAGAGGCTCACGGGCTCCGCGCTCGGCTGAGCCCTCAGGCGGTCCAGGCCCTCAGGCGGTGCGGGCGGTGCCCGGGCGCACGTAGGTGTGCCCGCTCGGCGCGGTCCACCGGACCGAGCCGTCGGCGAGGAGGGCGGGCCGCCAGCCGTCGCGCGCGCGGACGACCCGGTGGTGCCGGCAGAGCGCGACGAGGTTGTCGGCCTCCTGCGCGGAGGCTGCGGCGTCGTCGTCCACGCCCGGCCGCGGGGCCACGACGTGGTCGAGGTCGCAGCGGAACGCCGGGACGCGGCACCCGGGGAACACGCAGGTCTCGTCGCGCGCGAGGACGCGCGCGACGGTCCGCGGCGTCGGTCGAGCCCTGGCGCGCTCGGCGGTCGGAGCGGGTGCGAGCGGTGCTGCCACGCGGACCTCCCTGCGTCGTGGGACCAGTTCGTGCGAGGGCGGGGAAGGGGCAGGACCCCGCCCTCGCACCGTGCCCGAGCGTGCGTCTCGAACACGTGTTCGACTCTAGCTGCACCCTCTGACACGCGTCGAGAGCTGGCGCGATAGGTCGTCGTCCGATATATATCGTGCATGGCACCGAGTCCTCCCGCGTTCCGCATGACCGAGCAGGCGTACCTCGTGCTGCTCTCCCTCAGCGCGGAGCCGCGGCACGGGTACGCGGTGATCCAGGCCGTCCGCGAGCTCTCGGACGGCCGTACCCGGCTCGGGGCCGGCACGCTCTACGGCAATCTCGACCGCCTCGTCGCCGCCGGGCTCGTCGAGCCGACCGGCGAGGAGGTCGTCGACGGCCGCCTGCGGCGCTACTACCGCGCCACCGACGAGGGGCGCCGTGCGGCCCGGGCGGAGACCCTCCGCCTCGCCGAGCTCGCCGAGCGCGCGCGGCGGTCCCTGGAGAGTCGCGGCCCCGCGGGCGCCACCGACGGCCTGGCCGGGAGCGGCGCATGACCGCCGTCGGGACGGACCGGTACGAGCGGTCCGCGAGGTTCTGGCTCCGCGCCTACCCGCCGCGCTGGCGTCGCCTGCACGGCGACGAGGCGCTCGCGGTGCTGCTCGACCTCGCGCCGTCGAGCACGGTGCCCGACGGCGCTCACCGGAGCCGGGGGATCGGCGCCCGGGAGGCGTGGGACCTGGTCCGCGCGGGCTGTGGGCTGCGGTGGCGCGAGCGCCCTCCGCTCGGCCGCTGGCTCCTCTACCGGGTGTTCGACGCCCGGCTGCCGGCGCCGTACTGGTGGTGGGTCGCGGACGACATCCACGGTGCGCTCTACCACTGCCGCCGGGGCGTGGCGGCCGCGCTGCTCGTCACGGGTATCCAGATGATCGTCCCCACCGTGATGGCGCTCCTCGGGCTCGTCTCGACGGGGCCGGAGAACGCATGGCGCCTCCCGTTCACCTGGTGGTACTGGCCACTCGTCCTCGTGTGCGCCCTCGGGTCCGCCACGCTCTTCTCCCGGTCGAACGTCGAGCGAGCGTGGCGCAAGCACGTGCTCGACGGCAACATCCCCGTGAACGTCCCGGCAGACCCGCCGCGGGCAGCCGGGGCCTGAGCCTGCGCCGCGCCGTCGTGCCAGGGTGCGGACGCCCGCCGGAGGCGTCGTGCGCGCCCGGTAGACTGGCCGCGGAATCCCGCCGTCGGCTCCCGCTCGTCCCGTCCCACCGACCGTCCTCGACGGCCGTGACGTGGGCGGGATCCCGGAGCCCCGGCTCTCCCGAACTCTCTCGCCAAGGAGCCCCCGTGGGACGCGTCGTCGTCGAGGTCATGCCCAAGCCCGAGATCCTGGACCCGCAGGGCAAGGCCGTCGTCGGGGCGCTGCCGCGCCTCGGTTTCACCCAGTTCACGTCCGTGCGCCAGGGCAAGCGGTTCGAGCTCGAGGTCGACGGCCCGGTCACGCCGGAGATCCTCGCCGCCGCCGAGGAGGCCGCGGTCAAGGTGCTGTCGAACCCGGTGATCGAGGACGTCGTGCGCGTCGCGGACATCGAGGCGGACGCGGCCGCGACGATCACGTCCGAGGGGCTCGCCTGATGTCCGGCGCGACGCTCGCGACGGCGCGGATCGGCGTCGTCACGTTCCCCGGCACGCTGGACGACCGCGACGCGGCGCGCGCGGTGCGCCTCGCGGGCGGCGAGGCCGTGTCGCTGTGGCACGCGGACGCCGACCTGCACGGCGTCGACGCGGTCGTCCTGCCCGGTGGCTTCTCCTACGGCGACTACCTGCGCGCGGGCGCGATCAGCCGCTTCGCGCCCGTCATGGAGTCGATCGTCGACGCGGCGGCGGGCGGCATGCCCGTCCTGGGCATCTGCAACGGCTTCCAGGTCCTCACCGAGGCCCACCTGCTGCCCGGCTCGATGGTCAAGAACGACCACCTGCACTTCATCTGCCGTGAGCAGGTCCTCGTGGTCGAGAACGCGGACACGGCCTGGACGCGCGACTACACGGCCGGCCAGCGCATCACGATCCCGCTGAAGAACCAGGACGGCCAGTTCGTCGCGGACGACCGTACGCTCGACGAGCTCGAGGGCGAGGGTCGCGTCGTCTTCCGCTACGACGGCTGGAACCCGAACGGGTCGCGCCGCGGGATCGCGGGCATCACGAACGCGGCGGGCAACGTCGTCGGCCTCATGCCGCACCCCGAGCACGCCGTCGAGGCGGGCTTCGGCCCGGCGAACGAGGCAGGCCCGCGCGCGGGGACCGACGGGCTCGGCTTCTTCACGTCGGTCCTGGGCGCGCTCGTCAACGCATGACGAGGTCGGCGTGACGGGCTCGCCCCTCCGCGCCCTGCCCGACGGCGTCGGGCGCCCGGGCGCGCACGTCACCGTCGAGGCCGTCCCCGGGGACGACGCCGTGGCCGAGCTCCTGCGCGCCCGTCAGCAGGCGGAGCTCGCCGTGCGCTACGGCGAGCCCGACGCGGGCACGTTCGTGCCCGACGCGTCGCTCGCGAACGTCGTGGTCCGCTCCGCCGGTGAGCCCGTCGCGTTCGTCGCGCTGCGCGACGTGTCGGGCACGCCCGACGGCCGCGGCGGGACGCACCCCGCGCGGACCGGGGAGGTGAAGCGCCTCTGGGTCGAGCCCGCCCATCGCGGCCACGGTCACGCGCGCACCGCGATGCGGGCCGTCCACCAGCACGCGGTCGACGCCGGGCTCGACCGCGTCGTCCTGGAGACCGGGACGCTGCAGCCCGAGTCGATCGACCTGTACCTCTCGCTCGGGTACGTCCCGATCGAGTCGTACGGCCACTACGCGGGGCAGCCGCTCTCGCGCTGCTTCGCCATCGACCTGACGTCGGCACACGCCGTGGGGGTCGGTCCACACGCCGCGGAGGAGACGTCGGCGACGGGTGAACGGCTCGGGGCGCCTGGCGCTCGGACGACGGCGACCGCCGCGCCACCGTCGACCGCGAGCGCCCCCGTGACCGTGCCGCCCGTCGAGGTCCGTGCCGTCCTGTGGGACGACCCGGACGCGGCCGCGCTGCGACGGGAGATGCACGAGACGTCGTCCGCGGTCCTCTACCCCGAGCTGTTCGCCGGGTTCGAAGCCGCCGGCGGGTTCGACGCCGTCGACGCACGCCTCGGCGACGACGTCGTGACGACCCTCGTCGCGTACCGGGACGGCGAGGCCGTCGGGTGCGCGTCGCTGCGCCGCCCCGCGCCCGGGGCGCCCGCGGACGCGCTCGAGGTGAAGAAGGTCTTCGTGCGCGCACGGGCACGCAGGACCGGGACGGCCCGCAGGCTCCTCGACGGGCTCGAGGCGGTCGCGCGCGAGCGCGGGGTGGCCCGGCTCCTGCTCGAGACGGGCATCCGCCAACCGGGCGCGATCGCGCTCTACCGCTCGCTCGGCTACCGCGCCGTCCTCACGTTCCCGCCGTACGTCGGGGACAACCACGTCGCGCTCTGCTTCGCGAAGCCGCTGGTCTGAGGGTCGCACCCGGGGATTCTCAGGGCCGTGCCGGATATGCCCGCGGTGTCCTGCCCCGCTAGGGTGTCCCCGTGATCCCCCTCGCGACCGGTGCCTACTCCGTGGCCTCCGTCGTCATCGAGCTCCTCGGCTGGGTCGCCGCCGTCGCGTCACGCGTGCCTGGCCGGGTCGGACTGCTCGCCGGTGAGCTGCGCGAGACCGCCGTCGAGTGGGGGATCCCCGTCGGCGACGTGAGCGACCTCTATGCCGGGTTCCCCGTGCGCCTGGCGCTCGCGGTCGGGGCCGTCGCGCTCGTGTGCGCGGTCGTCGCGCTGGTGCACGGGCTGCGCGAGCGTCAGCGCGCCGAGGGGTCCGCCGACGCGTCGCGGGTCACCGGGCGCTGAGCAGCGGCACGACCTCCCGCCCGAGGAAACGGACGAACCCCTCGACGTCGGGCTCGTCGGCGGTCGGCTGGACCGCGACGGCCGTCGCACCCGCGTCCGCCAGGGCCAGGACGGCTGCGGCGATCGTCGCGGCGTCGCCGCCCGCGCCGATGCCCTGACCGGCCTCTTTGCCCCACAGCGGCACCTCGCGGTCCACGCGCTCCTGCGCGCCCGGTCCCGTCGCGGCGATGAGCGTCGCGTGGAGATCGAGGTCGCCCCTGGCCCTGGTCCTGCCCGCGCGTGCCGCCGTGGCCGCCGCCCGCACGTCGTCCGGGGTGAGCGCGTTCGCGAGGATCAGGCCGTCGCCGAGCTCGCCGGCGAGCGCGAGCGAGCGGGGGCCCACACCACCGAGCCACAGCGGGACGGGCTCCGTGGGCGGCCAGTCGAGCCGGACCGCGTCGAGCGTGACGTACCGCCCCGCCGTCGTGACCTCCTCGCCCGCGAGGAGGCTCCGCAGCGCCGTGGCGTGCTCGCGCAGCAGCGTCAGCGGCGACTCGACGCGGACGCCTGCCTGCCCCATCCACTCCTGGACCCCGTGCCCCACGCCCGCGACGAGCCGCCCGGGAAACACCCGGGCGAGCGTCGCGACCTCCATCGCGGTGACCGCCGTGCTGCGCAGCGGTGCGGGCATCAGCCCGATGCCGACGCGCACGCGCTCGGTCCAGGCCAGCGCTGCGGCCGCCGACGCGAGGCCCGACTGCTTGAAGCAGTCCTCCCATACCCAGAGGTCGTCGAGGCCGGCCTCCTCGGCGGTCGTGGCGAGCCGCCGCAGGCTCTCCGGTGCGTGGGTCGGGACGAACGCGATACCGAGCCGTGGTGTCGTCATGCCGCCATCGTGCCGGGCGCCACCGACAGTCAGCCGTCGTGGCGGCGCGCGCCTGACCACCCTCGGGGGGACCGTCGTGCGCCCTCGTCGGCGCGCGCCAGGAAGGCGAGCTGCGCCGCGACGGACTGGCGCGCCGCACCGAGGACGGACGGGTCGACGTCGGCGTAGACGCGCGCGACCACCTGCTCCACGGCCTCGTCCGCACCTGCGGTCAGGCCGAGAGCGGCGAGCGCCACCCGCACCTGGGCGAGGCGCTCGAGCCGGTGCTCGCGGTACGCGCGCACGCGCTCCGCGAGGTCGTCGACGACCGGCCCGTGGCCGGGGAGCCCTGTCGCCCGCCCGGGCCCCGCGGAGGCGACGGTCTCGATCGAGTCGAGGCTCGCGAGGTACGCGCCGAGCGAGCCGTCGGGCTGCGCGATGACCGTCGTGCCGGTCCCGAGCACCGTGTCCCCGGTGAGGACCGTCGTGCCCGACGGCGATCCCGCGCCGCCCGCGGCGGCGTCGCCCGACCGGGTGCCCCCGGCGGCCATGTCGCCGAGGGTCGCGTCGCCGAGGTACTGGTCGGCGGGGGTCTCGCCGCCCGGGCGTGCGCCGTCCCCGGCGAGGTCGCCGGCCGGGGCGACCGGGCCGTCGTCGGGCAGGACGAGGCAGACCGAGTCGGCGGTGTGACCCGGGGTGGCGAGGACGACGACGCGCAGCCCGGCGGCCTCGATCACCTCGCCGTCGCGCAGCGGCTCGCCGCCGTGGCAGTGTGCCGCGTCGGCGGCGCGCACCGGCGCCCCGGTGCGTTCGCGCAGCCCGGGGGCACCGGCCGTGTGGTCGGCGTGGCGGTGGGTGACGAGCACGAGCTCGACCGGCCCGGCCGCGGCGAGCGCGTCGAGGTGCGCGGCGTCGTCGGGCCCCGGGTCCACGACGACGCACGTCGCCGACCCCGGCGCGCGGAGCACGTACGAGCGCGTGCCGTCGAGCGTCATCGGGCCCGGGTTGTCGGCGCGCAGCACCGCGGCGAGCCGGGTCACGGGCGTGGGCGCGGTCATCTCGGGCCGTCTCAGGCGCGGTGGCGCAGGACCGTCGGGCGACCCTCGTCGTCCCACTGCGAGAAGCGGGCGTCGACCAGCGGGCCGACGAGGTCGTACGTCTCCCACGTGTCCGGCACGCGGTACACGTCCTCGGGTTCGCCGTCGCCGGGGCTCACCGCGTCGACGTAGTCCTCCAGGTAGAGGCCGCCGCGTCCTCGTCCTCCTCGTCGCCCGTGTAGTACGCGCTCGCGAACGCCGCGGCGACGTCGTCGAGGTCCTCGTCGACGAGCCTGCCGTCGCACACGTCGAGCACGAACGCGCCGGGCGTCGTCGTCCGGTCGTGCAGCGCGGCGAGCTCGTCCGCGGCGTGCTCGGCGAGCTCCTCGGAGACGTGCCCGCCGAGCACCGCCCACGCGAGGAACATGCCGATGTGCGTCGCGCCCGCCGCGGGGCCGGCCTCGGGCGGATAGCCCTCGCCCTCGGAGTGCCAGGACGCGTCGTCGAGCTTCGTCGTCATGCGCGCGACGCTACCGCGTCCCGCCGACCACGACCTCGCTCCGCGTCGAGAACGACCCTGCTGTCGGAAAGACGCCGCTCGCGACAGCAACGTCGTTCTCGGCGGGGGGAAGAGGGCCGGGGAATCAGGCAGCGAGGGCGGCCGCGAGGAGCTCGAGGGTGCGGGTGCGGCCCGGGGTGGAGTCCAGCGCCTCGTCCGCGCGCGACGCCGCGACCGGCACGATCATCACCTCGTCGACCCCGTGGCGCTCGGCGAGCCGACGGACCTCGGCCGCGGCGTCGTCGGGCGTCCCGACGGCCCAGCGGCGCAGGCTGTCCTCGACCATCTGCCCGGCCGCGCCGTCGAGGGGCGCGGCCTGGGCCTCCTCCACGGTCTCCAGCGCGGTGAGCGGCTGACCGGTGCGCAGCCGCGACATCATCCGCGCCTGCGGGAGCGCGCGGGCCCGGGCCTCGTCGTCGGTCTCGGCGACGACCGCGTTGAGCGTGAGGAACGTGCGGGGCTCGGGGAACGCCTCGCTCGGACGGTAGCCCTCGCGGTACAGCGCGAGGATCTCGTCGACGCCCTGGCCGGAGAAGTGGTTCGCGAACACGTACGGGAGCCCGAGCTCGGCCGCGAGGCGCGCGGAGTAGTCGCTCGACCCGAGCAGCCAGACGGTCGGTGCGCCGTCGGCGGCCGGGGTCGCGTGCACGTCGTACACCTGGCCGCTCGTGAGGCGCAGGGTCGCGCCCTCGGGGCTCATGAGCGCGAGGATGTCCGTCACGTGCTGGGGGAACCGGTCGACGTCGGCGGTCGGGCCCGTGATGCGCAGGAGCTGCGTGACGACGGGGTCGGAGCCCGGCGCGCGGCCGAGGCCGAGGTCGACCCGGCCGGGGGCGATCGCCTCGAGCGCCGCGAACTGCTCCGCGACGACGAGCGGCGCGTGGTTGGGGAGCATGACCCCGCCCGAGCCGACCCGGATGCGCTCGGTGACCGACGCCGCCGCGGCGATCATCACGGGCGGGGTCGACGCGGCGACCGCGGGCATGTTGTGGTGCTCGGCGAACCAGTACCGCTCGCACCCGAGCCGGTCCGCGAGGCGGACCAGGTCGAGCGACGCCCGCACCGCCTGGGCGCTGGACTGGCCCGAGCGGACGGGCACGAGGTCGAGGACGGACAGGCGGGGGGTCTGGGTGCTCACCCTGGTGCCAACCGGAGACCCCCGGGCCTCATTCCCCCGAGGCAATCCCGCGAGGACCGCGGCACGCCTGCCAGGATGGTCGCCATGGACGTCCCCTCAATGATCATGGGCGCCGCCATCGCGTCCGTCGCCTGGATCGTGCTCGTGCCCTGGGGCCGGCTGAAGGAGCTGCGGGGGCGCGATCAGGCGGGGCGCACGGAGGACTGACCGCCCGGAAGCGGCGTCCGCAGGCCGCTCGCCCGGTGGACCGGGCTCGTGACCGCGGTACGCACCGCGGCCTCGGAGCCGACGACGCGCACGAACGACTGCGCGCGCGTCACCGCCGTGTAGAGCAGCTCGCGCGTGAGCAGCGGCGACGTCGCGGGCGGCAGGACGAGCGTCACGCGGTCGAACTGGCTGCCCTGCGCGCGGTGGACCGTCATGGCGTGCACGGTCTCCACCGGCGGGAGGCGGTGGGTGCGCACGCGCAGCGGCGCACGCGGGTCGCCGAACACGGCGACGACGCCGGCGCCCCCGGGCTCGGCGACGAGCACGCCGGTGTCGCCGTTGTAGAGACCCACCTCGGCGTCGTTCGTCGTGACGAGCAGCGGCCGGCCCGCGACCCACGGGGAGTCGGTCGCGTGGTGGCCCGTGGCCTCCTCGACCCAGGCCTCGACCTGCGCCGCCCACCTGCCCCGACCGGCGGGGCCGCGCCGGTGCGCGACCATGACGCGGTGCCGGGCGAGGGCGTCGAGTGCGGCGGGCGCGTCACCCGCCCGGGCCGCCTCGACCAGCAGCGTGCCCGCGGCCACGGCGTCCGCGCGGACGGTGGCCAGCACGGCGTCGTCGGGCGTGTCGTCGGGGGTCTCGAGGAACTGGACGCTCCCGTGCCCGGCCCGCAGGAGCGCGAGCGTCGCCTCCGCGTCCCCCGCCCGGATCGCCGCCGCGAGCGGCAGGATCTCCGAGTCGCGGTCCTGGCGGTGGACGGTGCGCAGCCGCACGACGCCGTTGCCCAGGACCGCGCGGTCGTCCACCTCGCCGACGGCGGGCGGCGCGGAGTCGGCGAGCGCGACGTCGGCCGTCGCGACCACGACGGCCGCCGTCGCGGGCGGGGCGACCGGTTCGCGGTGCACGAGGTCTCCGAGCACGGCCCCGGCCTCGACGGACGCGAGCTGGTCGGGGTCGCCGACGAGCACGAGCCGTGCGTCGGGCCGCAGCGCCTCGAGCAGCCGCGCCATCAGCGGCAGCGCGACCATCGAGGTCTCGTCCACGACCACCACGTCGTGCGGCAGGTGGTGGTGCGCGTCGTGCCGGAACCGGGTGCTGCTGCCGGGCCGGTAGCCGAGCAGCCGGTGCAGCGTCGTCGCGACCGGGGAGCCGACGCGCTCGCGGTCGACCGGGTCGCCGAACCCGGCGACGACCTCGCGCACCGCCTCCTGGAGGCGCGCGGCGGCCTTGCCCGTGGGCGCGGCGAGCGCCACCCGCAGCGACGCGCCGGACACCGCGTCAATCGCCGTGCCGGTGGACGACGAGGTCAGGAGCGCGGCGTCGTGCAGGACGGCGAGCAGGCGCGCGACGGTCGTCGTCTTGCCCGTGCCCGGACCACCCGTGAGGACGGTGAGCCGGCGCGTCGCGGCATGCGCGGCGGCGAGGCGCTGCCGGGTGTCGTCCGCCGCGGGGAAGAGGCGGGCGAGGGCGGCGTCGAGGCGGTCGGGGTCCACGGGCAGGTCGTCCGCGGCGAGCCGGCCGTCCACGTCGTGGCGCACCGAAAGCTCGTCGCGCCAGTAGCGGTCGAGGTACAGGGCACCGCCAACCCAGCGCGCGGGGCGGTCGGCCGGCCCGTCGACGCCCACCGCGACGAGCGGGCTGCGCGCGACCGCGGCCGCCCACGTGGTGCGGTCCGGCCAGGGCAGGTCCGTGGCGTCGGTGCGCGCCGCCTCCTCGTCCTCGGGCAGCTCGAGCGACCCGAGGTCGTCGAGGCGCACGCACACCGACCCGCTGCGCACCGCGCGCACCGCGAGCGCGACCGCGAGCAGCACCTGGTCGTCGTGCTCGCCCGTGAGCCGCCCGAGCCGCAGCGCGACGCGCAGGTCGGCCGCGGAGACCACGCGCGCGGCGTTGAACGTGGCGAGCCACGCGGGCACCCCGACGGCGAGGCGCGGGTCGCCCTCGTCCACCGGAGGGGCCGGCGGCGCGGCGGGGGCCGTCGCGCCGGGAGGGGTCGTGGTCATGCGCGACCTCCGTCGAGCAGGGCGGACAGGGCGACGACGAGCCCCGGCGGGGGCGTCCAGGCGACGACGCCGTACGGGGCGCCGTCGGGACCGGTCGGGGTGTCGGGGCCGGCCATGCCGCGCACGAACAGGTACGCGCCGCCCGCGAGGTCGCGGTCGGGGTCGTAGCCGCGCACGCGCCAGCGCAGGTACCGGTGCAGCGCGACGAGGTACAGCACGAGCTGCAGGGGGTAGTGCGAGGCGAGCATCGCGTCGCGCGTCGCGTCCGGGTGGTAGTCGCCGACGGCGAGCGGCACGCCGGGCGGGCCGACGCGGTTCGTCTTGTAGTCGACGACGAGGTACCGCCGGCGGCCCGCAGGGTCGGGACGACCGTCCGGCCCTGTGGCGGGCACCCGCAGCACCGCGTCGATCGAGCCCGTGAGGTATCCCCGCAGCGGGACGCCGGCCGCGCCGGCACCGGCGCCCGACCCCGTGCTCGCCCCGGTGCCGCCCGCCTCGTCGGCGAGCGCCGCGAGCAGGTCGGGGTAGCGGGCGAACGCGTCGTCGGCGGCCAGGTGGGCGCGCAGGACGTCGGCGAGGTCGCGCAGCGTCGCGGGCGTGACGCCCTCGGTCTCGTCCCCGCCCGCGAGCGGGAGCTCGAACTCGAGCTCGGGCAGCCGGTCGCGCGGGTCGACGTCGGCGAGGGTGAGCCCGCCCGCGATCGGTCCGAGCGGGGTGCGCAGCGACAGGCCCAGCGCCGCGGCGAGCGACACGGGCTCCACCCCGGGCACGCGGACCGTCGCGGCCTGCGCGCAGCGGGCGCGGACCTCGGCGTCGAGGTCGTCCGCGGCGGTGTCGACGTACTCGAGGATCTCGTGCACCAGCGTGCCGAACGCCGTGCCTCCCGGCTGCCCCTCGTAGGGCGACGGGACGTCGGCGCCGGGACGGGTGGCCGGCACGACGGCGGGCGCGGTGCCGGTCCCGTCGTCGTCCGGCGTCTCCTCCGGCTCGTCCTGGACGCCCGGGTCCTCCGGCTCGCTCTCGATCCCGCCGACCGGACCGTGGTGCGCGGCCGCGGTGAGGGCCGAGTACGACGCGCGCCGCCACTCGCGGTCGGGCAGGTGCGTCGCGGCGGCGAGGGCGAGGTCGGACCCGGCGCGCGCGCCGGGCGACCAGCGCTCGCCCTTCGGCCGGGCGTCGACCTGCTCGACGACGACCGTCCCGCCCGAGCGCGCGGCGAGCGCCTCGAACGCGGACCGGACGGCGTCGTCGCGCATCGCGTCGGGCCGGGCGTGGCGGCCGGGCTCGCCGCCGAGCATCCGGTCCGCGAGGAGCAGCCGCGTGAGCGGCCCGGACCCGGTGCTGCGCTTGGTCGGCGTCCAGTGCACGACCACCTGGTGGCGGGCGCGCGTGAGGGCGACGTACAGCAGCCGCAGGTCCTCGCCCAGCTCCTCGTCGCGCCAGCGCGCCTTGGCGTCCACGAAGCCGGGGGAGCCGACGCCGCCCAGGTGCAGGACGCGCTGCCCGTGGTCGTCGTGGAACGCGAACAGCTCCTGGTCGTCCGACTCGAACCGCTCCCAGCCGAACGGGACGTACACGACGCCGAACTCCAGGCCCTTCGCCGCGTGCACGGTGACGACCTGGACGGCGGCGGCGTCCGTCTCGAGGCGCCGGGTGCGCTCGTCGGTGAAGACGGAGCCGACCTCGGCGATCCGGGCGCGCAGCCACGCCGTGAGGGCGGCCGTGCCGAGCCCGTCGGTGACGGCGGCCTCGTGGAGCGCCTGCGTGACGTGGCGCAGGTCGGTGAGGTAGCGCTCGCCGTCGACCCGCTCCATGACCCGCGCGGTCGCACCTCCCCGGGCCGCGACCTCCGCGACCGCAGCCACGCCGCGGTCCGCGAGCAGACGTGCCCAGGTCCGGACGGTGTCACCGAGCACGTCGTGGTCGGCGTCGCCGGCGGTCGCGAGCCGTTGCGCGTCCCAGCCGACGAAGGGGGTGAGGGCGAGCGCCGTCGCGCGCCGGTGCAGACCGGGCTGCTCCAGCGCCGCGAGCAGGGTGAGCCAGTCCTGGGCAGCCGCCGAGCCGAACACGCTCGACGGCCCCGACACGACCGCGGGCACACCGAGCGCGACGAGCGCGGAGCGCACCGCCTCGGCCTGCGCGTTCGTCCGGGTGAGCACCGCGACGTCGCGCGGCTCCAGCGGCCGCCACCGTCCCGCGCCGCCGGTGCTCACGCCGTCGTCGCCCGCCGCGCCGAGCCCGTCGTCGCGCACGCGGTCGCCGCCGCCGTCGGCGGTCCCCAGGCGCCTCGCGACGTCCGCCGCGACGTCCCGGGCCAGCAGGCTGCGCGCGTCCGGTGCCGACGGGGCCGACGACCCGCCGAGGCGGTAGGCGCGCCGCGTGACCTGCCGCAGCCGCACCGGCGCGCCGCCGGAGAAGCGCGGCTCGGGGTGCGCTGCGTCGACCGGGCGCACGACGATGCGCGGGTCGCCGAGCGCCGTCTCGCCCAGCAGCGCGTGCAGGCCCGCGAGGAGCGGACCGTCGCTGCGCCAGCTCGTGCTGAGCGTCGCCGTGTCCGCGGCGTCCTCGACCGCGCGCAGGTACGTCACGACGTCCGCGCCGCGGAACGCGTAGATCGCCTGCTTGGGATCGCCGATCAGCACGAGCGTGCGGCACTCCTCGGGGTGCCCGTGGAACGCCGTCCGCAGGATCTCCCACTGCTCGGGGTCGGTGTCCTGGAACTCGTCCACCATGACGACGCGGAACCGCGACCGGACCCGCCGGGCCGCCGTCGCGCCGTGCTCGGGGTCGGTCAGCGCGCGGCGCAGCAGCACGAGCAGGTCGTCGTAGTCGAGCAGGTGCATCGCGCGCTTGCGCGCCTCGACCTCGCGGCGCGCGGCGACCGCGGCCTCGTACCGCGCCGCCGCCACCGACCCCTCGGCCGCGTCCGACGGCGCGACCACCGCCCCGTGGTCGCTCACGGCCGCCCGGGCGACGTCGCGCACGTCGCGCGGCGAGAGGATCGGCTCGGGCTCGTCGGCGAACCGTCGCACGTACAGGTCGTCCGTGACCTCCTCGACGAGGTCCGCGACGTCGGGCAGGAAGCTCGTCGTGAGGTCGACGTCGGCCGCCGTCCCCAGCGCGGTGAGCATCTGCTGGCAGAAGCCGTGCGTCGTCGTGATCGTCGCCGCGTCGAGCTGGGACAGCGCGACGCGCAGGCGCTCGCGGCGGCGGTCGAGCTCGTCGTCGTCGACCGCGGCGAGGAACGCGACGAGGGGGTCCGGGTCGTCGGCGGGGGCGGCCCCGCGCAGCGCCCGCTCGGTCGCGACGAGGCGCTCGCGGACGCGGTCGCGCAGCTCCGACGTCGCGGCGCGACCGAAGGTCACGAGCATGATCTCCGGCAGGGCGGCCACGCCCTCGGCGACGTACCGCGTCGTGAGGGTCGCGATCGTGTGGGTCTTGCCCGTGCCGGCGCTCGCCTCGAGCACGACCGTCCCGCTCGGCAGGTCGCCGAACGGGTCGAAGCGCCGGGGCGCGCTGCTCGTCCCCGGCGTGCCGGCGTGCGGGGTGGTGCCGTCGGTCGTGGTCCGGGACGTCGCGCCGTTCACCGGGCACCTCGCAGCTCGTTCTCCAGCAGGGGCTCCCACACGCGGCGCGCGAGCGCGCCGAGGCGGGTCGGGTCGTCGGGGAAGCGGCCCAGGTCGGCCGTGGTGGCGAGCCCGGCGACGTCGGGGAGGGCCGGGTCCTGTCCCCACGCGAGGACGACGTACGGGTCCTTGCGCTCGAAGCCCTTGTTCCACGCCCAGCCCGCGCGCATCAGGGCGTCGCGCGCGTCGCTCGTGCGCCGTTCCTCGCTGTAGCGCAGCGACACCTCGGGCAGCAGCGGCAACGGCTCGCGTGCCGCCTCGTCGCGGAGCGCCACGAGGTCGGCGAGGACCCGGGACGCCGTGTCGCGGTCCGGCGGGGTGAGGGTGGACCACGCGACGCCGGGACCGCGGGACGCGCGACCGATCGCGACGGCGTCCCACGGGCGGCTCGGGTCGCTCGCTGTGAGCGCGAGCGCCTGGACCCAGGCGCGCAGCCGGTGCTTGGGACCGAGCCGCGAGTACTCGGTGCGCACGACCCGCGCGCCGTGCACGCCCGGCACGCTCCCGACGAGGGTGCGACCGTCGGGCAGCAGGGCACGGACGTCGACCGTCTCCGCGGAGCTCAGCACGTCCTGGCTCACCGGGCGGCCCGCGGCGACGTCGGCCTCGCGCGCGGCCTCCACCGCGGCGACGCGCAGCGGGCCGACGGCGCGGACCACCTCCTGCAGCGCCGAGCGCCCCAGCTCGCGCGGAGGCACCTGGCCCCGGCGCCACTCGGCCTGCATCGCCCGGTTCGGGTCGACGCCGGCCAGTGCGGCGCGGAGCACGCGGTCGCCCACGCCCCAGCCCGCGAGGCCGGTGAGCGCGAGCGGGAGGCGGTCCTCGACGTCGTCCTCCTCCAGCACGAGCCCCACGTCGAGCGTGTGCTGGGCGAACCAGCGCGGCGCGTTCTCCAGCAGGCGGACCAGGTCGTCGAGCTCGACGTCGGCGCGGACGTCCGCCCCGGCGTCCGGCACCTCGCCCGCCCCCGGGCCGCTCGCGGCGACGGCCGGCAGGTCGAGCGGGGCGCCCACGAGGGCCCCGACCGGCTGCCGCCTCTCACGTGCCTGGCGGGCGCCGTCGAACGCCGCGCCGTCGTGGCTGAACGGCCCCGGCACGCCCAGGGCACCCGGGGTGAAGTTCCGTTCGTCCACGGTCTGCAGCGGGTGCTGCACGACGACGTGCTCGCGCGCCGGGCGACCGTCGGGCGTCGTCGCGACCCGGTCGAGCGCGTCGAGCAGCTCCGCGACGGGGACGGCGGGCGGGCGGGCGGCGCCGGTGCGCTCGTCGGCGCCCGTGTGCACGACGACGAGGTGGTCGCCCGCCGCCGCGACGGCGTCGAGGAAGATCTGCCGGTCCTCGCTGCGCGCGTCGCGCTCGCCGATCTCCGGGTGCCGCGCGAGCAGGTCGTCGCCCGCGGGAGCGGCGGTGCGGGGGAAGACGCCGTCGTCGAGGCCCAGCAGGCACACGACCCGGTGCGGCACCGAGCGCATCGGCTCGAGCGAGCACACGGTGAGCGCGCCGGTGCGGAACCCGGCGCGCGTCGGCCGTCCCGCGAGGCGGTCGTCGAGCAGCGCCCGCACGTCCGCGAGCCGCAGCGCGACCCCGCCGTGCGCGGCGCCCGCCGCGCGCACGTCGCCCAGCACGCGGCGCGCGGAGCCGATCTGCCACGCCTCCGTGGGCGGCGCCTCGGCGAGCAGCGTGAGCGCGCGGTCGAGCGCGTCGAGCCAGTGCGCGAGCGGGTGCACCCCGTCGAGCGCGCGCAGCGTCTCCGTCAGCCGCGCGACGAGCTCCGCGAGGCGGCCTGCGAGGTCCACGTCGGTCGAGCCGACGTCGTCCAGCGGCAGCGCCGGCCCGACGAACCGTGCGTCCTCGTCCGCCATCGCCGCGCCGAGCAGGAGGCGGTCGAGCGCCGCGTCCCACGTGCCCTGGCGGACGCTCTCGTTGATGTCGAAACGCGCTCGGCGCGCGCCGTCCTCGCCCCAGTGCACGCCCGCCTCGACGGCCCACTGGCGCAGGCGGTCCACGTCGTCGTCGGAGAACCGGAACCGGCGGCGGACCGGCGCGCTCGCCGCGAGGTCGAGCACCTCCGACGCCGTGACGCGGCCGTCCGCGAGGCGCAGCAGGGTGGCGAGCAGCGCGAGCACGGGGTTCGTCGTCCCCGCGCCGCGGTCGGCGAGGCTCACCCGCAGGCGCTGGCCCGGGTGCGCGTCCTCGCCGAGCTCGGGGACCGCGCCGAACGTCGCCGTGACGAGCGGGGCGAACGTCTCGACGTCCGGGCACAGCACGATGACGTCGCGCGCCTGGAGCGTCGGGTCGGCGGAGAACAGGCCGACCAACGTCTCGCGCAGGACCTCGACCTGCCGGGACCGCCCGTGGCACGCGAGCACCTGCACCGACCGGTCGGCAGGGTCGACGACGTGGGTCCCGTCCGGCGTGTCCGTGCGGAGGGCGCGCTGCAACGCGCCGAGCAGGGTCGCCGGCGTCGCGGAGGCCGCGTGGAGCGTCTCCACCCGGACGTGCGCCGGGTCGTCCGCGGCGAGACGCAGCTGCAGCTCGACCGCGTCGCGCCCGGTGGACGCGAGGAACGGGTGGCGGGCGAAGGTGGGCAGGTCCGCGCGTCGGGCGCGGTCGCCGGGACCGAGTGCGACGGCGGACCCGTCGTGCGCTCCGCCGTCGTACGCGGCGACCTTGTCCCACAGCGCGGGCGACGGGTGCACGAGCCACAGGTGGACGTCGCGGTGCTCGGCGAGCGCGTGCAGCACGCGCAGCTCGTCCTCCGGGAGCCGCGTCGGGCCGAACACGGACAGCCGCGGCGGCAGGTCGACGGCCGCCGGGTCCGCCCGCAACGCCGCGACCGCGTCCTCGACGCGACGTGCGGGGTCCGTGGCCGAGACGCGGTCGACCAGGCGGCGCCACAGCTCGGGCTGCCAGGCGAGGTCGTCCGGGGTCTCGCCCGTCCCCTCGCTCGGGGACCCGGCCGACCACGCCAGGACGACCTCGGGCCGCTGTCGCGCGTAGTCGACGAGCAGGTCCGCGAGCCGGCGCGCGAGCGTCAGGCGCCGGCCTCGCCGCACCTCGTCGCCCGGGTCTCCGACGTACCGCGCGAGCGGCGCCGCCCACGGCTCGGCGAGGTGCGCGTCGAGCACCTCGAGCACGGACCACGCGAGCCGCTCGGGGCGCCACGGGTCGTCGTCGGGGTCGAGGTCGGTGAGGTCCGCGACGACCTGCTCCACGAGCCGGCGCGGCCCGCGGAAGTCCACGTTCGCGCAGATGCCCGACGTCTCGCCCGCGCCCAGGTGGTGCGACAGCCGCTGCGCGAGCCACCGCTCGACCCCGCGCGTCGGGACTGCCACGACGTCCGGCGTGAACGGGTCGTCCGGGACCTCCGTCAGCACGGCGGCGAGCGGCGCCACGAGCGCCTCGGCACGCTCGGAGCGGTGCACGTGCAGCACAGAGGACCCCTGTCGGTGGTGTCGGACTGGTCGTCGCGCCCCGCTGGTCGGCCGAGCGCTACGAGGAATCTACGAGGTGCGTCCCACACCGTCGAACCCGTCGTCCACAGCGGTCTCCGAGCGCGACGACAGGCCGCGAGCCTCACTCGGCCGGCGGCTCCGCGCGCCGCGCGACGAACACCCACTCGCGGCCCGGGCGGTCGGGCGCGTCGCGGACGTCCACGACCTCGAAGCCGCACGCCACCAGCGACGCCTCGACCTCGTCGCGCTCGCGGAAGCGCAGGGTCGAGTCGGAGTGCAGCTCGGTGCCGTCGGGCAGCACGGTCGTGTCGTGGAACGTCACGAAGGGGAGCGACACGTCGGTGAGGTCGGTCCAGGACTCGACCGGCCCGACGTCGGGCACGTCCACGCGGACGGTCGTCGCGTCGCGGACCCAGCCCTCCCAGGCCCGGCGGGCGGGCACGCGCGTCTCGAAGACCAGCCACCCGCCCGGTGCCAGCGCGGAGCGGACGCCGCGCAGCGTCGCGGTCCACGCGTCGTCGGTGAGGAAGACCTGCGCGACGTTCGCCGTCATCGTCGCGAGGTCCACCTGGAGCGGCGGGAGGGTCGTGGCGTCGCCGTGCACCCAGCGCACGCGGTCGGCGCCCGGCTTGGAGCGCGCGACGTCGAGCGACGCGCCCGCCGGGTCCACGCCGACCACCTCGATCCCGCGCCGCGCCAGGAGGCACGCGAACGTCCCGGTGCCGCACCCGACGTCGAGCACGCGCCGTGCGCCGAGCTCGTCGACGATCGCCGTGTAGGCGTCGAGGTCGCTGCGGTCCGGGTCGAGCGGGTCGTAGAGGGCGGCGAGGCGGGGTTCGTCGAAGATCGCGTCGGGCACCCCCCGACGCTACGAAGGCATGGCGCGGCGGGTCCACACCATTCCCGAGCGCCACCGTGTCGACGGTGAGCCCGCTGCTCGCCGAACATGCTGTTGTGGCCCGTCCCGACGCCGGGACGGGCCACAACCACATGGTCGGCGCGAGGAGAGTCAGGCGTTGAGCGCCTGCTCCACGTCCTCGATGACGTCGAGCGGGTCTTCCAGACCCACCGACAGGCGCACGGTCGTCTCCGCGATCCCGACGGCGGCGCGGCCCTCGGGGCCGAGCTTGCGGTGCGTGGTCGTGGCGGGGTGGGTGACGAGCGACTTGGCGTCGCCGAGGTTGTTGGAGATGTCGACGACCTGGAGCGCGTCGAGGAAGGTGAAAGCGCGCTTCTTCGCGGTCTCGGGGTCGGTGCCCTCCGGGACGGCGAGGTCGAACGTCACGACCGTGCCGCCGCCGCTCTGCTGCGACCGCGCGAGCTCCTGCTGGGGGTGCGACGCGAGGAACGGGTACCGCACGCGGCCGACGCCGGGGAGCTGTTCGAGCGCCTCCGCGACCTGCGCGGCCGCCGCGTTCTGCGCCGCGACGCGCACGGGCAGCGTCTCGAGCCCCTTGAGCAGGACCCACGCGTTGAACGCCGAGAGCGACGGCCCCGTGTTGCGGATGAACGTCTGCACGGGCCCGTTGACGTACTCCTCGGTCCCGAGGATCGCGCCGCCGAGCACCCGGCCCTGGCCGTCGATGTGCTTGGTCGCCGAGTACACGACGACGTCCGCCCCGAGCTCGAGCGGCTTCTGGAGCAGCGGCGTCGCGAACACGTTGTCGAGGACGACCACCGCGCCCGCGGCGTGCGCGAGCTCGCTCACGCGCCGCGCGTCGACGATGTCCTGCATGGGGTTGGACGGCGTCTCGAAGAACACGACGTCCGCCGGCGTGGACAGCGCCTCCTCCCACTGGGAGAGCACGTGCCCGTCGACGTAGTCGGTCCGCACGCCCCACTTGGCGAAGATCTCGTCGAAGATGACGATGCTCGACCCGAACAGCGCGCGCGCCGCGACGATCCGCGACCCGGAGCCCACGAGCGCGGCGAGCGACGTGAACACCGCGGACATGCCGGACGCCGTCGCGTAGCACGCCTCGGCGCCCTCGAGCAGGCGCAGGCGCTCCTCGAACGCGTGCACCGTCGGGTTGCCGTAGCGCGAGTAGACGAACCGGTCGAGCTCGCCCTTGAACGCGGCCTCGGCGTCGGCGGCGCGGTCGTACGTGTAGCCCTGCGTGAGGAACAGCGCCTCGGACGTCTCCTGGAACTCCGTGCGGTGGTGCCCGCCGCGCACGGCGAGCGTCGCGGGGCGCGCGCTCGCGGGCAGGGGCTTGCGGCCGGAGCCGCCGGGCACGCTCCCGGGCTGCGCGGCGCTCACCGGGCGGCCTCGTCGAACGTCGTGGTGGGCAGTCCGCGGACCTTCCAGCCCTCGACGTCGCGCAGGCCGGAGAACCCCTGGGCGCCCTCGAAGCCCTCGAGCACGTTGTACGACGGCCCGAGCCCGGCGGCCGTGGCCGCGCGCGCGGCGCCGATCGACCGCTGGCCCGAGCGGCACAGGAACACGACGGGACGCTCGTCGCCGGGGGCGAGACCCGCCTCGACGAGCTGGTCCACGAAGCGCGGGTTGGGCCCGGCCGGGGTCACCCACTCGTCGAACACGACGTCGCGGCCGAGGTCCGTGGCGTCGGGCACCCCGATGGTGCGCCACTCGCCCTCGGTGCGGACGTCGACGAGCACCGCGCGCTCGTCGCTCGTCAGCAGGTCCCACGCCTGCTGGGGGGTGATGTCGCCGGCGTAGCCGACGGCGGGTCGCGCGTCGGGTACGGCCGACGTCTGCTGGGACTGGTCGCTCATGAGTCCTCCTCCATCGATCGTGGCAGTAGCACCCTGCGCCCGGCCGCCTCGCGACGGACCGGGGGGTTGCTGCGGCGTCGACGTGCCACGTCACTCGGCCGCTCCGGATGGTTGGCACGGATCGTACGCCACGCGTCCGGCGCGCGGAACGCCCGTCTCGCCGAGCGGCCCAGGGCGGCGGTGCCCGACGTCGGCCGGTCGCGCTAGCGTGGCCGTGCGGCCGGGCGGGGGTCCCGGCAGGCAGGGGGATCGATGCGGATCGCACGCGGACGGGCGGTGGGCGCGGCCGTGGTCGCCGGAGTGGTCGCGGCGGGTGTCGTCCTGCTGTGGACGGCGCCCGACGGCGACGACGGGCCGCGGGGGGTGGTGGAGCTCGGACGGCAACGGCGAGGCGTGCGACGCCTACGCCGACGCGCACCCGGAGGTCGTGCTGGCGAGCACCCGCACCGGTGAGGTCGTCGAGGCCCACACGAACGGTGCGAGGCTCCGGCGTCCTCCGCGGGCGCCGCCGGGCGATCCGGCCGAGTGGCCGCCCGACTCCGTCGTCGTGCTCGACGCGCGCACCGGCGAGGTGCTCGACGCGTTCGAGGTCGACGAGTCCGGCTGGCGTCTCGACCTGCCCGTGGACTGCGTCCCGCCATCCGAGACGCGCTGACCACCGGTTGACACGCCCCGTCCCCCGCGCACATCCTGGGACGCAGGTCATGAGTGCCAGCGTGAAACCCCGGTTTGCTGGCCGGCAACCCTCCTCTCGCGGCGGGGTGCCCCGGGTGACGACCAGGCCGCACGCCGACCGGCGCGCGGCAAGCGCGGGGATCACGGTCCCCGGACTGCCCTCGGAGGACTGTGCCATGACTGCTCTCGCCGACGTCTCGTGTCCGCCCGACCTCTCGACGGCGCCTGACCTTTCGGCGGTCGCCGACGCGCCCGCGCTCCTGCCCGTCGTCGGCGCGGACACGCTCGTGCCGCTCGTCGACGGCCGCAGCGTCCCCTACGCGAACCTCGACGTCGCGGCCTCGGCCCCGGCCCTGCGCTCCGTCGCGGACCGCGTGACCGAGGTGCTGCCGCTCTACGCGAGCGTGCACCGCGGCGCGGGCTACCTGTCGCAGGTCTCCACGGCGCTCTACGAGGCGTCGCGCCGCACGATCGGCGCCTTCGTCGGTGCACGCGAGGACGACGTCACGGTCGTCACGCGCAACACGACCGACTCGCTCAACCTGCTCGCGGGATGCGTCCCGGCCAACGCGGACGGGACGCCCGGGCGCGTGCTCGTCCTCGACGTCGAGCACCACGCGAACCTGCTGCCGTGGCAGCGCGCGGGCGGTGCGACGGTCCTCGCCGGCGGCGCGTCCGTCGCGGAGACGCTGTCCGGCCTGCGCACCGAGCTCGCGCGCTTCCCGTACGCCCTGGTCGCCGTGACCGGCGCGTCGAACGTCACGGGCGAGTCGCTGCCCGTCGCGGACGTCGTGCGGGTCGCGCACGACGCCGGGGCGCGCGTCGTCCTCGACGGCGCCCAGCTCGTCCCGCACCGCGGGTTCTCCCTCGCGGACTCCGGGGTCGACTACGTCGCGTTCTCCGGCCACAAGACGTACGCGCCGTTCGGCGCGGGCGCGCTCGTGGGCCGTCGCGACTGGCTCGACGCGGGCACGCCGTACCTCGCCGGCGGCGGCGCGGTCCGCCAGGTCGCGGTGACCGGGACGCAGTGGCAGACGGCGCCCGCGCGCCACGAGGCCGGGTCGCCCAACGTGGTGGGCGCCGCGGCGCTCGCGGCCGCGTGCGACGCGCTCGCCGCGCTCGACCCGGCCGACCTCCACGCCCACGAGGCGACGCTCCGCGCCGCCCTCGTCGAGGGCCTCGAGGCGGTCCCGGGCGTGCGCGTCGTGCGGGTCTGGGACGACGCCGTCGACCCGGTCGGCGTCGTCACCTTCTCCGTCGAGGGTCACGACCCCGGCCTCGTCGCGGCGTACCTCTCCGCCGAGCACGGCATCGGCGTGCGCGACGGCCGGTTCTGCGCGCACCCGCTGCTCGCGCGCCTCGGGTACGACGCGGGCGCGATCCGCGCGTCCGTCGGCGTCGGGACGACGGGCGCGGACGTCGTCCGGCTCGTCGAGGCCGTGCGGTCGTACGTGGAGCAGGGGCCGACGACGCGGTACGAGGTCGTCGACGGCTGCTGGGCCGTCGCCGACGACCCGCGCCCGGTGCCCGCGGGCTCCGGTCTGGAGGGCCTCTTCGCCACCGCCGCGGCGGGCTTCCTCGCCGACGCCGCGGGGTGCGGCCCCGCCGTCTGACCCGGCGCCGGCGGGACCGCCGGGACAGCCGTTCACCGGGCCGTCGACGAGCGTTGTCCACCGCGTCGCCGAACCCTCTTGGCGGCGTCGTCCGCGTGTGCTCTGATATGCGCTGTGCTGCACGACGTCGTCCTCTCGGGGCACGGATTCCGCCTGGAACCGCTGGCCCTGGAGCACGCTGAGACACTGGCCGGCCTCGTCGACGAGGCGATGTGGTCAGGCATGAGCATCCCCATGCCCTTCGGGGTCGCGGGGATGGCCGAGCTGGTGGCCGCGACGCGCGCCGCACCCGACCTGACGGGCTTCGTCGTGCGCGCCGCAGGACCCGACGGGGCTCCGGGCGACGTGCTCGGCAGCACGGCGTTCCGCGACCTGTCGCTCGTCGACCGCCGGGTGGAGGTGGGCCGGACGTTCTACGCCCGCTCGACCTGGGGGAGCCTCGTCAACCCCGTGACCAAGTGGCTGCTGCTGCGGCATGCGTTCGAGACGTGGGACGTGCACCGCGTCGGCTTCCGCGTCGACACGCGCAACACCCGCTCGCTCGGGGCCATGCGCCGCCTCGGGGCGTACGAGGAGGGCGTCATGCGCGGCCACCGCACCGCGCCCGACGGGACGCGCGCCGACTCCGTGATGTTCTCGATCCTGGCGCCCGAGTGGCCCACCGTCGAGGTCGGCCTCCTGGAGCGGATCAACGCCCCGCGCGTCGTGCCCGTGCTCGCCCCCGCGCACCCGGTGGCCCCGCTGCCGCTCGCCGCGTCGTAGGCCCGTCGCCGGAGACCCGGGCCGGACGGCGGACCGGGACCGCGCGGACCCGGCACGCCACGAGGGCCCCGCCGGAGCGGAGCCCTCGCGAGCAGATCAGGGGCAGGGACTAGCGGTCGAACGCGTCCTTGACGTCGTCGCCCGCCTGCTTGATGTCGGCCTTCGCCTGGTCCTTCTTGCCCTCTGCCTCGAGCCGCTCGTTGTCCGTGAGCTTGCCCGCGCCCTCCTTGAGCTTGCCGCCCGCCTCCTCGGCGGCGTGCTTGGCCTTGTCTCCGAGTCCCATGAGTGCTCCTCTCGTCGGTACTCGTCGACCGTAGGCACGGCCCCGGTCACTCGCACGCGGTCGGGCACCCACGGTGTGGTGGGATGTGCGGGTGCAGCACGAGACCACCCTCGAAGGCTTCGGCGTCCGCCTCGTCCCGCTCGACGAGAGCCACGCTCCCGCGCTCGGCGCGCTCGTCGACGACGGCATCTGGGCCGGCATGTCCAGCCGGGTGCCGAGCGGGACGGAGGCGATGGCCCGGTACGTCCGCGACGCCGTCGCCGCCCCGGGCAGGCTCGCCTTCGCGGTCGTCGGCTCGGGGTCCGATGGCGGGTCGGACGGCACGACCGACGGCGCCGACGTCGTCCGCGGTTCGACGTCCCTCTACGAGTGGGTGCCCTCCCAGGGCCGGATCGAGCTCGGCTCGACGTTCTACGCACGCGAGTGGTGGGGCGGCGTGACCAACCCGGCGTGCAAGTACCTGCTGCTGCGGCACGCGTTCGAGGACCTGGGCGTGTCGCGCGTCGCGCTGCGGGCCGACGCGCGCAACAGCCGCTCGATCGGGGCGATCCGGCGCCTGGGCGCCGTTCCCGAGGGCGTGCTCCGCAGCCACCGTGTCGCGCCCGACGGGTCGCGCCAGGACACGGCCTACTTCTCGATCCTGCTCGACGAGTGGCCGGCCGTCCGCGACGGCCTGCTCGCGCGCCTCGATGCCCTCCTGGGCGATGGGCGGACGGGGCCTGTGGACAACGTCTCGGGGAGGTCCGTGCGCCACTAGCGTGCGACGGGCCCCGTTGCCCGGGGTCGTCGACGAAGGGGGCCGCACGCCATGCACCACGAACCGCCCGAGCCTGTCTGGGACTGGCAGAACAGGGTGCGACCGCGACCGCGCGCACCACGGGTGCGCGCCGATCTGCCCCCCGCTCCGTGGTCGGTCCATCGCGCCGGGACCGTGGTGGTGTACTTCGGGCTCGCCGTGCTCGCGAGCACGGGGGTTGCCCTAGCCATGCTCCTCGTGGTCATGGTCATGGATTCTGCGGGGGACGGTCCGCAGCCCGACGGCCTGGCCTGGCTCGTCCTGAATGTCGGCGCGCTCGGACTCGTGCAGATCGTGCTGGGCGGGATGATGACGGGCGCCTGGAGCGCCCGACACGTGCTCGTCGGCACCAGCGGGGTCAGCGGTGCCATGTGCGTCGGCGCCGTTGTGTGGAGCCCGCTGCTGACTCCGGCGGCGATCGCCTACTGGTTCGCCGTCCTGCCCGGAATGCTGTGCGTGGCCGCGGTCGACATCGCGTCGGTGCGCGTCGCGCTGAGGAGTGACGTGCGCGACCACGCCCGGGCCGTCCGGCAGGCGCGCCGGTCGGCCCGGGCGGCGACGCGACTCGTCAGGAGCGGGGCGTGACCCGGCCCGCGAGGTGCAACCGGCCCTTGCCGTCCCACGCCTGGTAGACGACGCCCGTCGTCGAGTCACCCGCGCCGTCGGGCACTGCGGGGGCGACCTGCCCGACGGCGTCCCGCACCGCGGCGGGCACGTCGCCCGCGGGGCGCAGGGCCACGTCGACCGTGCTCGGCAGCAGGACGGGCTTGGCGAACGTGACCGTCCAGTCGTACCTGTCGCCGCGGCGTTGCCCCGCCTCGGCGAGCGCCCGCGCGGCGGTGTACATCCCGTGCGCGATGGCGCGCGGGAACCCGAACGCCTTGGCGCCGAGCCCCGACGTGTGGATGGGGTTCCGGTCGCCGGAGACGGCCGCGTACGCGCGACCGGTCGCCGGGCCGAGGGCCCAGCGCGCCGTCGGGAGCGGGGGGACGAACGCCTCCGTGCCCGACGCCGCCGTGCCGTCCTCGTCCGCCGGGTCGCCGGGGAGCGTGACGCCCTTCGCGAGGTACGTCGAGACACCCCGGTAGGCGAGCGTCGTCGCCGGCAGGCCGGTCCCGGAAGCGCGCTCCTCGTCGGTGCGCTCGACGGAGACCTCGGTCACGAGGTCCACCTGGACCCCGCGCCGGTGCGGACGCAGCCGCTCGGCCCAGGCGCGCACCTCGAGCGTGTCCCCGAGCCGCACCGGGCGCAGCACGGACACCGAGTTCGCGAGGTGCACCATGCCGAGCAGCGGCAGCGGGAAGTCGGTCCGGACCATGACGGCCGTCGCGAGGGGAAAGCCCAGCACGTGCAGGTACCCGGCGGGCAGCACCTCCGAGGGCGCCTCGCCCACGAGGCGCGCGTACCGCGCGAGGTGCGCGGCGCTGCCCACGTGGCCGGGTGCGGCGGCGTCGCCCGTCGGCACGCCCGCGACGCGGTAGGTGACGTCGGGCAGCGCGAGATCGTGCCGCCCCCGGCCGGGGAGCCTGTGCGCTGCCGCGATCCGCCCCGACGCCGCGAGCCCGCGCACGTACAGGCCGCCGAGCCCGGGGATCGCGGGCAGGGTCTCGACCCGGTCGGGCGCGCCCGACCGGGCTGCGGGCGCGCCGCCGTCGGGCGCCGTCACCGGCCCACCACGTTCTGCCCGCACACGCGCAGCACCTGCCCGTTGACGCCCGCGGCCCCGGGCGACGCGAGGAACGCGATCGCCTCGGCCACGTCCACGGGCTGGCCGCCCTGCTGGAGCGACGCGACGCGGCGCGCGACCTCGCGCTGGACGAACGGGATCGACGCCGTCATGTCCGTCTCGATGAACCCCGGCGCGACGGCGTTCGCCGTGCCGCCGGGCCCGCCTGGCGCCGCGAGCAGGCGCGCGAACGCGCGCGTGTGCCCGATGACGCCGGCCTTCGAGAACGCGTAGTTCGACTGGCCGCGGTTGCCGGCGATGCCGCTCGTCGACGCGAGCGAGACGATGCGCGGCGCGGAGGAGAACCCGTTCGCGCCGAGCAGGTACTCCGTGATGCGGAGCTGCGCGGCGAGGTTCACCGCGACGACGGCGTCCCACTTGTCCGCGGACATGTTGGCGAGCAGCTTGTCCCGCAGGATGCCCGCGTTGTGCACCAGGATGTCGAGCCCGCCGTGCCGCGCGCGGGCGTGCTCGAGGATGCGCGCGCCCGCGTCGTCGGCGGTCACGTCGAGCTGCAGCGCCGTGCCCTTGATCTCGTTCGCGACCTTCGCGAGCGCCTCGCCCGCCGCGGGCACGTCGACCACGACGACCTTCGCGCCGTCGCGCGCGAGCGTCCGGGCGACCTGCGCCCCGATGCCGCGGGCGGCGCCGGTCACGACGGCGACCTTGCCGGCGAGCGGCTGGTCGAGGCTCGGACCCTGGATCGGGCCGGCGCCCGTCTCACCTGCCGAGGTAGAGCCCAGGTCCGACAGCGTGCTCGCGCCGACACGGAGGAGCTGGCCGTCGACGAACGCGGACCGGGCAGACAGGAAGAAGCGGAGGGTCGCGAGCACGCTCGGGCTGTCGACGGGGGCGTCGTCGGTCACCTGGACGCCGTTGCCGGTCGCACCGTAGCGGAGCTCCTTGGCGACGGAGCGCAGGAACCCGTCGACGCCCTCGCGGGCGGCGGCGAGCTCGGGGGAGTCGCTCTCGGCGGGGGCGCGCGAGATGGTCACGACGCGGCCGTTCGGCGCGAGCCGCCGGAGCGACGCGGAGAGCGCCAGGACGGGCGCGGACGCGTCCTCGGGGCGCTCGATCCCGCTGAGCACGACGACGACCGCACCCCAGCGGGTCGTGTCGTCCGGGGTCTGGCGGACGTCGAGGTCCCAGGCGAGCAGGGCCTCGGCGACGCGGTCGGCGTCGTCGCGCACGCCCGGGGTCCCGCCGAGCACGAGCACGGGCCCGACGGTGAGCGGGTCGCCCGCGCGGAAGCGGCGCAGGACCGCGGGGCGCGGGAGGCCGAGCTTCTTGGCGAGCGTCTTCGTGAAGCCGGAGTTGACGGCCTGGACGTAGGAGTCGGTCACGGTGGTTCCTCTCGGGTCGTCGGGGCCGTCAGGCGGGGGCGTCGGTCGCGGGGTCCGTGGTGGGGACGGACTCGAGGATCGCGGCGACGCCGAGGCCTCCCGCGGCGCACACGGAGATCAGCGCCCGCGCGGGGGCGCCGGTCTCGGCGGACTTCGCGGCGAGGAGCTTGGCCGCCGTCGCGACGATGCGGCCGCCGGTCGCGGCGAACGGGTGGCCCGCGGCGAGCGAGGAGCCGTTGACGTTGAGCCGCGAGCGGTCGATCGAGCCGAGCGCGCCGTCGAGGCCGAGCTCGGTGCGGCAGTACTCGTCGTCCTCCCAGGCCTTGAGCGTGGTGAGCACGGTCGACGCGAACGCCTCGTGGATCTCGTAGAGGTCGAAGTCGCCGAGCGCGAGGCCGTTGCGCGCGAGCAGGCGCGGGACGGCGTGGGCCGGTGCCATGAGCAGGCCCTCGTGACCGTGCACGAAGTCGACGGCCGCGGTCTCGGCGTCGACGACGCGCGCGAGGAGCGGGAGGTCGCGCTCGCGCGCCCAGTCGGCCGACGCGAGCAGGACGGTGGAGGCGCCGTCGGTCAGCGGTGTCGAGTTGCCGGCGGTCATGGTCGGAGTGACGCCCTCGAGGCGCTTCCCGTACACCGGCTTGAGCGCGGCGAGCTTCTCGAGCGACGAGTCCGTACGGAGGTTGTCGTCGCGCACGAGCCCGCGGAACGGGGTGACGAGGTCGTCGAAGAAGCCGGCGTCCCACGCGGCCGCGAGGTGCTCGTGGCTCGCGAGCGCGAGCTCGTCCTGCGCCTCGCGCTCGATGCCCCAGCGCGCCGTCGTGATCGCCTGGTGCTCGCCCATGGACAGGCCGGTGCGCGGCTCGTCCGTCGCGGGGGTCAGGGGCGCGAGGTCGGAGGGGCGCACCTTGGCGAACGCCTTGACGCGCTGGCCGAAGGTCTTCGCGTGGCTCGCCTCGAGCAGCGCCCGGCGCAGGCCCTCGCTCACGGCGATCGGCGCGTCGGAGACCGTGTCGGAGCCGCCCGCGACGCCCGACTCGACCTGGCCGAGGCGGATCTTGTTCGCGACGGTGATCGTCGCCTCGAGGCCGGTCGCGCACGCCTGCTGGAGGTCGTACGCGGGGGTCTCGGGGGAGAGGGACGAGCCGAGCACGGACTCGCGGACGAGGTTGAAGTCGCGCGAGTGCTTGAGCACGGCGCCGCCGACGACCTCGCCGAGCCGCTCGCCCTGGAGCCCGAAGCGCGCGACGAGGCCGTCGAGCGCGGCCGTGAACATCTCCTGGTTGCTCGCCGAGGAGTACTTCTTGCCCGCGCGGGCGAACGGGATGCGGTTCCCACCCACGACCCAGGCGTCGCGGGGGGCGCCGGGGGTGCTGGTCTCGGGAGCCTGCTCGGGGGCCCTCGCGGAGGACTGCTCGGGGGTCTGGCGGGGGCTGGTGCGGTTGGCCACTGTGCCTCACTTCCTGTCCGTGCTCGCTGCGCTGCGTCGGTCCCGGCCCGGGGAGGGAGCCTCTGCACGAGTTCGACGGCGATGCCGCGGTCGATGCCGCGCGGAGGCGAGGGAGAGGGCCGGCTGGTGTCCAATACCAAGAGTACCTGATACTCTCGGTTTCGTGAGTCGGGTCACAGGGCCGTTCCCTGCCCCGACGCGGTGCCGGAGGACCAGGCACCGACGACATCGAGGTCGGGCGCAACGGAGGGCGACGTGAACACAGGTGCCGACGCGCGAGCGGCCACCCGAGGACGGGTGCAGCCGGGCGCGGCGGTGGACGGCCGGTCGACCCGCTGGGACGAGCACCGGGCGGCGCGCCGCGCGGAGCTCATCCGGGCGGCGAGCAAGGCCGTGCACCGGGGAGGCCCCGGGGTCTCCATGGACGAGATCGCGGCGGCGTCGGGGACGTCGAAGTCGATCATCTACCGCTACTTCGACGACAAGACCGGCCTGCAGGTCGCGCTCGGCTCCGCCGTCGTGGGGCAGATGCACGACGCGCTGACCCAGGCCGCCGAGTCGGCCGAGACGCCCAAGCGTGCGCTGCGCGCGATGGTCGGCGTCTACCTCGAGATGATCGAGAGCTCGCCCAACGTCTACTACTTCGTCACCCGGACCAGCGCCGTCGCGGGGACGGAGGAGCCCGCGGCGCAGCTCGCCGCGAGCGGGCTCACGAACGGGACGACCGGCGCGAGCCGCGCGCCCCTCGCCGCGTTCCTCGACTCGGTGATCGAGCTGGTCGCCGAGCCGTTCGCGCGCGTCACCGACGTCTCTCCCACCGACGCCGCGGCCTGGGCCGCGGGCGCCGTCGGGTTCGTGCGGGGCGCCGGGGAGTGGTGGCTCGGCCACCGCGACCGGGCCGACGTCCCCGACCGCGAGCAGCTCACCGAGCGCGTCGCCGCCTGGCTCTGGGCCGGGCCCGTCGGCGTCCTCTCCCACAACCCGGGCACCCCCCGCTCCCACGGCGACCGGCGCACGTCACCCGCGACCCGTCGCGACGGCGTCCGCCCCGCCACCGACCGCCCTGAGCACCCGGCGACCGCCTCAGAACTCAAGGAGATCCCATGACCGCCACGTCCGACCGTCCCGCCCTCGCGCAGCGCGCGTCGACCACGGGTGACGCGAGCGCGACGCCGCAGGGCGAGGCCCGCGTCGACGTCGCCTCCCTCGAGAAGCTCCTGCTCGGCCGGTGGGCCGACCTGCGCGCGACGGCGCGCGCCACCGCGGGCGAGGAGGCGTTCCAGCGCATCGAGGGCCTGACCCTGCGCGAGCACCGCGAGCGCGTGCTGGAGCAGATGCGTCTGCTCGTCGGCAAGGGGCAGGTCTGGCGCGGGTACCCCGAGCGCCTCGGCGGCGCGGACGACGCGGGTGGCAACCTCGCCGGGTTCGAGGAGCTCGTCGCGGCCGACCCGTCGCTCCAGATCAAGGCGGGCGTCCAGTGGGGCCTGTTCGGTGCGGCGATCCTGCACCTGGGCACGCCCGAGCAGCAGGACCGCCTCCTCCCGGGCGCGATGGACCTCTCGGTGCCCGGCGCGTTCGCGATGACGGAGATCGGCCACGGTTCGGACGTCGCGAGCATCGGCACCACGGCGACCTACGACCCGGAGACCGAGGAGTTCGTCGTCCACACCCCGTTCCGCGGGGCGTGGAAGGAGTTCCTCGGCAACGCGGGGGTACACGGCGTCGCGGCGGTCGTGTTCGCGCAGCTGATCACGAAGAACGTCAACCACGGCGTGCACGCGTTCTACGTGCCGATCCGCGACACCGCGGGCGAGCGCGACGAGCTCGGCCGTCTGCCGTTCCTGCCCGGTGTCGGCGGCGAGGACGACGGTCAGAAGGGCGGGCTCAACGGCATCGACAACGGCCGCCTGCACTTCGACCACGTGCGGATCCCGCGCGCCGACTTGCTCGCCCGCTACGGCTCGGTCGACGCGGACGGCACGTACTCCAGCCCGATCGAGAGCCCGGGCCGCCGGTTCTTCACGATGCTCGGGTCGCTCGTCCAGGGGCGCGTGTCGCTCGACGGCGCCGCGGTCACCGCGTCGAAGCTCGGCCTCGCCATCGCCGTGCGGTACGCCAACGAGCGCCGCCAGTTCACGGGGGCGAGCGCGACCGAGGAGGTCGTGCTCCTCGACTACGGCACGCACAAGCGCCGCCTCATCGTGCCGATCGCGGAGACGTACGCCGCGCACTTCGCGCACGACCGCCTCCTCGACCTGTTCCACTCCGTGTTCTCCGGCGAGGAGGACACCCCGGAGCAGCGCGAGGACCTCGAGACGACGGCGGCCGCGCTCAAGGCGACGAGCACCCGGTTCGCGCTCGACACGCTCCAGGAGACGCGCGAGGCGTGCGGCGGTGCGGGGTTCATCACGGCCAACCGCATCACGAGCCTGCGCGCGGACCTCGACGTCTACGCGACGTTCGAGGGCGACAACACCGTGCTGCTCCAGCTCGTCGCCAAGCGCCTGCTCGCCGACTACGGCAAGCAGTTCAAGGGCATCACCCCGGGACAGATGGCGCGCGTCGTCGTCGAGCGCGCGGGCGACATGGCCCTGCACCGCACGCCGCTCAAGCGGGCCGCGCAGGCGCTCGCGGACGTCGGCGACCCGCGCCGCGCCGCCGGTCACCTGCGCGACCCCGAGACGCAGCGCGCGCTGCTCACCGACCGGGTCGAGACGATGGTCGCGGACGTCGCGCAGGCCCTGCGCCCCGCGCAGAAGGCCGATCCCGAGACGGCGACGAACCTGTTCAACGCCCACCAGGTCGAGCTCGTCGAGGCGGCGCGGGCCCACGCGGAGCTGCTGCGCTGGGAGGCGTTCACGCAGGCGCTCGAGACGATCGAGGACGCCGGCACGCGCGAGGTCCTCACGACCGTGCGCGACCTGTTCGGCCTGAGCCTGGTCGAGCGCCACCTCGCGTGGTACCTGCTCAACGGCCGCCTCTCGGCGCAGCGTGCCAGGACGGTCACGAGCTACCTGGACCGCCTCATCGACCGCCTGCGCCCCCACGCGCAGGACCTCGTCGACGCGTGGGGCTACGGCCCCGAGCACCTGCGCGCGACGATCGCGACCGGCATCGAGAAGGAGCGCCAGGACGAGGCGCGCGACCACTACCGGCGCCTGCGCGCGAGCGGCGACGAGCCGCGCAGCGAGAAGTCGCTGCGCAAGGCCGCGAAGGGCGGCCCGCAGGCCCGCTGAGGTTCGCGACCGGTCGCTGACCGGCCCGCCCCCGGAACGTCCTCGGCACAGCAGCGGAGCGGTACCGCCGCCGAGGGTCAGGCCCGGGCAGCACGACGTCCACCAGCCGTTCGTGCCGCCCGGGCCGTTGCCGTCCCCGCCCTGTCCGATCCCGGGCCGCCGAGCACGAGGTTGCTGTCGTTCTGAGGACCAGGACGAGACGAACCTCGTGCTCGACCGCGCGCGACGTCGTGCTCGGCGCGGCGGGGGCTGCCGGTCAGGTCGGGTTGCAGCGCGCGGCCATCGTGGCGAGCAGCCCGACGTCGGGCCGCCAGGGCTCGAGGTTCCACGTCGCCTTGTCCGGGGCGCCGACCGCGTGGCACACGAGCTGGTCGTGCATCGTCGGGGTGTCGGCCTCCGGCTCGGCCGCGAGCACCTGCGCCCAGACGAGCTCCTGGCCCGCCCGGCCCGCGGCGCGCGCCCACGCCGTCGCGTCGACCGCGAGCGACCGCCCGCCCTCGCGCTCGCCCCAGTCGGCGCTCCTCATCGCCTGCGTGCCGAGCGTCACGGCGACGTCCCAGGCTGCGGCCGGACCGGCGCCCGTCGCGCCCGCGTCGTCGGCCGTCCCCGTCCCGCTCGCGTCCCCCGCGAGGGTCCGCGGCGCGCCGCTCGTCCCGTCGGTACCGGACGAGGTGTCCGGCGACGTGCCCGACGACGTCCCTGCCGCGGGCACGAGCGTCACCTCAGCGCGGTGTGCGTCGAGGAGCGCGACCCGCACCCCGGGAGCACCGGCTGCGGTCGGTCCGGCCGATGCCTCGCCGTCCGTCCCGTCGGCGCCAGCCGTGCCCTCGTCCCGGTCCTCACCGTGCGGTCCGACGTCATGCGGTCCGACGTCGTGCGGAACGCTGCCGTGCGGACCGACGACGCGGGGGGCGTCGAGCCCGCCGACGGGCGTGCCGGCGTCGTCCAGGACGGTCAGGGTGCCGTCCGGGTGGCGCACGAGCGACCCGGCCTTGACCGAGACCAGAGCCGGGGCGTCGGTGAGCACGAGCGCGACGTTCGACGTGCCCTCGTCGCCTGCCGAGACAGCCGCTGCCGGAGCACCGCCGTCAGCCGCGGTGGAAACGAGCGTCGGCGCCGCGATCTCGACCGTCGCCGGACCCATGAGCACCCGCACGGCCTCGGGCGCCGCGGTCGTGTCGCCACCGGCGTCTGCCGTGCCGCCCTCGTCGGGCTCGCCGGACGTGCCGTCCGCCCGCGTCGTCGTGACGGTGCCGGGGCTCGGCGCGGACGCCCCGCCGTCGGGCGTGCACCCGGCGAGGACGACGAGCATCAGGACGCCGGCGGCGAGGGGTCGCACCGTCGGACGAGGCCGGCGCCGCGCTCCGGCGCGGCCGGGCCGGGTCACGACGACACGGGAAGCAGGCCGGCCCAGCGGCGGGCGAGGTCGACGAGCCCCACCCGCTGGAGCGCATCGACCTCGTCGGGCGTGAACCAGCCGACGTCGTCGGTCGACTCGTCCTCCTCGACGCGCAGCTCGCCGCCCACCACGTGGGCGCGGTAGACGATGCGGATCGCGTGCAGCGCCCGGTCGCGGTCCTCGGGGCGCAGCCGGGCCGCGGCGTCGACCACGATGCTGTCGACGCCGAGCAGGCCGTCGAGCTCGACGTCGTAGCCGGTCTCCTCGCGCACCTCGCGGACGGCCGCGGCCTCGGGGTGCTCCCCGGGGTCGATGCCGCCCCCGGGCAGGGTCCAGCCGCCGTGGTCGCCCTCGCTCCAGTGGGGGAGGAGCATCCTCCCGTCCTCGCGGACGATCACGGCGTAGGCGGCGACGCGGGTCTGCATGGACCCATCATGCGCGACGACCGCCCGACGACCGCCACAGCCCCTGCTCTGCTGTCGACCATGCGATCCGGCGCGCCGAGCACGCGGATGTCGCCCATCCCAGCGCCCGGACGGTCCGCAACCCGATGTGCGGCCGCCCCGTGACGGTAGTCTTGCGCGAGTGGTCTGGGTCGAATACTCTGGATCGAGTATTCGGAGGTGAGCGATGTCCCGTCGTCCTGTGTCCAACCCGCTCGCGCTCGCGGTGCTCGCGAGCCTCGCCGAGCGACCCATGTATCCGTACGAGATCACGACGACCCTGCGCGAGCGGGGCAAGGACGACAGCATCCGGCTCAACTTCGGCTCGTTGTACTCCGTCATCAAGTCGCTCGAGAAGCACGGCTTCATCACGCCGTCGCACTCGGAGCGCGAGGGCAACCGGCCCGAGCGCGTCGTCTACGAGATCACGGAGGCGGGCAAGGTCGAGGCGGCCGCGTGGCTGCGCGAGCTGCTGGCGGTGCCGTCCAAGGAGTACCCGGACGTCGAGGCGGGGCTGTCGCTCATCGCCATGCTCTCGCCCGAGGAGGTCGCGGCGCTCCTGCGTGCGCGCCTCGCGTCGCTGGACAACGAGATCCGCACGCGCGACGCCGGGCTCACCGGCGCGGCGGCAGCCGGGCTGCCGGAGCTCTTCCTCGTCGAGGCCGACTACCGCCTGGCCATGCTGCGCGCGGAGCGCGCGTGGATCGACCGGTTCGCCGCACGCCTGGAGGCGGGCGAGGTCGGCGGCCAGGACGGCTGGGCCGAGATGGCGCGCCTGCGCGCCGCGGGCGCCTCGCCCGAGGAGATCGAGGAGGTCGTGCGCCGCCACCTGCCCGCCGACCTCACCCCCTGAGACCACCGGCGCGCGTCCGACGAGGATAGGCGCCGGACGGAAAAGAGTGGTGGCCCGGATGCGCCAACATCCGGACCACCGAGCCCGAGTCGTCCCGCCGGAACCGACAGAACTGCTGCGTCAACAGTCACCCAGGGCCCTCCCATGCTAGCCGCGCGGGAGGGGCCACCCCCGGCGAGACGGCTCCCGACACAAGGAGCCTCATCGTGCCCTCCACCACCCGCGCGCGGGAGACGGCGATCGCCGCCGTCGACCTGCGCAAGACGTATCCGGGCGGCCGCGGCCGCCCGCCCGTGCACGCGCTCGACGGTCTGTCGTTCGCCGTGCCCGCGGGCACCGTGTTCGCCCTGCTCGGCCCCAACGGGGCGGGCAAGTCGACGACGGCCAAGATCCTCACGACGCTCAGCCGCGCCGACTCCGGCACGGCGACCGTCGCCGGGATCGACGTCGCGCGCCAGCCCGAGCGCGTGCGGCGCGCGATCGGGTACGTCGCGCAGAAGCCCGTGACCGACCCCATGGACTCCGGACGTGAGAACCTCGTCCTCGCGGGCCGGCTCCAGGGCCTCGGCGCGCGCGCCGCCCGCGCCCGCGCGACCGAACTGCTCGACCGGTTCTCCCTCACGGACGCGGCCGACCGCCTCGTGAAGACGTACAGCGGCGGCATGGCGCGCAAGCTCGACGTCGCGATGGGCATCGTGCACCGGCCGCAGGTCGTGTTCCTCGACGAGCCGACGACCGGGCTCGACCCGGAGGCGCGCGCCGAGATGTGGGCCGAGATCGAGCGCATGACGGCGCGCGAGAGCATGACGATCCTCCTCACCACGCACTACCTCGAGGAGGCCGACCGCCTCGCCGCGAACCTCGCGATCGTCGACCACGGCCGCGTCGCCGTCGCGGGGACCCCCGACGCGCTGAAGGACGAGCTGCGCGGCGACGGCATCGTCGTCGAGCTCGCGCCCGGGACGGCAGCTGCCGTGCCCGACGGCGCGACCGCCCTCGCGGCGCGCGTCACCGACGCGGTGCGTGCCTGCGCGGGCGTCCGCGACGTGCACGTCGCGGGCCGCACCCTGCGCGCCCGGGCCGACTCGGGCGCCGTCGCGCTGCCCGCCGTCCTCACCGCGCTCGACGCGGCGGGGCTGCCCGTCGCGTCCGCGACGCTCGCGCGCCCGAGTCTCGACGACGTGTACCTGCGGCACACCGGCCGCACCTTCGCAGCGGCCCAGTCCGCCGAACCGGCCGAGGCCGGCCGCGATCTCGACGCGACGACCGAGGGGGTGGCCGCATGACCGCCGTCGTGCACACCGGGCTGCTCACCGCCCGGGCGCTGCGCCAGGGCGCGCGCATCCCCGTGTTCATGGTCATGAACCTCGTGCAGCCGATGATCTGGCTGCTGCTGTTCGGCCAGCTCTTCCAGGCCGTCGTCGAGATCCCCGGGTTCTCCACGGGCGGGACGTACCTCGAGTTCATCGCGCCGGGCGTCGTCATGATGACGGCGATGTTCGGCGCCGCGTGGGCCGGCACGTCGTACGTGCAGGACATGGACCGCGGTGTCATGGACCGCTTCCTCACGTCCCCGGCGTCGCGCGGCGCGCTCATGGCGTCGACGATGATCTACCAGGCCGTCATCGCGGTCGGGCAGGCCCTCGTCGTCCTCGCGGTCGCGTGGCTGTGCGGGGCGCGGTTCGGCAGCACGCCGGGCGAGACGACGCTCGGCGTCCTCGCGCTGCTGCTCGCGGTCGTGCTGCTCACGGCTCTGTTCTCGGCGCTGAGCAACGCGATGGCCCTGCTCACCGGGCAGCAGGAGGCGCTCATCGGCATCTCGCAGCTCATCACGCTGCCGCTCATGTTCCTGTCGTCCGCCGTGATGGACACGCGGCTGTCCGCGGACTGGGTGTCCGACGTCGCGCGGTACAACCCGTTCGACTGGGCCGTCGTCGCGGGGCGCGAGGCGCTCGCCGCGTCGCCCGACTGGGGCGTGGTGTGGGGCCGTCTCGGGCTGCTCGCGCTCGCGGCGGTCGTCATGGGCTGGCTCGCGACGCAGGCGTTCCGCACCCGCCAGCGCTCGGCCTGACGCCGCGCACGACGTCCGCCCGAGGCCCACGGCCCCGGGCGGACGTCGTCGCTCAGCGGGACCTGCCGTCGTCGTCGGAGTCGTCCGGGACCTCGTCCTCGAGGCGGGAGACGTCGGAGAACGCGATCTGACGGTGCCGCACCGAGCGGTTGTACAGCCACGTGACGAACGAGAGCAGGATCCCCAGGCCGACGAGCGCGCCCGCGATGACGTACTGCTCCTGCTGCTCCGAGCTGCGCGCCCACGGGCCGGCGAGGTACGCGCACGTGAGCGCACCGAGGACCGCGAGCCAGGTGCGGGTGCGGAAGTGCTGGTGGTCCACGCGGTCGCGGCGCAGCACGAGGAGCGCGATGTTGACGATCGTGAACACGACGAGCAGGAGCAGCGACGTCGTCCCGCCGAGCAGCGCGATCGCGTTGGTGCCCGACTCGGTGCCCGACTGCCGCACCACGTAGACGATGAGCGCGAAGGCGATGGCCGTCGTCACGAGGATCGAGACCCACGGCGTGCGGCGGAACGGGTGCACCTGGCCGAACGCGCGCGGCAGCACCCCCTGGTTCGCCATGCCGTAGAGCAGGCGCGACGCCATGAGCATGTTGATGAGCGCCGAGTTCGCGACGGCGAACATGCCGATGAAGGGGAAGATCGTGTCGAACGGCAGGTTCGGCGCCCCCGCCGCGACGACCTGCGTGAGCGCGGAGCCCTTCGAGTCGTCGACGAGGTCGCCGACGGGGACGAGCGCGACGGCGGTGATCGCGACGAGCACGTAGATCGCGCCGGTGATCGACAGCCCGGTGAGCATCATGCGGGGGAAGTCGCGCACGGGGTTCTTGCACTCCTCGGCCATGTTCACCGAGTCCTCGAACCCGACCATGGCGAAGAACGCGAGCGTCGTCGCGGCGGTCACGGCGAGGAACACGCTCTTGTCGTCCGCGCTCTCGAACACGACGACGCGCGAGAAGTCGGCCCGGCCCTGCGTCGTCGCCCAGAGCCCGACGAAGATCACGAGCAGCAGGCCGGAGAGCTCGACGAGCGACAGCACGACGTTCGCCCGGACGCTCTCGCCGACGCCGCGGAAGTTGACGAGCGCGACGAGGGCCATGAAGCCGAGCGCGATGAGGAGCCTGCCGTCGCCGCCCGTCGGGAGCGCCAGCCCGAACCCGTCGGAGACGAACCCGGCGAACGCGTTGGACGCCGTCGACGCGGACGTGATGCCCGAGCTCATGACCATGAACGCGACGACGAACGTCAGCAGGTGGATGCCGAACGCCTTGTGCGTGTAGAGCGCCGCACCGGCGGCGCTCGGGTACTTCGTGACCAGCTCCAGGTAGGAGAACGCCGTGATCGTCGCGACGACGAACGCGAGCAGGAACGGCAGCCACGCCGCCCCGCCGACCTCGCCCGCGACCTGGCCCGTCAGCGCGTACACGCCCGTGCCGAGGATGTCCCCGACGATGAACAGGAGCAGGAGCCTGGGCCCCATGACGCGCTTGAGCTCCGGCTGCTGCCGTTCCTCCGTGCGACCCGCGGTCTGGCTCATGAGAGGCTCCCTCGCGTCTCGACGTCCCGAACCTCCATGGAACCCCCGGCCGCGGACTCGTGTCAGCGCGAACGGGCGCGTGTCGCCTCCGGGCTGCCGAACCCGGGGTCGCTCCCCAGGTCGGCCGGCGGGTGGGGAACGATCCCGGGCTCGGCGGACGTCGGGCGTGCGCTCGTGGCGGGACGCGGACGGCGGCGCAGGACGCCCGTCGTCGTCGCGACGCCCAGCAGGAGCACGACGCCGCCCAGCAGCTCTGCCGCGTTCGGCACCTCGTCGAGCACGACCCACGCGGCGAGCATGCCCACCGGCGGCACGAGCATCGTGAACGGCACCACCGCCGACGCCGGGTACCGGGCGAGCAGCGTGTTCCAGATCCCGTAGCCCACGAGGCTCGCGAGCCACGCGGTGTACAGGGTCGACAGGACGGGCGCGAGCGTGAGGTGCGTGAGCGCGTGCCCGACGGCGTCGGGCCCGTCGAGCGCGAGCGACAGGCCCAGCATGGGGAGGGGCACGACGAGCGCCGACCACACGGTCATCGACAGCCCCTCCAGCCCGGGCCGCCGTGACGTCGAGCCGTGGTCCGCCGAGGGAAGGACCTGGCGGCTCCCGGCACGCCGGGCGACGACGTTCCCGACCGCCCACGACGCCGCGGCGGCGAGCGTCACGACGAACGCGAGCGCCGGCGTCGACGCGCTGCGACCCACGCCGACGACGACGAGCCCGGCGGCGCCGACCAGCACGCCGACGAGCTGCGACCGCGTCGGCACCTCCCGCAGCGTGGCAGCGGCGAACAGCACGGTGAGCCCGACCTGCGCCTGGAGCACGAGCGACGCGAGGCCGGCGGGCATGCCGAGCGCGAGCGCGGTGTACAGGAGGCCGAACTGGCCGAGGCTCATGAACGCGCCGACGAGCAGCACGTCCCGCCACCGCGCGCGGGGTCGCGGGACGAGGAAGATCGCGGGGACGAGCACGACGAGGAAGCGCAGGGCGACGAAGAGCGTCGGCGGCATGTCACCGAGGCCGAGGTCGATGACGACGAAGTTCACGCCCCAGACGACGGCGACGAGGAGGGCGAGGAGGGACGAGCGCAGGGGCATGGGTACGAGCGTGCGCCCTCGGCATCGTGCACGTCCAGCGCACGGTCGTGCACGGTTCTCGGTAGCGTGGCTTCCCGATAGCCTGGGGTCATGATCGACCTCGCCGCCGTGGACGCACTGCTCGCCGTCGACCGCACCGGGACCGTGCACGCCGCCGCGCGTGAGCTCGGGTACACGCCGTCCGCCGTCTCGCAGCAGGTCAAGCGCCTGGAGCGCGACCTCGGCGCGCGCCTGCTCGACCGGGAGGGGCGCGGCGTCGTGCTCACGGCCGCCGGCCGGCGCGTGGTCGAGGAGGGCCGCGCGCTGCGCGAGCAGGTCGAGTCGCTGCGCGCCCGCCTGCACGACGCCGGCGCCCGGCCCACCGGGACCGTGCGGCTCGGGTCGTTCTCGACGGCCGTGCGCGGCGTCGTCGCACCCCTCGTCGCACGCGTGCGCGACGACGTCCCCGACCTGCGGCTCGTCGTCGAGGAGGCGGAGCCGTGGGACGCCGTCGCGGCCGTCGCGGCGGGGACGCTCGACCTCGCGCTCGTCCACCACTGGGAGGGCGTCGGCCTCGCGCTGCCCCCGAGCCTGCGCGCCGAGGAGCTGTTCCGCGACGAGGCCGACGTGCTCGTGCACGCGTCCAGCCCTCTCGCCGGGCGGTCCGCGCTCACGCCCGCCGACCTGCTCGACGAGACGTGGGTCTGCACGCCCGACGGCACGATCTGCTACGAGTGGTTCTGCCACATGTTCGCGCGCGAGCCGCGCGTCCCGCGCATCGACTTCCGGTGCCTCGAGTTCGCGTCGCAGGTCGAGGTCGTGGCGCAGGGCCTCGCCGTCGCGCTCGTCCCGCGGCTCGGTCGCGGCCCCCTGCCGTCCGACGTCGTCGCGGTCCCCGTGCGCGAGCCCGTCCCGACCCGCCCGGTGACGGTCGTGTGGCGCGCCACCATGACCGACGCCCCGGCGGTCCGCTACCTGCGCGAGCGGTTGCGCGCCGTCGCACCCTGACCAGGCGCCGAGCTCAGGGTTGCTCCTCACCCTCGTCCGAGGGCAGGGAGAGAGCCCGGGTTCGGCGGTGTCCGGCGGGCGGGGGCACCGACCTCCGCCGGAACTCCGCGGGGCCGCGGGCCGTTGGGATCGGCGAGGGTATCCGTCGCAGCCGTCCGACGAAGGGACACGATGACCGAGCACGAGCCGACCCGCCGGTCCGCCGACCCGCGCACCGTGGCGATCGCGGGCCTGACGACCGTCGCCTGGTACGCCGTGCCCGACGTCGTGCGGCCGCGCTGGGCCCGCGCGCTCGCCAAGACGGTTGTCGCGACGACGGGCGCCGTGCTCACGGTGACCTCGACCGCGGAGGGGCGCGAGGCGCGCGAGGGCGTCCGGTCGCTGCGCGACGCCGCCCGCGCGGCGGGCACCGACGCCGACGGCCTCGACGTGGTGCCGAGCAGCAGGACGAGCACCCTGCCCGAGGCCGAGCCGGCGGACGACACCGTGCGCGAGGACAACACGTACGCGCCGGACCGTGACGAGCCGACGCCGGTCCCGCCCGGGGTCGTCGGCGCGGCCGCGGCCGGGGGCGTGGTGCTCGCGACGGCGCTCGCCGTCGCGGGGGAGAAGTGGGCCTACCGCCGGGGCGAGCGGTTGCGCGCCCGGGGCGTGCGCCTGCCGCACGCACGCGTCGGGCTCGCGCTCGGCGCGCTCGCCGTGGCGCTCGCGGCGGCGGAGCCCTACCTGTGGAACGCTGAGGACCGCTGAGGCAGCGACCCGGGCCGGCCCACCGGCGTGAGGTCGTGCACCGTGCGGCCTCGCGGACCGGGAGGGGCCGACCGTGATCGGGTTCGGGCTGGCGCTCGCAGGGGTCGCCGCGGCGATCCACGTGTACATCTTCGTCATGGAGTCGCTCACGTGGACGAGCGCGCGCACGCGCGCGACGTTCGGCACGTCGCGCGAGGAGGCGGAGGCGACGAAGGAGCTCGCGTTCAACCAGGGCTTCTACAACCTGTTCCTCGCGGTGCTCGTGGTGCTCGGGATCGTCCTGTACGCGACGGACCGGCAGGACGTGGGCCTCACGCTCGTCGTCGCGGGCGCCGGGTCGATGGTCGCCGCCGGGCTCGTGCTCATCCTCTCGTCGCCGTCGAAGGCGCGCGCCGCGCTGGTGCAGCTCGTCCCGCCGCTGCTCGGGGTCGTCGGGGTCGTCGTCGGCCTCGTCGCCTGACGGCACCCGACCGGAGGGCGGACGGGGCCACGACGTCCGGCGACCCGCCGGTAGACTGGGCCCCGCGCCGTCGTGCGCTCCCCGCATCAGCGCCCACCCGAGGGAAACGATGACCGCCCCCGCACCCCAGGCTTCCGCACGCCCCGCGCTCGACACCGTCGAGCACGCCGCCGCCACCCCCGACGAGGACCAGCCGTACGCCGAGCTCGGCCTCAAGCCCGACGAGTACCAGCGCATCCGCGACATCCTGGGGCGCCGCCCCACGGCCGCCGAGCTGGCGATGTACTCGGTCATGTGGTCCGAGCACTGCTCGTACAAGTCGTCCAAGGTGCACCTGTCGAAGTTCGGCACGGCCACGACGGACGAGATGAAGAAGCACCTGCTCGTCGGCATCGGCGAGAACGCGGGCGTCGTCGACATCGGTGACGGCTGGGCCGTGACGTTCAAGGTCGAGTCGCACAACCACCCGTCGTTCGTCGAGCCCTACCAGGGCGCCGCGACGGGCGTCGGCGGCATCGTGCGCGACATCATCTCGATGGGCGCGCGCCCCGTCGCCGTCATGGACCAGCTCCGCTTCGGCGCGGTCGACCACCCGGACACGGCGCGCGTCGTGCACGGCGTCGTGAGCGGCGTCGGCGGCTACGGCAACAGCCTGGGCCTGCCGAACATCGGCGGCGAGCTCGTGTTCGACGCCTCGTACCAGGGCAACCCGCTCGTCAACGCGCTGTGCCTCGGCGTGCTGCGCCACGAGGACATCCACCTCGCCAACGCGTCGGGCGTGGGCAACAAGGTCGTGCTGTTCGGCGCCCGCACGGGCGGCGACGGCATCGGCGGCGCCTCGATCCTCGCCTCGGAGACGTTCGAGGACGGCGTCCCCGCCAAGCGCCCGAGCGTCCAGGTGGGCGACCCCTTCATGGAGAAGGTCCTCATCGAGTGCTGCCTCGAGCTCTACGCGGCGAAGGTCGTCGAGGGCATCCAGGACCTCGGCGCGGCCGGCATCTCCTGCGCGACGTCGGAGCTCGCCTCCAACGGCGACGGCGGCATGCACGTGTGGCTCGACGACGTCCTGCTGCGCGACCCCACGCTCAACGCGGGCGAGATCCTCATGTCCGAGTCGCAGGAGCGCATGATGGCGGTCGTCGCGCCGGACAAGCTCGACGAGTTCCTCGCGATCACGAGCAAGTGGGACGTCGAGACCGCGGTCATCGGCGAGGTCAACGACTCGGGCCGACTGACGATCGACCACCACGGCGAGCGCATCGTCGACGTCGACCCCCGGACGGTCGCGCACGAGGGCCCGGTGTACCACCGCCCGTACGCGCGCCCGTCGTGGCAGGACGGCCTCAACGCGCGCACCGTCGAGGCCGACGCGCTCGCGCGCCCCGAGAGCGGCGACGACCTGCGCGCGACGGCACTGCGCCTCCTCGCGTCGCCGAACCTCGCGTCGAAGGAGTGGGTGACGAACCAGTACGACCGGTTCGTCCAGGGCAACACCGCGCTCGCGCAGCCCGACGACTCCGGTGTGATCCGCGTCGACGAGAGCACGGGCCTCGGCGTCGCGCTCGCGACCGACGCCAACGGCCGCTACGGCAAGCTCGACCCGCGCACGGGCGCGCGCCTCGCGCTCGCCGAGGCGTACCGCAACGTCGCGACGACGGGCGCCCGCCCGCTCGCCGTGACCGACTGCCTCAACTTCGGCTCGCCCGAGGACCCGGACTCGATGTGGCAGCTCGTCGAGGCGATCGAGGGCCTCGCGGACGCGTGCCGCGAGCTCGGCGTCCCCGTCACGGGCGGCAACGTGTCGCTCTACAACGGCACCGGCGAGCCCGGCCAGATCGACTCCTCCATCCACCCGACCCCGGTCGTGGGCGTGCTCGGCGTGCTCGACGACGTCGCGCACGCGACGCCGTCGGGCTGGCGCGAGACGGGCGAGAGCATCTACCTGCTCGGCACGACGCGGCCCGAGCTCGACGGGTCGGCGTGGGCCGAGGTCGAGCACGGGCACCTCGGCGGCCTCCCGCCGCAGGTCGACCTCGCGGCCGAGAAGGCGCTCGCCGGCGTGCTCGTCAACGCGAGCCGTGACGACCTCGTGTCGGCCGCGCACGACCTCTCCGAGGGCGGGCTCGCGCAGGCGCTCCTCGAGGCGTCGCTGCGCTTCGGCGTCGGCGCCACGGTGTCGCTCGACGCGCTGACCGAGCGCGACGGCGTCACCCCGTTCGAGGCGCTGTTCTCCGAGTCGACGGCGCGCGCGCTCGTCGCCGTCCCCCGCGGCGAGGAGTCCAAGCTCGTCGACGCGTGCGTCGCGCGCGGCGTCCCCGTCCTGAAGATCGGCGAGACGGGCACCGAGCCCGGTGCGGCCGCCGAGTCGGGCGAGGCGCTCGAGGTCGCGGGCCTGTTCACCGTCGCGCTCAGCGAGGCGGACGCGGCCTTCCGCGGCACGCTGCCGGCCATCTTCGGCTGACACCCGCACCACCGACGCCCCGGTCACCGCACAGGTGACCGGGGCGTCGTCGTCCGCGGACGACCCGACGGCGTGTCCCGGAGTCCCGCCGAGCACGACCCTGCGCGCGGTCGACCACGGGGTTGCTGTCGGAAGGAGCCCGACAACGACAGCAACGTCGTGCTCGGCGGGAGCGAGCGACGGGTGGGTTCGGTGGAGGTCGGCGGGCGAGGTGGTGCGGCGGGTCGCGGCGCGTGTCGCGACGGTGTCAGAGTCCGGGCATGACCTCGGCGACCACGAGCCTCCCGCCCGCGCGCGTCACCGCCCGACGGCGGCCCGGCGGTCCGGTGCTCACGGTGCTGCTCTCCGTCGGGACCGTGGCGGTCGTCCTGCTCACGCTCGTGCGGGCGGTGCCGTACGACGCCGTGACGCCGTTCGCGCAGGTCGTCGGGTTCACGCCGTTCGTCGCCCTCGGGGTGGTCGTCGGGCTCGCGCTCACGCTCCTCGCCCGGCGATGGATCCTCGCGGCGCTGCTCGCGGTGTGCGTCGCCGCGCAGGCGGTGTGGCTCGTGCCGGCGTTCGTGCCCGGTCCGGCGCCGCCCGACGACGCGGCCTCCGTGCGTGTGATGGGCGCCAACGCGTGGCTCGGGTCGGCGGACGCCGAGGCGTTGGTCGACCTCGTGCGCGAGCAGGACGTCCAGGTGCTCGCCGTGCTGGAGCTGACGACAGGCCTGCGCGAGCGCCTCGTCGCGGCGGGCATCGAGGACGTGCTCCCGTACAGCGCCGACGCGAAGGTCGGGTCCGGGGCGCTCGGCAGCGGGCTGTGGAGCGCGCTGCCGCTCGACGACGTCGACGTCGAGCCGTTCTCCAACGACGCGATGCCCTCCGCGACCGTCGAGGTCGACGGCGTGCCGGTGCGGGTCACCGCCGTGCACCCGATCCCGCCGATCCCGGAGTACGTGCGCGTCTGGGGCGAGGAGACCGCCGCGCTGGCCGAGCGGGCGACCGCGGACCCGCTCCCGCAGGTGCTCGTCGGCGACTTCAACGCGACCCACGACCACGCGACGTTCCGCCGCCTGCTGGGCGACCGTTTCCACGACGCGTCGCGCGCGTCCGGGAGCGGGCTCGACCTGTCGTGGTCGCCGCGGCCGGGCACCGTCCCGCCGGTCCTGAACCTCGACCACGTGGTGACGGACCGGGAGAACGTCGTGACCGGCGTCGGCTCCCTGCACGTGCCCGGCAGCGACCACCGCGCGATCGTCGCGACGGTCCACGTGCCCCGCCCCTGACGCCGAACCCGGGGTCGTTCCCCACGCGTGGCTCACGGTGGGGAACGACCCCGGGTTCGACGCCGGAGAGGGTCAGCCGCGCGCGGGCTCCGGGGAGTCGACGGAGGTCTCGTGGTGCGGGTGGCGGCGTTCCAGGGCGGCGCCCTCGACGTCGACGTCGGGCAGGATGCGGTCGAGCCAGCGGGGGAGCCACCAGGCCTTGTCGCCCACGAGGTGCATGAGCGCGGGGACGAGCAGCATCCGCACGACGAACGCGTCGACGAGCACGCCGAACGCGAGCGCGAACCCGATGGGTCGGATCATCGAGCTGTGCGAGAAGACGAACCCGCCGAAGACGGAGATCATGATGATCGCCGCCGCGGTCACGACGGACCGGCCCGCGCGCAGGCCCTGCGTGATCGCGACGCGCGCCGGGGCGCCGTGCGCGTACGCCTCGCGCATCCCCGAGCCGAGGAAGAGCTGGTAGTCCATCGCGAGGCCGAACAGGATGCCGACGAGGATCGTGGGCAGGAAGTTGAGGATCGGTCCCGGCGTCTCGACGCCGAACACCCCCGACAGCCAGCCCCACTGGTAGATCGCGACGACCCCGCCGAGAGCGGCGAAGTAGGACAGGATGAACCCGAGCGTCGCGACGACCGGCACGAAGACCGACCGGAACACCAGCACGAGGATGACGAGCGACAGCCCCACCACGACCGCGAGGTAGATCGGCAGCGCCTGCGCGAGCTTGTCGGAGATGTCGATGTTGCCGCTGGCCGAGCCCGCGACCCCCAGGGACGCCTTGCCGTCGGGCGCCTCGACGTCGCGCAGCGCGTGGACGAGGGCCTCGGTCGACTCGCTCGTGGGCCCTTCGGCGGGGATCACCTGGAACGCGGCGACCGTGCGGTCCGCAGAGGTCCCGATCGGGGCGACCGCGACGACGTCGTCGAGCGCGAAGAGTGACCGGGCGACCTGCACCTGGTACTCCAGCGCCTCCGCCTCCGTGGGCTCGCCCGGGAGGTCGGCGACGACGAGCAGCGGCCCGTTGGTGCCCTCGCCGAACTGCTCCGCGATCGTCGAGTAGGCGCGGTACTGCGTGGAGTCGTGCGCTTCCGACGACCCGTCGGGCAGGTTGGTGCGCAGGTCGAGCGCGGGGAGGGCGATCACCCCGAGCGCCACGACGGCGAGCAGCGCCGTGCCCACCGCGCGCAGCGTCGACATCGGGCGGACGGGCTTGGTCCCGTCCGGGGCGGTCGTGCCCGACGCCGCGGTGTCGGCCGCCGTGTCCGTCTCGCCCGGGGCTGCGGCACCCGCGGCTTCAGCGAGCGCGGCGCGCTCCCGGCGGCTGAGGATGCGCGTCCCGATCATGCTCAGCAGAGCGGGCGTCAGCGTGACGGCGATGAGCACGGCGATCGCGACGCACAGCGCGCCGACGGTCCCCATGAGGCCGAGGAAGGGGATGCCGGTGACGTTGAGCGCGAGGAGCGCGATGAGCACCGTGGCGCCGGCGAACACGACGGCGTTGCCCGACGTGCCGTTCGCGAGCGCGATCGACTCCAGCACCTCGTCGCCCTGCTTGAGCTGGCGGCGGTGCCGGTTGACGATGAACAGCGAGTAGTCGATCCCGACCGCGAGCCCGAGCATGAGTCCGAGCACGGGGGTCACCGACGACATCTCGACCACGCCGGAGAGCGACATCGCGGCGAGCGCGCCGATCCCGACACCGATGAGGGCCGTGAGGATCGGCAGCCCCGCGCCGACGAGCGTGCCGAGCATGACGACCAGCACGATCGCCGCGACGACGAGGCCGATCGCCTCGCCCACGCCGAAGACCTGGGGGACGCCCTGCGTGATGTCGGACGAGAAGTCCGTCTGGACACCCTCGACCGGGTCGTCGGTGAAGACCGCGACGAGGTCGTCCTTGGTCTGCTGCTCGATGCTCATGTTCGGCTCGGTGAACGCGACGCTCGCGACGGCAGCGCTCCCGTCCTCGGACACCATGCGGATCTCCGACGCCATCTCGAGCAGCGGCGCCGAGGCCTCGAGCTGCGCGGACTGCTCCTCGAGGGTCGTGCTCTGGTCCTCCAGCGCGGTCACCTGCTTGTCGAGCGCCGCGGCCTGGGCGTCGAGCTCGGCGCGCCCGGCGTCGAGCTCGGCCTGCTGCGCGTCGAGCTGGGGCGCCGCCTGGTCGAGCGCGCCCGCGGCCTCGGCCTGCGCGCGCGCCGCGTCGAGCTGGGTCTGGCCCTGGTCGAGCTGGGTCCGCGCGGCGTCGATCTGCTCCTGGCCCGCGGCGAGCTGCGTGCGACCGTCCTCGATCTGCGTGCGCCCGGCCTCGATCTGGGTGCGGCCGTCCTCGACCTGCTGACGCTGGTCCGCGAGCTCGGCCTGCGTGGCGAACGGGTCGACGGCCGTCTCGACGCCGTCGACGTCCTCGGCCGCGGCGAGGCGGTCGGAGATCTCCGCCTCCTGCTCGGGCGTGAACGCGGAGCCGTCCTCCGTGGCGAAGACGACGGTGCCGCTTCCGCCCGACGCCTCCGGGAGCGCCGTCTGCAGGCGCTCGGTGACCTCGGCGGTCGGTGTGCCGGGGATGGAGAAGCTGCTCGCGAGCGAGCCGCCGAACGCGACGAACGCCGCCCCCGCGAGCACGAGCACCGCGAGCCACGCGGCGAGGACGGTCCGCGCGCGGCGCGCGCTGGCACGCCCGAGGCGGTAGAGGAGTTCAGCCATGAGGGTCCTTCGGTGGGGAGTCCGGGGTGGTCCGGTGGGCGGTGCGGCGTGCGGTCCGGTGGCGGTCAGCGAGGTGAGGGGCGGGAGGCGTCAGGCGGGGATCTCCCAGCCTGAGCGCATGCGCGCGACGAGACGGTCGAGGAGGTCCGCCCACACGCGGCGCGAGGCGTCGTCGTCGGCGGCGCCGGTCGCGGCCCACCAGCGGCGCTGGATCACCAGGACCCCGGCCATGAGCGCGCCGACGAGCATCTCGATCTCGAGCGGGTCGACGTCGGGGTGCCGCCGCGTGGTCTCGGCGACCAGGCGCTCGGCGAGGTGGGTGAACGTGCGCACGACCATCGTCGTGACGCGCGGGGTGGGCTCGGTCGCGGTGCCGCCGAGGGCGCGCGTGAGGTAAGCCATCGGGCCGACGAGGTCGGTGCCGCGGAGCGCGGCGGTGAGGTCGTCGAGCGGGGTCGTGCGGTCGGTGCCGGGGTCCGCGGCGCTCGCCCCGAGCGCGTCGACCACCGTGCCCAGCACGTCCTCGCACACCTCGACCACCACGTCGTCGAGCGACGCGAAGTGGTTGAAGATCGTGCGCCGCGCGACGTCGGCGCGTGCGGCCAGCTCGTCGACCGTGAACCGGGCGCCCCCGTTCTCCTCCATGAGCGACGCGGCGGCATCGACGATCGCGCGGCGGTGACGCGCGCGCAGCGCGGCGCGGCGGTCGGTCGTGGGGCTGGTCGGGGAGCCAGCCGCAGAGCCTGTCGGTGAGCCTGTCGTCGGGTCCGTCACGGGCACGTCCGACGGCTCGGTCGCGGAGGGAAGGGGCACCTGTTGACACTAAGTGCATTGATGCACTCGGTGCAAACAGAGCCCCGATCGGCTCAAAGTTGACCGATTGAGTCCAGTATGTGGGAAGGTCTCCACGGCGCGTTGACACCCCGCGGTGGCCGCTCGTAAGTTCCCGCGCAACCGAGGTCGTCGCACCCCGGTCACAGGACATGGTCATGAGCTCCGACGCCAAGCCCCGGCTCGTCGGACGGCAACCCTCCCGCGCGGTGGGGTGCCCCGGGTGAGGACCAGGTCCCGCGTCGCGCGGACCACGCGCGGTGCGGGGCAACGACGCGGAGCCCGGCGACGGGCACGAAGGAGACGGACGATGGATCGGCGAATGTCGAGCACCGCGGTGAGCACCGCGCACGCGTCGACGTGCCCCTGTCCGTTCGCGGGCGGCCTCGGCGCCCTCGCCCTCGGGGCCACGGGTCCCGCGCGCGTCGCCTGTTGTCGCTGACGACGACCCGCCTCTGACACCCGCGCCACCCGCGCGCGGTCCGGGTCCCTCCCGGCTTCCCCAGCCCCGTCCTGCCGCCGCGCGCGGCCGGACCGCCCTGCCCACCTTCCGGCACCCCGCCGCGCCCTGAGCGCGCCGTCGGCTCAACTGAGAACGGATCCTCGCGATGTCCGACCCCCGCCCTGCCCGCACCCTCCACCTCGGCGTCGACCTCACCGACGCCGGCGCGCACCCCGCCGCCTGGCGGACCGTGGGCTCACAGGCCCAGCGCCTGTTCGACGCCAAGCGCCTCGTCGAGCTCGTGGCCACGGCCCAGCGCGGCCTGCTCGACCTCGTCACGCTGGACGACGCGTTCACCCTCCAGCCGGGCCGCAACGGGTCCGTGCGCGGCCGGCTCGACGCCGCGCTCGTCGCCTCCCGCCTCGCGCCCCGCAGCGCGGGGATCGGCCTCGTCCCGACGGTCACCACCACGCACACCGAGCCGTTCCACGTGTCCAAGGCGATCGCGACGATCGACCACGTGAGCGCGGGCCGCGCCGGGTGGCAGGTCGGGTGGTCCACCACGCCGGCGGAAGCCGCGGCGTTCGGGCGCAAGGGCGCGCAGGACGAGCCCGACGCCGTCGCCGAGGCGGACGAGGCCGTCGAGGTCGTCACGCGTCTGTGGGACTCGTGGGAGGACGACGCCGAGATCCGCGACGTCGCGACGGGCCGGTTCGTGGACCGCGAGAAGCTCCACTACGTCGACCACGAGGGCATCCGGTTCGCGGTCAAGGGGCCGTCGATCACGCCGCGCCCGCCGCAGGGCCAGCCGCCCGTCGTCGTCCGGGCGGGCACGCCCGCGTCGCTCGACCTCGCGGCCCGCCGGGCCGACGTCGTGCGGGTGCGCGCGGCGACGCGCGACGAGGCCGTCGCCCTGCGGACGCAGGTGCGCGCCGCCGCCGCCGACGCCGGTCGCGACCCCGACGCGCTGCGAGTCTTCGTGGACGCGTACGCCGTCATCGGCGACACGCGCGCGAGCGCCCAGGCCCGCCTCGACCTGCTCGAGGACCTCGAGGGCGTCTCGTGGGACACCGACTCGCTCACGCACGTCGGCACGGCGCGGGACCTCGCGGTCACCGTCGAGGAGTGGGTGCACGCCGGCGCGGCCGACGGCTTCCTCCTGCGGCCGTCGTCCCTGAGCACGGACCTCGACGCGATCGTCGACGGCGTGGTGCCGCTCCTGCAGGGCGCGGGCCTGTTCCGCACCGCCTACCCCGGGACGACGCTGCGCGACACGCTCGGCCTCCCGCTCCCCGCCAACCGCTACGCGGCGATCGCCTGACCCCGGACGGACCCACGACATGAGCACGCACCCCCGCAAGCAGATCCACCTCGGCGCCCACTTCCCGGGCGTCAACAACACCACCGTCTGGAGCGACCCCCGCTCGCGCAGCCAGATCGACTTCGCCTCGTTCGAGCACCTCGCCCGCCGTGCCGAGGACGCGAAGCTCGACTTCTTCTTCCTCGCGGAGGGCCTGCGCCTGCGCGAGCACAAGGGCCGCATCCACGACCTCGACGTCGTGGGCCGCCCCGACACGCTGCCCGTGCTCGCCGCGCTCGCGGCCGTCACGGACCGCCTCGGCCTCGCGGGCACGATCAACACGACGTTCAACGAGCCGTGGGAGCTCGCGAAGCAGTTCGCGACGCTCGACCTCCTCTCCGAGGGCCGCGCGGCCTGGAACCTGGTGACGAGCCCCGACGCCTTCACGGGTGCCAACTTCCGCCGCGGCGGCTACCTCCCGTACCCGGAGCGCTACGCCCGGGCAGCAGAGGTCGTCGAGGTCGCGCGCGCCCTGTGGGACTCGTGGGACGACGACGCGGTCCTGGCCGACCGGATCGCGGGCGAGTTCCTGCGGCCCGGCGCGGTGCGCCCGGTCGCGCACCACGGTGCGTACGCGGACGTCGTCGGGCTGTTCGAGACGCCGCGCGGACCGCAGGGCCACCCCGTCCTGTTCCAGGCGGGCGACTCCGCCGACGGCCGCGACTTCGCCGCCCGGACCGCCGACGTCGTCTTCTCCGCGCACTCGACCTTCGACGCCGGGCGCGCGTTCTACGACGACGTCAAGGGCCGCCTCGCCGCCCACGGGCGCGACCGCGACTCCCTGAAGATCCTGCCCGCGACCGTCGTCGTGCTGGGTGACACGCCCGCCGAGGCGGAGGAGCGCGCGCGGGAGATCCGGCTCCAGCAGGTGTCGGGCCCGACGGCGATCGCGTTCCTCGAGCAGGTCTGGGGCCGCGACCTCGAGGCGTACGACCCCGAGGGGCCGCTGCCCGACGTCGAGCCCGACACGGAGAACCTGTCGATCACGCGGGGCCGCGTGCGGCACGCGAAGGACCCGGCGGCGGTCGCCGCGGCGTGGCGCGAGCAGGCCGAGGCGAACGGGTGGTCGATCCGCGAGCTCGTCATCCAGGTGACGTCGCGCGGCGGCTTCGTCGGCACGCCGCAGCAGGTCGCGGACGACATCGACCGCCACGTCCAGGAGGACGCCTCCGACGGCTTCATCCTCGTGCCCCACCTCACGCCGGGAGGGCTCGACGACGTCTTCGACCGCGTCGTCCCGCTGCTCCAGGAGCGCGGCTCGTTCCGCACGGAGTACGAGGGCACGACCCTGCGCGAGCACCTCGGCCTCGTCCGGCCCGGCGCCGCGCAGCGCACCGCCGACCCCGAGCCGGCCTCCGCCGAGCTCGTCGGCTGACCGCAGCCCGCCCGCACCCGTCCCGCAGACCTGCACCGCACCGACCTCGGAGGACCCATGAGCACGAGCACGCCGACCGCCACGGGCGCCGTGGCCACCGCGCCCACCACCACCGGCACGCCCGACGCCGCCGTGTCGCCCGCGTCGCCCGACGCCTCCGCGTGGGCGGACTGGCACGCCGAGCGTGAGGAGGGACTGCGCCCGCCGCACGGCTGGCTGAGCCTCGTCGCGTACCACTGGCTGCCCGCCGAGCCCGCAGCGCTACCCGGGGTGCCCGGGCTCTGGTGGGCCGACGCCGACGGCGCGCACCACCGCGCGGGCGCGGACGGCGCCGTGCGCACGACGGCGGGCGCGGACGTCACGACAGTCGTCGTCCCGGAGGGCGGGTCGTCGGTCGCCGGGACGTACCTGCCCGAGGGCCGGGAGTCCGGGACCGATCCGGCGACCGAGCGGGGCCGTGAGCACGACGAGCGGGACGAGACGCGCGAGGTCGCGGTCGAGGTCGTGCGTCGCACGGGCCGGTACGCGGTCCGCCTGCGCGACCCGCTCGCTCCCGCCCGGCTCGCGTTCGACGGCTTCCCGACGTTCGCGCACGACCCCGCCTGGGTCGTGGACGCGGCGGTGCGCTGGTACGACGCGCCGCGGCCCGTCGTCGTGGGCGCCGCGCGTCCCGGGCTCGTGCACCACGTGAGCACGGTCGGCGAGGTCGACCTCGTGGTCGACCGCGACGGTGTCGCCCATCGCGCGACGCTCGTCCTCACGGGCAAGGCCGGCGGCGCGGTGACGCTGCTGTTCAGCGACGAGGCGGACGACGTCGCGCCCTGGCGCGTCCTGTGGGTGGATGCCGACGTGGCGCCCGGCGCCGAGGGGCGCGTGCGGCTCGACCTCAACCGCACGATCAACCTCCCGTACGCGTTCAGCGACTTCGGGACGTGCCCGGCGCCGCTCGAGGGCAACCACGTGCCGTTCGCCGTCACCGCGGGCGAGAGGGCACCCCGGTGACCGCGCTCGCCGCGCGCCCGGCCACGGCGCGGTCGACAGAGGCGGCGGGCATGGGGACGCGCGAGGTCCGGTCGGTCGCGATGCACGACCCGCTCGTGCGGCCGCTCCTCGACGAGCTGTCCCACGAGTACTGGACGCGGTACCAGCGCGTCCTCACCGCGGAGGAGCTCCGTGCCGAGATGGAGCACTACCCGGCGCAGGACTTCGCGGCGCCGCACGGCGAGCTCGTGCTGGTGCTGGAGGACGGCGAGCCGGTCGCGGGCGGAGCGTTCCGCCGTCGGACCGAGCCGGAGCTCGGCGACCCGGCGCGCCTCGCCCGCCAGTCCGCGCGGCGCGGCGACGGCTCGCCCGCCGTGCGGACCGCCGAGCTCAAGCGGATCTGGACGCACTCGGCGCACCGGCGCCGCGGCCTCGCGCGGCTCGTGCTGGCGGAGCTGGAGCGCCGCGCGGCCGATCGCGGGTACCGGCGCGTGTACCTCACGACCGGCCCGCGGCAGCCCGAGGCGGCAGGCCTCTACCTCGCGACGGGCTACACGCCCCTGTTCGACACCGGGACCGATCCCGAGGAGATCGGCCCGCTCGCCTTCGAGAAGTGGTTGGAGGTCGCGCCATGAGCACCGTGTCGCTCCCGCAGGACGAGTCCCGCCAGCTCGCGCCGCCGTCGGGCCGGCACCCCGCCGACCCGCGCGCCGGCTCGCACGGGGTCCACGACGCGCTCCCGCTCGAGAGCCTGCGCATCGTCCCCGCCCGGCACCCGGGCCGCTGGGTCGCCACGGCCGGCGTCGCGGTGCTGCTCGCGATGGTCGTCAGCTCGCTCGTGACGAACGACCGCTGGGAGTGGGACGTCGTCGCGCAGTACCTCACGTGGCCCTCGATCCTCGAGGGCGCGTGGGCCACGATCCGGCTCACGCTCGTCGCGTCGGTCGTCGGGTTCGCGCTCGGCACCGTCCTCGCGCTCATGCGTCTGTCGCGCTCCCCGCTCCTGCAGTCGGTGTCGTGGACGTACACGTGGGTGTTCCGGTCCGTGCCGCTGCTGCTGCAGCTCCTGCTCTGGTACAACCTCGCGTACCTCTACCCGTACCTGAGCGTCGGCATCCCGTTCGGGCCCGAGTTCCTGTACTTCGACACGCTGTCCGTGATCGACAAGTTCTGGGCCGCGATCCTCGGCCTCGGGCTGTCGCAGGCCGCGTACTCGGCCGAGATCGTGCGCGCCGGGATCCTCTCGGTCGACCAGGGGCAGCAGGAGGCGGCCGCCTCGCTCGGCATCCCCAAGCGGCGCCAGGTGAGCCGCATCATCCTGCCGCAGGCGATGCGCTCCATCATCCCCACCGCCGTCAACGAGGTGATCGGGCTGCTCAAGGGCACGTCGATCGTCTACGTCCTCGCGTACGGCGAGCTGTTCTACATCGTGAGCGTCATCTACGGCCGCAACGGCCGCGTCGTGCCGCTGCTCATCGTCGCGTCGATCTGGTACCTCGTGCTGACCACGCTCATCACGGTCGTCCAGTACTACGTCGAGCGGCACTACGCGAAGGGCGCCGTGCGCACGCTGCCCCCGACGCCGCTGCAGAAGGCCCGCTGGACGGGCCTGGTCTGGGCGTCGCGGCTCTCCGGCCGACCTGTTCCGGACTCCGTCCCGCCCGCGTACGCGGCCCGCGCCCGCGTGGGCGTGCTGACGCGCACCGCGCGCACGTCGGGAGGTGCGGCATGAGCGCCGTCGGCGCGACCACCGCCGTCGCGTCCACCGACGTGGCGACCGCCGGGCTCGTCGAGATCCACGGCGTCCACAAGAGCTTCGGCACGCTCGAGGTGCTGCGCGACGTGTCGCTCACCGTGCCGCCCGGGTCGGTGACGGTCGTGCTCGGCCCGTCCGGGTCGGGCAAGTCGACGCTGCTGCGCGCGATCAACCACCTCGAGAAGGTCGACAAGGGGTTCATCTCGCTCGACGGCGAGCTCATCGGCTACCGCCGCAAGGGGAACACCCTGCGCGAGCTCAAGGAGCGCGAGATCCTCGGCCAGCGCACCCAGATCGGGTTCGTCTTCCAGAGCTTCAACCTCTTCCCGCACCTCACCGCGCTGGAGAACGTCGTCGAGGCCCCGGTCTCGGCACAGCGCCGCCGCCGCGAGGACGTCGAGCCCGAGGCCCGGGCGCTGCTCGAGCGCGTCGGGCTCGCGGACAAGGCCGACGCCCGACCCCGCCAGCTCTCCGGTGGTCAGCAGCAGCGCGTCGCCATCGCCCGCGCGCTCGCGCTGCGGCCCAAGGTGCTCCTGTTCGACGAGCCCACCTCGGCGCTCGACCCCGAGCTCGTCGGGGAGGTGCTCGAGGTCATCAAGGACGTCGCGAGCACGGGCACGACGCTCGTCGTCGTCACGCACGAGATCGGCTTCGCCCGCGAGGTCGCCGACACCGTCGTGTTCATGGACGACGGCGTCGTCGTGGAGCAGGGCACGCCCGCCGAGGTGCTCGACCGCCCGCGTCACGACCGCACCCGGGCCTTCCTCCAGAAGGTCCTCTGACCCGGGGTCCACGACCGCGCGCACCGGCCCCACCACCGCTTCCCGACGTCGTCACCAGCGACCGGCCGTCCGGCCGTCCCGCACACCCGCACTCCCTGCGTCGCCCGACGCACCACCCGAGAGGTAGGACACCCGTGACCGCAACGACCACCCGCGCCCGCGCCCCCCGCGCGCTCGCCGCCCTCGCCGTCGTGCCCCTGCTGGCGCTCGCGGCCTGCTCCGGGGTGAGCACCGAGGCCCCGGCCGCCGCGGAGGAGGACGCGGCGACCGAGGAGAGCACGACGTCCGTCTCGGACGCCCTCGACGTGAGCACGAGCCCGGACCAGGACCGCATCCGCACGACCGAGTCGGCCGAGGCGATCGCGCTCCTGCCGGACGCCTGGAAGGACAAGGACGAGATCGTCGTCGCGATCTCCGCCGGCTCCGCGCCGCCGCTCGGCTTCCTCGCCGACGACGACGAGACGCCGATCGGCAACGAGACCGACATCGCGCAGCTCGTCGCCGACGCGCTCGGCAAGGACCTGCGCCTCGAGGTCAAGGCGTGGGCCGACTGGCCGCTCGCGCTCGGCTCGGGCGACGTCGACGCCGTGATCTCCAACGTCACCGTGACGGAGGAGCGCAAGGAGACCATCGACTTCTCCACGTACCGCAACGACGAGCTCGGCTGGCTCGTGGGCGCCGACTCCGACATCACGTCGATCACGAAGCGCGAGGACATCGCGGGCAAGGTCGTCGCCGTCGGCTCCGGGACCAACCAGGAGAAGATCGTGCTCGAGTGGGACCGCCTCAACCAGGAGGACGGCCTCGACCCCATCCAGGGCCCCGAGTACTACGAGCAGTTCTCCGACGTCCTGCTCGCGCTCCAGTCCGGGCGCATCGAGACGTACGTCGGCCCCAACGCGTCGCTCGCGTACCAGGCGGCGATCTCCCCGCAGGACTTCTCGGTCGTCGGCACGCTCAACGGCGGCTGGCCGGACACCGCGCAGATCGCCGTCGCGACGAAGAAGGGCAACGAGGTGGCCCCGGCCATCACCGCCGCGATCAACCACGCCATCGAGGACGGCACGTACCTCGAGGTGCTCCAGCGGTGGGGCCTGGAGTCCGAGGCCGTCGAGGAGTCGCAGACCAACCCGCCCGGCCTCCCGAAGACGGAGTGACCCGCGCATGACCACCAGCACCCAGCACGTCGACCACCTCGTGGTCGGGGGTGGCGTGATGGGCTCGGCCGCCGCGTGGCAGCTCGCCCGGCGCGGGCGCGACGTCGTCCTGCTCGAGCGCTTCGCGCCCGGGCACGCGCACGGCGCCTCGCACGGCACGTCGCGCATCTACCGCACGACGTACGCCGAGCCCGAGTACCTCGACCTCGCGCAGGAGGCGCTCGGCCTGTGGCGCGAGGTCGAGGCGGAGACCGGGACCGAGCTGCTCGCCGTCACCGGCGGCGTGAGCCACGGGCGTCGCGACGGCGCGGCCGAGCGCCGCGCGGACGCGATCGGCGCCGCGTTCGCGGCCCGCGGGATCGAGCACGAGTGGCTCGACCCCGCGGCCGCGGCCGAGCGGTGGCCGGGACTGCGGTTCGAGGGCCGGGTGCTGCACGAGGTCGCGACGGCCGGGCGGCTGCACGCCGACCGCGCCGTCGCGGCCCTCCAGGGCGCGGCCGCCGCGAGCGGGGCCGACGTCCGCCACGAGGTCGCCGTCCGGCACGTCGAGCGCGTCCCCGAGGGCGTGCGCGTCGTGACCGACGGCGGCGACGTCGTCGCGCGGGTCGTCGTCGTGACCGTCGGCGCGTGGAGCGCCGGGCTCCTCGGCGGTCCGAGGGGCGGGCTGCTGGGCCAGGAGCTCCCGCTCGTCGTCACGCAGGAGCAGCCCGCGCACTTCGCGCTCGCCGCGGGCGCGTCGCCCGCGGGGTGGCCGGCGTTCACGCACGACGTCGGCCCGGGAACGGCCTGGCCGAGCGGCGTCTACGGCCTCGCGACCCCGGGCGAGGGCGTCAAGGTCGGCTTCCACGGGGTCGGCCCCGTCGTCGACCCCGACCGGCGCTCCTACCGGCCCGAGCCGGGCCAGCTCGCCGCGCTGCGCGACTACGTGCGCACGTGGCTGCCCGGGCTCGACCCCGACGCGTACGTCCCCGTGAGCTGCACCTACACCACGACGCCGGACCACGACTTCGTGCTCGACCGCCGCGGCCCGGTCGTCGTGGGTGCCGGGTTCTCCGGCCACGGATTCAAGTTCGCCCCCGCGGTCGGCCGCGTGCTCGCCGACCTCGCTACCACCCCCGGCGACCTCCCCGCGGCCGACCGGTTCGCGCTCGCCCGCCTCGCCGCACTTCCCGAGAGGACCGCCTCGTGACGATCGCTCCCGCACCTGCCGCCGCGGACGCCCCGGCTCCGTCCGCAGACCCCGCGACGCTCGCCACGCCGCCCCACGACACCCACGGCCCCCGCGCTGCGGTCGCGGCGCGGTACGGCGTGGACCCCGGCTCCGTCGAGGACGTCGCGCCGGGCGCGACCGAGGGACTGGCACCCGCCGTGGACCGTCCCGGCACCGTCCTCGCGACGCAGCTCGGTCACCGGACGGTCCGCCGCTACCGCACCGACCCGCTGGCCGACCACGTCGTCCCGACGCTCGTCGCCGCCGCGCAGTCCGCACCGACGTCGTCGAACCTCCAGCTCTGGAGCGTCGTCGCCGTCACCGACCCCGCGCGCAAGGACCGGCTCGCGGCGCTCGCGGGCGACCAGGAGCACGTCCGCACCGCGCCGCTGCTGCTCGTGTGGCTCGCGGACGTCGCGCGGGCGCGCGCCCTCGGCGAGCGCCAGGGCGTCCGGCTCGAGGCCACCGACTACCTCGAGACGACCGTCGTGGCCTTCCTCGACGCCGCGCTCGCCGCGCAGAACGCCGTCGTCGCGGCCGAGTCCCTCGGCCTCGGCACCGTGTACATCGGCGCGCTGCGCAACCACCCCGCGCAGGTCGCGGCGGAGCTCGGCCTGCCCGAGGGCGTCGTGGCGGTCGTCGGGCTCGTGGTCGGCCACCCCGACCCCGCGGGCGGCGAGCGCGTCAAGCCGCGGCTGCCGCAGGCGGCCGTGCTGCACGCCGAGCGCTACCACGGCGACCAGGCGGAGCACGTCGCGGCGTACGAGGAGCGCATCGCGCACTTCTACCGCGAGGAGGGGCTCGACGGCGGCTGGCACGACCGCGTCGTCGACCGCCTGCGCGTCCCCGGCGCCCTCCGCGGGCGCGCCCACCTGCGACCCACGCTCGCCGCGCTCGGGTTCCCGTCCAAGTAGCCCGGCATCCCGCGCGACCGCGTCGTCGGGAGCCACCGCACCGCCACCGGTCGCCGCACCACCACCGGCCGCCGCACGACCACCGAAGGAAGCCATGTCGTCCCACCAGCACCCGCACCCGACCGCCGCCCCTGGTGGGCCGCGACCGGCGTCCGGCCGCGTCCCGCTGTCCGTCCTCGACCTCGCGATCGTGCCCGAGGGGGCGACGGGCCAGGACGCGGTGCGCCGCGCCGTCGGGCTCGCGCGCGACCTCGACCGCCTCGGGTACCACCGCGTCTGGTACGCCGAGCACCACCTGTCGCCCGGCGTCGGCTCCGCGTCGCCCGCCGTGCTCGCCGCGGCCGTCGCGGCCCGGACCGAGCGCATCCGCGTCGGCAGCGGCGCGGTGCTGCTCAGCACGACGAGCCCGCTCGTCGCCGCCGAGCAGTTCGGGACGATCGCCGCGCTGCACCCGGGCCGGGTCGACCTCGGGCTCGGGCGGGCCTTCACGCCGCCGAAGGGGACCGGCGGCTCCGACGGTCCGCTGCGGGCCGCGCGGTCCGTCCCGACCGGGCCGCGCGTCGTCGAGGGGCTCTACGTCCCCGGTGCGCCGCCGTCGAACCTCAACGACTCCGTGCTGCGCGAGCGGATCCTCGCGCAGAAGCGCATCGTCGGGGCGTCGCGCACGCCGGTCAGCTTCCGCGACGAGCTCGACCTCGTGCTCGGCCTGCGTGCCGGGACGTACCGCGACGAGCACGGGACGCCGTACGTGAGCCCGCCCGTCGAGGGCGCCGACTGGGACCTGTGGGTCCTCGCGTCGAGCCCCGGCGAGAGCGCGCGCGTCGCGGGCGAGCTCGGGCTGCCGATCGCCGCGAACTACCACGTGGCGCCGTCGGCGACGATCGACACGGTCGCCGCCTACCGCGAGGCGTTCCGTCCGGGCGTGCTCGACGAGCCGTACGTCGTCGTGTCCGCCGACGTGCTCGTCGCCGACACGATCGAGCGGGCCCGCGAGCTCGCGACGCCGTTCGCCGACTGGGTGCTCTCCATCCGCAGCGGCGCCGACGGCGCGATCGCCTACCCCGAGCCGGGCACGTCGCCCGCGTGGGAGGACCGCCCGGAGGCCGAGCGCGCGCTCGTCGCCGACCGCGTCGACACGCGGATCGTCGGAGACCCGGAGACGGTCGTGCGGCGGCTCGAGACCCTGCGCCGCGCGACCGGCGCCGACGAGCTGCTCGTCACCACCGCGACCCACGACGCCGACGACGCCCGCCGCTCGTTCGAGCTGCTCGCCGAGCACTGGTTCGCCGCCGGCTCCACCGCCACCACCGACGTCGTCCCTGCGCTCGCCACCACCCGCTGACGACCCACCTCGAAGGAGACACCATGACCACCCCGCCCCTCCAGACCGCGGCCGACGCCGCCACCAAGGTCGCCGACGGCGCCCTGCTGATCGACGTGCGCTCGGCCGGCGGCCGCGCCGCGCACGGTGAGATCCCCGGCGCGACGCTCGCCGACCGCCACGACCTCGACGCCCTCTTCGGCCCCGCCGACAACCCGGCGATCTCGCTCGACACGCCCGTCGTCGTCGTGTGCGGCTCGCCGAACGGCTCCGGACCCGTCGCCGAGGCGCTCGCCCAGCGCGGCTACACGAACGTCTCGCACGTCGACGGCGGGTTCCCGGCCTGGAAGGACGCCGGCCTCCCGGCGTCCGACCCGGTCGACGCCCCCGCGGAGCCGACGGCACCCGCCCGGTCCTGAGCCCACCGACCCCACCCGCACCACCACACCCCACGGAGAACCCTCATGCCCGTCGAGTTCCTCGGCATCGCCACGACCAACGACGCCTCGGAGACCACCGAGCGCACGACCGCCGCGTTCGACCCTGCCTACCTCGAGCACATCGTCCGCGCGCACGAGGACAACGGCTGGACGCGCGTCCTCTTCGCCTACGGCTCCTCCGGTCCCGAGCCCGCCGCCCTCGCCGCCTACACCGCGGCGCGCCTGCAGTCGATCGAGCTGCTGCTCGCGCACCGGCCCAACGTGTCCTACCCGACCTACGCCGCCAAGACGTTCGCCACGCTCGACCAGCTCTCCGGCGGGCGCCTGTCCGTCCACTTCATCACCGGCGGCAACGACCACGAGCAGGGCCGCGAGGGCGACACGCTGACCAAGGACGAGCGGTACGCGCGCACCCACGAGTACATCCAGATCGTCAAGCGGGCGTGGGCGAGCGCCGAGCCGTTCGACCACCACGGCCCGTTCTACGACTTCGACGACTTCGTCCTCGACGCCAAGCCGTTCGAGGGACGCACGCCGACCATCTCGTTCGGCGGGTCGTCCGACGCCGCGTTCCGCGTCGGCGCGGCCGAGGCCGACATCTACGCCGTCTGGGGCGAGCCCCTCGACCGCACCGCCGAGCAGATCGCGCGCGTGCACGCCGAGGCCGCCGCCGCGGGCCGCGCGACGCCGCCGCGTATCCACGCCGCGTTCCGGCCGATCGTCGCGCCGACCGAGGAGCTCGCCTGGGAGAAGGCGCACCGCGTCCTCGACCGGATCGAGGCGCGCAAGGCGGCCGCGGGCGGGCAGCTCAGCCGTCGGCACCCCATCGACAAGCCCGAGAACGCCGGGTCGCAGCGACTCCTCGAGATCGCCGCCCAGGGCGAGCGCTTCGACACCGCCCTGTGGACCGCGACGGCCAAGGCCACCGGCGGCGCCGGCAACTCCAACGCGCTCGTCGGCACGCCCGAGCAGGTCGCGGAGGCCCTCCTCGCGTACTACGACCTCGGCGTCCGCGTCATCTCCGCCCGCGGCTACGACCTGCTCGACGACGCGATCGACTTCGGCCGCTACGTCATCCCGATCGTCCGCGAGGAGGTCGCGAAGCGCGACGCCGCGACCGCGGAGGCCGCCGCGGCCTGACGGTCCGCGACCGAGATCGGCAGAGAAGGACGAGGTCGGCAGCCCCGGCCGAGATCGGCACGTGCACGTGCCGACCTCGACCGGCGCTGCCGATCTCGGTGGCGCGCCCGCCCGGCCCGACCACGAACGACGACAGCAAGGAGCAGGACCGTGCGGTTCCAGGTACTCGACATCGTGTTCAACCCGCCCCATCCGGTGACCGGGGAGGCGGTCGCGCCGTCCGACCGGTTGAACCGGGTCGTGGAGACGGCGGTGCTGGCGGAGGAGCTCGGGTTCGACTCGTTCGCGGTGGGGGAGCGGCACGCGGGGGAGGTGCTGTCGTCGGCACCGACGGTGATCCTCGGGGCGGTCGCGGCGCGGACGTCGCGCATCCTCCTGAGCACCGGCGTGACGGTGCTCTCGCTGCTCGACCCGATCCGCGTCGCCGAGGACCTCGCGACGGTGGACCAGCTCAGCCGGGGGCGGCTGGAGATCGTCATCGGCAAGGGCAACGAGGTGCTCCAGTACCCGCTGCTGGGGCTGGACATCGACAAGCAGTACGAGTACCTCCAGGAGAACTACGAGCTCCTGCGGCTGCTGCTGTCCGAGGAGGACGTGAGCTGGACCGGGCGGCACCGGCACGCGCTGGAGCACGCGACGACGCTGCCGCGTCCGTTCGCGGGGCCGTTCCGCATCTGGCACGGGTCGGCGACGTCGCAGTTCGCGGTGGATCTCGCGGCGCGGTACGGGGACCCGATCGTGAGCGCCAACGCGCTCCAGCCGCGCGAGAACTACCAGGTGCTCATCGACCGCTACCGCGAGCAGTACGCGGCGCACGGGCACGACCCGGCGTACGGGTTCGTGGGGTCGGGCTCGGGCGGGCTGTTCCTCGCGGACACGACGGAGGAGGCGATCGAGCAGTACCGCCCGATCTACGAGGGCCAGGTCGCCGCGGCGGCGCGTCGCGGCTACGGACCGGACGCCGTGGGGAAGGCGCCGAGCTTCCGGACGGTCGAGGACGCCGTCGAGCGCGGGCCCGCGCTCGTCGGCTCACCCGAGCGCGTGGCGGAGAAGATCCTCGACTACCACGCCTCCTACGGGCACGACCTCCAGTCCGTCTCGGTGAACCACCTGATCCCCGCCACGCAGCAGGAGGACGTCCTGCGCCGGTTCGCGGAGGAGGTGGTCCCCGTCGTGAAGGCCGAGGTGAAGACCGACCTGTGGGGCCCGGCCGACGCCCGCCGCGCGGCGGGCTTCACCGCTTCCTGACGCGGGCCCACCGGTTGTGGGCGGGAAATGGGCCCGGTTCCCGCGGCGGGACCGGGCCCATTTCATGCCCACAGCGAGTGGGGAGGCGCCGTTGCGGGAAACATCCGTCCGGCAGGCGGGACGGTCGTCTCGAAACTTGACTCAACCGGTCGGGATTGTCTTTCCTGCTCCCAGGTGACGAGCGTCAGCACCCAGGCCCGGCTCGCTGACCAGCAACCCTTCGACGTGACGGGGTGCTCCGGGAACGACCTGACCGCGTGGCTCCCGCCGCGCGGTAAGCACGGCACCCCGGTGGGTTCCCCCGCCGCACCGGCCCTCGGCCCGGCGCGGACGACCACCGGCGCCGGACGACCGCCGGTCCTCAGCCGGCACACGAGGAGAGCAGCACGACATGATCCCCACACCTCACCGACGCCGGTCCCTGACCGTCGCCGCGGCGGCCGCCGCGACGGGCCTCCTGCTCAGCGCGTGCGCGGGCGGCGGCTCCGGCGCGTCCGACGGCGACGGGTCGCCGAGCCCGTCCGGCGAGCCCGTGGCGGGCGGCGACCTGACCTTCGCGATCACGGTCGACTCGCACTGCATCGACCCGCAGCAGGTCGGCAACAACGACGCCATCGCCGCGGCCCGCCAGACCGTCGCGTCGCTCACGGCGCAGGACCCGGAGTCGGGCGAGATCCTGCCGTGGCTCGCGGAGAGCTGGGAGGTGAACGACGACGCGTCGAGCTACACCTTCCACCTGCGCGACGACGCGACCTACGCCGACGGCACGCCGATCGACGCCGAGTCGGTCAAGACCAACTTCGACGCGATCGTCGCCCTCGGTGCGACGGCGTCGCTCGGGTCGCAGTACCTCGTCGGCTACGAGGGCACGACGGTCACGGACCCGCAGACCCTCACGGTCGACTTCGCGGCGCCGAGCGCCCAGTTCCTCCAGGCGACGTCCACGTTCTCGCTCGGCCTGCTCGCGCCGTCGTCGGCCGACCTGAGCGTCGAGGACCGTTGCGCCGGCAAGTTCGTCGGCTCCGGCCCGTTCTCCGTGAAGTCCTACACGCAGGACCAGGAGATCGTGCTCGAGAAGGTCGCGGGCTACGCGTGGGGCTCGGAGGCGAACGACCACCAGGGCGAGGCCTACCTCGACACGGTGACGTTCAAGGTCATCCCCGAGGCGAGCGTGCGCAGCGGCAGCCTGGTCTCCGGCCAGATCGACGCCACCGCCGCGATCTCGACCGTCGACCTCCCGCAGTTCGACGGCAACGGGTTCTGGCTCGAGTACCGCGCCAACCCGGGCGTCGTGTTCAACCTGTTCCCCAACGAGTCGAGCCCGCTCGCGGGCGACGAGGCCGTGCGGACGGCGATCCTCAAGGGCATCGACCGCGAGCAGATCGCCGACACCGTGCTCAGCGCGCAGGACGAGCCGGCCACCGGCGTCCTGTCCCACTCGACGCCCCTCTACGAGAGCATCGCGGACGAGCTCGCCTACGACCCGGAGGGCGCGAAGAAGATCCTCGACGACGCGGGCTGGGTCGAGGGCGCCGACGGCGTCCGTGAGAAGGACGGCCAGAAGCTCTCGACGACGGTGACGTTCTGGCAGGTGCCGGAGCCGCTCGAGCTGGTCCAGCAGCAGCTCGCGCAGATCGGCGTGGACCTCCAGCTCCAGCACGTGACCGTCGCGGAGTCGCAGGCGATCAAGGAGAGCGGCGACTTCGACTTCGACTACTACAACCTCACGCGCTCCGACCCGGACGTGCTGCGGACGATCTTCTCGGCCAACGCGCGCAACATCAACCAGCGCGACGCGGAGGAGGTCGACGACCTGCTCGACGCGTCGGCCGCGGCGACCGACCCGGCCGAGCGCCAGGAGCTCGTCACGGAGGCGTCGCGCCTGCTGGTGCAGAAGGGGCACGCGATCCCGGTCTACGAGCTCTCGACGACCATCGCGGCGGCCGACACGGTCCACGGCCTGACGTTCGAGGCGTCGTCGCGCCTCGACTTCTACGACGCCTGGGTCACCCAGGGCTGACCCGACGGGTCCGCCTGCCCGACGTCGCGGCGTCGGGCAGGCGGACCGTCTCCCCACGGAAGGAGGACCGACCCATGGGCCGGTACGTCCTGCGTCGCGCCGGGCAGGGGCTGTTCGTGCTCTGGGCGGCGTTCACGATCTCGTTCTTCGTCCTCTACCTGCTGCCCAGCGACCCGGCCGCGCTCATGGCGAGCGGCGGGGGCGAGGCGGACCAGGTGGACCCCGCGCTGCTCGACGCGCTGCGCGCGCAGTACGGCCTCGACCGGCCCGTGCTCGTGCAGTACGCCGACGCGCTGTGGCACGCGCTGCGCCTCGACTTCGGCACGTCGTACTCGTCGGGCGCGCCCGCGACCCAGCTCGTGCTCCAGGCGCTCCCCGAGACGCTCCGGCTCACGGCCGCGGCGCTCGTCCTCGCCGTCGTGGCGGGCGCAGGCATCGCGATCGCGAGCACGTTCCCGCGCGCGGCCTGGCTGCGCCACGCGCTCGCGTCGCTCCCGCCGCTCGGCGTCGCCCTGCCGCCGTTCTGGCTGGGCCTGCTGCTCCTGCAGTGGTTCTCCTTCCAGCTCCCGGTGTTCCCCGCGATCGGCAACGAGGGCGCGATCAGCCTCGTGCTGCCGGCGATCACGCTCGCCGTGCCGGCGAGCGCCGCGCTCGCCCAGGTGCTCGCGCGGAGCCTGCGGGGGACGCTCGGCGAGCCGTACGTCGAGACGGCGCGCGCGAAGGGCGCGAGCCGGGCGCGCGTGCACTTCGGCCACGCGCTGCGCAACGCCGCGATCCCCGCGCTCACCGTGCTCGGGGTCCTCGTCGGCGGGCTGCTCGGCGGCACGGTCGTCACGGAGACGGTGTTCTCGCGCGCGGGCCTCGGGCGGCTCACGGTCACGTCGGTGGACGCGCAGGACATCCCCGTGGTGCAGGCGGTCGTCGTCCTCTCGGCGCTCGTGTTCGTGGTCGTCACGCTCGTGGTCGACCTGCTCTACCCCCTGCTCGACCCCCGGATCGATGCACGACAGAAGGCGGTGGCCGCATGAGCACCAGGCCGGGAGTGCGCATCGTGCTCCGGGACGAGGCCCGGGTCGCGGACCGTGCCGTGGTGGCCGACGCGCCGCCCTCGGGCACGCTCGCTCCCGAGGCCCCGCCCACCGACGCGCCCGAGGTGCGCACGCCCGAGGAGATCGAGGTCGCGGACCGCGAGGACGCCCGCGCGATCATCCGGTACGGGCGGGTACGCGGCGCCGGCCCGGCGGGCCGGTGGCGCCGCGGGGTGCGGTACGCCGTGCGGCGTCCCGGGCTGGTCGTCGCCGTGCTCGTCGTCCTGGTCGTCACGGCGTGGGCGGTCGTCCCGCAGCTCTTCACGTCGTACGACCCCCTGACGGGCGTGCCCGCCGACCGGCTGCAGCCGCCGTCGGGCGCGCACCTGTTCGGCACCGACCACCTGGGACGCGACGTGTACGCGCGCGTCGTCCACGGCGCGTCGGCCTCGCTGAGCGCGACCGTGATCGCGGTCGCGGTCGGGCTCGTCGCCGGTTCGCTGCTCGGCCTGCTCGCGGGGTTCGTGCGCGGGTGGGTGGACGACGTCGTCGGCCGGTTCGTCGACGTGCTGCTCGCGATCCCCAGCATCCTGCTCTCGCTCGCGATCATCACGGCGCTCGGGTTCGGGACGGTCAAGGTCGCGATCGCCGTGGGCATCACGAGCGTCGCGACGTTCGCGCGCGTCATGCGGGCCGAGGTCCTGCGGACCTCGACGTCGGTGTACGTCGAGGCGGCCCGCGCGTCGGGCGTGCGCTGGTACGGCGTGCTCGGGCGCCACGTGCTGCCCAACTCGACGGGACCGGTGCTCGCGCTCGTCGCGCTCGAGCTCGGGACGGCCGTGCTCGCCATCTCGGCCCTGAGCTTCCTCGGCTACGGGACGCCGCCGCCCGCGCCCGAGTGGGGGTCGCTCGTCTCGGGCGGGCGCGACTACCTGGCCACCGCGTGGTGGCTCACGACCATGCCGGGCCTCGTGATCGTCGCCGTCGTGCTGTCGGCGAACCGCATCGCGCGGGCCCTGGAACGGACCGGAGGGGACGCATGACCGCCACGACGCCGACCACCCAGGAGCGTCCCGGCCCGACGCCGGCCGAGGTGCCCGCGCTCGAGATCCGCGGGCTCGAGGTCGCCTACCGCACGCGCGACGGCGGCTCGTACGCCGCCGTCCGCGGCGTCGACCTCACGGTCGGGGCGGGCGAGGTCGTGGCGCTCGTGGGCGAGTCCGGGTCGGGCAAGAGCACGACGGCGCACGCGGCGCTGCACCTGCTGTCGCGCGGGGGAGCGGTGACGGGCGGGACCATCCGGCTCGGCGGACGCGACGTCGGCGACCTCTCCGAGAAGGAGTGGCAGCAGGTGCGCGGCCGCGACGTCGGCCTCGTGCCGCAGGACCCGACGGTCTCGCTCAACCCCGTCACGCGCGTGGGCGACCAGGTCGCGGAGGTGCTCGTCATCCACGGGCTCGCGCGGCGCAAGGAGGCGCGCGAGCGGGCGGTCGAGCTGCTGCGGCAGGCCGGGATCGACGACCCGGAGGCCCGCGCGCGGCAGTACCCGTCGCAGCTCTCCGGCGGGATGCGCCAGCGCGTGCTCATCGCGATCGCGGTCGCCGCGCGCCCGAGGCTCGTCGTCGCCGACGAGCCGACGAGCGCGCTCGACGTGACCGTCCAGCGCCGCATCCTCGACCACCTCGACGGCCTCGTGCGCGACCTCGGCACCGCGGTGCTGCTCATCACGCACGACCTCGGGGTCGCGGCGGACCGCGCCGACCGGATCGTCGTCCTGGAGCGCGGGGTCGTCGTCGAGGAGGGCACGGCCGAGCAGGTGCTGAACGACCCGCGCCACCCGTACACCCAGCAGCTCATCGCGGCCGCGCCGAGCCTCGCGAGCTCGCGCCTCGTCGCGGGCAGCACCCCGGAGGCGGCGCCGGGCGACGGCGTCGTCCCGCGCGCTGACGCGAGCCGCGCCGCGGTCGCGAGCCGCGCCGCCGACCAGCGGCTCGCGGTGCCCGACGGCGCCGGCCCGAACACCGCGAGCACGCCGGTCCTCGCGGTGCGCGACCTGCGCAAGGAGTTCACGCTGCCGCGGGGCGCCGCGCACCGGACGCTCGTCGCGGTGGACGGCGTGAGCCTCGCCGTCGGGCGGGGCGAGACGTACGCGCTCGTGGGGGAGTCCGGCTCCGGCAAGAGCACGACGGCGCGGCTCGCCCTGCGCCTCGAGCGCCCCACCGCGGGCACGGTCGAGTTCGCGGGCGAGGACATCACGACCGCGCGCGGCGAGCGGCTGCGGTCGCTGCGTCGCGGCTTCCAGGTGGTCTACCAGTCCCCGTACGCGTCGCTCGACCCGCGGTTCACCGTCGAGCAGATCGTCACCGAGCCGCTGCGGGCGTACCGGGTCGGGTCGCCGTCCGCGCGGGCGGACCGGGCACGTGCGCTCGTCGAGGACGTCGCGCTCCCGGCCGACGTGCTCCGACGGGGACCACGCGAGCTCTCGGGCGGGCAGCGGCAACGCGTCGCCATCGCGCGGGCGCTCGCGCTGAACCCTGCGCTCGTCGTGCTCGACGAGCCCGTCTCTGCGCTCGACGTGTCCGTGCAGGCACAGATCCTCGAGCTGCTCGTGCGGCTCCAGGCCGAGCACGGGCTCGCGTACCTGTTCATCTCGCACGACCTCGCGGTCGTGCGGCAGGTGTCCGACCATGTCGGCGTCATGCACCGCGGGCGCGTCGTCGAGCAGGGGGCGGCCGAGCAGATCCTGCTCGACCCGCAGGAGGAGTACACGCGCGAGCTCGTCGCGGCCATCCCCGGCCGACGCGCGCTCCAGGACGCGTCCCGGGCGTCGTCCACGACCGCAGGGAGCGCACGATGACCGTCGCCGCCGCACGACCGGCAGCACCCGGCGACCGGCCCGGAACCAGGCCGACACCCGGGCCGCACGTGCTCGCGGATCCGGCTCCCGCGCCGTCGCGCACCGAGCTCGCGGGACGCACGACCGAGCTGCTCCAGGCGATGATCCGCAACGCGTGCGTCAACGACGGCACCGTCGGCTCGGGGCACGAGGCGCGCAACGCGCGCGCCGTCGCGGACGCGCTCGACGGCCTCGACCTGGAGGTCGAGTGGGTCGAGCCGCGCCCCGGCCGCACGTCGCTCGTCGCGCGCCTGCGCGGCACCGACCCGGACGCGCCGTCGCTCGCGCTCGTCGGGCACACCGACGTCGTGCCCGTCGAGCCGGAGGGATGGACGCGCGACCCGTTCGGCGGCGAGCTCGTCGACGGCTGGGTGTGGGGCCGGGGCGCGATCGACATGCTCGGGCTCACGTCGGCGTTCACGGTCGTCACGCGCGCGATCGCGGCGAGCGGGCGGCGGCTGCGCGGCGACCTCGTGCTCGCCGCCGTCGCCGACGAGGAGCACGGCAGCACGTGGGGCGTCGACTGGATCACGCAGCACCAGTACGACCTCGTGGACGTCGACGCGGTCCTCACGGAGTCGGGCGGGGTCCCGCTGGGGTCCCGCGGGAGCCGCACGATCGCGGTGGGGGAGAAGGGCGGCGCCGGGCGCCGGCTGCGCGTCGTCGGGCGTCCGGGGCACGGGTCGGGGCCGTACGGGTCGCTCAACGCGATCGTGCTCGCGGCCGAGGCCGTGCGGCGGATCACCGCGCACCGCGGGCCGGTCGTCATCGGCGACCTGTGGCGCCGCTACGTCGACGCGCTCGACCTCGCGCCCGACGTGCGGGCCGCGCTGCTCGACCCCGCCCGGATCGACGACGCGCTGCCCGAGCTCGGTGCCCTCGCGTCGGTCGCGCACGCCACGACGCACACCACCGTCGCGCCGACCGTGCTGCACGCCGGGTCGAAGCCCAACGTCATCCCCGGGCTCGCCGAGGTCACGCTCGACATCCGCGTCCTCCCGGGCGCGACCCCGCAGGACGTGGCCGACCTGCTCGACGACGCCCTCGGCGACCTGCGCGAGCACGTGCACGTCGAGGGGGACTGGTTCGGCGAGGCGTCGCAGTCGCCCACCGACGGCGCGGCGTACGCGGCGATCGAGCGGGCGGTGCGCGCGCACGCGGGCGCCGACGTCGTGCCGGTCCTCGGCACCGGCGGCACGGACGGGCGCTTCTTCCGCCGCCGCGGCGTGCCGGCCTACGGGTTCGGCCTGCTCAGCGAGCAGTGGGACCCCGGGGTCTTCCGGTCCCTGTTCCACGGGAACGACGAGCGCGTCGACGTCGAGTCCCTCGGCCTCACGGCCACCGCGCTGCACGACGTCGTCACGAGCTACCTCGGGTGAGCGGTCGTCCGGGTGACGGTCTGCCGTGGCGGTGACGGCGGACGGTCGGGCGTCGCGGGCCGTGCTGCGGGTCTGCCTCGCGACCGGGTTCGTCACGCTGCTCGACTCGGCGATCCTCACGGTCGCGGCACCGGCGCTGCGCAGCGAGCTCGGAGCGACGACCGCGCAGCTCCAGTGGATCCTCGCCGGGTACTCCCTGACCTTCGGGCTCGCGCTCGTCCCGGCGGGCCGCCTCGGCGACCGGCTCGGTCGCGGCGGGCCGCTGGCCGTCGGCCTCGCCCTGTTCGCCGTGGGGAGCCTCGTCGGCGCGACGGCCGCCGACGCCGACGTGCTCGTCGCCGCACGCCTGCTCCAGGGCCTCGGGGCCGGGACCGCGAACCCGCAGGTCATCGGGCTGCTCCAGGACCACTACGCCGGACCGGCCCGCGCGCGTGCGCTCGGGGCGTACGCCTCGACGGGCGCGTTCGCCATGGTCGTGTCCCCGCTCGTCGGCGGCGGCATCCTGTCCGCCGTCGGGCCGCCAGCGGGGTGGCGCGCCGCCGTCGGGCTCGCCGCGCCCCTGGGGCTCTCCGTGGCCGTCGTCGCCCTGCGCGTGCTGCGTCGCGGCTCGACGCGAGCGGGTGGCCTGACCCCGCCCGGCGCGCCCGGTCGCGACGGCGGTGCCGGGGACGGCCGGGCAGCAGGTCGTCGGGCCGGCGGGGGCCTGTCCGCGAGCCGCGCCCGCGGTGGCCGCGTCGGCGGCGGGTTCGACGCCGTCGGGCTGGTGCTCGTCACGCTCGTGACGCTCGGGCTGCTCGTCCCGTTCGTCGCCGAGGGGCCGCGAGCCGTCGTGCTGCCGCTGTCGCTCGGGGTGCTCGTGGCCGCCGTCGGGGCGCTCGTCGTGTGGGAGCCGCGCTACGCACGGCGCGGCCGGACACCGGTTCTCGCGCCCGTCCTCCTGCGTTCCCCGACCTACGTGCTGGGCTGCGTCGTCGCGGCGTTCAGCTTCGGGGCCGCGCTCGGGTACTCCGCCGTCCTCATGCTCTTCCTCCAGGACGGCGCGGGCCTCAGCCCGGTCCAGGCAGGCCTGGTCACGACGCCGGGCGCGATCGCCTCGGTCGTGGCGGCGAACCTCTCGTGGCGGCTGTTCCGCCGGTTCGGCCGCCGCGGCGTGACCGTGGCCGTCGGCGCGAAGGCGCTCGTGGCCGCGGCCACGGCCCTCGCGGTGGCGGTCGCGCCCACGGCGGCGGTGGTCGCCGTGCTCGTCCTGTCGCAGGTGCTGACGGGCGTCGTCGCGGGGCTGACGATCTCGCCCAACCAGACGCTGACGCTCGAGGGTGCCCCCGGCACGGAGCGCGGCGTCGCCGGCGCGGCGCTCCAGCTCGTGCAGCGCGTCGCCGCGACGGTCTGCATCGCCGCGATGACGGGCACGTTCGTGGCCCGGACCGGCGGCGCGGTCCCGGGCGTCCTCGACGCCCACCGCGACGGACTCGTCGTCGTGAGCGCCGCCGTCGCGGCACTGGCGCTCGTCGCGTGGGCGGCGTCCCTGCTCGACGAACGGCTCGCCCGTCCTTCGACGAGGTAGAGCCGCAGGTCGCGAGGTAGAACACCAGGGGTTCTACCTCGCGACCTGCGGCTCTACCTCGCGCGGCCGGGCGGGTCAGGCCTCGCGGTTCTCCGAGGAGAGGAACCAGGCCTGCTTCTCCAGGTCGGCGATGATCTCGTGCAGGATGTCGGCGCTCGTCGGGTCCTCGGCGTCGACGCCGTCGTGCACCTCGCGCACGACCTCGACCGTCTGGGCGAGGCGCTCGACGATGGCGTCGACCGTGTCGCCGACGGAGACGAGGCCCGCCGGGTACGGCGAGAGGTCGGTCGTCGTGGCGACGGTCTCGGTGCGGCCGTCGGGCACGACCTGGAGCGCGCGCATGCGCTCGGCGACGGTGTCGCTGTGCTCGCGCGCGACGTCCACGACGTCGTCGAGCTGGAGGTGCAGGTCGCGGAACCCGCGGCCCGTGACGTTCCAGTGGGCCTGCTTGCCCTGGACGTGCAGGTCGACGAGCGCGACGAGCACGCGCTGGAGGTGGGAGCGGAGCGCCTCCGACGCCTCGAAGCGGGCGGTGGCGCGGTGGATGGTGGGTGCGGACATGGTGCTCCTCGCTCTCTCGGGGGTCTCCCGGAACGTGCGGCGGTCACCCGGCTTCCGTCGGTGCCGACTCGTGACTCGTTCTCTTGAACGATTCCAGACTAGGCACCATTCCCCGTCCCCGCCAGCAAGGACAGGCGTGCCTGACCTGCGCCGACACGTGTCGGCGGGCACCGCGGCGGGGGGCGCGTCACGTTCTCTCGCCAGGTGAGAGGACCGGCCCTCGCTCTTGCCGCGGGGCGCTCGCGGTGGTCCGCTGGCGGCATGACCGACGACCTCGCCCCCGCCGCCCCGCACCTCCTCCCGCCGCGCACGCTCGGCTCCGGGGACGCCGCCCTCACCGTCTCGGCCGTCGGGTTCGGCGGCATGTCCGTCACGGACGCCTACGGACCGGCGGACGCCGTCGAGGCGGAGGCCGTGCTGCGCCGGGCGCTCGAGCTCGGCGTCACGCTCGTCGACACGGCCGACGTCTACGGGCACGGCCGCAACGAGGAGCTCATCGGCCGGGTGCTGGGCGCCCACCGCGACCAGATCGTCCTCGCGTCGAAGTTCGGGCTTCCCCCGGCCGGCGGCCACCCCGACGGCCGTCGCGTCGACGGGCGCCCCGAGTACGTGCGCGCCGCGATCGACGCGAGCCTGCGCCGCCTCGGTACCGACCGGCTCGACCTGTACTACCTGCACCGCATCGACCCGCAGGTCCCGATCGAGGAGACGGTCGGGGCGCTCGCCGAGCTGGTCGAGGCGGGCAAGGTCCGGACGATCGGGCTCTCGGAGCCGTCGGCGGCCACCGTGCGCCGCGCGCACGCCGTCCACCCGGTCACGGCCGTGCAGAGCGAGTACTCCCTGTGGACGCGCGACCCGGAGGACGAGGTGCTGCCCGTCCTGCGCGAGCTCGGCATCGGGTTCGTGCCCTTCTCGCCCCTGGGCCGCGGCATCCTCACGGGCACCGTGGACGCGACCGACGGCTTCGCCGAGGACGACGTGCGCCGTTCCCACGCCCGCTACGCCGGCGAGGCGTTCGAGCACAACCGCGGCCTGGTCCGCTCGCTCGAGCAGCTCGCCGCCGAGCGTGGCGTCACGACGGCGCAGCTCGCGCTCGCGTGGCTCCTCGCCCAGGGTGACGACATCGTCCCGATCCCCGGCACCAAGCGCCTCGCGTACCTGGAGCAGAACGTCGCGGCCGCCTCGGTCGAGCTCACCCCGGACGACGTCGCGGCGATCGGAGCGGCCATCCCGCGCGGGGCCGTGCAGGGCGTCCGTCACCCGCAGCCGGACCTGCTCGCGGGATGAGCGCCGACGCTGTGCCCGTGCCCGCGACACCCGCGCCCCCGCCCGACGAGGCGGCCGCCCGCCGCCCGCTCGCCGTGCACTGGTTCCTGCCGACGTCGGGCGACGCACGGGGGATCGTGGACGGCGCGCACGCGAAGGACACTCCCGGCCGGGCGACCGGGTTCCGCGCGCCGTCGCTCGACTACCTGGAGCAGGTCGCGGTCGCTGCCGACCGCCTCGGCTACGAGGGCGTGCTCACACCGACGGGCACGTGGTGCGAGGACGCGTGGCTCGTCACGTCCGCGCTGATCCGCAGCACGGAGCGGCTGAAGTTCCTCGTCGCGTTCCGCCCGGGCCTCGTCTCGCCGACGCTCGCGGCGCAGATGGCCGCGACGTTCCAGCGCCTGTCCGGTGGGCGGCTGCTCCTCAACGTCGTCACGGGCGGCGACGAGAACGAGATGCGCCGGTTCGGCGACTGGCTCGAGCACGACGAGCGGTACGACCGCACGCGCGAGTTCCTCGAGGTCGTGCGCGGCGTGTGGGACGAGGCGCCGCTCTCGTACGAGGGCACGCACTACCGGATCGCCGACGCCCGGGCGTCCGCGCCGCCGGACCCGCGCCCGGAGATCTACTTCGGTGGCTCGTCGGAGGCCGCCCTGCCCGTCGCCGCGGCGCAGGCCGACGTCTACCTCACGTGGGGCGAGCCGCCTGCGCAGGCGCGCGAGAAGATCGAGCGCGTGCGCGAGCTCGCCGCCGCGCAGGGGCGCACGATCCGCTTCGGGGTGCGCCTGCACGTCATCACGCGCGACCGGTCGGCCGACGCGTGGGACGTCGCGCAGCGGTTCCTCGACGACCTCACGCCCGAGCAGATCGCGGGCGCCCAGCGGCTCCTCGGCTCGTCCGGGTCGGTCGGGCAGCAGCGCATGGTCGCGCTCCACGGCGGCGGAGACCTCGCGGCCGCCCGGCGCGCGCGGGACCTGGAGATCCACCCCGGGCTGTGGGCAGGCGTGGGGCTCGTGCGCGGCGGCGCCGGGACGGCGCTCGTCGGCAGCCACGAGGAGGTCGCCGACCTGATCGAGGAGTACCGCGCGGCCGGGTTCGACGAGCTCGTCCTGTCTGGCTACCCCCACCTCGAGGAGGCCTACTGGTTCGCGGAGGGCGTGCGCCCGTTGCTCGACGCGCGCGGTCTCACCGCTCCCGCCACGCGCACCGGCAGCGCCGCGTCACGCACCCATGCCGTGCCGTTCTGAGCCGGTTGCCGGCCCCGTCGGCGAGGTCCGCGCGACGCCGTCGGGTGCGCCCGGACGGCGCGCCCGGACGCCGACGAGCGCCAGGACGAGCTGGGCGACCCAGAGCAGCAGGACCGCGGGCACGACGACGGCGCTCGCGACCTCGGCGGCGTGATAGCCGCGCGGGACCGGGACGGCCACCGGTATCGGCTGGGTGTACGTCAGGAGGAACCCGACGGGGATCGCCACGATCCACAGCGCGACGGTCACGACGGCGTAGGGGAGCGGGACGTCGTCGGCGGACCGCATGCGCCCGACCCACGTCCCCAGCAGGGGAGCGAGCGCGAGCAGGCCGGCGATCGGGATCGCCGCGACCACGAACCCTGCCATGAGCAGTCCGCCGCCCGCGGCGACGGCCCCAGCCACGAGGCACAGCGGGAGCACGAGCGCCGCCCAGAGCTGGCCGCGGAACGCGATCGTCCGCAGCCGTCGTGCTGTCGCCACCGGTCGCCCCCTCGTCGCCCTGACCCGCGTCGTCGCAAGCCGTCGTCGGCATGGTACGGCGGCAGCGCCGTCCGGGGGATGGTGAGCGCGACCCATGGCTCACGGCGTCGTGCGGACCTAGACTGGAGAGGTCCGGTGGGTCTCCCCGCGCAGAGGTCGGCTCCGATGTCGTGGCTGCTGATGGTCTGGTGCGCGACGGCGTGCACGGTCGCCGCCGCGTGGTGGGTGCTGCGCCGCGCCGGACGGCCCCCGAGCCACCGGACGACCAGCCGACCGCACCTGCTGCGGCGCCGCCCGTCGGCCCCCGACCCGCTCGCGACGCTCGCGCTCCAGGTCCGGCTGAGCGAGCTCGCGGCGGAGATGCGGCGCATCGAGGCGGACCCGGACGTCTACGCCCGTGCCCACCACTATCTCGCGGTCCAGGGCGCCTACGACGCGCTGCTCCGGGAGGCGTGCCGGCTCACCGGGCTCTCGGTCGAGGACGCCCCGCTGCGGGCCGGGTTCCGCACGGGCGACGACGAGCGCTTCCGCGAGGAGCTCGAGCTCAGCGCGCGCGGCTGGAGCTGGTGACCGGTCCACCCGTGCGGGGCGGCGCGGGACGGGCGAGGGGCCCGACGGCGGTGCGTCCGCCGTCGGGCCCTTCGCCCGTGGTGCGCCCGCAGCGTGCGGGTCAGAGCGCCGAGTGGTCCCCGATCCGGTGGTAGGTGCGGTCGTGGTAGACGAGGGGCGACGCCGTGTCGGTCGCCCCACGCAGCGGGCCGGTGTCCGTGCCGACGCTCGACGCGAGCGCCCGCAGCGAGACGAGGTAGGAGTCGCCCACCGGCGTGCGCTGGACCACGCGGCCCCGGACCCACGAGAGGGCCCCGTCGATGACGGGTTCCCCGGTGCCGAGGCGCGACCAGCCGCCGTCGGCGAACCGGTCGATGCCGCTCGTCGCGAAGCGTGCCGAGACGTCGTCCTGATGGTCGGCGAGGAAGCTCACCGTGAGCGTGCGTGCCGCGGAGACCGCGGGCCACGACGACGACGTCGACGCGAGCGAGAACGCGAGCAGCGGGGGCGCGGCCGAGACGGAGATGACCGACGTCGCGGTGAACCCGACGAGGCGGCCGTCGTGCTCGAGCGCGATCACGGCGACCCCGGCGGGGTGGCCGCGGAACACGGACTTGTACTCGTCGGGGGAGAGCTGCGGCTCGTCCTGCTCTGCCAGGAGGGCCTCCAGGTGGGTGAGCTCGGCGGTCATCGGGCCACCCCCGCGAACGCGTCGGCGACGGCCTGGTCGGCGGGCGGCGGGTCGCCGCCGTCCACCCCGGGGAGCGGCGTCGCGGCGCGGCGCAGCGCGCCGCCCTCGCGGGCGAGCCACGCGTCCACGACCGGCCCCAGGTCCGCGAGCTGCGGCTCGGTGACCGTGAGGGAGCGGGTCGGGACGACGGCGCCGAGCTCGACGAGCACGGGCCGCAGGTGCACCTCGCCGACGAGCGCGTGGGCGGGGTTGCCGGACACGACGAGCGGCACGACGACGACGCCCGCGAGCCCGTCCGGGCCGTAGAGGTCGAGGAACGCCTTGAGGAGCCCGGTGTACGAGGCCTTGTAGACCGGTGTCGCCACGACGGCCACGGTCGCCGCGGCCAGCCGGTCGCGGGCGGCGTCCGCGCTGGGGTGCTCGGGGCCGAGGATCTCGCTGCCGAACGCCGCGAGGTCGATCGTCGAGACGTCGGTCGTGCCGAGGAGGGCGGCGACGCGGTGCGCCACGGTCTCGGCAGCCCCCAGCGTCCGCGAGCCGGGTCGCGGGTTGCCGGAGACGGCGAGGACCGTCGGGGAGAGGGAGCGGTGGGTCATGTGTACCTCGCAGTAGTCGTCGATCACGCTTGCCGCGCGGCCGTCCCGCGGGTGCGGGGCCGGTCGCGCGCGGCCTGGTCATCTCCCGGAGCACCCCGCCGTGACAGGGGGTTGCCGACCAGCGAGCCGGGGCTTGGCGCTGGTGCTCGTGACCTGGGGACGGGTATAGCAACGGCTTCACGAAAACCGCACCAGATCGATCGGGTTTCTCAGTGGGTGGACGGTTGTGTCGTCCGCAGTGCGCTCCTGGCGGGCTCGGGCCACGCCCTGGGCCGCGCACCGGACCTCCGGCGCGCCGTCCCCGGGTGCGCAGGGAGTGAGACGGCGGTACGGGAACTTCTGGCACAGGCGTACCGTCAGCAGGAGTTTCCGCGAGTCCAGACGAGGAGAGCCCATGGACAGCCGACTGCAGTCCGTCTACGACGAGGTCCTGCGTCGCAACCCCGGCGAGGCCGAGTTCCACCAGGCCGTGCGCGAGGTCTTCGACTCGCTCGGCCCGGTGCTGCGCAAGCACCCGCGCTACGTCGAGGCGGCCGTCCTCGAGCGCGTGTGCGAGCCCGAGCGCCAGATCATCTTCCGGGTCCCGTGGGTGGACGACTCGGGCCGCGTGCAGATCAACCGCGGCTTCCGGGTCGAGTTCAACTCGGCGCTCGGCCCGTACAAGGGCGGCCTGCGGTTCCACCCGTCGGTCTACCTCGGGATCGTCAAGTTCCTCGGCTTCGAGCAGATCTTCAAGAACTCGCTCACCGGCATGCCGATCGGCGGCGGCAAGGGCGGGTCGGACTTCGACCCCCGCGGCCGCTCCGACGGCGAGGTCATGCGGTTCTGCCAGTCGTTCATGACCGAGCTGTACCGGCACATCGGCGAGAACACCGACGTCCCGGCCGGCGACATCGGTGTGGGCGGACGCGAGATCGGCTACCTGTTCGGGCAGTACAAGCGGATCACCAACCGCTACGAGTCCGGCGTCCTCACGGGCAAGGGCATCTCGTGGGGCGGGTCCCTCGTGCGCACGGAGGCCACCGGGTACGGCACCGTGCTCTTCGCGCAGAGCATGCTCGCCACGCGCGGGCAGGACCTCGACGGTCGGCGCGTCGTCGTCTCCGGCTCGGGCAACGTCGCGACCTACGCGACCGCCAAGGCCCAGCAGCTCGGTGCGAACGTCGTGGCGTTCTCCGACTCCTCCGGCTACGTCGTCGACGAGGCCGGCGTGGACCTCGACCTGCTCCGCCAGGTCAAGGAGGTCGAGCGCGGCCGCGTCGCCGACTACGCGGCCCGCCGCCCGGGTGCGCGCGTCGTCACCGACGGCTCCATCTGGGACGTGCCGTGCGACGTCGCGCTCCCGTGCGCGACGCAGAACGAGCTCGACGAGAGCGCGGCCAAGCAGCTCGTCGCGAACGGCGTCGTCGCGGTCGCCGAGGGCGCCAACATGCCCACGACGCCCTCCGCCGTCGCGCTCCTGCAGGAGGCAGGCGTGCTCTTCGCGCCCGGCAAGGCCGCGAACGCCGGCGGCGTCGCGACCTCGGCGCTCGAGATGCAGCAGAACGCGTCGCGCGACGCGTGGTCGTTCGAGTACACGGAGGAGCGGCTCGCGCAGATCATGGCGGGCATCCACGACCGGTGCGTCGAGACCGCCGACGAGTACGGCGCGCCCGGCAACTACGTGCTCGGCGCCAACGTCGCCGGCTTCACCAAGGTCGCCGACGCGATCCTCGCGCTCGGCGTCATCTGACCGTCGTCTACCCTGGCCGACGGCCGCCGTCGCGCACGCAGCGCGACGTGACGGCCGCCGGACCGGACGACGGGAGAACGCAGTGACGACCACCGACCCCGAGGGCCCCGCCGCGCGCGCGGGCCGCGACGTCGTGCTCGAGCTCGCGGTGCAGGACCCGGAGGGCGTCCGGGTGGCCGCCGCCGTGGACGCTCGGCGGGTCGAGCTGTGCGTCGGCCTGGGCGCGACGGGCGGGCTCACGCCGAGCGCCGGGCTCGTGGAGGCGGCGGTCGTGGCCGCTGCCGACGCTGCGAACGGCGGTCCCGCCGTCGAGGTGCACGTCCTCGTGCGACCGCGCCCGGGCGGGTTCGTCCTCTCGGCCGCCGACCTCGACGTGCAGGTCCGCGACGTCCGGGCCGCGGTCGCGGCGGGTGCGGCGGGCGTCGTGGTCGGGGCGTTGACCCCGGACGGCCTCGTGGACACCCCCGCCGTGCGCGCCCTCGTCGAGGCCGCAGACGGCCGCGAGGTGACGTTCCACCGCGCGGTCGACGTCGTCGCGGACCCGCTGGCGGCCCTCGACGCGCTCGCCGCCGCCGGGGTGGTCCGCGTGCTCACGTCGGGCGGTGCGGCGCGCAGCATCGACGGCGTCGAGCGCCTGCGGGCCATGGCGGCGCACGCCCGCGGACCCCTGGGCGGCCGCGTCCAGGTCATGGCCGGCGGGGGAGTGCGGCCCCAGGACGTCGGCGCGCTCGTGGCCGTCGGCGTGGACGCCGTGCACCTCTCCGCGAAGCGCGTCGTCGCGGACGACGCCGGGCCCGGGGGCGGCGGCGACGCCGGCTACGAGGTCACCGACCCCGAGGTCGCCGCGGCGGCGCGCGCGGCGATCGACGCCGCGCTCTAGCGACCTCTCCGGCCGGTCCCCGTCACGCGGGGGCCGGCCGTCGCTGTGCCCGAGGGCGGCCCGGATCGGGCATGTCTCAGTTAGGTAACTTTCCTGTCGTATTCGTCGATGGCCTCGCATCGATTAGTTAGTGTTCCTGCCACACGCCTCCGGGCGCACGACGAACGACGCGACGACGCGTCGTCCACGCGAAAGGACCGATGATGATTCGAAGCACGGCGCGCAAGCGTCTGCTCACGGCGGTTGCGCTCGTGACCGGCGTGACCCTCATGGCGACGGGCTGCTCCGGCTCCGGGAACGGCGACGGCGACGAGACCGCCGACGGTGGGCGCACGCTCAACGTGTGGGCCGGTACGCAGACGCCGATCGTCGCGAACTTCAACCCGTACTCGCCGAACCCGCTGCACGCGGCGAACGGTGCGATCTACGAGCCGCTCTTCTACTACAACAAGGCGCAGGCCGGCCCGCCGGAGCCCCGCCTCGGCGAGTCGTTCGAGTGGTCGGAGGACGGCACCGAGCTCACGGTGAAGCTCCGCGAGGGCGTCAAGTGGACCGACGGCGAGGACTTCGACGCCGACGACGTGGTCTTCTCCCAGACCAACGAGGCCGCCAAGCGCGACTTCGTGATCTCGGTCGAGGCCGTCGACCCGTACACCGTGACGTGGACGTTCGACTCGCCGCAGTTCACCTCCGAGGTCCAGATCCTCGGCACGTCGCTCGTCGTGCCGGAGCACATCTGGTCCGAGGTCGACGACCTCGTGACGTTCGCGAACGAGAACCCGGTCGGCACCGGCCCGTTCAAGGCCGACGCGGTCACCGAGGCGGCCTACACGGTCGTCGCGAACGAGGACTACTGGGACGGCGCCCCCAAGGTCAAGAAGGTCCGCTACCTCGGCATCGACGCGAACCAGAGCGCCGAGGACCTCATGACCACGGGGAAGGTCGACTGGACCGCGATGTTCGTCGCGGACCCAGACCGCATCACCGAGGACGGCCGCCTCACGATGCTCAACACGCCGCAGGACCCGACGACGATCTACACCTGCGTGTCGGTCGACCTCGGCTGCACCGGACCGCAGACCGACGTCGCGGTGCGCCAGGCGATCAACCTCGCGATGGACCGTCAGGAGATCAACGAGAAGGCGTTCGCGGGCCTCGCGGCGACGGCGTCCCCGACGTTCGCGCTGCTCGGCCGTGACGACCGCTGGATCTCGCCCGACGTCGAGGCGGAGAGCCCGCAGACGGCCGACGCCGCGGCGGCGTCGAAGGTCCTCGAGGACGCCGGCTACACCAAGGGTGCGGACGGCATCTACGAGAAGGACGGCCAGAAGGTCGAGCTGACGCTCATCACGGTCGACGGCTGGAACGACTACAACGCCGTCGGCGACCTGCTCGTCGAGCAGGCGAAGGCCGCCGGCATCTCGATCGTCCACAACAAGGTCACGCAGCAGGAGATGTCGGACGCGCGCGTCGCGGGCACCTACCAGCTCATGGTCGGCGGCATCACGGGCCCGTCGCTCGACGACCCGTTCAGCATCTACCGCCAGTGGATGACGACGGACTACACGCGTCCGGTCGGCGAGGTCATGGAGTCCGGCCTCTTCAACTACGTGCGCTACACGAACCCGACGGTCGACGCCGCGGTCGAGGCGGCCGCCTCGACGAACGACGAGGCCGCGAAGCAGGAGCAGTACGCGGTCATCCAGGAGGAGATCGTCCGCGACCTGCCCTACATCCCGGTGGTCGTGAACGCCTCGCAGACGTTCATGGACACGAAGGACTTCACGGGCTGGCCGACCGAGGACGACCTCTACGCCTTCCCGCCGTCGTGGAGCACGGTCTCGCTGGGCGTCGTGCTCTCGAAGCTCGAGCCGACGAGCTGATGCGACCGCGCCGAGGAGGAGGACCGGGGAACGAGGGACACGCATCATGAGGTACTACGCACGACGGATCACGTTCTACGTGATCACCCTCTGGGCAGCGGTCTCGCTGAACTTCCTGATCCCGAAGCTCATGCCTGGCGACCCCAAGCAGATCTTCATCGACAAGTTCCTGCGCAAGGGCGGCGAGCTGACGCCCCAGATGCAGAACAGCATCGACCTCCTCTTCGGCGCGGACGGCGACGCCTCCCTGTGGGACCAGTACGTGGACTACTGGGGGCGTCTGTTCCAGGGAGATCTCGGGATCTCCATCACGTACTACCCCCAGCCCGTCACCGAGCTGATCGGCCAGGCCCTCCCCTGGACGGTCGGGCTCGTGGGACTCGCGACGATCATCTCGTTCGTCCTGGGTGTCGGGCTGGGGGCGTGGGCCGGCTGGAAGCGCGGCACGTGGGTGGACAGCATCATCCCCGCGTCGACGCTCCTCCAGGCGGTGCCCTACTTCTGGCTCGCCCTCATCCTCGTCTCGGTCTTCTCGGTCTCGACCGGGTGGTTCCCGCGGATCGGCAGCTACGACATCTTCGGCTTCGACAACGGACCCGAGTGGTCGTGGGCGTTCGTCGGCAGCGTGATCTACCACGGGTTCCTGCCCGCGCTGACGATCGTGCTCTCGTCCGTGGGGGGCTGGCTGCTCGGGATGCGCAACATGATGGTGTCCACGCTGTCCGAGGACTACGTCACGACGGCCGAGGCCAAGGGCCTGCGCCGCATGCGCGTCGCGATCACCTACGCGACCCGCAACGCCGCGCTACCGTCGTTCGCCGGGTTCGGCGTCGCGCTGGGGTTCGTCGTGGCGGGGTCGGTGGTCATGGAGCAGGTGTTCAGCTACCCGGGTCTGGGCAAGCTCCTGTTCAACGCGGTCCAGGCGAGCGACTTCGCGCTCATGCAGGGCACGTTCCTCGTGATCACGCTCGCCGTGCTCGCCGCGAACTTCCTCATGGACATCATCTACGGATTCATCGACCCGAGGGCGCGCGCCAATGTCTGACAACATCCGCGACACGGAGATCGTGACCCCCGCCGCCGACGCGGCACCCGTGGCCACGGTCGTGGCCGACGGCCTCGCGCCGGCGACGACGACCGAGGGGATCGTCCCGGACGTGCGGGACGTTCCTGCGGCGCTCGACCAGGACGCCCCCGCCGCGCCCGCGCGCCGGGGCCTGCGGGCGATGCTCCCGCGCCGGTCCGGCAAGCTCACCGCGGGGATCGTCCTCGTGGTCGGCATCCTGCTGTTCACGTTCGTCGCGCCGTTCTTCACGCAGGACCCGCGCTCGACGGCGAACGCGCGGTTCCTGCCGCCGAGCGCCGAGCACCTGCTCGGCACCAACCACATCGGGAACGACATCTTCGCCCAGGTGGCGTACGGCGGGCAGGGCTCGCTCATGGTGGGTCTCGTCGCCGGAGCGATCGCGCTCGTGCTGTCGATCGTGTTCGGCATCGTCGCGGGGTACCGCGGGCGGTTCACCGACGAGGCGCTCTCGCTCGTCACGAACATCATGCTCGTCATCCCGGGCCTGCCGCTCATCATCGTCATCTCGGCGTACCTGCAGACGAGGTCGCTCATCATCGTGGCCGTGATCCTCGGCCTGACGGCCTGGCCGGGCGCGGCGATCGTCCTCCGGATGCAGGCGAAGTCGCTGCGCGCCCGCGACTACGTGTCCGCGGCGCGGGTCGCGGGGGAGAAGACGCCGCGGATCATCCTCGTGGAGATCTTCCCCAACCTCCTGCCGCTGCTCACGGCGCAGTTCCTCGGCGCGGTGCTCCTCGCGATCCTCGCCGAGGCGGGGCTGTCGTTCCTCGGGCTCGGCCCCTCGGGCTCGATCACGTGGGGCACGATCCTCAACCAGGCGAGCGCGAACAACGCGCTGAGCCTCGGCATGTGGTGGTGGTTCGTCCCGCCGGGCCTGCTCATCGCGCTCTTCGGCTGCGGGCTCGCGCTCATCAACTTCAGCCTGGACGAGATCATCAACCCCCGGCTGCGCCTGGGCCCGGCCGCGGTCAAGAGCGTGCGCAAGGCCCGCAAGGCCGGCCTCGCCGCGGACGCGGACCCCGACGGCGCGGGTTCGGACGCCACTGGCGCCGACGGCGGCGACCCTGACGGCACGGACACCGACGCCGACGACGCGAAGGAGACGGTGGGCGCATGACCGCCACGACCACGGCTACCGGGCCGCTGACCAGCGCGGGCCACGCCGCCTACCTCGTCGGCAAGGAGCCGGTGCTCACCGCGCGGCACGTCTCGATCGACTACGAGGTCGAGCCGGTCGTCCACGCCGTCAAGGACGTGTCGCTCACGCTGCACCGTGGCGAGATCCTCGGCCTCGCGGGCGAGTCGGGCTGCGGCAAGACGACGCTCGCATACGGGATCAACCGCCTCCTCAAGCCCCCGGCGCTCCTCACGTCCGGGACGGTGACGTTCCACGACCAGGACGGCGACGACGTCGACGTCGTCGCGCTCTCGGGCGACGCCCTGCGGGCGTTCCGGTGGGACAAGGTCTCCATGGTGTTCCAGGGCGCGATGAACTCGCTCAACCCGGTCATCAGCGTGCGCGACCAGCTCGGGGACGTGCTCAAGACCCACCGGCCCGGGATGTCGCGCAAGGACCGGTCGACCCGGTCCGCGGAGCTCCTCGAGCTCGTGGGGGTCGACCCGCTGCGCCTCGACAGCTACGCGCACGAGCTGTCGGGCGGCATGCGGCAGCGCGTCATGATCGCGATGGCGCTCGCGCTCAACCCGCAGGTCATGATCATGGACGAGCCGACGACGGCGCTCGACGTCGTGGTCCAGCGCGGGATCCTGCGCGAGATCATGCGGCTGCGCGAGCAGCTCGGGTTCGCCGTCGTGTTCATCACGCACGACCTCCCGCTCCTGCTGGAGATCAGCGACCGCATCGCGGTGATGCTCCGCGGCGAGATCGTCGAGATCGACACGGCGGAGTCGATCTTCGAGGGCGCCCAGCACCCGTACACGCGACGCCTGCTGGGCTCGTTCCCGAGCCTCACGGGCGACCGCGGCTCGTTCGTCCGCACGGGCGAGGGCACCGGCGAGAGCCAGGAAGGACCGCACGCATGAGCACCCTCGAGGTCCGCAACCTGGTCAAGGACTTCTCGATCCGCAAGGGGCTGCGCCGCACGCGCCTGCGCGCGGTGAACGACGTGTCGTTCACCCTGGAGCCGGGCAAGACGATCGCGGTCGTCGGGGAGTCCGGCTCGGGCAAGTCGACGGTGGCGCGCATGATCGCCCAGCTCGAGACGCCGACGTCGGGCGAGATCCTGCTGGACGGCACACCGTCCGCGACCCGCGGCCGGGGCCTCGACGCCTACCGGCACGACGTGCAGATGGTGTTCCAGGACCCGTTCGCGTCGCTCAACCCGTTCCACACCGTGGGCCACCACCTCGAGCGGCCGCTGCGCCTGCACAAGGTCGCCCGAGGCCGGCAGGCGCTCGACGCGCGGGTCCACGAGCTCCTGGAGCGCGTGAACCTCACGCCGGCGCCCGTGTTCGCGGCCAAGCAGCCGCACGAGATGTCGGGCGGGCAGCGCCAGCGGGTCGCGATCGCCCGGGCACTCGCGCCGGGTGCGCGCTTCCTCGTGGCCGACGAGCCGGTGTCGATGCTCGACGTGTCGATCCGGCTCGGGGTGCTCAACCTGCTGGCCCGGCTCCAGCGGGAGGAGAACCTCGGGGTCCTCTACATCACGCACGACCTCGCGACCGCGCGGCACTTCAGCGACGAGATCCTCGTGATGTTCCGCGGGAACGTCGTCGAGCGAGGCCCGTCGGACCAGGTGATCCTCGACCCGCAGCACGACTACACCAAGCTGCTCCTCGGTGCGGCGCCCGAGCCGCAGAATCACGGGAAGCTGCGCGAGGAGGTGCGCCGCGAGCTCGCGGCGGCCGCGGCGGGGTCGGGCGACGGCGCCGACCGCGACCGGTTCGGCACGCGCGGCATGTGAGACCGGCGCACCCGCCGCCCGCTCGATCCGGGCGGCGGGTGTCGCCCCGACCGTACGCGTCGGTGGTGGCGCGTACCCGTCGCGCGGGCCAGGTCTGTCGGACGCCCTGGCCCGCGCGCCCTCCTGCGCGCTCGCCGTGGTCCCCGACCCGGACGTGGCGGCCCCGAGGAGACGACCGGCGGGAGACCGCCGGGCGGCGGATGGGTAGGGTCGGGCTCGTGCCCGCCCGTCATCTGCGCCTCGCCCGCCCCGCCGAGTCCCCTGCGCCGTCGCCCTCCGTGGACCCGGCCGCCACCGTGACCGGCGCGCTCGCGGCGCTGCGCCGCGAGATGGAGGTCCCGGAGTCGTTCCCCGCCGCGGTGCTCGCCGAGGCGGAGGCCGTCGTCCGCGACGGCGGCGTCGGCGTCGGCGACGGCCGTGTCGACCTGCGCGACGTCCCGTTCGTGACGATCGACCCGCCCGGGTCGATGGACCTCGACCAGGCGCTCCACCTCGAGCACGCCGGGGACGACCCGGCAGGTCCCGCGGGCGCGGCCTTCGTGGTGCACTACGCCATCGCGGACGTCGGCGCGTTCGTCGCGCCGGGCGGGGCGATCGACGCCGAGGTGCACGAGCGCGGGACGACCCTCTACGCGCCCGACGGCCGCACCCCGCTCCACCCCGCCGTGCTCTCCGAAGGTGCGGCGAGCCTCCTGCCGGACGAGGAGCGCCCGGCGGCGGCGTGGCGCGTCGTGCTCGACGCGCGGGGCGAGATCCTCGACGCGACGGTCCGCCGCGCCGTCGTGCGGTCGACGCGGCGGCTCACGTACGACGAGGCCCAGGCCGCGATCGACGCGGGCGGGTCCGAGGACGCGGGCGGGGCCGCGCTCCTGCTGCTCCGGGAGGTCGGCGAGCTGCGCCTCGCGCGCGAGCGCGAGCGCGGGGGAGTGTCCCTCGAGGTCCCCGAGCAGGAGATCGTCCCGCTCGACGACGGCACGTTCGGCCTCGTGTTCCGCTCGACCCTCCCGGCGGAGGGGTGGAACGCCCAGATCTCGCTGCTCACGGGGATCGCGGCGGCGCGCCTCATGCGCGCGGGCGGGGTCGGCGTCTTCCGGGCGCTGCCCGAGGCCGACCCGCGCGACCTCGCGCGCCTGCGGCGCACGGCGCGCGCCCTCGGGATCAGCTGGCCGCGCGAGACGGCGTACGCCGAGCTCGTGCCGACCCTCGACTCGCGCGTCCCGCGCCACGCGGCGTTCCTCAACGAGGCGACGTCGCTCTTCCGCGGCGCGTCGTACGAGGCGTTCGGGGGGACGGGGCAGGAGCCCGGCGTGCCCGACGACGCCGCCCACGCCGCGATCGGTGCCGAGTACGCGCACGTCACGGCGCCGCTGCGGCGGCTCGTGGACCGGTACGGCACCGAGGTCTGCCTCGCCCTGTGCGCGAGCGAGGACGTGCCGCGCTGGGTGCTCGACGCGCTGCCCGGCCTGCCCCGCACGATGGCGCGGACGGGCCAGCGCGCGGGCTCGTACGAGCGCGCGATCGTCGACGTCGTCGAGGCGGCGCTGCTGAGCGGGCGCGAGGGCGAGGAGTTCGACGGCGTCGTCGTCGACGTCGAGGACGACCGGGAGCGTGGCCGGCGCCTCGAGCGGGAGGGCGGTGACGCGTCGGGTGCGCGGCGCGGCCAGGTGGTGCTCACCGACCCCGCGGTCCGCGCGCCGGTCGAGAGCACCGAGGGCGCCGACCTCCCGCTCGGCGACCCCGTGCGCGCGACGCTGCGCGAGGCGTCGGTGGTGGAGCGCCGCGTCCGGTTCACCGTCGGCTGAGGGTGGGCGGGGCGACCTAGGCTGGTCCTCGTGCCTGCCCGACGACGTACCGACCCGGCCGCCGGCCGCCTCGCCCTGGCGGCGTGGCGCGCCGACCCCGCCGACCGCAAGGCCGTGACGACCGCGGTGCGGTTCACGCTCGAGGAGCTCGCGGACGTGGCGCCCGGGCACACGGTCGAGGTGCGCGTGCCGCCGGCGGGCGCGGTGCAGGCGGTCGAGGGCCCCCGGCACACGCGCGGGACGCCGCCCAACGTCGTGGAGACCGACCCGCAGACGTGGCTCGGCCTCGTGACCGGCACGCTCGCGTGGGCCGACGCCGTCGCGGCCGGCCGTGTCCGGGCCTCGGGCGAGCGCTCCGACATCTCGTGGCTCCTGCCGCTCCAGGCAGCACGCCCTCGCTGAGGTCGCGGTCCGGACCGTGCGTCCGGGACCGGCGTGTTACCGGTGCGTAACGTTCTCGCCCCCAGGTCTGGCGGCGCGCGACGCGGAGGGCTAGCGTCCGATGATGATCGGCCGCCGTCCGTGCGGGCGCTCGCGGCACGACGACGTGCGGCGACGTTCTCGCGGCGGTGACGTGGCAGCAACCGCCCGTTCATCCAGGTGGGGTGCGATGTCCTGCGGAGGCAGGGCGTCGACCCGTCCGAGTCGTGGACTGGATCGACGGACGCGCGACTGCTGCCCGGCCGTCCGCACGAGATGAAGGAGTCAGCGTGACCGACCACCAGCACCTGCGGCGACGGAGGGTGGTGGCGGGCACGTTGACCGTGGCCCTCGCCGCGCCGCTCTCCGTCGCGGCGGCCACCGCCGCGAGCGCGGCACCCGACGGGTCGGGCCTCGTCATCAACGAGGCCTACCTGAGCGGCGGCAGCGCCAACGCCCCCTACACCCACAAGTTCGTCGAGCTGTACAACCCCACGCAGGCGGCGATCGACCTCTCCGGCATGTCGCTCCAGTACCGCTCGGCGACGGGGACGGGCGCCTTCACCGGCGTCACGCCGCTGACCGGCACGGTCGCGCCCGGGGGCTACTTCCTCGTGCAGGGCGGCTCCAACGGGTCGACCGGCGCGGCGCTGCCGACGCCGGACGCGACCGGGGGCCTCAACCCGTCGGGCACGACGGGCACCCTCGCGCTCGTGCGCTCCACCTCGGCGGTCACGCTGCCCGCGGGCAACGCCGCGGGCGCCGCGAACGTCGTGGACCTCGTCGGGTACGGGACCTCGAACACGTTCGAGACCGCCGTGAGCCCCGCGCCGTCGGCCAACAACGTGCCGGCGTCGATCAACCGCACCGGGTTCGCGGACACGGACGACAACAGCAAGGACTTCACGCTCTCCAGCACCGTCACCCCGCAGAACAGCGGTGACGACGGCGGCGGCCCGGGCCCCGAGCCGGGCGAGGTCGTCCCGATCGCGGAGATCCAGGGCACGGGCGCGGCGAGCCCGCTCGTCGGCCAGACCGTCACGACGCGCGGCGTCGTCACCGCGACCTACCCCACGGGCGGCTACGACGGCTTCTACCTGCAGACCGAGGGCACGGGCGGCGACCTCGACGCCTCGCACACGGCGTCGGACGCGATCTTCGTCTACTCCAAGGCGGGCGCCGCGGCCGTGCAGGTCGGCGACCACGTCGAGGTCACGGGCGCCGTGTCCGAGTACTTCACGCTGACCCAGATCACGCCCGCCGCGGGTGGCTGGACGGTCCTCGACGAGGCGGCCGAGGCGGTCAAGCCCGCGAACGTCGCGTTCCCCGCGACCGACGCCGCGCGCGAGGTGCTCGAGGGCATGCTCGTGCAGCCCGCGGGCGACTACGTCGTCGCGGACAACTACGACACGAACTTCTACGGCTCGTTCCTGCTCGCCGCGGGCACGGAACCGTTCGTCCAGCCGACGTCGGCCGGGCGACCGGGCAGCGCGGAGGCCGCGGCCGCGGTCACCGACCGCGCGGCACGGGCCGTCGTGCTCGACGACGGGGCGACGACCAACTTCAACAACACGGCGAACAAGGGCATCCCGCTCCCGTACCTCACGGGCGGGGCACCGGCGCGCGTCGGTGCGGGCGTGTCCTTCACGACGCCCGTCATCCTCGACTACCGGTTCGACGCGTGGACGTTCCAGCCGCTCACGCAGCTCACCGCCGGTGACGGCGGGAACACCGCCACGGTGCAGCCGGCCACGTTCGCGAACACCCGCGAGGACGCCCCGGCCGAGGTCGGCGGGGACCTGTCGGTCGCGACGTTCAACGTGCTCAACTACTTCACGACGACCGGCGACCAGCTCACGGGCTGCACGTACTACACCGACCGCGCGGGCAACCCGATCACGGTCAACCGTGGCTGCGACGCCCGCGGCGCGGCGAACGCCGAGAACCTCGAGCGCCAGGAGACCAAGATCGTCGCCGCGATCGACGCGCTCGACGCCGACGTCGTCGCGCTCATGGAGATCGAGAACTCGACGCCGTTCGGCAAGGACCGCGACCAGGCGCTCTCCGACCTCGTCGACGCGCTCAACGACGCCGCAGGTGCCGACGAGTGGGCCTTCGTCCCGTCGCCGGCCGCGCTGCCGGACGAGGAGGACGTGATCCGGCTCGCGTACATCTACCAGGTGGACGCGGCCGAGCCGGTCGGGGACTCGCGGATCCTGCTCGACGACCCGGCGTTCGTCAACGCGCGCGAGCCGCTCGCGCAGGTGTTCCAGCCGGTCGGCGGGATCTCCGAGGGCGACGACGCGGCGAGCGACGACGTGCTCGTCGTCGCGAACCACCTCAAGTCGAAGGGCTCCGGCACGCCCGTGCTGCCCGGCGACGAGGACTCGGGCGACGGCCAGGGCGCGTTCAACGCGTCGCGCGTCGCGCAGGCGACGGCGCTCGTCGGCTTCGCCGAGGATGTCGCGGCGGACGCGGGCACGGACAAGATCCTGCTCGCGGGCGACTTCAACTCGTACTCCCAGGAGGACCCGCTCGAGGTCCTCAAGGACGCGGGCTACACGGACCTCGGTGAGACGACCGGGGAGCACACCTACCTGTTCGACGGGTACGTCGGGTCGCTCGACCACGTGTTCGCCTCGGCGGGCGCGGCGAGCGCCGTCACCGGCACGGACGTGTGGAACATCAACTCGGTCGAGCCGATCGCCAACGAGTACAGCCGGTACAACTACAACGCGTCGATCCTCTACGACACGACGCCGTTCCGGTCCTCCGACCACGACCCGGTCCTCGTCGGCCTCGCGCTCGGCGACGCCGGGCCGGGCACGACGCAGCTCGACCTGCTGGCGATCAACGACTTCCACGGTCGCATCGACGCCAACACCGTGAAGTTCGCGGGCACGATCGAGCAGCTGCGCGCGGCGAACCCCGACGGGACGGCCTTCGTCTCGGCGGGCGACAACATCGGCGCCTCCCTGTTCGCGTCGGCGCTCCAGCAGGACCAGCCGACGATCGACGTGCTGAACGCGCTCGACCTCGCGGCCTCCGCCGTCGGCAACCACGAGTTCGACCAGGGCTTCGCGGACCTCACCGGCCGCGTGAGCGACGAGGCCGACTGGGCCTACCTGGGCGCGAACGTCTACGACAAGGGCACGACCAACCCGGCCCTGCCCGAGTACCAGGTGGTCGAGATCGACGGGCTCGACGTCGGCTTCGTGGGCGTCGTGACCGAGGAGACCCCGACGCTCGTCACGCCGTCGGGCATCGCGGACCTCGACTTCGGGGACCCGGTCGAGGCGCTCAACCGCGTCACCGCCCAGCTCCAGGACGGCGACCCGGCGAACGGCGAGGCGGACGTGGTCGTGGGCCTCGTCCACGAGGGTGCGTCCGCGGGCACGCCCGACGGCGCGACGCTCGAGGAGGAGGTCGCCGCGGGCGGCGCCTTCGCGGACATCGTCAACGAGACCGACGCGCGCGTCGCGGCGATCTTCACGGGCCACACCCACAAGCAGTACGCGTGGGACGCGCCCGTCCCGGGCGTCCCGGGCAAGACCCGCCCGATCGTCCAGACCGGGAACTACGGCGAGTTCATCGGGCACGTGTCGCTCACCGTGGACACCGCGACCCACGAGGTCACGGCGTACACGGCGCAGAACGTCGCGCGCACGACGACCGACGACGCGACGCTCGTCGCGACGTACCCGCGGGTCGCGGCGGTCAAGACGATCGTCGACGCGGCGCTCAAGCAGGCCGAGATCATCGGCGCGCAGCCGGTGGGCGAGGTCACCGCGGACATCACGACGGCGTTCGCTGGCGGCTCCTACACCGGTCCCGGCGGGACGTACGTGGGCTCGGGCCCGCTGCCGACCACGGGCCGCGACGACCGCGCCTCCGAGTCGACGCTGGGGAACCTCGTCGCCGACTCGCTCCTCGCCACGCTGTCCGACCCGGCGCGTGGCGGGGCCGACATCGGCGTCGTCAACCCGGGCGGGCTCCGCAACGAGCTCTTCCACAACGGCGACGGCGTCATCACCTACGCCGAGGCCAACGCGGTCCTGCCGTTCGTCAACAACCTGTGGACCGTGACCCTCACGGGCGAGCAGGTCGTCGAGATGCTCGAGCAGCAGTGGCAGACGAACCTGGACGGCACGCGCCCGTCGCGTCCGTACCTCGCCCTGGGGCTCTCGGACAACGTGTCGTGGACGGCGGAGACCGCCGACCCGCTCGCGGCGCCCGGGAGCAACGTCTCGTCGGTGACGATCGACGGTGAGCCGATCGACCTCGCGGGCGAGTACCGCGTGGCGACGTTCTCCTTCCTCGCGACCGGCGGCGACAACTTCCGGGTGTTCACCGAGGGCACGGACCCGCGCGACTCCGGTCTGGTCGACCGGGACGCGTGGATCGCGTACCTGCAGCAGAGCTCGCCCGTGTCGCCGTCGTTCGACCGGTCACGCGTGGTGGTCGACGCGCTGCCCGGCACCGTGACCGCGGGCGACGACGTGAGCGTGGGGCTCTCGGGCCTGAACCTCACGTCGCTCGGGTCGCCGGCGAACACGACGGTGGACGGCTACCTCGTCGCGGCGGACGCCACGTTCGACCCGGCGAACCCGGGCACCCCGGCGGGCACCGCCACGGTGACGGGCGGGGCGGCGACGCTGACGGCGACGGTCCCGGCCGACGCCGCGGCGGGCGACTACGACCTCTGGGTCGTGGCCGCGCCGAGCGGCACGACCGCCCGGATCCCGGTCACGGTCGAGGCCGCGACCCCGACGGTGGTGCTCGAGAACCTCGAGGCTTCTGCCCGCTGCATGGGGAAGTTCGTCCACGTCGCGGTCCGGGCGACCAACGGCGAGGACGTCCCGGTCGAGGTCGTCGTCGAGACGCCCTACGGCTCCAAGCGGTTCCCGAACCTCCAGCCGGGCAAGAACGCGTACCAGTCGTTCAACACCCGGGCCACGTCGGTCGAGGGCGGGACGGTGACCTTCACCGCCACGCTGGACGGCGTGACGCAGGAGTACGAGGTCCCCTTCCAGGGCCAGACCTGCGGCTGACGGTTCGCTGACGCCGTGCGGCGCCGCCCACGAGGCGGCGCCGCGTCCCGCGACCCGGGTCCCGTCCGACGGGCCCGGGTCGCGGTGCGTGCGGGACCGACGCCGTGGGCCGCCCGTCCCGCTCCCCGAGAGACGGAGCTCCCAGCAACCGCGGGTAGGGTCGTGGCCGTGAGCTCCGAGCAGTCCCCCGTGCCCGACGACGGCGCCCCCGACCGGTCCACGACGCCGGACACCGCCGACGACACCGCCAACGACACCGCGTCAGACGCCGCGCCCGACGCGGTGCGTGAGGCCGTGCCGACGGTGCCCGCCGAGGCGTCCGACGACTCTGCCGAGGCGTCGGACGAGGTCGAGCTCGAGACCGTCGTGGACCCGACGACCGTCCGCCGCGCGCCGCGCTACGGGGCGTTCTTCACGGTCGGCGTGGTGCTGGGCACGGTGCTCGGCCTCGGGATCGGCGGCGCCTGGCTGCAGTCGCCCGCCGCCGCCCCGGTCTTCAAGCCGGGCGTGTACTTCACCGTCATCGTCGTCACGTGCGCCGCGCTCGGCGCGGCCGTCGCCGGCCTGTGGGCGGTTCTCGCAGACCGGCGGAGCCTGCGCGGGCGTCGCTGACCCGTCCCGTCACCGGGCGCCGCGCCCGGGCGTCAGCCGGGTCCGTCGTCCCCCACGTGCCAGCGCTCGCGCACCCGGGCGCGGTAGCGCGCCGCCCGCGCCACGCCGACCACGACGACGCAGAGCGCCGCGAGGGTCACGGTGACCAGGACCGCCGCCGTGGCGACGAACGGCACCCCGTCGACCAGGAGCGCGACGCCGCCGCCCGCGAGGCCGGCCAGGACGGAGGGCGCGAGCATCCCGGAGCCGGCCAGCAGCACGAGGGCGACCGTCGTGGACGCCGACCACGGCGACAGGAGCTCCCGGACGACGTCGTCGGCGGGCGGCGCGGACGGCTCCGGGGAGCGCAGGAGCACGAGCCCCGCGCGGCGCTGCCGTCCGTGTCGTGACACCGGGAGCAGCAGCCACACCGCGCCGAGGAGCAGCGCAGCCCCGACCAGCGCACCGCCCACGCCGACGAGGACGTCGATCGACACCTCGCCCACCGGCCCGAAGTGCCGGTCCGGGCCGAACTTGCGGGGGTGTCGCATCCACAGGCCGATCAGGAACAGGACGACGCCGAGCATGCCGGCGCCGCCCAGCACGGCGGCCGTCCGGTCGTTCCGCAGCGCGACCCGCCCGTCGGGCCGCGCGGGCGCGGACGGGCCGAGCGCGGCGCGCCGACGACGCTCGGCCTCCTGGGCGAGGCGCACCTCGTTCGGCCCCCACGTCGTGCGCACGACGTCCTGCCAGGCGGACCAGCGCGCGCGCAGCCCGGGCAGGAGCAGCAGGCCGGTCGCGCTCACGACCCCGACCACGGCGGAGACCACGACGGTCGGGGTGCGCTCGGCGTCGTCAGGGTCCATCGCGAAGAGCCCGACCGCTCCGGCGAGGAGCGCGAGCACGAGGTACGTCCAGACGAGCCCGGCGAGCGCCCCCGCCGGGCTCGACTCCGCCACGCGCCGCCGCACCGAGTGCGGTGGGACGTCGGTGCGGGGTCGCCCCTCGCCCAGCAGGGTGTGGGTGACGGCGAGCGTCGCCGCAGCGTGCACCGGCACGAAGACCGGCACGGCGACCGCGAGGACCAGGACCCACCAGCCGATCGTCGAGCGCAGGACCTCGTCGGCCTCGTACCGCCCGCCGGAGACCAGCTCACCACCGACGAGCCCGAGCCCGAGGAGGACGAGGAACCCGAGGACCGTGCCGACGAGGAACGCCCCGGCGCCTGCCGTGAGGCCGTCGAGCCGGGCCGGGCCCGCGGCGGCGCGGACCTCCACGAACCGGTAGGCCGCCCGCTCGCGGCGGTGCCGAGGTCGGTCGTCGCGGTCCCGGCCGTCGCCGTCCCGAGGGGAGCGGTCGACGCGGGAGGGAGCCACGCGGGCAGGATAGCGAGCGGTTCGTGGCGTCGGGGCGGCACCCGGGCCGCGACGGGGCCGCGTCGGGCCCCGTCGGGGCGGTGCGGGAGCGCAGGGTCAGCCGGGGACCGACGCGCCGACCGGTCGGGGAGCGACGGACGTCGGCGCGCCCGCGGCCGGGGCGAGCCGGACGGCGACGCCCGGCGCGAGACCCAGCGTCCGGGCCTCCGCGCGGGTCACGACGACGGACACCACCTCGTCCTCGGTGGCCACCTCGGCGCGCACCTCGAAGCCCACGCGCGTCGTGCGAGTCACGACCCCGGTCACGGGGCCGCCCGGACGGGACGGCACCGCGCCGTCCGGGGTGCCCTCCGTGGCGCCCTCGGGCAGCACCTCGACGTGCACGTCGTGGGGTCGCACGAGCACGCCGCCGAGGCGCGTCACCGGCCCGAGGAAGCTCATCACGAAGTCGTTCGCGGGGCGGTCGTAGAGGTCGTCGGGCGTGCCGACCTGCTCGATGCGGCCCTCGTTGACGACGACGATCTCGTCGGCGACCTCCAGCGCCTCCTCCTGGTCGTGCGTGACGAACACCGTGGTCACGGGGATCTCGTCGTGCAGGCGGCGCAGCCAGTCGCGCAGCTCCTTGCGGACCTTGGCGTCGAGGGCGCCGAACGGCTCGTCGAGCAGGAGGACGCTCGGCCGGATCGCGAGGGCGCGCGCGAGCGCCATGCGCTGGCGCTGCCCGCCGGAGAGCTGCGACGGCAGCCGGTGCGCGAAGCTCTCGAGGTGCACGAGCCGCAGCAGCTCGTCGACGCGCTCGGCGATCTCGGCCTTCGGCGTGCGGCGGATCTCGAGCCCGAACGCCACGTTCCGTGCGACGGTCAGGTGCTTGAACGCGGCGTAGTGCTGGAAGACGAAGCCCACGTTGCGGCGTCGGGCCGGCAGGTTCGTCGCGTCGCGGCCCTCGATCTCGATCTCGCCGGAGTCGGGCACCTCGAGGCCGGCGACGACGCGCAGGAGCGTCGACTTGCCGCCGCCGCTCGGGCCGAGCAGCGCGGTGAGGCGACCGGTGGGGACGGACACGGAGACGTCGTCGAGCGCGACGAAGTCGCCGAAGGTCTTGCGGACGTTGCGGATCTCGATGCTCATGCGTCGGCCTCCGTGGTGGCGGCGGTTCGGGGGGCGGGGCGGCGGGTGCGGTGGCCGGCGGCGTCGTCCGAGCGCAGGAAGGTCACCGCGACGATGCACGCGACGGACACGGACGCGAGGAGGAACGCGACCGCGTAGGCCGTGCCCTGCTCGAAGTCCTGGTAGCGCTGCTCGACGAGGAGCGTGGACGTCTGGGTGCGGCCCTCGAAGTTGCCGGACACCACCTTGACGGCACCGAACTCGCCGAGCGCCCGGGCGAGCGTGAGCACGACGCCGTAGACGACCGCCCACTTGATCGCGGGCAGGGTGATGCGCCGGAAGGTCTGGAACCAGCTCGCCCCGAGGCTCGTCGCGGCGAGCTCCTCGTCGGTGCCGAGCTCGGTGAGCACGGGCACGACCTCGCGGATCACGAGCGGGAGGCACACGAACGCCGTCGCGAGGACGATGCCGGGCGGCGCGAAGATCACCTGGAGCCCGGCGTCCTCGAGCGCGCCACCGAACCAGCCGTTCTTCCCGTACACGAGGACGAGCGAGAGCCCGACGACGATGGGGGAGACCGAGAGCGGGAGGTCGAGCAGGGCGTTGAGGAGGGCCTTGCCCGGGAAGTCGTAGCGCACGATGAGCATCGAGATCCCGACGCCGAAGACCGTGTTGACGAGCACCACCTGCACCGCGACGGCCGCGGTGAGCTGGAGGGCGAAGACCACGGACGGATCGGTGAGCGCGCGCTGGAAGGTCTCGAGGCCGTCCGCGAACGCGCCGCGCACGACGAGCGAGACGGGCCACCCGACGAGCAGCACCAGGTACACGACGACCACGGCGCGCAGCGTGCGGCGCACCCAGGGGGAGCTATCCACGGCGGGCCACCCTTCGCTGGAGGAGCTGGATCGTCGCGATGACGAGGAGGGACACGAGCAGGAGCACCGACGCGACGGCCGCCGCCTGCTCGGGCTGGCCGTTCTCCAGGTAGCTGAGGATGCGGACCGAGCCGACCTCGGTGCGCATCGGCAGGTTGCCGGAGAGCAGGACGAGCGCGCCGTACTCGCTGATCGCGCGCGCGAACGACAGCGCCGCGCCTGCGGTGATCGCGGGGGCGAGCGCGGGGAGGACGACGCGGCGGAAGGTCGTGAAGCGGGTGGCGCCGAGCGACGCGGCGGCCTCCTCGACGTCGCGGTCGAGCTCGGCGAGCACGGGCTGCACGCTGCGGACCACGAAGGGGAGGGTGACGAAGAGGAAGGCGAGGAAGACCGCGGCGCGCGTGTTGGCGACGTCGATCCCGAGCGGGCCCGACGGCCCGTACAGCGCGAGCAGCACGAGCCCGGCGACGATCGTCGGGAGCGCGAACGGGATGTCGATGAGGACCTCGAGGAGCCGCTTCCCGGGGAACCGGTCGCGCACGAGGACCCAGGCGATGAGCGTGCCCATGACGACGTTGACGGCCGTCACGGCGAGCGCCTGCGTGACGGTGAGGGTCAGCGCCGCGGCGGTCTGCGGCTGCGTGACCGCGGCGACGAAGGCGGGCCAGCCGCCGACCGACGTCTCGACGAGCACGGCGATCAGGGGTATGAGCGCGAGCGCCGAGAACCACACGAGCGCGACCCCGAGCCCGAGGCCCGAGGCCGCGGTCAGGCGGTAGGGGCCGTTGGGCGTCCGACGTGCCCGGCGGACCCGGCGGGGCCGGGACGCGGCCGGAGCCGGGCGGCGCTCGCGCGCCGCCCGGCCCGGTCGTTCAGCGAGGGTCGAGGACACGGGTCACTGCTTCCCGGTCTCGGCCTGGATCTTCGTCACGAGGCCCTCGTCGCCGAAGAACTTGTCGTTGGTCGCGGACCAGCCGCCGAAGTCGTCGGCGATGGTGAGGAGCGTCGGGACGGCCGGGAACGGGTCGCTCGGGTCGTTGGCGCCCTCGACATCGAAGTCGACGTCGCCGGTCAGGGGGCGGAAGCCCACGTGCGCGAACGCCTCCTGGCCCTCGGGCGTGAGCACGAAGTCGAGGTAGCTCTGGGCCTTCGGGTCGGCGTCGACCGTCACCGCGGCCGGGTTCTCGATGAGGAGCGTCTGGTCCGGGACCACGTAGTCGAACGTCTCGCCGTTCTGCCGCGCGAGGATCGCCTCGTTCTCGTAGGAGAGGAGGACGTCGCCCGTGCCAGACGTGAACGCGGTCGTCGCGTCGCGACCGCTGCCCGGGAGCGCGACGGCGTTGGTGAAGAACTTCCGCAGGTACTCGGTCGCGTCCTCCTCCGAGCCGCCGTTCGCGATGACGCTGCCCCAGCCGGCGAGGATGTTCCAACGGGCCGAGCCGGACGAGCCGGGGTTGGGGGTGACGATCTCGACGCCGGGCTGGACGATGTCCTCCCAGCTCTGGATGTTCTTCGGGTTGCCCTCGCGCACCACGAGCACGACGACCGACTGGCTGACGATGCCCTTGTTCTCGCCCGCGTTCCAGTCCTCGGCGACGAGGCCGGCGTCGACGAGGCGCGTGACGTCGCCCTCGAGCGAGAAGTGCACGTAGTCGGCCTCCAGCCCGTCGGCGACGGCGCGGCTCTGGTCGCCGGAGGCGCCGTACGACGTCTCCCACGTGACGCCCTGGCCGTCCTCGGTCTCGCCCCACAGCTCCTGCGCGGCGTCGTTGCCCGCCTTGGGCACGGCGAAGCCGACCAGGGAGAGGGTCGTGGGCTCGACGTCGGAGCTCGCGTCGCCGCTCGCGTCACCACCGCCGGACCCGTCGACGACGGTCGGCGCGCAGGCGGTGAGGACCAGGGCGGTGGCTGCCGCGGCAGCCGCGAGGGTGATCGTCGTCCGGAGGCGTCGCATGGTGTCGTCCTTCGTCGGGGTCCCGGGGAAGCCGGGAACGGGTGGTCGTGCAGGGGCGGAGCGGGTGCTCGGTCAGGTGATCGAGCGGGACGGCCGAGGCAGCCTGCGCGATACTCGACTGCCGCGGTCGGGTAAGTCGAGATTCAAGCGCGGCGTTCCCACGCAGCGAAACCCCTGCCCGACAGGTGGGACGACGTAACGCCTCCGTGAACGCCTGCCCGACGGCACCGCGGTCGCGCGCGGGGGCCTGCCGTCCGCATGACCTCGCGCTTCGGTCCCGACGCGCCTGCTGTGGGACACTGAGGTACGTGGCCCCCCGCGGAGATGGACTTCTCAACCACGACCTCATGCCCGGCGAGAAAGGCCCCCAGGACGCCTGCGGCGTCTTCGGTGTCTGGGCGCCCGGCGAAGAGGTCGCCAAGCTCGCCTACTTCGGGCTGTACGCGTTGCAGCACCGAGGCCAGGAGTCGGCCGGCATCGCCACCAGCAACGGTGAGCAGATCCTGGTCTACAAGGACATGGGACTCGTCTCCCAGGTGTTCGACGAGACGGCCCTCAACGCCCTGACGGGGCACATCGCCGTCGGGCACTGCCGGTACTCGACCACGGGCGGCGTGACGTGGGAGAACGCCCAGCCGACGCTCGGCGCCACCGCGTCCGGGACCGTCGCGCTCGGGCACAACGGCAACCTCACCAACTCCGCGGAGCTCGTCAACCTCGTCGCGGAGCGCTACGGCAGCCAGCGCCGCGGCGAGCTCGCGCGCGGCAACACCACGGACACGGCGCTCGTCACCGCGCTCCTCGCGGGCGACGCGGACCACACGCTCGAGGCCACGGCGCTCGAGGTGCTGCCGCGCCTGCGCGGCGCCTTCTCGCTCGTCTTCATGGACGAGCGCACCCTCTACGCCGCACGCGACCCGCAGGGCGTGCGCCCGCTCGTCCTCGGCCGCCTCGAGCGCGGCTGGGTCGTGGCGAGCGAGACGCCGGCGCTCGACATCGTCGGCGCGTCGTTCGTGCGCGAGGTCGAGCCGGGCGAGCTCATCGCGATCGACGCGGACGGTCTGCGCTCGCAGCGCTTCGCGCCGGCCGAGCGTGCGGGCTGCGTCTTCGAGTACGTCTACCTCGCGCGCCCCGACACCTCGATCAACGGTCGCTCCGTGCACGCCGCGCGCGTCGAGATGGGCCGCCAGCTCGCGCGCGAGCACTCCGTCGAGGCCGACCTCGTCATCCCCGTCCCCGAGTCCGGCACGCCCGCCGCGGTGGGCTACGCCGCCGAGTCGGGCATCCCGTTCGGCCAGGGGCTGACCAAGAACGCCTACGTCGGGCGCACGTTCATCCAGCCGTCGGACACGCTGCGCCAGCTCGGCATCCGGCTCAAGCTCAACCCGTTGCGCGACGTCATCCGCGGCAAGCGCCTCGTCGTCGTCGACGACTCGATCGTGCGCGGCAACACGCAGCGCGCGCTCATCCGCATGCTCCGCGAGGCCGGTGCGGCGGAGGTGCACGTGCGCATCAGCTCGCCGCCCGTGAAGTGGCCGTGCTTCTACGGCATCGACTTCGCGTCGCGCGCCGAGCTCATCGCCAACGGCCTCTCGCCCGACGAGATCGGGCAGTCGCTCGGCGCCGACAGCCTGGGCTACATCTCGACCGAGGGCATGATCTCGGCGACCGAGCAGCCGTCGTCGCAGCTCTGCACGGCGTGCTTCACCGGGAAGTACCCCATCGAGCTGCCGCCGGACGACCAGCTCGGCAAGCACCTCCTCGAGCAGGCCGAGCTCCCGCTCGGCGCGCCCGAGGACGGGCTGCGCAGCCTGGCGGTGACCGCCGGCGGGGCCGGCGCGCTCCAGCACCCGTGAGCTCACCCCTGATGCCGAACCGAGTCCACCCGCACCACCGGCGCGTGCGCCGCGAGACCTCCTTGGAGCCGACACCGTGACTGCCGACTCGCCCCAGACGGGCCTCACCTACGCCGCCGCGGGCGTCGACACCGAGGCCGGTGACAAGGCCGTCGAGCTCATGAAGGACGCCGTGCGCCGCACCCACGGGCCGCAGGTGCTCGGTGGCGTCGGTGGCTTCGCGGGTCTCTACGACTTCTCCGAGGTCGCGACCTACCGCCGCCCCCTGCTCGCGACGTCGACCGACGGCGTGGGGACCAAGGTCGCGATCGCCCAGGCGCTCGACGTCCACGACACCATCGGGTTCGACCTCGTCGGCATGGTCGTGGACGACATCGTCGTGGTGGGCGCCAAGCCGCTGTTCATGACGGACTACATCGCGTGCGGCAAGGTCGTGCCCGAGCGCATCGCGGGCATCGTCCGCGGCATCGCCGCGGCCTGCGAGGTGGCGGGCACCGCGCTCGTGGGCGGCGAGACCGCGGAGCACCCTGGTCTGCTCGGCGCGGACGAGTACGACGTCGCCGGCGCGGCGACGGGCGTCGTCGAGGCCGACAGGCTGCTCGGCCCCGAGCGCGTCCGCGAGGGCGACGTGCTCGTCGCGATGGCCTCGTCGGGCCTGCACTCGAACGGGTACTCGCTCGTGCGCGCCGTGCTCAAGCACGCGGGCTGGGGCCTCGAGCGGCACGTGGACGAGCTCGGGCGCACGGTCGGCGAGGAGCTCCTGGAGCCCACGCGCGTGTACGCGAGCGACTGCCTCGCGCTGGCCGCCGACGACGCCGCGCAGGTCCACGCGTTCACGCACGTCACCGGCGGCGGGCTCGCCGCCAACCTCGCGCGCGTGCTGCCCGCCGGGCTCGTCGGCGTCGTGGACCGCGCGAGCTGGGACGTCCCGCCGGTCTTCCGCCTCGTGCGCGAGCTGGGTGGCGTGCCGCGCGGCGACCTCGAGAACACGCTCAACCTCGGCGTCGGCATGGTCGCGGTCGTCGGCGCCGACGGCGTCGACGCCGCGCTCGCCCGCTGCGCCGCGCTCGGCGTCCCCGCCTGGGTGCTCGGCGCGGTCGAGGCCTTCGACCCGGCTGCTGCCCAGGACGTCGCGGACGGCGACCTCGTCGCCGGCACCAAGGGTGTCCAGGCGGGCGCCGTGCGCCTCGTCGGCGACTACCGCGCCTGAGCTCCGCTCTCCCCGGGCGGGTCCGGCACCTGTCTACCCGCTCGGGGATGTCGTTCCGCGCCGGGTCGCGACGACGTCAGGGCATGACGACGGCCACGGTGCGGAGACCTCGGGGCGGGGCGCTGGTCCGGTGCGCGAGAGCGCGCGGGTCACGAACGACGACCGCGCCGTCGCCTACCGAGGGCAGGGGACGGCGCGGTCGAGGTCGAGACGCTTCCGCGCGAGATCGCGGAGAGGAAGGAGGTCGACGACCGTCAGCGGTCGTCGGACCAGTCGTTGTAGCGCTGGTCGTAGCGCTCGAGGTCGTCCGACGACTCGGCGCCGAAGCGCGAGTCCGTCACGACATCCGTGTGGCTGTGACCGGTGAGCTCTTGCTCGAGCGCACTGTAGTTCGTCTCGGGGCTGTAGTACTTCAGCGCGCGAGCGACCTTGGTCTGCTTTGCCTTCTGACGGCCGCGGCCCATGGCTCCGACCCCCTCAACGTAGAAGCGGGGCGGCTACGTGCTCAGACGTGCGGCCCCGGGGTGTAGTTTCGTCTGTTCAGGGTCCAACGGTACATGCTCAGGGCCTATTCCATCCACTCAGAGGACCGCGACGGGCTGCGGACGTGCCCACCGTCACAGAGTCTCCACGAGCGGGGGTACGTGCCCGCGTCCGGAGGGGCCCTGCGCGTGGTCGAGGAGCCCGGGCCTCGCACGGCTCGTAAGCCGCACGAGCGCCTATCCGGCCGATCCGACCATAGGCGGCCTAATTCACCCGTCCGTCAAGTCGCCCGAAATCCGCATGCTGCGACAATGGAGGGTACTGGCGTCGTGCTGTCGTCGTGATCCGGGGTATCTGCCGGACCAGCGCGTACCAGGAGGAGGTGTCGTGATGTCCATGCACGGAGAGTCCGAGGTTCTGCTCACGCCCGCCGAGGTCGCCAGCCTGTTCCGCGTCGACCCCAAGACGGTCACCCGCTGGGCGAAGGCGGGCAAGCTCTCGTCGATCCGCACGCTCGGGGGGCACCGCCGCTACCGCGAGTCCGAGGTCCGGGCGCTGCTCGGCGCCGCCAGCGAGCCCGCGGAGGGCACCGACAAGTCCTGAGCCGTCCTCGCGCCTGCGCCGCCGGCACGGCCGGCGCGACGGACACGGCACGGCACGTCCTGACGGGTTCGACCTGGAGGACGTGCAGGGAAGTGCGCTAGGAGCGCCGCCGCAGGATCGCCGCGGCGACGAGCGCGACACCGGCCACGACGGCACCCAGCAGCAGCTTGACGTTGCGCGAGCGGTCTGGGTCCTCCTCGGGCAGCCCGCCTCCCGTGAGGAACGCCCCCGTGTCGGTCGCGGCCTGCTTGGCCTGCTGCGCCGCCTGCTTGGCCTGGACGCGCGGGTCCAGGCGCGTCGTGAGCTCGTCGATCGTCCCTGCGAGCTCGGCGCGCGTGCGGGCGATCTCGTCCTCGAGCTGGGACTGGGTCAGCGGGGGCACCGGGGCCCCGTCGGTTCCGCTCACGGGCGCAGCCCTTCCTTGATGGTCGCGACGTCTTCCTTGATGCTGTCGACCGCCCCGGTCGGGGTCGGAGGGACGCCTCGCTGGAGCTGCTTGACGCCGACGAACGCGAGCGTACCGGCGACGAGCACGAGCACCAGGCCGACGATCAGCGCGGCGAGCCACAGCGGCATCACGGTCGCCAGGCCCTCCATGGCGGAGTGGAAGAGGAAGCCGATGCCGTAGAGGACGAGCACCCCGCCCACCACGAGGAGCCCGATGCCGATGCCGGCGTGCTTGGCCTTCGTCGTGAGCTCGGCCTTCGCGAGCGCGATCTCGGACCGGACGAGGCGGGTCGCCTGCTCGGACAGCCGCTCGACGAGCTGCCCGACCGTCGGCTTCTGCTCCTCGGGCGGGATGCGCCCGTCGATCCAGTCGCTCATCTCTCCGCCTTTCCGCAGGTGACCCCACCACTCAACCGGCACCCGGGTCGGTGCGCAACTTCCCGAGGGCCTGCGGCGCACGCGGGGGGAGGGGCGCACCACGTCGTCGGTGGGATGCAGAAGACCCCCGCCCGGATCCCGGGCGAGGGTCTCTTCGGTGGCTCCGACCGGCGTCGATCCGGTGACCTTTCGATTTTCAGTCGAACGCTCTACCAACTGAGCTACAGAGCCATGGGGGAAGAGCCCGGCCGGCCGATGCCGACCGGGCTCTTCGCCTCACGCGACCCTGACGGGACTTGAACCCGCGACCTCCGCCGTGACAGGGCGGCGCGCTAACCAACTGCGCTACAGGGCCTTGCTGTTCTTTCGCGAGACACACCCTAACACCAGGGGACCCGGTGGTTTTCACCAGTGAACCTGGTGGTGTGGTGGCCCGCTTTCGAACCGAGAGGATCGTACCGTACCGAGGAGCCGATTCGTAAATCCGCTGGTAGCCACCGCTCCCGGTGCGATCACGCGTACCCCCAACGGGATTCGAACCCGTGCTACCGCCGTGAAAGGGCGGGGTCCTAGGCCGCTAGACGATGGGGGCTCAGGAACGTGCGCCAGTGTACAGCGGCGCGACCGTGACCTCCCGGTCGGAACGTGGCGGCCTCCTCGGCCGGGTCTCCCGGTGGCCGGCGCCGCCGAGGGTGCCGCCGACAGGGGAGGATGGTCGCGTGGTGGAGATGACGCGGGCCGAGTTCGAGGACGCCGTGCGCGACGGGCTGGACCTCGTCCCGCCGGACCTCGCGGCGCAGATGGACAACGTGGTGGTGCTCGTCGAGGACGACGCGCCCGCCGACGACCCCGAGCTCCTCGGTCTCTACGAGGGGGTGCCCCTCACGGAGCGCGACCACATGTGGGCGGCGGGGGCGCTGCCCGACCGCATCACGATCTTCCGCAACCCCACGCTCGCGATCTGCGAGACGCGCGAGGACGTGGTCGAGGAGGTCGCGGTGACGGTCGTCCACGAGATCGCGCACCACTTCGGCATCGACGACGACCGCCTGCACGAGCTCGGCTGGGACTGAGGTCGCGCGGCGCGCGGGCGCCGATCGCTACGATCGGGTGGTGACGACGAGCGCCGCGAGCGACCCCCGGCACGACGGCGCGCACGACCACGAGGCGGTCGCGCGGCTGCTCCACGCGCTCGCCGACCCGAGCCGGCTCGCGATCGTGCACCTGCTGACGGGCGCCGAGCGACGCGTCGTCGACGTCACGCGCGAGCTCGGGCTCGCCCAGTCGACGGTCTCCGCGCACCTGACGACCCTGCGCGACGTGGGCGTCGTCGCCGTGCGGCGCGAGGGGCGCTCGTCCTGGTACCGCCTCGTCCGGCCCGAGGTGGCGCACCTCCTCGCCGACGCCGAGCACGTCGCGCTCGCTCCCTGACCCCACCTCGTCCCCGGCGCCCTCGGTGGGTGCCGCCGTGCGACGGAGCAGGGCTGGTATTCATCGCTGGTGACCGATATCATCGCCAATGAACGATGAATAGGAGGGGTGATGGGAGCCGGTCACGACCACGGTGCGGGGGACGTCGCCGCGCCCGACCACCGCGCACGGCTCGCGGTCGCGTTCGGGATCACCGCGACGATCCTCGTCGCGCAGGCCGTCGGCGCGGTCCTCACGGGGAGCCTCGCGCTCCTCACGGACACGGCGCACATGCTCACCGACGCGACGGGGCTCGCCGTGGCGCTCGTCGCGGCGTCGCTCGTGCTCCGGCCCGCGACCAAGCGCCGCACCTGGGGCTTTCGCCGCGTCGAGGTGCTCGCGGCGCTGGCGCAGGCGACGCTCCTCCTCGCCGTGGGCGCGTACGCCGTCGTGGAGGGCGTCCGGCGCCTCTTCTCCCCGCCGGAGGTCCCCTCGTCGGAGCTGCTGGTCTTCGGGATCGTCGGCCTGGTCGGGAACGTCGTCGCGATCGCCGTCCTCGCGTCCGGGCGCCGGGCGAACCTCAACCTGCGTGCGGCGTTCCTGGAGGTCGTCAACGACGCGCTGGGCTCGGTCGGGGTGATCGTGGCCGCCGTCGTCATCGCGACGACCGGGTACCAGCAGGCGGACGCGATCGCCGGCCTGTTCATCGCGGTGCTCATCGTGCCCCGCGCCTTCCGGCTCCTGCGCGAGGCGACCGCGGTCCTCATGGAGTTCACGCCCGCGGGGCTCGACCTCGACGACGTCCGGGCGCACATCCTCTCGCTCGACCACGTCGAGGACGTGCACGACCTCCACGCGTCGACCGTCGCGACCGGCCTGCCGACCATCTCGGCGCACGTCGTGGTCGACGACGCGTGCTTCCGGGACGGGCACGCGCTCGAGATCACGGAGCGCGTCCGTTCGTGCGTCGCGCACCACTTCCCGGTGTCCGTGGAGCACTCGACGTTCCAGCTCGAGACGGCCACACTCCGCGACCGCGAGGCGCACGGTCACGCGTAGGAGCGCACGGCGGGCGAGCCGTGCGGCCCCACTAGGGTGGGTGCCATGACGATCCTCGTGACCGGCGGAGCCGGGTACATCGGCGCGCACGTGGTGCGCCTCCTGCAAGAGCGCGGCGAGAAGGTGGTCGTGGTCGACGACCTCAGCACCGGTCGCGCGGCCCGGGTCGGCGACGCGACGCTCGTCGAGGTCGACGTGGCGTCCCCGGAGGCTGTGGACGTCCTGACGCGCGCCCTCACCGAGCACGACGTGCGTGCGGTGATCCACTTCGCGGCGCGCAAGCAGGTGGGGGAGTCGGTCGAGAAGCCCGCGTGGTACTACCAGCAGAACGTCGGCGGGTTCACGAACCTCGTCACGGCGATGCAGGCGGCCGGCGTCGACCGCCTCGTGTTCTCGTCCTCGGCGGCGACCTACGGGATGCCGTCGGTCTCGCTCGTCGAGGAGAAGCTGCACGCCGAGCCGATCAACCCGTACGGCGAGACCAAGCTCGTCGGCGAGTGGCTGGGCCGCGCGGCCGGTCGCGCGTGGGGCCTGCGGTTCGTCGCGCTGCGCTACTTCAACGTGGCCGGCGCGGGCTGGCCGGAGCTCGGCGACCCCGCCGTGCTGAACCTCGTGCCCATGGTGCTCGACCGCCTGGAGCGCGGCGAGCAGCCCAAGATCTTCGGCGACGACTACCCGACGCCGGACGGCACGTGCATCCGTGACTACATCCACGTCCTGGACCTCGCGCACGCGCACCTCGCGGCGCTCGGGTACCTCGACGTCGAGGAGCGCCCGTTCGACGTGTTCAACGTCGGGACGGGGCAGGGGTCGTCGGTGCGGGAGGTGATCGACGAGATCGGGCGCGTGAGCGGGCTCGACGTCACGCCGGAGGTCCTGCCGCGGCGTGCGGGCGACCCGCCGCAGCTCGTCGGCGACCCGCGCCGGATCAACGAGCTCTTCGGCTGGACCGCGACGAACGGGCTGCCCGAGATCATCGCGTCGGCCTGGGAGGCCTGGCAGGCGGGCCCGCGGCGCATCGAGGTCGCGGCACCCGACGGCGCGGAGGACGCTCCCGAGGTGTGAGTTTGCGCGTCTCGTGCGACCCTACATTCCTCAGCATGCTGAGGAATGACCGGGGAGGTGCCCCGGCGACGGGAGACGGGACCACCAGTGCGCGACGAGAGCGACCCGGCACGGCTGTACGACCTGACCGCCGCGCGCACGAGCCGGGTCGTGCTCGCGTCCTACTCGACCTCGTTCGGGCTGGGCGCGCGCCTGCTCGACGCGCCGACACGCGACGGGATCGACGCCGTCTACGGCCTCGTCCGCATCGCCGACGAGGTCGTGGACACGCGCCGCGGCGACGGCGCGGCCGATCTCCTCGACGAGCTGGAGACCGAGGTGGCGCGCGCGCTCGACCGCGGGTGGTCGACCAACCTCGTCGTGCACTCGTTCGCGCTGACCGCCCGCCGGTGCGGCATCGGCCACGGCGAGGTCGACCCCTTCTTCGCGTCGATGCGCACGGACCTCACGGTGCGCGTGCACGACCGCGAGAGCTACGAGCGGTACGTGTACGGCTCGGCCGAGGTCGTGGGCCTCATGTGCCTCGCGGTCTTCCTCAACGCGCGCCGCCGCGCCGGCGAGCCGCCCCGGGTCGCGGACCCGGTCCTCGTCCGCGGGGCGCGGGCGCTCGGCGCCGCGTTCCAGAAGATCAACTTCCTGCGCGACCTGCGCACCGACCACGACGAGCTCGGGCGCGCCTACCTGCCCGGCGTCGTCCCGGGGCGGCTGCGCCGTCGCGACGTCGAGGCGTTCTGCCACGAGGTCGACGAGGACCTCGCCGCGGCGCGCGCGGCGCTCCCAGGGCTCCCGGTGCGGCCGCGGATCGCCGTCGCGGCGACGGTCGCGGTCTACGAGCGGCTCCTCGCCCGCCTCGCGGCGACGCCTCCGGAGGACATCCTGCGGGCGCGCGTGCGCGTCCCCGACACCGTCAAGGTCGCGCTCGCGGCCCGCGCCGCCGGCGGACAGCTCCTCGGCCAGGTGGCGTCCGGCCGGTCCCCGCGCCCGCGGAAGGTGCTCGCGTGAGGGCACCCCGCGTCGTCGTCGTCGGGGGCGGGATCTCGGGGCTGGCCACCGCCGCGCTGCTCGCGCGCGGGGGTGCGACCGTCACGCTGCTGGAGCGGCACGAGGACCTGGGCGGCCGGGCGGGCACGCTCGAGCTGGACGGGTTCCGCTTCGACACCGGCCCGTCCTGGTACTTCATGCCGGAGGTGTTCGAGCACTTCTTCGCGCTCCTCGGCGCGCGCGTCGACGACCACCTCGACCTCGTCCCGCTCGACCCGGCGTACCGCGTGTTCTTCGAGCCCGACGACCCGGGCGGTGCGCCGTCCACGTTCGAGCTCTCGGCGAGCCCGGGCGTGAACCGTGCCCGGTTCGACGCGATCGAGCCCGGGGCGGGCGACCGCGTGGCCGCGTACGCGGCCGAGGCGAGCGAGGCGTACGGGCTCGCGCTCGACCACTTCCTCTACACCACGTTCGAGCGGCCCGACCGCGCGCTCGCCCCGCAGGTGCTGCGCCGTCTCCCGCGCCTCGCGGCGCTGCTGCGCGCGTCGCTCGCGGACCGCGCCGCGCGCGCCGTGGAGGACCCTCGGCTGCGACAGCTCCTCGGGTACCACGCCGTCTTCCTCGGCTCCTCGCCCTACCGCGCCCCCGCCCTGTACTCGCTCATGAGCCACCTCGACCTGGTCGACGGCGTGCAGTACCCGCGCGGCGGCATGCACACGCTGATCGAGGCCGTGGCCCGCCTCGCCCGCGAGGAGGGCGCGGAGCTTCGGACGGATGCCGACGTCTCCGGGATCGAGGTGGTCCCCGGTGCCCGACGGCGCGGGCGCGTCACGGGCGTCCGCCTCGCCTCGGGGGAGGTGGTCGCGGCGGACGTCGTCGTCTCGGCCGCGGACCGGCACCACACCGAGACCGCCCTCCTGGACCCGGCGTGGGCCGACCTGCCCGCCGCGTCGTGGGAGGACAAGGGGCCGGGGATCTCGGCTCTGCTCGTGCTCGCGGGGGTGCGGGGCGAGCTGCCCGAGCTCGCGCACCACTCCCTCTTCTTCACGCGCGACTGGCCCGCGAACTTCGACGCAGTGCTCGGCACCGACCGGCGCAGCGACCCCGCGGGGCTGCGCGTCCCCGACCCCGCGTCGCTCTACGTGTCGCGTACGTCCGCGACCGACGGGCCCTCGTCGGACGCGCCCGCCGCCCCGCCGGGGCACGAGAACCTCTTCCTCCTCGTCCCGTTCCCCGCCGACCCGGCGCTCGGCGGCGACGCCGCGTCGCGCCGCACGCTCGACGCGCTCGCGGACCGCTACCTCGCCCAGGTGGGCCGATGGGCGGGCGTCGCGGACCTCCCGGGCCGGGTCGTCACGCGGCGCGTGCTCGGGCCCGCCCACTTCGCGACCGAGCTCTCGTCGTGGCGCGGCGGCGCGCTCGGCATGGAGCACACGCTCCGGCAGTCCGCCCTGTGGCGGCCCGGCACCGCGTCCCGCCGTGTCGACGGGCTCTACCACGCGGGCGGTGGCACGATCCCGGGAGTGGGACTGCCGATGTGCCTCATCAGCGCCGAGCTCGTCGCGAAGCGCCTGCTCGGCGAGACGTCGTCGCGCCCGCTGCCGACGCCGCTGCGCCCCGGCTTCCTCGCGGCGAGCCGACGGCCCGAGCGGGTCCGGCCGTCTGGTGCGCGACCGGTCGAGGTCCGCCGGTGACGGGTCTGGTCTACCTCGGGGCGCTCGCGGTCTCGCTCGCCGGCCTCGCGGTGCTCGACCGGCGCTTCCGCCTCGCGTTCTGGGCGGACCCGCGTCGCGCCGCGCTCACGGTGGGGCTCGGCGTCGTGGCGTTCCTCCTCTGGGACGCCGCGGGGCTCGTGCTCGGCATCTTCGCGCGCGGGGAGAGCCCGTGGATGACGGGTCTCCTGCTCGCGCCCGACCTCCCCGTCGAGGAGGCGGTCTTCCTGACCCTCCTGTGCTACACCGCGCTGCTCGTGTGGCGCGGCGCCGAGCGCGCGCTCGCCGCACGACGGAGCCGGGCGGAGGACGGCGCGTGACGAACCTCGTGCTCAACGTGACCGTCCTGGCGGTCCTCGTCGCCGTGTCGTGGCGCGTGCTGCGGCGCCTGCGGCCCGGCCCGCTCGTGGTGACGGCCGTCGTGCTGTGCGTGCTCACGCTCGTGTTCGACACGCTCATGATCGCCGCCGACCTCTACGTCTACGACCCGGACAAGATCCTCGGCGTCTACCTCTGGGGCGCGCCGCTCGAGGACTTCGCCTACGCGCTCGCCGCCGCGCTGGCGATGCCGGTGCTGTGGACGGTGCTCGGGTCGCGCGGCCGCGCCGCCCGTGACCGCCGACCGGACGAGGAGGCCCGGTGAAGGACGTGCTGGCCGCGTCCCGGCCCTTCTCGTGGATCAACACGGCCTACCCGTTCGCGGCGGGCTACCTCGTCGCGACCGGGGGCCGGGTCGACCTCGCGCTCGTCGTCGGGACGCTGTACTTCCTGGTCCCGTACAACCTGCTCATGTACGGCGTGAACGACGTCTTCGACTACGCCAGCGACCTGCGCAACCCACGCAAGGGCGGGATCGAGGGGGCCCTCGCGGACCCCGCGACGGCGCGCGTGACGCACCGGCGCGTCCTGCGCGCGTGCGTGGCGACCAACGTGCCGTTCCTCGTCGCCCTCGTGCTCCTCGGCGACCCGCTCGCCGGGCTGGTCCTCGCCCTCGTCGTGCTCGGCGTCGTCGCCTACTCCGCCCCGGGGCTGCGGTTCAAGGAGCGCCCGTTCCTCGACTCGTTCACGTCGGCGATGCACTTCGCCGGGCCGCTGCTGTACGCGCTCGTCCTCGTCGACGCGGACCTGTCGGCGCGCTCGGTGTGGCCCGTGCTCGTGGGCTTCGTCCTGTGGGGCATGGCGTCGCACGCGTTCGGCGCCGTGCAGGACGTGCGCGCGGACCGGGAGGGTGGCATCGCGTCCGTCGCGACGGCGGTCGGCGCGCACGCGACCGTGCTCGGCGCGGCGGCGGCCTACGTCGCGGCCGCGGCCGTCCTCGCCGTCCTGCCCTGGCCCGGCGTCCTCGCCGCGCTCCTGCCGCTCCCGTACGCCGCCAACGTGCTGCGGTTCCGCGACGTGCGCGACGACGACTGCGAGCGCGCGAACGCCGGCTGGCGCACGTTCCTGTGGCTCAACCTCGTGACGGGCTTCCTCGTGACGATGCTGCTCGTCGCGACGGCGCTCGCCTGACCCGCGGCGGGACCCGACGGGCGGCGGTCGGCGGCGGCGTCGCCGTCCGGGGACGACGACGGCCCCGGTCCGCGAGGTCGTCGCGGCGCCGGGGCCGTGGTCGGGGGAGCGGGAGCCTCAGGAGAGGTCGCCGTACTCCCAGTGCCAGGGCTCGTTCTTCGAGCCGCCGGCGCGTGCCCACTCGGGGTTGTCCCAGCCGTAGGCAGGTGCGTTGGCGCGCATCCACTCGTACTGCGCGGTGCCGTACCCCTGGATGCCGCCGCCGAGGTCGAGCGCGAGCGCCCAGCCGTGGTTCGACATGCCGGGGGGTGCCGCGAAGTAGCCGCGCGACGCCTTGACGGCGACCTGCGAGGCGTAGGAGCGGTAGGAGTCCGTCACGGAGAGATTCACGCCGAACGTCTCGACGAACTTCTGGTTGAGCGCCTCGATCTGGTGCGCGGCGTCGCAGCGGAGCTGCTCGCCCGGCGCGAACGACAGCTCGCACAGCGCGCTCGCGGGGATCTGCCCGTTGCCGAAGCCGGCCGTGGACGCGGCCCACTGGTCGAGCTGGGCCGCGACCTCCGCGGCCGACGGCGGACCGGGCACGACCTGGACGGTCACGCCCGAGCCGGCCGCGTCGAGCAGCGTGGCGAGCTCGGCCGTCAGCGCGGCGATCTCCTCGGTGGACCCCGCGGGCGCCGGCGTCTCGGCGGCGTCGGTGGCGGCGTCCGTCGCCGTCCCGGTGGTGAGGTCGGGCGACGCGGTCGCCGAGTCGGCAGCCGCGGCGTCCTCCTCGGGGGACTCGGTCGAGGTGTCAGCGCTCGTCGCGGCGTCGTGCGCCGCCGCCGTCCCCGCCTCGTCCGAGGACTCGTCCGACGCCGTGGCCAGGTCCGGCACGGTCGGCTCGAGCGTCGGGAGGGCGGCGAGGTCCTCGAGGGACGTGCGGGCCGAGGACCGGCTCGCACGGTCGGAGCCGCGCTCGGCGAGGTGCGGCACGCTCGCTTCGAGGGTGTCGGACGCGGTCAGCAGCGCGTCGCCCTCGGTGTCGACCGCGGCGTTGTCGTCGGCAGCCTCGTCGTCGGCGGTGTCGGCCGCCGTGTCGTCCGCGGTCCCGCCCAGCCCGGAGTCGGCGAGCGCGGGCAGGCCGGCGAACGCCGACGAGCCGTCGGTCGGGGAGGCCGCGGTGACGGCCGTGCTGAGCCGGGTGCGCGCGTCCTCGATCTGGGCGATCTGCTCGGGAGTCAGCCCGGCGGCGCCCTCCCCGGTGAGGAACTGTGCCCGCACGAGGGCGTCGCCCGCCGCGTCGACGGTGGCGGGGTCGGCCGCGATCGCCCCCAGGGCCACGGGCGTCGTGCCGGCAGGGGTCGACGTGGTCGGTGCCGCGGACGAGGAGTCGGCGGGCACAGCCGCCGACGGCGCACCGCCGTCGGCGAAGGCGGCCGCGGCGGTGCTCGCGGTGAGCGCGACGGCCGCCACGGCGGCGCCGGTCCCGAGGGTCCGGCGGCGCCGGGGCGCGACGCGGGCAGCGTCGTGCGCGCCGCGGCGTGCGGCGGAGGCGAGGGCTGCGGGGAGCGAGGCCCGGCTCGCGGTGTGGCGGCCCATCTAGCGCGCCTCGCCGGGGGCGGCGAGGCGCGCGCCGGTGGTGCTGGTCGTGTGCGGTGCGGTGCTCTGGTGCGGTGCAGTGGTCAAGCGAACGATCCGATCATCGGGCCGTGGTCGCGGGCGGTCGAACGCGGGAGCGCTCCCATCCCTGGTGCACCTGCGCAGGACGGAGCGCTGGGTGACCACGACGGCGTGCGGTCGGGGCGGGGCGCGTGCGCCCTCTCACCACGACGCCGGCTGGTCTGGTCGCAGGGTGGACCACGGAGACCGGTCGGCTGTTCCATCTTCAACTAGACAGGTGTCCAGCGGGGCGCCCTGACGGGGGGAAGCCTCGGGAATGGGGTGCCGACCGTGTGGTCAGGATGTGAAGAGGGTACGTGTCACCCGTCCCGCGTCCCGCGTGACCGCCGACCCGACCAGTGTGCCGAGCGCGATCCCGAACACGGCGACGACCGCGTTCGCGATCTCCTGGGCCGCCTCCGGGCCGCCGTTCACCAGGTCGGAGAGGCCCAGCAGGCTGAGCGCCCCGGGCACGAGGAGCCAGAACGCCGGGAGGGTCGTGACGGCGGCGGGCGGCCCGTGCGGCGTCCGCTCCACGAGCGCGGCGAGCGGAGCGATGACGAGGGCGCCCACGAACCCCGCGAGCGGTGCCGCGGCGAGCGCCCCGGCGAGCTGCGCCGCGTACGCGCCGAGCAGGACGAGCAGCACCCAGGGCAGCGAGCCGCGCGGCGACGAGGCGAAGTACATCTGCCCGAGCCCGACGGCGAGGATCCCCACCCACGGCGCCCACCACCCGAGCTGGTCCGCGGCGGGGGCGGCGACGAGCGGACCCGCGACCGCCGCGCCCGCGACGACCCCGAACACGAGCAGCAGGAGCTGCGCGACCCCGTACACGAGCCGGCTCGCGCCGGCGACGATCTGGTTGCTCGTCAGCTCGATCGCGGCCACCGTGAGCACCGAGCCGGGCAGGAACGAGACGAGGGGCGGCACGAGCACGCTCAGCGGGTCGTCGCCCAGCCAGGGGTGGACGACGTCGACCGCCAGGAGCGTCACGACGAACGCCGCGACGACGGGCAGGGCGGTGGCGAGCGTCGGCCACCGGGTCCCGAGCCAGCGCAGTGCGCCGACGAGGATCCCGAGCGCGAGGTAGACCGGCAGGAGCCGGGCGGTCGGGTTGAGCACGAGGCCGAACCCGATCGTGAGCAGCCCGTGGCCGACGATCGTGAGGACCGCGCCGAACCGCGGCGGGCGCTCGACGATCGCGCGCAGCTCGGCGCGGGCCTCGGCGAGCGGGACGTCGGTCGTGCGCAGGCGGTGCACGAGGGTCGTGAGCGCCCCGATCTGGTCGAGGTTGAGTCCGCTCGCGGCGGCGGCCGCGAAGTCGGCGACCGTGCCACCCGCGGTGCTGACCCGGACGAAGACGCCGGTCGGGAGGACGAGCGTGCCGACGGTCGACGCGCCCGAGCGCCGCGCGACGGCCTCCAGGTCGTCCCCGACGTCCGTCACGGAGCGCCCGGAGTCGAGCAGCGCGGTCCCGAGCTCGCGCAGAAGAGGGACGAGGTCGGGCGACACCTCGGGCGGCTCGGGATCGACCGCGGGGGGCGGCTCGTCGCCCAGCGCGCGCAGCACGCGTCGCACGACGGACGGAGCGCGTCGCACGTCCTCGAGCCAGCTCGTCGTCCGCCGGCGGGTCAGGGCGGGTCCTCGGTGCTCGCGGCGACGAGCGCGAGCAGGGCGCGCGCGTAGGCGTCGGCCGCGTCCGTCCCGGCGAACGTCGCGAGGTCGTCGAGCACCTCGGTGCGCACGACGTACCCGGCCGCCGACCGTTCCAGCGCGCGGAAGGTGCCCCCGAGCAGCTCGCGGAGCTGCTCCTCGAGCGGGTGCCAGAGCGCGTCCTCGAGCGCGACCGAGTCGAGCGCCCACTCGGTGGTCCCGTTGAAGCCGAGCACGACGCCGGTGTCGAACTCGTGCGGCTCGATCGTCATGTCGCTCACGGTGAAGACGTCGCCGTCGCCGCCCGTGGCGAGGAGGCGGAAGCGGTCGCCCGACGCCGGGGACCACCGCACGCCCGCGTCGCGCAGCGCGAGCGCGAGCTCCCACGAGATCATGCCTGCCACGGTAGGCCCGGCCCGCGCGGCCCGCGCGTCGGCCGTCGTCCCGACCCGCGGGACGATCCGTCCCGCGCCCGCGCAGGTTCACGACCCGGAAACACCTGCCACGTTCACTCGTCCCATGACCTACGACGTCCCCGAGGGCGAGCGGCGGACCGGCGGCGACCCCGCCCGTGCCCTGCCCCCGACCCCGCGTGCCCGTGCCGACCACCGTCCGCTCATCACCCCCGCCGCCGGGCCGGTGACCGTCGCGATCGAGCGGAGGGTCCTGCCCGAGAACGTCCCCGCGGTCACGCGCTGGGTGCAGACCGGTGTCAACCTCGCCAACCGCTACCCCGGGTTCCTCGGCTCCGGCTGGGTGCGTGCGTCCGCCGGGTCGCACGACTGGCACATGCTCTACCGCTTCGCCGACGCCACCACGCTCGACGCGTGGGAGACGTCGCCGGACCGGGTCCGCTGGCTCGCGCAGGGCCGCGACCTCGTCGAGGAGACGCGGGTCGAGCGGCGCACGGGCATCGAGGGCTGGTTCGACGCCCCGACGTCGACCGCGCCACCGGCGAGCGCGGCGGCGCCGCCGCGCTGGAAGCAGTCGGTGAGCATCTGGCTCGGGTTCTTCCCGGTCAACCTCGCGTTCACGCTGCTCGTCGGGAGCCTGGTCCCGGCCTGGGACGCGGTGCCGGTCGTCCCGCGCGTGCTCGCCACCACGCTCGTCCTCACGCCCGTCATGACCTACCTCGTGCTGCCGCGCGTGACGCGGCTGCTCGCCCCGTGGCTCGCCCGCCCACCACGGGGCGGGGAGCGTCGCTCCCGTCCCGCGGCCCGGAGGTGACCACCCGGAGCCCTGCCTAGCCTGGGGGGATGGACACCGAGATCGAGAACACGACCGACGTCCTCGTCACCCTCGGTGCGGTCGCGGCGGGCGTCCTGCTGGCGTTCGTCCTGGGGACGGTGATCTCCGCGGTGGTCCGCCGGGCGGGCCGGCGCAGCGAGCTCGCCCGCGACCTCTCGCGGCGGCTGCGCCGGCCGGACCGGGCGGTGCTCACCGTCGTCGCGGTGTGGATCGCGGTCCGCCTGACGACGGACGCGTCCACGCCGTGGCGCCCCGCGGTCGAGCACCTCCTGCTCATCGCGCTCATCGTCGTCGGCGCGTGGTGGGTGGGCGCGATCGCGTTCGTGCTCGAGGACTCCGCGCTCCAGCGCTACCGCATGGACACCGCGGACAACCGGCACGCGCGCCGCGTCCGTACCCAGATCACGGTGCTGCGCCGACTGACCGTGGCGGTGATCGTCGTGTGCGCGGTCGCGGGCATCCTGCTCACCTTCCCGGCGGCGCGCGCCGCCGGGGCGAGCCTGCTCGCGTCGGCGGGGCTCATCTCGATCGTCGCGGGCCTCGCGGCGCAGACGTCGCTCGCGAACGTGTTCGCGGGCATGCAGATCGCGTTCACCGACGCGATCCGCGTGGACGACGTCGTGGTCCTCGAGGGCGAGTGGGGCCGGATCGAGGAGATCACCATGACGTACGTCGTGGTGCACCTCTGGGACGACCGCCGCCTCATCATGCCGTCCACGTACTTCACGACGACGCCGTTCCAGAACTGGACCCGCCGCGCCGCCGACCTGCTGGGGACCGTCGAGCTCGACCTCGACTTCGAGGTGCCGGTGGGCCCGATGCGGGCCGAGCTGCGGCGTCTGCTCGCGCTCACCGACCTGTGGGACGAGCGCGTCGGCATCCTCCAGGTGACCGACGCCGTCGGGGGCCTCGTGCGGGTCCGCGCCCTCGTGAGCGCGCACGACGCCCCGACGCTGTTCGACCTGCGGTGCTTCGTGCGCGAGGGCCTCGTCGACTGGCTCCAGCGCGCGGCGCCGCAAGGTCTGCCGCGCACACGGCTCGAACGGGCGGCGGACGCCGTCGACGTGGCCGACGACGGGTCGGTCGCCGCGGCGAGCGACGGCGCCCGAGGCGACGTGGCGGGCCCCGCCGAGGGCGGGGACGGAGCCCCCGTCGCCCCGGCGCGCCCGCCTCGCCTGCCCGCCGAGCGTGGCTCGCGGCGGGCCGACGCGCCCGTGGTCCTCGGGACGATCCGGCGCGCGGGGGCGGGCGCGGGCGCCGCGCCGAGCGAGGACCCGACGCGCCTCGTCGGGGTCGTGCCGGGCCCGGTGGGGCGACCGGACGAGCGGGACGTCGGCGCCCGCACCGGACACGACGCCGAGGTGCCGGGAGGGACCCGGCCGCTCCCCGTCGTCGGGCACGACGACGCGACGCCCGAGGCTGCGGAGTCCGCCTTCTTCAGCGGGACCCCCGAGGGGGAGGAGCGGTCGCGCGCGTTCGCGGGACCGGGCCAGGACGTCATCGAGGAGCGCGAGCGCACGGCCGAGCACGGCGCCGTACCCGACGAGGACACCACCGACGAGGCGAGATCGGGCGACCCCGCCGACGAGAAGGACGGCGTCCCCGGGGACGACGGGGACGGCGACCCGGGGGACGGCGACCGCCGCCCCCGAGGCTGAGGACCGGACCCGGACGCGTCCCCTTGCTCGACCGACCCCACGAACGGGTTCAGGTCAGGCCAGGGACCTCGACCGTCGCGTCGGCGTACGGCGCGACGAGGAGCGTCGCGGTGGCCCAGCCGCGCGTGAGCAGGCCCGTGTCGGAGTCGGGCTCGGAGTGCCGCTCCGTGCCGGAGTACTGGAGCACCAGGTGCCGGTCGCCGTCCTCGTGGATGTTCGCCTGCACGAGCCCGAACGTCGCGAGCGGAGCCTGCCGCAGCCCGCGCAGCCGGTCCGGCGGGACGTCGGGGACGTTGACGTTGAGCGTGCGCCGGTCGAGCGGGACGTCCCGCGCCGCGTCGTCGTCCATCCACGCGAGGACGTGGTCGGTGACGAGCCGCGCGGTGTCCCAGTGCTGCGGCTCCGCGGCGTCGACCGAGACGGCGAGCGACCGGATCCCGTGCGTCATCGCCGACAGCGCCGCGCCCACCGTCCCGGAGTGCAGGATCGCGTTCCCCGTGTTGGCGCCCTTGTTCGCTCCCGAGAGCAGGAGGTCCGGCCGGGGGCCGAACCCGCCGTAGGCGGCGACGAAGGCGATGAGCGCGGGGGCGGCGCGGACGGCGTAGGAGGTCACGTCGTCGGGCAGGCCCGGCGCCCGGCGGGGCTCGACGGCGAGCCGGCCGTCGCGCTCGGCGCCGAGCAGGGACGCGCTGGCGCCCGACGACTCGCGAGCGGGGGCCGCGACGACGACCTCGTAGCCGGCGTCGAGCGCCGCCCCGGCGAGCACCGCCAGGCCGGGGGAGTCGATCCCGTCGTCGTTGGTCACGAGGGCGCGCACGGTGGTTCTCCTCTGTGGTCGGGGGTCGGGGTCGGTCGGGTTCAGGTGCGGGCCTCGCGCACCGTGATGCGGCGCGCGAGGCGCTCGATCTGGTCGCGGCGGCCCGTGCCGAGCCCGCGCCGCGTGACGTTGAGCGCGCCCGCCGCGGCACCGAGGCGCACGGCGTCCGGGAGCTCGAGACCGCGGCCCAGCCCGACGGCGATGCCCGCCGTCATGGAGTCGCCCGCGCCGCGGTGGTCGACGGTCGTGATGCGCGGCGTGCGCACGGTGTACGTGTGCTCGCGCGTCACGAGCAGCGAGGGGTCGTGCGCGCGCGACACGACGACCGCGCGCGGCCCGGCGTCGACCATGCCGCGCGCGGCGGCGAGCAGGGCCGCCTCGGTGTCGTCGTCGGCGAACCCGCCGTCGACCATCTCCTCGTGGCTGATCTTGAGCACCGCGCCGGGTGCGTCGGCCACGGCGCGCGCCTGCTCCCCGGAGAGGTCGGCGACCACCTGGCGCTCCGAGGCGTGCAGGTCGCGCGCGAGCCGCCCGAAGAACGACGCCGGGACCCCGATCGCGGTCTCCGACCCGGTGAGGATGGTCACCGCGGCGTCGAGCCCGGACACGAGCACCGTCCCGTAGAGGTCGTCGACCTCGTGCCGGTTCAGCGGGAACGGGTCCATGGTCACGACCTCCTCCCGGTGCCCGCTGCGGCGGTCGTGGACGTACGCGCCGTTGCCGCCGGTCGTCGTCGCGCGCAGGTCGAGGTGCTCGGCGCGCGCGAGGTGCGCCGCGACCGTCCCCGTCTCCCCGCCGAACGGCCCGCACACCACGACCTGCGCGCCGAGCGAGTACGCCATGCGCGCGAGCCACAGGCCCTGGCCGCCGGGGTGGACGTGCACCTCGGGCGACGTCTCGAACGGCCCGGCGGGCTCGATCTCCACGGTGAGCAGCGGTGTCAGCGCGAGCACGCACACCGCCGGGACGCGTGCGGGTCCCTGTCCGGACGGGTCGGGCGGGGTGGGGAGCGGACCGGGCGAGGGCGTCGGGGTGGCGCTCATCCGTCCACGCTAGGGGCGCGGTGGCGGGCTCACCCGTCGAGATCCTCGAACCGCGCGTCGAGCCAGCCGGTGAGGCGGTCCGGGCGGTCGGTCATGATGCCGTCGACGCCCTGCACGAGGAGGTCGTCCCACTCGTCCGTCGTGTTCGCGGTCCAGACGTGCACGCGCAGCCCCGCCTCGTGGAGCGTGTCCACGAGGCCTGGCTCGTGCGCGAGGAGCGCGACCTCCGGGTTGCAGGCCACGACCCCCAGGTCGGCGCACACGCTGACGAGCTCACCGAGGCTGTCGGGGTGCAGCGCGAGGAGCAGCGCGCGGTCGAGGTGCCCCGCGGCGTCGCGCAGGGCGGCGACCGTGGGCGGCCAGAACGACTGGACGAGCACGCGCCCGGCGAGGCCCGCGTCGTCGACCTGCTTCGTCACGAGCAGGGTGTCCTCCACCGTCCAGACGCCCTTGAGCTCGACCAGCAGCCCGAGCCCGGGCCGCGCGGCCACGAGCCGCGCGGCCTCCTGGAACGTGGGCACGCGCTGGCCCGCGAACGCGCGCGAGAACGACGACCCGGCGTCGAGAGCGCGCACCTCGGCCAGCGTGAGCCCGTCCACGCGGCCGGTCCCGTCCGTCGTCTCGTCCACGACGTCGTCGTGCAGCACGACGACCTGCCGGTCGGCCGTGAGGTGCACGTCGAGCTCGATCGCGTCCGCGCCCGCGCGCGCCGCGGCCTCGAACGCCGCGAGCGTGTTCTGCGGCGCGACGGACGAGTTGCCGCGGTGCCCGACGACGAGCGGGCGGCCCCCGCGGTCCGCGGCGGGCTGGAGCAGGCGGGCGGGGTGCGGTGTCGTGCGCTGCTCCGGGGGACGACCGGCGGCGGTGGAGGGCATGGGGCCAGTCTCGCGCGCGACCGGCGCCGACGTCCTGCCGGGCCCGCCGCCGGGCGGACCGTTCCGCGAACGTTCACCCGGCGTGCGACCGTCAGCGGCGGCGGCCCGTGAGCGCGAGAAGGTGCGTGAGGTCGTCGGCGCCGTCGTCGACGTCGAGCGGGCCGCGGAACAGCGGGCCCGGCTCGAGGAACGTCGAGCGCGCCTCCGCGTAGTGCAGCGCCCACGCGACCAGCGCGGGCTCGCCGGTCTCGTCCGCCCCGACGGCGCGGGCCAGGTCCCACGCGTGCACCACGAGGTCGAACGTCATCTGGGCGCAGTACTCCGCGCCCGACTCGTCGCCGTAGGACAGGTGCACCCGGCGGTCCAGGGCGTCGGGTGCGAGGAACGCCTCGCGGGCCTGGACGGACGCGTCGACCCACCGGTCCACCGGGTCGTCGCCGAGCACGTCGCCCTCGAAGACGGTGCCGACGTCCTCGACCCAGCGCCCGGCGAGCAGCTCGGGCGCCCAGAGCTGCTCGGCCGTGAGGTGGTTGACGAGGTCGCGCACCGTCCAGTCGGCGTCCGGGGTGGGCAGCGACCACTGGTCGTCGCGCAGCGGGCGGACGAGCGCGTCGAACGCGCCGATCGCGTCGCCGTGGGCGGCGAGGACGTCCATGCGCACCTCCGGGTCCTCGTGAGCCTCCACCGTGGCACGCCGCGCCGCGCACCGCAGGTCGAGCGCAGGCGGAGCGGTCCGGTCGGTCAGCCCGCGCCAGCAGCGCGGCCCGCGGCCCCGGGGACGGTGGGGCCGCGGGCCGCCGTCTCACACCGACACGACGATCTTCACGTGGTCGTCCTTGTGGTCGATGAGCTCGCGGTACCCCTTCTCCACGACGTCCTCGACGGCGATGCGGCCCGTGACGAACGGGGCGAGGTCGACCTTGCCCTCCTGGACGAGCCGGATGACCGCGGGGTGGTCGTCCGCGTACCCGATGGCGCCCTTGATGGTGAGCTCGCGCAGCAGCACCGTCATGACGTCGAGGGTCGGCGGCGCGGAGAACAGCGCGACGATCTGGAGCGTCCCGCCCGCCTTGAGCGCGTGCGTCAGCGTGTCCAGCACCGGCTGCGCGCCCGAGCACTCGATCGCGACGTCCGCGCCGCGGCCGTCGGTGAGCTCGAGGACGCGTGCGGCGACGTCGACCTCGCGCGGGTCGAGCACGAGGTCGGCCACGCCGGTCTCCAGCGCCTTGGCCTTGCGCGCCCCGCTCACCTCGGTGACGACCGCGCGCGCCCCGATCGCCTGCAGGACGGCGCACGTCAGCAGGCCGATCGGCCCCGCCCCGCCGACGAGGACCGTGTCGCCCGCCCGCGCCCCGGACAGCCGGACGCCGTGGTACGCGACCGCGAGCGGTTCGATCAGCGCGGCCTGGTCCAGCGGGACGTCGCCCACGGGGTGCACCCAGCGGCGCTCGACCACGATGTGCTCGGACAGCCCGCCACCCCGGCCGGAGATCCCGATGAAGCCCATCTTCACGCACGCGTTGTAGAGGCCGTCGCGGCACGGCGGGCACTCGCCGCACACCATGAAGGGCTCCACGACGACGGCGTCCCCGACGGCGAGCCCGTCGACGCCCTCGCCGAGCTCCTCGACGACCCCGGAGAACTCGTGGCCGAACACGACGGGCAGCGTCTCGCCCGACAGCGGGTGCGGCTGGGTCTCGGACGGCGCGGGCGGGAACGGGCCCTCGAGATAGAGGTGGAGGTCGGATCCGCAGATCCCCGTCCACGCCGGCCGGATCTTCACGGTCCCCGGCCGGGTCTCGGGCTCCGGGACGTCCTCGATCCGGAGGTCTTCCTTGCCGTGGTACCGCGCCGCCTTCATCGTCCTCACCTCGTCCGTCGGGCCGCGCGCACCGCTCGGTGCGCGGCGGGCGGTCCCCGGACCGGTCCTCGGTGAGACCTCGGCGGGCCGTGGCGACCGACCGCACCTCCACGCTAGGCCGCGGTCCGGTCGGCACGCCGCGCCGAAGGTCCTCGGGTACGGGGCCGGTCGTCGTCGGTGCTCGCGCGAGAGCCGGAGGAGCACCGGGCACGAGCGCGGTGCGGTGCCGGAACGCGGTGCCTGAACGCGGTGCCGGAGCGCGTGCGAACGCGGCACCGGAGCGCGGTGCCGCGGGAGACGCCGCGATACTGGGGCGCGTGACCACGACCCCCGCCCGCGCACGCCGAACCGTCCCCGAGCCCTGCGGGGTGCGCGCGTGATCGACCGGTGGACGTGGCCGGCGTACGTCGGCGTGATCGGCGGGGCGCTGCTCTTCGCGGCGTTCCTCGTGCCCGCCCTCGCGTGGCAGTCGCGCCGGTACGGCGGGCTCAGCGGCCGCCGCCTGGTCGGGGCCGCGGCCGTCGCCGTCTACGGGGTGGCCCTCGTCGCGTACACGCTCCTGCCGCTGCCGAGCGGGGATCTCGCCGAGTGGTGCGCGCGGTACGGCGTCGCGGGCGCCGAGCTCGTGCCGTTCCACTCCCTGGCCGACATCCGTCACGACACCGCGGGCCTCGGACCCGGCGCGACCCTGCGCAGCGCAGCCGTGCTCCAGGTCGTGTTCAACGTCGTCCTGTTCGTCCCGTGGGGCCTCCTCGTGCGCCGCTACCTGGGGCGCGGCGTCGTCGTCGCGACGCTGTCCGGCCTCGCCGCGTCGCTGCTCGTCGAGACCACGCAGTACACGGGGATCTTCGGGATCATCCCGTGCTCGTACCGCGTCGCCGACGTCGACGACGTGCTGACCAACACGCTCGGCGCGCTCCTCGGGGCGCTCGCGGCCCCGCTCCTGCTGCGGTGGATGCCGCGCGCGGCGGAGCTCGAGGCGCGCCGGGGCGAGGCGCGGCCCGTCACGGTGTGGCGCCGCTGGCTGGGGATGCTGCTCGACGCGCTGCTCGTCACCGCGCTCGGCGTCGTGCTGCAGGTGGGCTACCGCACGGTGCTCCTCCTGCTCGGGCGTCCGCTGCCCGACGGGACGGACTGGCCGCAGTGGCTGCTCGGCACCCTCGTCCCGTTCGCGCTCGTGTTCGTCGTGCCCACGTTCCTCGGCAGCGGGGCGTCCTGGGGGCAGCGGACGGTGTGGCTCGCGCCGCGCTGGGCGGGCGGGCCCGGCGCGACGGCGCAGCGCGTCGCCCGCGCGGCCGCCGGGGGCGCGCTGTGGGGGGCGCTGGGCCTGCTCGCCGACCTGCCGACGGGCGTCCCGGCGGCGCTCGCGGTCGCGGGCGACGTGGCCGCGCCGGTCGCGTGGCTGTTCGCCCTGGTCTCGGTGGTCGCGGTCCCGTTCACGCGCGGGCGGCGCGGGCTCTCCGGGGTGGTGTCCGGCGCGGAGGTCGTCGACGCGCGGGACGAGGCGCTCAGTCGTGCGTGAGGAGTCCGACGGTCAGGGCGATCGCCCCCCAGATCACGAGGCCCCCGCCGACGGCGATCGCCATCCCGTTCGCCCCGGTGGACCCGGCCCGGCGCACACCGCGGGCGGCCGTCGCGGCGATCGCGAGGCCGGACACGACGAGCACAGCCCCTGCCACGATCCAGAACATCGCGAACACCGTCCCATACGTCCCCAGTGCTCCGCATCGTGGACGGGCGTCCAGGACAGCCGGACCGGGGAGCGCTCGCGCACGTGCACCGCGGCGACCTGCGGGTTCTCGGGTCGCCGCGCTTCACGGAGAGCGAACAGGTCGACGGCGGGGCGTGCCGAGCCGTGAGACGGGTTGCGCCGAGGCGCGGGCACCCCGCACGGTGTGCGGGTGCACCCGACCCCCGACGGCCCGCCCGTCCGCCGCGTCCTGTTCCCGGGGCGTCACCACGTCGTCACGCGCTACCAGGTCGACTACCTGCGGGCCATGCGTGCCGGGCTCGTCCGCGACCTCGACGGGCGCCGCGTGCGCTGCGCCCCGGACGTCGAGGTCGTCTGGGTCGTCACGTCCGCGAACCACGCGGGCACGCGCCGCAACCCGCTGCCGGGCCACCGCCGCGAGGCGCTCGTCGAGAACGTGACGACCCGGGAGGGGCTCCGGTCCGTCGTCGTGCCGGTGCCCGACGTCGCGCCCGACGACCGGTTCGCGCACCTCGTCGTGACGAGCGTCGCGACGGCGACGGGCGTCGCGCCAGACCCCGCCGACACCGTCGTCGCGTGCTCGACCCCCGCCCTCGTGGAGGCGTACCGCGCCCTCGGCTACCGCGTCGCGGGCGTGGAGCTCGACGCCGCCGAGCCCGGCGGCCGGCACCCCGCCCGGCCGTGGGACGTCGTCGAGCAGATCGCCGCGGGCGACGAGGGCTGGCGGGAGGTCGCGCACCCGGCCGTACCCGAGTTCTACGCGCGCTACCGGTTCGTCGAGGACGTGCGGCGGATCTTCGCCGACCCGGTCGTCTCCGGCGACGGCGACCTCACCTCGACGCGCGACTACCGCACCTACGCCGCCGCGTTCGAGGACGCGTCCGCGCGCAAGTGGGCCCAGGTGGCGCCGCACGTGCGGCCCGGGCGGATCGTCGACATCGGCTGCGCGACCGGCGGCCTCCTGGAGCACGTCGCGCGCGAGCCGCGCCTGCACGAGTCCGACCTGTTCGGGGTCGACGTCGCGCGGCACCTCGTCGCGGAGGCCGAGCACAAGAAGGCCCAGGGCGTGTTCGCGAACCCGCACGTCTGGTTCGTGCAGGCGAACATCCTCGACCGGTCCGTGATGCCCGACGCGACCGTCGACACGACCCTGACGATCGCCCTCACGCACGAGGTCTCGTCGTACGGCGCGGGCGTGCGCGACGTCGAGACGTTCGCGCGTCGCGTCCACGCCCACACGCGGCCCGGCGGGTTGTGGATCAACTCCGACGTGTGCGGCCCCGCCGAGCCGGACCGCGTCGTCGTGCTCACGCTGCGGACCGACGACGGCGCCGCAGCCACAGGGGACGGGCCTGGCGGGGCGCGGGCCGACCTCGACGACCTCGCCCGCGCGGACGTCGCCGCGTGGGTCGGGGCGCTGTCCACCGACGCGCGCCTGGTCCAGTTCGCGCACGACTTCCCGCGCCTGTCCGGCGCCGCGTTCGCGCCCGCGCGGCTGGGCCCCGGGTCGTGGCGCCTCACGCTGCGCGAGGCCATGGAGTTCCTGACCCGCAAGGACTACGTCGACAACTGGCTGTCCGAGTGCCACGAGCGGTTCTGCGACCTCACCGGTCCGCGGTGGGCGGACCTGCTCGCAGACGCCGGCTTCGAGCTCGAGCCGGGCAGCGGCGCGTGGCGCAACGAGTGGGTCGTCGACCACGCCCTCGCGCCCGTCGCCGCGCTCCACGACGCGGCGACCGGCGAGCCCGTCGACTGGCCCGACACCCACGTCCTCACCGTCGCCCGCCGCCCCGAGCTCGCCTGACCGGTCCCCGCTCCCTCGGGAGATCGGGGCGGCGGCGTCGTACGCTCGGAGGCGTGCTCCTCGACGCCCGCACGCTGCGCGGCCTCCAGGACGGGACGGTGACGCTGGCGTTCCGCCGCTGGACGACGCCGCGCGTGAAGGTCGGGACGCTCCAGCGCACGCGGGTCGGCGTCGTCGAGGTGACGTCGGTCGAGCGCGTACCCACCGGCGCGGACGGCGCGCCGCTCGTGTCCGACGACGAGGCACGCCTGGCCGGGATGGCCTCCCCGGAGGGCGTGCTCGCCCGGGGCGCCGCGCGCGAGGGCGACCTCTACCGCGTGGGCATCCGGCTCGCGGGCCCCGACCCGCGCGTCGCGCTGCGCGAGGATGCCGACCTGGACGCGGCCGCCGTCGAGCAGATCCGCGCGGCGCTGGACCGCAAGGACCGTGCCGCCGCGGCGCCGTGGACCCGGCAGTACCTCGAGCTGGTCGCGGCGAACGAGGGCGTCGTCGCGCGCGAGCTCGCCACAGGGCTGGGGATGGCGCGCGACGACTTCAAGGTGCGCGTCCGCCGGCTCAAGGAGCTCGGCCTCACCGAGAGCCTCGACGTCGGCTACCGCCTCTCCCCGCGCGGCAGGGCCTACCTCGACGCGACGACCCCCGACCCCTGACGGGGCGGAGGACGGACGCTTCGACGTGTCAGCGAGTGGTCGCGCTCGACCGCGACGACGCGCTGACAGGTTCGCCAGGGTCGCCGATCGCGGGGAGGCCGTCGATGCTCGTGGAGTTCTTGGTGACGCGGTAGTCGTCGAGCTGCTCGGGCGTCTTGCGACCGGCCCAGCGGTCGAGCAGGTCGCGGTCCTCGACGAGCTCGAGGTGCGGGACGGAGAACCCGCACGAGTCGGAGACGCGCGTGACGTCCACGACGACGACGCCGCGCTGCCCGGCGGTCTCCGCCTTGGCGAAGTGCCCGCGCAGCGCGTCGAACTCCGCGCTCCCGGCCTCGACGTACCGGCCGGTGCCGTGGAACCGGACGATGTTGGGCGGCCCGGAGAACGCGCAGAACATCACGACGATGCGGCCGTTCTCCCGCAGGTGCGCGGGAGCCTCCGCGCCCGACCCGGTGTAGTCGAGGTAGGCGACGCGGTGCGGGTCGAGCACGGCGAACGTGCCCGCCATGCCCTTGGGCGAGACGTTGACGTGCCCGTCGGCCGCGAGCGGCGCGGTGCCGACGAAGAACACCGGCTGCGCGAGGACGAACGACGCCAGCCGGTCGGTGATCTCTGCGTGCACGGTGCCCATGGGGGCGAGTCTGGCACCGGCGTGGGAGGGCGTCGGTAGTGTCCGGTGGATGAGCACGAGGACGGCACCCGACCACGACCCCAAGGCCACGCTGCTGCGGTACCTCGGCCGGGAGCGCGACGCGCTCCTCGCCAAGGCGGAGGGGCTGAGCGAGTACGACGTCCGCCGTCCCCTCACACGCACCGGCACGAACGTCCTGGGCCTGGTGAAGCACGTGGGCAGCGTGCAGCTCGGCTACCTGCACGAGGCGTTCGGCGGCACCCACGACCTGGAGCTTCCCTGGTTCGCCGACGGCGCGGAGGTGAACGCCGACATGTGGGCCACGGCGGACGAGAGCCGGGAGGAGATCCTGGAGCTCTTCCGCCGGTCGTCGGAGCTGTGCGACGCGACCGTGGCGTCGCTCGACCTCGACGCGCCCGGGCACGTGCCGTGGTGGCGCCCGGAGAACCGCGACGTCACGCTCCACCAGGTGCTCGTGCACGTGCTCGCGGAGGTGGCGCACCACGCCGGCCACGCCGACATCGTGCGGGAGCTCGTCGACGGCGTGGCGGGGGACGGACGGGGCAACCTGCCTGCGCTCGACGACGACGAGTGGGCCGCCTACCGGGAGCGGCTCGAGGCGTCCGCCGTCGAGGCCGCGCGGCGCGCGGGCGAGCGACCCTGACCGCGAGACCGACCCGCCCGCCGCCAGATCGGCCGTCGGAGGGTCGATCTCGGAGCGGGCGTCGCGACGACGCCGCGGTCAGGCGCGCTCGAGCAGGACCGCGACCTCGTAGTGCGACGTCTGCGGGAACATGTCCAGCACCCGGGCGGCTCGCGGGCGCAGCGACGGCATGAGCGCCAGGTCGCGCGCGAGCGACGTCGCGTTGCAGCTCGAGTAGACGACGTGCCCGACGCCGGACTCCTCGAGCCACGTGCTGAGCGTCTCCCCGATGCCGCGCCGCGGCGGGTTGACGACGACGAGGTCGGGCACGTCCTGCCGCGACAGCGCGAACGCCGTCGCGTCCTGGGCGAGGAACGCCGTGCGGTCGAGGCCTGCGTCCCGCGCGGTGAGCCGTGCGCTCGCGACGGCCTCGGCGCTCGTCTCGACGCCGACGACGTCCCTGTCAGGCCCGGCCACGTGCAGCGCGAATCCGCCCACCCCGCAGTAGAGGTCCCAGACCGTGGCGGGCACGGCGTCGTCCACCCACTCGCGGCCCTGGCGGTAGAGCGCCGCGGCGACGTCGGTGTTGGTCTGGAAGAAGCTCTGCGGGCGCAGGTGCAGGTCGATCCCGTTGACGCGCATGCGCAGCGTCTCGGCGTCCGTGAGGAGGATCTCCGTCTCGCCCTCGACCACGGCCTTGTGCTCGGGGTGCAGGTTCGCGGAGACGACGCGCAGCGACGGGAGCGCGTCGAGCAGGCTCGGCAGGTGCTTGCGGACTCGGGGGAGCGACTCCGTGGACCGGAGGACGAACCGCGCCATGAGGTCGCCGTCGGGGGAGAGCGTCACCAGCACGTACTTCAGCTCGCCGCGGCGGGTGCGCACGTCGTAGGGGACGAGCCGCGCGCGCGTGACGAACTCCGCGAACGCCGGGAACGACGCCTGGAGCGCGGGCGGGTAGAGCGGGCAGTCGGTGAGGTCGACGCCGCCGCCCTCGCCGAGGATGCCGAGCACCGGGGCGTCCGTCGTGCCCGTGACGACCATCTTCGCCTTGTTGCGGAAGCCCGACTCCGCCGAGTCGACCGTGGGCAGCCAGGTCAGGTCCGGCGCGAGCGGCGCGAGGAGGTCGGCGCAGTGCTCCTGCTTGCCGGTGAGCTGCGCCGGGTACGCCAGCTCGAGGAGGCTGCACGACCGGCACCGGCCGGCGTCGTAGTGGTGGCACTGCACTCGTTCGAGTCTACGGGCGTGCCGGAAAGGGTTCCGCCACCGCCGTGGGAGCGCTCCCTAGCGTGCGCGGCCGCAGTCCGCTACGGTCGTGGCAGCGCTCCCACACCGGTGTGGGACGGCGCTGTCGCCGGGCCGGTCCGGCGAGTGCGGTGACGACGGAGTAACCGAACAAGGAGCAGATCCGGCATGAATCTCGACAGGCGGAGAAGGAGCAGACGAGCGTGGGCCGCGCTGTGCGCGGCGGTCCTCGCGGTGAGCGGGGCGGTCGTCGGTACGGCGGCCCCCGCGAGCGCGGTCCCGGCGACCATCCCGCTCACGATCACCAACGACTCGGGCAAGGGGCCGATCTACCTGTACGTCCTCGGCGAGCGCGACGGCGTCGCCGGCTGGGCGGACGCGGGCGGCACGTTCCACCCGTGGCCCGGCGGGGTGGGGCCCGTGCCCGTCCCGGCACCCGACGCGTCGATCGCGGGCCCCGGCCCCGGCCAGTCCGTGACGATCCAGCTCCCGAAGCTGTCCGGGCGCGTCTACTACTCGTACGGGCAGAAGATGACGTTCCAGATCGTGCTCGACGGGAGGCTCGTCCAGCCCGCGGTCCAGAACGATTCCGACCCCAACCGCAACATCCTCTTCAACTGGACCGAGTACACGCTCAACGACGGCGGCATCTGGATCAACAGCACGCAGGTGGACCACTGGTCCGCGCCGTACCAGGTCGGGGTGAAGCGGTCCGACGGGCACGTCCTCAGCACGGGCATGCTCAAGCCGAACGGCTACGAGGCCTTCTACACGGCGCTGGAGGGCGCCGGGTGGGGCGGCCTCGTGCAGCGCGCGCCCGACGGGAGCCGCCTGCGCGCGCTCAACCCGTCGCACGGGATCGACGTCGGCAAGATCTCCTCGGCGTCGATCGACTCGTACGTCACCGAGGTATGGAACTCCTACCGCACGCGCGACATGGTCGTCACGCCGTTCTCCCACGAGCCGGGGACGCAGTTCCGCGGGCGGGTCGACGGCGACTGGTTCCGCTTCCGCAACGGGTCCGGGGCCGAGGTGGCGGCCTTCAAGAAGCCTGACGCGTCGAGCGTGTACGGGTGCCACAAGGACCTCCAGGCGCCGAACGACCACGTCGTCGGCCCGATCGCCCGCACGCTGTGCGCCGCGCTCGTCCGCACCACGGCGCTGACCAACCCGAACCAGCCCGACATGAGCAACGCCGGCTTCTACCAGGACTCGCGGACGAACGTGTACGCCAGCCTCGCGCACCAGCAGATGGCGAACGGCAAGGCGTACGCGTTCGCGTTCGACGACGTCGGCGCGCACGAGTCGCTCGTCCACGACGGCAACCCGACCGCCGCGTACATCAAGCTCGACCCGTTCACGGGCACCGCGACGCCCATCGGCGACGGCGGTGGCGGCACCGAGGAACCGAATCCGGGCGGCGGGCTGCCGACCGGCACCGGGACGATCCGCGCCACCACCGCGCTGTGCCTGGACGTGCCGTGGGCCGACCCGACCGACACCAACCAGGTCCAGCTCGCGAGCTGCAGCGGCAACGCGGCGCAGCAGTGGACGCGCGGGTCCGACGGGACCGTGCGAGCGCTGGGCAAGTGCCTCGACGTCGCCCGCAGCGGGACCGCGGACGGCACCGTCGTCTGGATCTACACGTGCAACGGCACGGGCGCCCAGAAGTGGGTGTACGACGCCGCGTCCCAGGCCCTGCGCAACCCACAGTCCGGCAAGTGCCTCGACGCGCAAGGCGGAGCGCCGCTCCACGACGGCCAGAAGGTCCAGCTCTGGACCTGCAACCAGAGCGCGGCCCAGCGCTGGTCGTTCTGACGCCGTGGGGTCCCTGACCCGGTAGCACGCCCGGTGCCCGATGACGCCCGCTCGCGGGACGTCGTCGGGCACCGGTGCGGGGCGCGACCGGGGCGACCCGCACGGTGTCCGCGGGGCGTCAGGCCGGCTTGGTCGCCTTGCCGTCGAGCCACAGGGTGTCGGACTCGTCGCGGTGCGTGCCGTCGGACCCCACGTGCTTCGACGAGATCTGCGGGCCCTTGGTGATGACGTGCACGATCGCCATGCCGTGACCGCGCCCGAGCCCGTAGTCGTCCTTGAGCCACTCGAGGATCGGCGTCGCCTTCGTGGACTCGTCGAACCCACGCACGTGCGCGAGGTCGACCAGCTGGCGCGGGGTGAGGCCGGTCTTGTCCTCGACCGCGTCGAGATAGGCCTGGAAGGACATGCGTGCTCCTCGTCGTCGGGGGCGGGCCGCTCGACCCGCCGGTGAACCTACCGACGGTCGCCCACACGTCGACTCATCGGTCGAGCCGCGGAGTCCTCCGAATGGGGCGGCGTGGTCGGTTGCCTGATCGCAGCACGTCCGTCACCGCGTTCTCCACCAGCACGGGGACGAAGTCGCGCACGTGCGCGGTCTGGTACCGCCCGAGCTCCGCGAGCACCTGGTCGCGGACGTCGTCCACCGGCACCTCCGGGAAGCGTGCGCTGATCCGCTCGACCACGACGTCGATCTCGCGGTCCTCGTCCTCGATCGCCATGACCCGACGTTCCGGCCCCGCAGCGTGGCGCACAACCAACTGCGGATGAACAGACGGCGCACGCGCCGCGCCGCCCGCATGCGGTCGTTGGATCCCGGTACGCTCGGGCAACCGATGTGGACGATCCTCGTGCTGTGCGCGTTCCTCGCAGCCACGACCGCGATGCTCGCCCTGGGCCTGATGCTCGACCGTGGCGCCTCGCGACGTCACCGACGACGGACAGCGGTACACGTGCATCGAGGAGCCGCTCGGCGGATTGAACCCGCTGTCGTCCGACGCGACCGACGCGTGCGTCCAGACCAATTGGATGACCGTCGCGCTCGTGCTGCTCGGGTGCGCGGCCCTGGTGGCCGCGGAGCACGTCGTCCTCCGCCGTCGTGCACGCTGACACGGCGCAGGATCCTTGCCGATCCGCCGACGTCGGTCGCGTCGGGAAGGACGCCTCCGTGATCGGGGAAGCCCTTCTGGGACGTTCCTGGTGGGCCCCGTGGGGCTCGAACCCACAACCTACGGATTAAAAGTCCGCAGCTCTGCCAATTGAGCTAGAGGCCCTGGACGCTCGGCGTCCAGGCACAGGTTACCCGCGCGCCTGAGGCGGCGGTTCGTGGCGAGTTCGGAAGCTCCGGTCGAGATCGGCAACCGGGATCGCCGACGTCGGCAGGAGCTGCCGACCTCGGTGTAACGAGCGCGCGGGCGCGGACCCTACGCGCGTCGTCGGGCGCTGTCACGCGCGGTCTTGCTCCGTGAGAAATTCGGTGAGAATCGGGCGATTCGCTTGCGAGTCGAGCCCGTTCTTGTTTCGGTGGAGTGGACCGAGGGGCCCGCGGGAGGGTGCACCGACGGCAGGTCACGCCGGCCAGGCGTGGGCCGCACGGACGTGTCCCGCAGGGCTCCGCCCGGCGACGAGAGGAGCTCTCGTGCTCACCCTGACCGACAACGCCCGTACCGCTGTCCACGACCTGCAGACCCAGGCTGGTGTCCCGGAGGGAGGCGGTCTGCGGATCGCCGAGTCCGCGGACCAGGCGGGGAGCTTCGAGCTCGCGCTCGTGCCCGGCCCGCAGCCTGACGACACGGTCGTCGAGGACGGTGAGGCGAAGGTGTTCGTGGAGTCCGCCACGGCCCCGACGCTCTCGAACCTCACGCTCGACACGGACCCGAACGCGCAGGGCCCGGCGTTCGTCCTGACTCCTCAGGGCTGACCCACCAGTTCCACCGGCGCCCGCGCCGGACGATCTCGACGACGCGTCCTCCTCCACGCGCGTCTCTGGTCGCACGACGGGCCGTCCGCTCCGGCGGGCGGCCCGTCGTCGTGTCCGCGGCTGTATCAGGACCTCGCACGACTGCTCCCTCCCTGACGTGGTTGTCCCGATCAACCGAACCCGGCCACCGGGCCGGCAGCGATGGGGGAGAGCGATGACGTCCAGCACCACGACCACCACACTCACTCTTCTCGCCGCGCTCGGCGTGGCGGCGCTCGCCGCCGGTTGCGGTGCGGCGCCCGCACCGGACGCGGAGCCCGCGATGGACGCGCCGACCGCGCGCGCTGCGCACGACTCGGCGGCACCGCCCGCCGAGCAGCACCTCGTCGTCGGCCCCGGGACCGAGGTCGACCTGGACGGGGAGACGGTCGAGCCGACCGCGCACGGGGTCGGCTCCGAGATCGCGTGGGACGGCGACCGGGTCGCGTTCCTCTCGGGCGCGACGCTCGTGGACGGCGACGTCGACCCTGCGTCGTGCGCGGACCGGGTCGCGGGCTACGAGGCGGCCGCGGGGGACACCCGGGACGTGCCGGGGAGCTCGCTGCCCGCGGCGCTGCTCGACGACGGCGCGCAGGTCTGCGTGCGGACGGATGAGGGGACCGTGCTCCACGTCGAGCTGCGTGGGCCGGACGTGCGCGACGAGCTCCAGGTCAGCGTGCGGGCCCAGCTCCCGCGCTGACGGGAGCCACCGGGGGAGCGGCGCTCAGGCCGCCGGTTCCACGATCCACGACCCGCCCAGGACCGCCGCACCGAGCGTGACGACGAGGAACACCCCTACCCAGAACAGCCCGGGCAGGTGGGTGAGGCGCGCGAGGATGTCGGCGTCGGAGGACGACGCCCGTCCGCGTGACCGCTCGCTCTGCAGCTCGAGCACCGGTCGGACTGCGCCGAGCAGCAGGAACCACGTGACGGCGTAGGCGACGGCGCTCTGCACGGCGGGCGTCGCCCACCACGACACGCCGACGAGCGCGGCGCCCGTGACGAGCACGGACCACAGCCCGAACCAGTTGCGGATCTGGAGCAGCATGAGGGCGAGCAGCACGACGAGCAGCCACAACAGCCCGACGGCGTAACCCTGGCGCAGGAGCGCCGCGGCGCCGAGCCCGATGAGCCCCGGGCCGACGTACCCCATGAACGCGGTGAGGATCATGCCGAACCCGCGCGGCCGGCCCGACGACACGGTGAGCCCGGAGGTGTCGGAGTGCAGCCGGATGCCCGACAAGCGCCGTCCGGTGAGCAGCGCGGCGAGCGCGTGCGACGCCTCGTGCGCGATCGTCACGACGTGCCGCGCGACGCGCCAGACGGGGGTCACGAGCACGACGGCCAGCGCGAGCGCGCCCATCGCGACGACGACGGCGGTCGCCGGGGGAGCGACGGGCGTCGTCGCGGCCTCCCACACCTGCCCGACGACGTCCCCCACGGAGGAAGCGACGTCGCCGCCCGTGGTGGTGCCGCCGTCGGACAGCACGGCTGGGGCTACGGCGAGGGAGGGCGTCAGCGCGGGCACGCGCGCCATTCCACCACAGCCTGCTGTGCCCGCGGACGGCGCGACGAGACGCATCTCACCCGTGCTCCGGCGTCGGGCATGAGACACTGGAGGTTCGAGGGCAGCGCGATCCCGCGCGCCCCGCGTCGTGGAGATCCCCCCGGATTGCGTGCGGCGGACCCCGACCTTGAGCCCCGAGAGGCCCATCACCTGTGACTTCCTTTGCCGATTTCGGCCTGCCCACCCCCGTCGTGCGCGAGCTCTCGCGCCAGGGCATCGACTCCCCGTTCCCCATCCAGACCGCCACGCTGCCCGACTCGCTGAAGGGCCGTGACGTCCTCGGCCGCGGCCGCACGGGCTCCGGCAAGACGCTCGCGTTCTCGCTGCCGACCGTCTCACGCCTGTCGTGGGCCAAGTCGTCGCGCCAGCCGCGCCGACCCCGCGCCCTCGTGCTGTGCCCGACGCGCGAGCTCGCCAACCAGATCAACGCCACGATGGAGCCGGTCGCCAAGGCGCTCGGCCTCGTGACGACGACGATCTTCGGCGGCGTCGCGCAGTCGCGCCAGGTCGCCGCGCTCGACAAGGGCGTGGACATCGTCATCGCGTGCCCCGGCCGCCTCGAGGACCTCCTGAACCAGCGCATGCTCACGCTCGACGCCATCGAGATCACCGTGCTCGACGAGGCCGACCACATGGCCGACCTCGGGTTCCTGCCCGGCGTCAAGCGCATCATGGACAAGACCCCCCAGCAGGGCCAGCGCATGCTGTTCTCCGCGACGCTCGACAACGGCGTGGACCAGCTCGTCAAGCGCTACCTCAGCAACCCGGTGCGCCACTCGGTGGACGACGCCGCGGCCGCGCCCCCGCAGATGACGCATCACATCCTCGCGGTGCGCGACGCGGACGCGAAGAAGCAGATCGTGCACGAGCTCGCCTCGGGCACGGGCCGCCGCGTGCTGTTCATGCGCACCAAGCACCAGGCGAAGAAGCTCGCGAAGCAGCTCACCGCGAGCGGCGTCCCGGCCGTCGACCTGCACGGCAACCTCGGCCAGGGCGCGCGCGAGCGCAACCTCGAGGCGTTCTCCTCGGGCGCGGTGAAGGTGCTCGTCGCGACGGACATCGCGGCGCGCGGCATCCACGTGGACGACGTCGAGCTCGTCGTGCACGTCGACCCGCCGGCCGAGCACAAGGCGTACCTGCACCGCTCGGGCCGCACCGCCCGCGCCGGGTCGGAGGGCGTCGTCGTCACCGTCATGCTCCCGGAGCAGCGCGGCGACGTGCGTGACCTCACGCGCAAGGCGAAGATCACGGCCCAGCCGAAGCCCGTCGCCCCCGGCGACGCGACGATCAAGGGCCTCGTCGGCGAGGTCGCGGAGTACGTGCGCCCGGCGGACATCACCCCGCCGCAGACGCAGGCGAAGCGCGGCACCACGTCCACCAACGGCGGGTCGCGCGCGTCGCGCCGCAACCGTGGCGGCCAGGGCGGCGGCCGTCCCGCGGCTCAGGGCGCCGGTCAGGGCACGACGGCGCAGCGCGGCCAGGGCGGTCAGCGTCCCGCGCAGCGCGCGTCGGGTGCAGCGCGCTCCGAGGGCGGCGGCCGGGAGGCCCGAGCCACGTCCGGCGCCGGGAACGGCTCGACGGGCCAGTCCGCGGGCCGTCGCCGCGGCGGCCGCGGCCGCGCGCAGCGCCCGGCCGGCGGCTCGAGCACGGTCTACTCGACGTCCAGCCCGCGCTGACGTGTCCCCCACCCGGTTGTGGGCATGAAATGGGCCCGGTCTTCTCGTCGAGACCGGGCCCATTTCATGCCCACAGCGGGGGGACGTCGGGAACACCGGGGCGGGGCGCGCGGTTGGGATGGTCGGAGGTGGATCATGACCAGCCAGACCCACGACAACCAGCCCTACGAGGTCGTCAAGACCGACGCCGAGTGGCGCGCCGAGCTGTCCCCGCAGGAGTTCGCCGTGCTGCGGCAGGCGGGGACCGAGCGCGCGTGGACGGGCGAGCTGCTCGACGAGAAGCGCGTCGGCGTCTACGCGTGTCGGGCGTGCGGCAACGAGCTGTTCCGCTCGGACACCAAGTTCGACTCGCACTGCGGGTGGCCGAGCTTCTTCAGCCCGCTCGCAGGTGACCGCGTCGAGCTCCTCACCGACCGCAGCCTCGGGATGGTGCGCACGGAGGTGCGCTGCGCGCGCTGCGGCTCGCACCTGGGCCACGTGTTCGACGACGCGCCCCAGACCCCGACGGGCGACCGGTTCTGCATGAACTCGGTCAGCCTGACCTTCCAGGCCGGCGAGGAGTAGCCGACCGGGCGCCGGCCCACGTGTCGACCGCGCACGCGAGCCCGACGCCCACCAGATAGCAGACCAGGTCCCGCACCGCGAACGTGCTGCCCAGCAGCCACGCCGCGGGCGGGACCGCGTCGTTCACGGCCGCGGCCAGACCCGTCGCCTGGAGCACCTCGACCGCCCAGCACCAGCCGAGAGCGACCGCGCCCCCGACGAGGGGGCGCACGCGCGCGAGCACGAGGATCACGAGGACGTACGTCGCGACGGCGTACAGGACGTCACCGCCGACGTCACCCCACGGGTCCGGCACGCGCGTCGCGACGACGAGCCCGGCGAGCACGACGAGGCCGAGCACGAGGGCGACGAGGAGGCGCCGGCGACGGGGCCGCGAGAGCACCGGTGCGACGCCGGGACGGGGCGAGCGGGCGCCGTCGGGCTCCGTCACGCGAGATCAGGGCGAGGCGTCACCTGTTCGCGGCCCAGCGCACGACGGCGTCGGAGTAGCGGTGCAGCAGGTCCGCGAGCGTCGCGACGTCGGCGCGGTCCCAGCCGTCGAGCGCCTCGGTGATCGAGATGACCCGCCCGCTGTGCGCGGCGTGGAGCCGGGCCTCGCCGTCGGGCGTGAGGGTGATGAGCTGCCCGCGCGAGTCGTCGGGGTCGACCTCCCGGGCGACGAGGCCGAGGGCGTGCAGCCGGCTGAGCTGGCGCGAGATGGTCGCGCGGCCGACGCCGAAGTGCGCGGCGAGCTCCGAGCCTCGGACGCCCGGGTGGTCGGCGATGTGCGCGAGGAGGGGATAGGCGCTCGCCTCGAGGTCGGGGTGGATCCGGCGCGCCATGGCCGTGGCGGCCGCTCCTCCACGGCGTAGCAGGACCCGCAGCTCGCGTTCGAGATCGACGTACGCGACGTCCGGCTCGGCGGCGCGGGCGGCGTCGGGAACGGGGCGGGTGGGAGCGGTCTCGGCGGGCACACGCCCATTCTGACGCCCGGGACGGCACGCGGTCACGCCCGTCCGGAAAACCTCACCCCCTCCGGGGCGACGAGACGACGTGGCGGGGTCGAGTATCCTTTCCCGGGCCCGAGGGTGGTCCGTGGGGGAGGTGAAGCCAGGTGAGGCGTCGTCCCGTGCGTACCGTGGTACTCCTCGCGGTTGTCCTCTCCACCATCCTGGGAGGCTGCTCGACGCTGGACGCTCCACGACGCCTCCAGGTCGTCGTCGCACCGCACCCGGACGACGACCTCCTCGGGATCGCGGCGGTAGACGACGACGACTACACCGTCTGGGTCGTCGGGACCCAGGGCGAGTCGACGGGATACTGCGAGCCCGACCTGCTGCGCCCGTCGGTCACGTCCCTCGGGGAGTGGCCCGTCCCGACGCCGGCCGGCCGCCAGAGCGCGGAGTGCCGGGCCGCGCGGCTCGCGTCCTGGCTCGGTTTTCACCGCGACCTCTCGGACCGTCAGGGGAGCGACGCGTTCGGCGCAGAGGCGGGACAGCTCCCGGAGCTCCAGGCGGTTCCCGCGCCGGAGCTGGCCACCGGGATGGTGCCGCGGTCGACCGACACCGACGATCAGGCCTCTCCGATCCTCTACTCCGCAGGGGCGGACGCCGCACTGGTCGCCTTCGACGGCGGCGACGGGAATCTGACGGCCGACGAGGTCGAGTACATGGTGGCGTGGGTGCTGGCACAACGCGGCACCCTCCTGCCTGAGCTCGACCTGTCACGCATCATCGGCGCGTCGTACTTCAACGACCCGTCTCGCGTCGTCGCGACGCCGGACTGCCGCCGGGAGCTCTGCACGGGCAACTCCGCGTTCGCCGACTACCCGCATCCGGATCACCTCGCCGTGTCGTCGGCACTCGCGCAGAACGACTTCGGTGCGGTCGAGGGGAACCTCGTCGCGACGTGGCCCCGGCCCATGGCGATCACCTACCGTCATGCCTTGGACGAGGACGCCTACTGCTCGTTGATGTGCGAGGCCCCGGACGACACCGGCGTGCCCGTCGGGCTGATGCAGTCGTGGTACGGCTGGCTCGCGTTCCCCGGTGACCACTGGCCGCAGACCGAGGTTCCTGTCCAGGCTGGGAACGGGCGGGCTCTCATCATGTCGCGTCAGCAGGCCTTCCTGAGCTACTACGGTGCGTGGAACCGGGTGGCACCGTGACGACCGCCCTTCGCACCCGGCCCTCGACACGGATCGCTGCACTTGACTGGCTCCGCGGCATCATGCTCGTCGCGTCCGTGACGATCAACAGCATGGTGATCCTGCCGCCATCGTTCCACCACTCCCCGTGGGACGGCGTGAACCTCGAAGACGTCATCTTCCCGATCTTCGTCACGCTCTCGGGCTGCGGTCTCGCCTTCGCCCTCAACAGACGTACCGACTGGCCCCGCTTCGCCCGCAGGGTCGTCGTCCTCTTCGGGCTCGGGCTCGTCTACAACTGGGTCGTCGACGGCACGCAGTCTTTGGGAGAGCTGCGCTTTACCGGGGTCCTCCAGCTCTACGCGGTCGTCGTGCTGCTCACGGCGCTAGGACACCAGCTCACCAGGACCTGGCGCGGGTGGCTCGGCTGGACAGCGTTCTACGCGTCCACGTACTCGGCGCTCCTCATGTGGTGGAGCACGCGGTGCCCCGACTCCACGCTCACTCGCGAGTGCAACCCGTCCGGAGCGATCGACAGCGCCGTCTTCGGCAGTCACATGTACGCGGGTGGTCTCCTGGGGCACGACCCGGAAGGTCTCGTCGCGATCTACGGTTCCATGGTGTCGGTCGCTGCCGGAGCGACGATCGGCCACCTGGTGCTCGCGATCCACCGGCGGTCGAATGACGTCCCCTTGCGTCGCTACGTCGCTCCGCTGACCCTTCTCGGCGCAGGCCTGCTGGCCGCGGCCTGGCTCCTTCCGCGTGCGGCCGACGTGCTCGGCACCGACCTCCCGATGATGAAGAGGCTCTGGACTCCGCCGTTCGCCCTGGCGATCGCTGGAGGCGTCGCGATCGCGATGGGCCTGGCGGTCGTCGTGACGCGCAAGATCGAGTCGCGTCCTGTGCTGGACGCCGCACTCCTCTACTGGTTGGTCGCGCTCGGGCGCAACAGCCTGCTCGTCTACTTCGGGTCCCACGTGCTCAGCTCGTTGTTGCGCCGTTACCCGGGTGGGCCGGGGGAGGGTGTCCTCTTTCAGGCCGTGAACGCGCTCGGAGGCGGCTGGGCCGGGCAGATCGCCGTGACACTCGCGCTGCTGCTCTTCTGGACGACGCTCGCCGTCGTGCTGCATCGCCGACGGATCTATCTGACGGCTTGATCACGGCGCACTGAGAGCCGCTCGGCCCAGCGCGAACGAGGGCGGTACCGGACCAGGTCCGGTACCGCCCTCGACGGAGCTGTGCGGGTGACGCTCAGGCCGTCGAGCGTGCCGACCGCTCGTCGTCGACCACGCCCGCGGGCTCGTACGCCTCGAGGAGCGTCGACTCCGTCTCCTCGGCCAGCGTCACGCGGCCGGGGGTCGCGTCGACCGGGGCCTCGCTGCCGGCGAGCGCCGCCTCCTTCTCGAGGCGCTCCTGCAGGCCGGTCTTGGTGCCGAGCGGCACCTCCTTGAGGAACGACACGGCGATGAGCGCGATCAGTGCGAGCGGCACCGCGACCAGGAAGATCTCGGCGATGCCGTCGCCGTAGGACTTCTCGACGAGGTCCTTGATCGGCGCGGGCAGGGTCGAGACGTCGGGGACGGCGTTGCCGCCGCCCATCGAGTCGGCCGGGATGCCGAGCTTGGTCAGGCCGTCCTGGATCGACGTCGTGACCTTGGTCGCGAGCACCGCGCCCAGCACGGACACGCCGATCGCGCCGCCGAGGCTGCGGAAGAACGCGACGGTCGAGGTGCCGGCGCCCATCTCGTCGACGTCGAGCGTGTTCTGCACGGCGAGCACGAGGTTCTGCATGAGCATGCCCATGCTGACGCCCAGGAAGAACAGGTAGACGCTGATGAGCGTGAAGCTCGTGTGGTAGTCGATCGTCGACAGCGCGAACAGCGACGCCACGAGGACCGCGCCGCCCGTGACCATGAAGGCCTTGTAGCGGCCGTAGCGCGTGATGAGCTGGCCGAACAGGGTCGACGCGACGAACGTGCCGATGATCATCGGGACCGTCAGGAGGCCCGACTCGGTCGGGGTCTTGCCGCGCGCGACCTGCATGTACTGGCTGAGGAACACGGCGGTCCCGAACATCGCGACACCCACCGCGACCGACGCGACGACCGCGAGGACGAACGTGCGGTTCTTGAACAGGTGCAGCGGGATGAGCGGCTCGGGGGTCACGCGCTCGACGAGCACGGCACCGACGAGCGCGAGGACCGCGCCGCCGACCATCGCGAACGTCTGCCACGACAGCCACTCGAAGTTCTGCCCGGCGAACGTCACCCACAGCAGGAGCGAGGACACGCCGGCGCTGATGAGGATCGCGCCCCAGTAGTCGATGCGCACGACGCGGCGCGCGACCTTCGGCAGGTGCAGCGTGCGCTGGAGCACGATGATCGCGGCGATCGCGAAGGGCAGCCCGACGAAGAAGTTGAGGCGCCAGCTCACCGCGTCCGTGAGCACGCCGCCCAGGAGCGGGCCGCCGATCTGGCTGACGGCCATGATGCCGCCCATGAGGCCCATGAACTTGCCGCGCTCGCGCGGCGAGATGATGTCCGTGATGAGCACCGTGGCGAGCGCCATGAGGCCACCCGCGCCGATGCCCTGGAACGCGCGGAGCGCGATGAGCGTCCCGACGTTCTGCGAGAGCCCCGCGAGCGCGGAGGACACGACCGCGACGACGAGCGCGACCTGGATGAGGACCTTGCGGTTGGTGAGGTCGGCGAGCTTGCCCCAGATCGGGGTCGAGATCGTCATGGCGAGCAGGGTCGACGTGACGACCCAGGTGTAGGACGACTGCGAGCCGTCCAGGTCGCTGACGATCTTGGGGAGCGAGCTCGAGACGATCGAGCTCGCGAGGATCGCGACGAACATGCCGAGGAGGATCCCGGAGAGGGACTCCATGACCTCGCGACGGGTCATGGACGACTCGGTTCCGCCGGGCGGGGCGGTGCGTTCTGGTGTGGTGCTGGTCATGAGGCGCTGAGGTTCCTTGCTCACGGGGCCGTGTCGGAGGGCTCGCGTGTCGTGGGGCGGTGTCAGGTGGTCTGGTGGCCGGTCCGCGCGGCGGCGCGGTCGGCGGTCGGGGGACGTGCCCGACGGCGGTGGTGCCGGCGGGCGCTGTCGGTCACCCGGTCGTACGGGGTGCGGCGTGGCCGGCGACGACCGCGGAGGCCACGCGCTCGATCTGGCGCGTGGCCTCGACGATCTCCTCGTCGTGCCACTCGGCGAACGTCGTCGCGGCGAGGGCGTCGATGTGCTCGTACGCCCGCAGGACGAGCCCGCGCCCCGCGTCGGTGAGCTCGACGGTCCGGGCGCGCCGGTCGTCGTCGTCCACGGTGCGGCGGACGAGTCCCTCGTCGACCAGGTGGCTCACCTGACGGCTGGCCACGGACAGGTCGACGCGGAGCTTCGCGGCGACGTCCCCGAGCTGGACGGGGCCGCACCGCTGGAGCATGCGGAGCAGCCCGAACGACGAGCGCGGGATGTCGAGGTCCCGTGCGATGCGCACGGCCGACTCGCGCTGGGCGCGGGCCAGCTCGTCGAGCGCGCGGATGAGGCCCGCCGCGGGGGACGGGTCGGGTGCGAGCTCAGGGTCCGCGGCGGTCGCGGGGGTGATGACGGGCACGGGCACTCCTTGGTTGCTGCAGGCAAGCATACGCCTTGCAGTTGCTTTCAGCAACCATTGTGCGGAGCAAGGAATTCCCGGGTGCCGCGGGTTCGGCCGGAAGGTGTTAGTGCGCGGCGCGACCCACGCGCTCGTCGCCCATGTCCTCGAGCTCGATGCCCTTGGTCTCCGGGACCTTGCTGAACACGAACACGAACGACAGCGCCGCGAAGATCGCGTACATGAGATAGGGGATCGAGGCGCCGAACGCCGACAGCATCGGCGGGAACGTGAGGGTGATCGCGAAGTTCGCGAGCCACTGCGCCATGGCCGCGACGCCGAGCGCGGCCGCGCGGATGCGGTTCGGGAACATCTCGCCCAGCAGCACCCAGACGAGCGGCCCCCACGACGCCCCGAAGAACACGACGAACGCGTTCGCCGCGACGAGGGCGATGGGTCCCCACGGGTCGGGCAGGGTGATGTTGTCGCCGCTCCCGCTGGACTGCGTGAACGCGAGCGCCATGATGCCGAGGGAGAGCGTCATGCCGGCGGAGCCGATGAGCAGGATCGGACGACGGCCCACCTTGTCCACGAGCGCGATCGCGATGAACGTCACCGCGACGTTCGTCACGGACGTGATCGTCGACACGAGGAACGACTGGCTCTCGTCGAACCCGACCGCCTGCCACAGCGTCGTCGAGTAGTAGAAGATCACGTTGATCCCGACGAACTGCTGGAACACCGACAGCAGGATGCCGACCCACACGATCGGCTTGAGCCCGAACGACGAGCCCTTGAGCGTCCCCTCCTGGGCGTTCTTCTCGTCGACCGCGATCGAGCGGTGGATCTGCGCGATGCGGTCGTCGACGTCCTCCTCCGGACCGAGGACGGACTCCAGCACCGCGCGCGCCTCGTCGTCACGACCCTTCGCCACCAGGTAGCGCGGCGACTCGGGGATGCGCAGGGCGAGGATGCCGTAGACGGCCGCCGGGATCACGCAGACGAGGAACATCCACCGCCACGCCTCCCACCCGAGCCACAGCTCGTTGGAGGCGCCGCCCGCCGTCTCCGCGAGGAGCTGGTCGGAGAGCAGGGCCGCGAAGATGCCGACCGTGATCGCGAGCTGCTGCAGCGACCCCATGCGGCCGCGCAGCCGCGCCGGGGCGATCTCCGCGATGTACGCCGGAGCGATGACGGAGGCGATCCCGATGCCGACCCCGGCCATGAAGCGCCAGATCGCGAGGTCGAACGCGGACCACGCGATCGCGGACAGGATCGAGGACGCGAAGAACAGGATCGCACCGAACACCATCACGCGCGTGCGGCCCCAGCGATCGGCCAGGCGGCCGCCCGACCAGGCGCCCAGCGCGCAGCCGAGGAGCGCGATCGCGACGACGAGCCCCGTGACCGCCGAGTCGAGGTCGAACTGACCCTCGATCGCCGCGACCGCCCCGTTGATGACCGAGCTGTCGAAGCCGAAGAGGAACCCGCCGACCGCGGCCGCGACGGCCAGACCGATGGCCTTGCGGTGGGCACTGCGTGCGCTCACGGTCGCGTGACCTGCTGCGTCGCTGCTCGACATGTCATCCTCCGCTCCGTCCGGAGCCGGTAGCGGGCCCCTCTCGTCACTGTAGGGCGGGGTGCTTTCGGTGGCGCGGCGAACGGGCCGCCGCCTCACGAAGGCATCGCCCCGCGCGCGGCGGCCGCCGCGGCACGTCGCTCGGCCGGTGCGACCGGGCGGCCGCCGGGTGGAGACTGGGCGCGTGCCCGACGACGTCCCCGCCACCCCCGCAGACCGGCCCGACCCCGGCCGGTCCGACCGCACGCGACGACCTCGCCGCCCGGCCATGCTCGACCCGCGCGACGCCGACGAGCTCCCCGGCGAGCTCGACCCCGCGCTGCGCGACCAGGTCGCGCACACCACGGCGCGTGCGATCGTGCACCGGGCCCGCGACGCCGAGGACCCCCAGGTCGTCGAGCGCCTGGTCCACCTCGTCGAGACCGAGGGGCTCGACGTCGTGGCAGGCCTCTGGTCCGACGCGGCGCCGAACTCTCTGCCGGGCGCGCTCTGGCGGCTCTACGTGCTGCGGGAGTGGGTCCGCCGCGACCCGCAGACGGTGACGCTGCGGTACCGCCTGGGGGTCGACGCCGCCCCGGTCCACGAGGCGATCGCCGGCGTCCCGCGGCCACCCGGCCCCCAGGACGTGCGCGACCTCGTCGACGCCGTGCTCTCCGGCGTGTTCACCGGCGACCTCGCCGTCGCGCTCGAACGGGCCGGGTCGTTCTGTCGCATCCTCGCCACCGGCGCCGCGTTCGACGCCGACGCGCGCGAGGTCGCCGACCCCGACGGCGCGCTCCGCATGACTCGCGGCGCCGGGTCGCTGCTGCGCACCGCCCAGGAGCTCGAGCACGCCGCCGAGCTCTGGCGCGCCGACCGCCTCGACTGACCCACCGACCGCCGAGGGAGACCTCTGGTCACCCTCGGGGGCCGGGGTTCTGCCTCGGCTGGCGGGGGCGCAGGGTGCGGGATCCGGGGGCGGTGCGCACGTCGGGGGGCCGGGGTCTCGCGGAGCGCGAACACGGGGCCGGCTGGGTACCTCGGGGGCCGGTCGGCACGTACGATGGTTCACGACGCCGGGCCGCGGTAGCCCCGGGCTCCACACTCAGCCGCTACGAGCGGCCACGCGCCGAGAGGCGCTCCCGGTCCGGCGTCGCCAACTTCCCTCGCCCTCCCTCCTCCCGCGCCCACGGCGTCGCGCACGGGACGGCTGGCCGGACCCGGCGATGACGCCGGGTGCGGGCTGTGAGCGTCCTGAGGATCCGGGACCTTCGCCCCGACGATTCCAGCATCGCTCCGCGCGTCGGCTACATTTGACGAGAGTTCGACGTGCGTTCATCCAGAGATCATCCGACCCGAGATCGTGACCACCCCGGCCGACCGGCCCGTCCGGCGGCCGAGCGGCCCTTGTGGCCGACGCCAGCTCAGCCCCTACCCCGCGTCCCTTCCGGAGCCTCCCGTGCGCCTGCGCCTGACACCGCGCGACACCTCGTTCTTCGACCTTCTCGCCGCCTCGGCGCAGCACCTGGTCACAGGGTCCACGCTCCTGGCGGAGCTGCTGGGCGCGGACCGCCCGACGCGCAAGCAGCTCGCGAAGCAGCTCAGCGAGACGGAGCACCTCGCGGACGACGCGACGCACTCGATCATGCGGCGGCTCAACCAGACGTTCGTCACGCCGTTCGACCGGGACGACATCTACGCCCTCGCGTCGGCGCTCGACGACTGCATGGACTACATGGAGGAGGCGGCCGACCTCATCGTCCTCTACAAGGTCGACGAGCTCCCGGCCCGCGTGTCCGAGCAGGTCCAGGTGCTCCAGCGCGCGTCGGAGCTCACGGCCGAGGCGATGCCGCGCCTGCGCTCCATGGACGACCTCCCCGAGTACTGGGTCGAGGTCAACCGCCTGGAGAACCAGGCGGACAAGGTCCACCGCAAGCTGCTCGCCGAGCTGTTCGACGACGTGTCCGACCCGGTCCTCCTCATGAAGCTCAAGGAGATCGTCGAGGTCCTCGAGCAGGCGGCCGACGCCTTCGAGAAGGTCGCGAACACGGTCGAGACCATCGCCCTCAAGGAGTCCTGAGCCCCGTGGAGGCAGTGCTCGTCGTCGTCGTCGTGGCCTTCGCCCTGGCGTTCGACTACACCAACGGGTTCCACGACGCCGCGAACGCCATCGCGACCTCGGTCTCGACCAGGGCCCTTACGCCGCGCGCGGCGCTCCTCATGGCGGCGGTGTTCAACCTCATCGGCGCCCTGCTCGGCACGGCCGTCGCGCAGACCATCGCCGAGGACATCGTCGCGGTCAACGACGTCCCACCCCATCAGGGCCTCGTGATCGTGCTGTGCGGTCTCGTCGGCGCGATCACGTGGAACCTCATCACGTGGTGGCTGGGGCTGCCGTCGTCGTCGACGCACGCGATCATCGGCGGCCTCGCGGGCGTCGGGATCGCGTCGGGGATCACGGTCCACTGGGACGCGATCCTCGACAAGGTCGTGCTCCCCATGGTCTTCTCGCCGCTCATCGGCTTCGGCCTCGCGTTCGCGCTCATGGTGCTCCTGCTGTGGGTGTTCCGGAACGCGGCGCCCGCCCGGGCGTTCCGCCGCTTCCGCATCGCGCAGACGGCGTCGGCGGCGGCGATGGCCCTGGGCCACGGTCTTCAGGACGCGCAGAAGACGATGGGCGTGATCGTGCTCGCGCTCGTCGCGGGCGGGTTCCAGGACGACAACACGATCCCGCTGTGGGTCAAGCTGTCCGCGGCGACCGCGATCTCGCTCGGCACGTACGCCGGCGGGTGGCGCATCATGCGCACGCTGGGCCGCAAGATCATCGAGCTCGACCCGGCGCGCGGGTTCGTCGCCGAGTCGGTCTCCGCGGTCGTGCTGTACGCCAACGCGTTCATCTTCCACGCGCCGGTCTCGACGACGCACACGATCACGTCCGCGATCATGGGCGTCGGCGCGACGAAGCGGCTGTCTGCGGTCCGCTGGGGCGTCGCGAAGAACATCGGCGTCGCGTGGGTCCTCACCATCCCGGCGGCCGCGCTCGTCGCCGCCGTCGTCTACTGGATCCTCAGCCCGATCCTGCTCTGACGCCGCGCGCCGGACGCGCGCACCGCACGCTGCGACGAGGACGGCGCTCCGCCGAACCGGGTTCCGCCCGGGTCGGCGGAGCGCCGTCCTCGTCCTGGTCTCAGTGCAGCGGCGGGGCGACCTTCTCCGCCGCGACGACGCGCGGGCCCCGGGGCGTGCGGGCCACGTGGGCGACGATCATCTCGCCCGGCTCGAGGAACGGGTCGTGCGTCGGCAGGGCGTTCGCGACGGGTCGCCGCGAGTGCTGCCCGAGCACGTCGAGCACGGTCGGCAGCACGGGCCGGTGGGTGCACAGCACCGACGACCGCTCGGCCTCGAGGAGCTCGCGGACGGTCCGCGCGACGCGCGCGGGGGAGCGCTCGTGCTGCGCCTCCGTGAGGTGGTCGATGCTCACGGTCTCCAGCCCCGACGCGCCGGCGTAGGGCGCGATCGTCTGGGCGCAACGGTCCCAGCGGCTCGTCACGACGGTCTCGACCCCGTACGCCGCGAGCACCGGCACCAGGGCGACGGCCTGGGCGTGCCCCGCGGGGGTGAGCGGCCGGTCCTGCTCGTCGCCGTGCCACGCCGAGCGCGCGACGGCCTTGCCGTGCCGGGCGATGACGACGACGTGCGTCGCCAGCCGGCCCTCCTCGCGCTCGCGCACGAGCGCATCGAGCGGGGCGCGGTCGGCCTGGCGCGTGAGGCGCTGCGCGGCGTCGTCGGCCGACAGCCACGCGGCGCGGTCGATCTCCTGCGGCGACACCGGCGGGACGGGGGCGCGCGCGGCGAGCGCACCGGCGTCCGCCTTCTGCGACGCCCGGCGCGCGGCCCAGTAGTGCACGCGCTTCACGCGGCCCTCGGGCGTGAGGTACTGCAGTCCCGGCAGGGGGACGCCCAGCACGACCGGCTTGCCCGTCTCCTCGGCGACCTCGCGTGCCGCGGCGGCCTGGAACGTCTCGCCGGGGTCGAGCTTGCCCTTGGGCCACGACCAGTCGTCGTACCGGGGCCGGTGGACGAGGCGGACCTGCAGGTCGTCGTCGCGCACGCGCCACACGAGGGCACCGGCGGACTCGATGACCGGGGCGTGCGAGACATGGGTCGGGCCGAGGGCGTCCACGAGGGGCAGACCGCTGCGCAGGGCGGGGGAGGGCACACCCATCCGCTACCGCCTCCCGACGAGCCGGCGGCGCTGCCGCTGCACGAGGCTCGCCTGGAGGTCGACGAGGGGCGTGCCGTCCGGACCGGACTCCGGCCGGTGCCACGTGCCGTCGGCGTCGAGGTGCCACGACGCGGTGCGCTCGGACATCGACGCGTCGAGCAGGTCGAGCAGCTCGATGACCTGGTCGGGGTCGGTGATGCGCACGAGCGCCTCGACGCGGCGGTCGAGGTTGCGGTGCATGAGGTCGGCCGACCCGATGTACACCTCGGGCCCGCTCTCCGGGCCCTCGCCGATGGCGGGACCGGCGGAGTTGGCGAAGGCGTAGATGCGTGAGTGCTCGAGGAAGCGGCCGAGGATCGAGCGGACCCGGATGTTCTCGCTGAGCCCGGGGACACCGGGGCGGACGGCGCAGATGCCGCGGACGACGAGGTCGACCTTCACGCCCGCCTGCGACGCGCGGTAGAGGGCGTCGAGCGTCGTCTCGTCGACGACGGAGTTGACCTTGATCTTCACCCACGCGTCGTGCCCCGCCCGTGCGGCGCTCGCCTCGCGGTCGATGCGCTCGACGAGCCCGGACCGCACCGTGCGCGGTGCGACGAGCAGGCGGTGGAACCGCGACTGCGGCGCGTACCCGGAGAGCTGGTTGAACAGGCGCGTGAGGTCCTGCCCGACGTCGGGGTCGCACGTCAGCAGACCGTGGTCGGTGTACAGGCGCGCGGTCTTCGGGTGGTAGTTGCCCGTCCCGACGTGGCAGTAGCGGCGCAGGCCGTCCGACTCCTGGCGCACGACGAGCGAGAGCTTGCAGTGCGTCTTGAGCCCGACGATCCCGTACACGACGTGCACGCCCGCCTGCTCGAGCTTGCGCGCCCAGGAGATGTTGGCCTGCTCGTCGAACCGCGCCTTGATCTCGACGAGCGCGAGCACCTGCTTGCCCGCCTCGGCGGCGTCGATGAGCGCGTCGACGATCGGTGAGTCGCCGGACGTCCGGTACAGGGTCTGCTTGATCGCGAGGACCGCCGGGTCCGCCGCGGCCTGCTCGAGGAAGGTCTGCACCGACGTCGAGAACGAGTCGTACGGATGGTGCAGCAGGACGTCGCGCTCGCGGATCGCGGCGAACACATCGGTCGGCGTCGAGCTCTCGACCTCCGCGAGGAGGCGGTGGGTGGTGGGGACGAACGGCGGGAAGTGCAGGTCCGCGCGGTCGAGGTCCGCGATGAGGTTGAGGCCCGTGAGGTCGAGCGGCTCGGGCAGCTCGTACACCTCCTCCTCGACGACGCCGAGCTCGCGCACGAGCAGCGCGCGGATGCGCGGGCTGATCCCGTGCGTCAGCTCGAGCCGCACGGGCGGGCCGAAGCGGCGGCGCAGGAGCTCCTTCTCCATCGCCTGGAGCAGGTTCTCCGCGTCGTCCTCCTCGACCTCGACGTCCTCGTTGCGCGTGACGCGGAACAGGTGCTGCTCGCGGACCTCCATGCCGGGGAAGAGGTGGTCGAGGTGCTGGGCGATGACCTCCTCGATCGGCACGAACGACGTCGGCCCGCGGTCCGGGGCGGCGGTCTGCGACGTCGGCGCGCTCGGGCGTCCCCGCGCGTCGACGGCGATGAACCGCGGCAGCAGCGGCGGCACCTTGACGCGCGCGAAGTGCTCCTTGCCGGTCGTCGGGTTGGCGACCACGACGGCGAGGTTGAGCGACAGCCCCGAGATGTACGGGAACGGGTGGGCCGGGTCGACGGCGAGCGGCGTGAGCACGGGGAAGATCTGCTTGCGGAAGAACTTGTGCAGGCGCTCCTGCTCGCGGGTCTCGAGCTCGTCCCAGTGGACGAGCGTGATGCCCTCGGCGGCCAGGGCCGGCTGGACGTCGTCGGCGAACACGCGCGCGTGCCGCGCCATGAGGTCGTGCGCGCGCTCGCTGATCGCGTCGAGCACCTGGCGGGGCGACAGGCCCGAGGCGGCGGTGACCGCGATGCCGGTCGCCATGCGGCGCTTGAGACCGGCGACCCGGACCATGAAGAACTCGTCCAGGTTCGACGCGAAGATCGCCAGGAACCGCACGCGCTCCAGGAGCGGCTGGCTCGGGTCCTCCGCGAGCTCGAGCACGCGCTGGTTGAACGCGAGCCAGCTCAGTTCGCGGTCGGCGAACCGGTCGTCGGGCAGCGGGCCGAGGTCGAGCTCCGCACCCACCGGCTCGATCTCCGGCTCCTCCGCGATGTGCTCGGCGATGTGCGCGGCCAGGTCCGGGTCGAGCGTGCGCTGCGTGGACGTGTCGGTCATGGGTTCATGGTGGCACCAGTTGGTGAACGGTGCGTGACACGGGTCACCGTGCGGTCGGGCGCGCGTACTGCACGTGCACCGCGCGCCGCGTGAAGCCCGCGCGCTCGTACGTGCGGACGGCGGGCGCGTTGTCGCCGTCCACGTAGAGCACCGCGGTCGTGGCCCCCCGGTCGGCGAGGTGCGCGAGCCCGACGGCGGTCAGCAGCCGCCCGAGCCCCTCGCCCTGGGCGGTCGGCACGACGCCGACCACGTAGATCTCGCCCTCGCGTGCGCCGTCGGGCTGGTCGGCCGGGATCTTGGTCCAGACGAAACCGACGAGCCGGGCCGTACCGTCGCCGGGCGACGGGTCGCGCTCGAGGAGCAGGAGGCCGGCGGCGTCGAACCAGTCCTCGCGCATCCGCGCGTGCAGGTCGTCGACCGTGAGCCGGCCCTGCTCCGGGTGGTGCGCGAAGGCGGACGCGTTGGCCGCGACCCACGCGGCGTCGTCGTCCCCCGGCACGAACGCGCGCAGCCGCAGGCCCGCGGGGACCTCGGGACGCGGGTGCGCCACCGGCCCGTCGAGGGGCCGCTCGAGGACGAGCAGCTCGCGCACGACGTCGTACCCCGCCCGCGCGGCGAGGCCGCGGGCCGCGGGGAGGTCACCGTGGGCCCAGACGCGCAGCGGAGGGCGCGACGCCCGCGCAGGCTCGCCGTCCGTCTCCGCGCCGGGGCGCGGCTGCCCGTCGTGGTCGTCGTCGTGGTCGGCGCCGCTCGGACGTGGCTCGGCCGCGCGGTCGGCCGCGCTGCCGAGCAGGTGGAACCCGAGCCCGTGCCGCCGGTGCTCGGGGCGGACCACGAGCTCGGCGCTCGGCGCCTCGCCGCGCTTGTCCACCTGCGCGTACCCCGCGAGCTCGCCCGCGCGCCACGTGAGGAGGTGCACGACGTCGTCCGTCGCCTCGCGCAGGTTGAGGAGCGGCTGCTCCGAGAGGGCGGCGACGCCGTCCGCGCGCTCGGCCGCGGCGGCGAGGTCGTGGACCTGCGCGATCTCGACGTCGTCGATGAGCGGCCCGGTGTGCCAGAGGATCGCGGTCTCCACCGGTCCATCTTGCCCCCGGCTCCCCGCGCGGCCGAACCCGAGGCGCTCGCCCGACGCGTCGTGCCTGGTCGGGAAGGTTCCGGGAAGGGTGACGGTTGTCACGTCCGACGGTTCGCGGCATCGACGACGGAGGACAGGGGGCGCGATGGGTGCGTGCGCGGTGGAGGAAGCGACGGAGCAGGTGCCCGGGGCGTCGCCCGCGACGGTGGCCCCGGTGCCCGCGGTGCGGGACAGGCCCGGACCGGCGCCGTCTCCGGGCGAACCGCGTGAGCCGGCGATCTGGACCCGGAACTTCCGGTACTACTTCACCGCACGCAGCGCGGGACTGCTGAGCTGGGCGATGCTGCCGGTCGCGGTCTCGGCCGGACTGCTCAGCTCCGGGTACGGGCTGGCCGTCGCGGGGTACGCGATGGCGTTCCTCGTCGCCCCGTTCGCGGGCCTCGTGCTGTTCGGCGGGGTCCTCGCGGACCGGTTCACCGCCCGCCGGATGATGATCGTGGCGGACCTCGCGAACCTCGCGGCGCACGTCCTGCTCGCCGTCCTGTTCGTGCGGGGCATCGAGCACCTGTGGCACCTGTACGCCCTGCTCGTCGTGGCGGGCACCGCCAACGCGCTCTTCCAGCCGGGCGCCGCGTCGACCGTCCCGCTCGTCGCGCGCGACGTGCAGGGGGCGAACGGCATCCTGCGGACCTCCGAGGCGATCACCGGGCTGGGCGGCCCGGCCCTGGCCGGGGTCCTCGTGGGGTTCGGGTCGACGGGCTGGGTGATGATCCTCTCCGCCGTCGCCTACGGGACCAGCGCGCTGTGCCTGCTCGCGCTCCGGCTCGGCGTCGTCCCCGCGCCGCCGGCCGGGGCGGGCCTGTGGCACAACCTCGCCGTCGGCTGGCACGAGTTCCGCTCCCGCACCTGGCTGTGGGGCGTCATCGTCATCTGGATGGTCTACGCCGTGCTCGCGTGGGGGCCGCAGCTCCCCGTGGCGGCGGGCGTCGTCGTGCCCGAGCACGGCGCGACGGCGTTCGGCGTCCTCAACAGCGCGCTCGGGGTGGGGACGGTCGTCGGCGGGCTGCTCGCGATCCGCTTCAAGCCCGGGCGACCGCTCGCGGCCGGGGCCGTGGCGCTCGTCGCCTACCCCCTCTACCCGCTCGGCCTCGTGCTCGGCTGGCCGGTGTGGGCGCTCTCCGTCGCGCAGGTGCTCGTGGGCGTCGGGGTCGGGGTGTGGGGCGTCATGTGGGCGACGAGCGTGCAGACCCAGGTGCCGGGCGACGTGCTCAACCGGGTCCACGCCTACGAGGTCGCGGGGTCGGTCGGCATGTACCCGATCGGCGCCGCGCTGGCCGGGCCCGCCGTCGCCGCGTTCGGGACCGACCGGGTCCTCCTGGTGGGCGCGGTCGTCGGGACGCTCACGGTCGTCGCCCTGCTGGCGGTCCGCCCGATCCGCACGCTGCGGCGCGTCCCGGACCGGGCCTGAGCGCACCTCGCCGCACCCGCCCGCGGCGGCGCGCCGTCGAGCACGGGGTTGTCCGCCGTCGACCACGTGGTTGCTGTCGTTCAGGGCGCGAGAACGACGGCAACCTCGTGTTCGACACGTCACCTGGGTGGCGGGGAAGGTTCGGGTGGGCCGGGTCGTTGAGGGGGGCGTGAGCTCGGTGACGGACGTGCGGGAGACGGCGGGCACGGGTGCGGGGGGCGCCGTGCGCGACGTCGTGGTCGTCGGTGCCGGGCAGGCGGGGCTCTCCGCCGCGTACCACCTGCGGCGCGCCGGGCTCGACCCGCTCGTGCTCGACGGCGGTCGTGGCCCCGGGGGTGCGTGGCAGGAGCGCTGGGACTCGCTCACGATGGCGGAGACGCACGCCGTGCACGACCTCCCGGGCGTCCCCCTCCCGGCGGGCGACCCCGGGGAGCGCGCCAACGTCGCGGTGCCGCGGTACTACGCGGCGTACGAGCGCGAGAACGACCTGCGCGTCGTGCGCCCGGTCACGGTCGACGTCGTGGCGCAGGACCCGGACGACCCCGCCCTGCTGCGTGTGCGCGCGACGGTCGACACCGGGCCGGACGCGCACGGGCTCACCGTGCGGACGCGCACCCTCGTCAACGCGACGGGCACGTGGACCCGGCCGTTCTGGCCCCGCTACCCGGGGATGGAGACGTTCCGCGGGCGCCAGCTCCACACGCACGACTTCCGGTCCGCCGAGGACTTCGCGGGGCAGCACGTCGTGGTCGTGGGCGGCGGGGCGTCGGCGACGCAGCTCCTGCTCCAGATCGCCCCGCACGCGTCGGGGACCACGTGGGTCACGCGCAGGGAGCCCGTCTGGGTCGAGGAGGAGTTCTCGCCCGAGCTCGGGCGCGCGGCCGTCGCGCGCGTCGCCGAGCGGACGTCGGCCGGCCTCCCGCCGGGGAGCGTCGTCTCGGTCACGGGCCTGCCGCTCACGCCGCGCTACCGCGCGGGCATCGCGAGCGGCGTGCTGCGGCGCCGGCCGATGTTCGAGCGCGTGACGGCGTCGGGCGTCGAGTGGACCGCGGGCGCGAACGACGACGGCCTGCTGTTCCAGCCCGCCGACGTCATCCTCTGGGCCACCGGGTTCCGGGCGGCGCTCGACCACCTCGCGCCGCTCGGCCTGCGCGCGCCCGGCGGCGGGATCGTCCTCGACGGCACGACGGCGGCCCGTGACCCCCGCGTGCAGCTCGTCGGGTACGGCCCGAGCGCGTCGACGATCGGTGCCAACCGCGCCGGGCGCGAGGCCGCGCGGGGCGTGCTGCGTGCGCTCGGACCGCGCCCCGAGCACCACGGCGCGGCAGGATCTCGGCGTCCGGTGGCGGCGTAAGGGCTCGTCAGGGCGACCCGCCGGGACCTACCGTGCTCCGATGAGCACCGAGCCGCCCGCCCCCGATCCGTCGATGCCGCCGTCGACCCCGACCTCGGGCGTCCGTGACGACCTCCCCGCGCTCCCGACGCAGCGCCGCACCCTGACGACCCTCGCCGCGACGCAGGTGCTCTCGGGCGTCGGCGTCGCGAGCGGGATCGCGGTCGCCCCGCTCGTCGCGTCCGCGCTCTCGGGGTCGGACGCGATCGCGGGCCTCACCTCGACGTCGGGCGTCGTCGGCGCCGCGCTGGTCGCGCTGCCCCTCGCGCACGTCGCGGGACAGCGCGGACGGCGGCCGTCCCTGCTGCTCGGGTTCGGCGTCGCGACCGGCGGGGCGGTCCTCGCGACGGTCGCCGTGCTCGTCGGCTCCTGGCCGTTGCTCGTCGTCGCGATGCTCTTCTTCGGGTCGGGGACGGCGGCGGGCCTGGCGTCGCGCTTCGCGGCGACCGACCTCGCGACGCCGCAGCGGCGGGCGCGGGACCTGTCGGTGGTGGTGTGGGCGACGACGGTCGGGTCCGTCGTCGGCCCGACGCTCGCCGGCGTCGCGGACCGTGTCGCCGGGCCGGGCCTGCGCCTCGGCGGCGACGGGCACGCGCAGCACGGCGCCACGGCCCCGAGCGCCGCACCGTTCGTCCTCGCGGCGGTCGCGTTCGCGCTGGCGGCCGCCGTCGTCGTGGTCTGGCTGCGACCGGACCCGCTGCTCGCGTCGCGCGCGACGGCCGACGCGGTGTCCGACGCAGGGCCCGGTGCGGTGCCCGGCGCAGGGCCTGGTGCGGTGCCCGGCGCAGGGCCTGGTGCGGTGCCCGGCGCAGGGCCTGGTGCGGTGCCCCGTGCGGCCCCGGGTGCGGCGCCAGGGGCGGGACCGGGCGACGGCAAGGGATCGTCGTGGCGCGACGGCCTGCGCGCCGGGTGGGCCGTCGTGTCGGCCAGCCCGACGGCGCGCCTCGCCCTCGGCGCGATCGTCCTCAGCCACCTCGTCATGGTCGGGCTCATGTCGATGACGCCCGTCCACATGAACCACGGCGGCGCGACGCTCCAGGTCGTCGGGCTCGTCATCAGCGCGCACATCGCGGGCATGTACGCGCTGAGCCCGGTCGTGGGGTGGCTCGCGGACCGGGTCGGGCACGCGCGCGTCCTCTACGTCGGGGGTGCGCTGCTCCTCGCGGCGGCGGTCGTCGTCGCGGGCGCGCCGGGCGAGGACTCCGCGCGGCTGACGGTCGGCCTCGTGCTCCTGGGGCTCGGGTGGTCGTGCGGGCTCGTCGCCGGGTCGGCGCTGCTCGTCGACGCCACGCCCGGGCCGTCGCGCACGTCCGTGCAGGGGCTCTCCGACCTCGCGATGAACACGGGCGGCGCGGTCGGCGGCATCCTCGCCGGGGCGATCATCGGGTTCTCGTCGTACGGCGCGCTCGCGTGGGGCGCGGCGGCCCTCGTCGTCGTGTGCGCGGTGCTCGCGGCCCCGCTGGCGCGGCGGGCCACCCTGCGCTGAAGGAGGCCGGGCTGACGGAGGCCGGGCTGACGGAGGCCGACGAGATCGGCGCTCCCGGCGCAGATCGGCAGTCGCGGCTGCCGATCTCGACAGGGAGTGCCGATGTCGCGGTGCCCCAGGTCAGGGGCGGAGCGCGGCAGGGAGGGTCGTGCGGTCGTCCCGGCGGACGGCGCCCGCCTGCGCCGGGGTGAGGAAGAGCGCACGCGCGAGGTCGGCACCGCGCGCGTCGGCGCCGCGCAGGTCCGCGCCGAGGAGGTCGACGGCGTCGAGCCGGCCCCCTCGTAGGTCCGCGCCGAGCAGCAGCGCGCCGCGGAGGTCGGAACCGGTGAGGTCGAGACCGCGCAGGTCGGCGCCGACGAGGTCCGCGCCGGGCCGCAGCCGGCGTCGCAAGCCACCGTCGGGCGCCCGGTGCACGACGACGGAGCCTGGCGCGCCGTCGCGGCGACCGCCGGTGGGTCCTCGGCCGCGCGTGCTCCGCGACCGGGCGTCGGCCGCTCCCCGACGCGGAGGGCGGCGGGACGCGGTGGCCCGGGCCGCGTCGCGCACGAGCGTGCTCGCACGGTCGACCAGCGGCCCGACGTCGCGGCGGACGGCACCGACGTCGAGCGCGAGGAGGTCCGCCGGGGCGAGGTCCGCGAGGGGCGCGGTCCGCGCGAGGGCCCGCCGTGCGTCGTCGTGCACGGGCGCTGCGGCGGGGAGCGACAGCACCTCGGCGAGGTACCAGAGCAGCTCGTGGAGCTGCGTGACGAGGGGGAGCGCGGCGAACGCGTCGTTCGCGGCGGCCGGGTCGTCACGCCACGTCGCGCCGTCGTGCGCGGACCGGACGGCCGCCGTCACGCGCTGGCCGGCCCCGAGGCAGTCGTACGTGACGCAGCCGGGGAACCCGGACTCGCGCAGCCGTGAGTGGATGCCGCAGCCGAAGTCGTCGCGCAGGTTCGGGCAGGGCGTGCCCGCGGGCTTGTCGATCGCGAAGTCGGCGGAGCGCACCAGGTGCAGCCCGACGCAGCACAGGCCGGTGCAGCGCGAGCAGTCGCTGCGCAGGCCGAGCTGCTCGACGAGGAGGGCGCGACCGTCGGCCGCGGGAACGGGTGGCACGTCCCGACGCTACGCCGTCCGCGGGACGCCGGGCACGGGCATATCGGCGGGCGAGCGCGGGACCGGTGACCGGATCGGCGACCCGGTCGCCGGCCCCCCGCGCGCGGGGCGCGGGCTCAGGGAGCGGTGCAGGCCGCCGCGGGGGCGGTGGTCGGGGCGGCGCCCGTCGCGATGAACCCGGCGGTCGCCGTCGCGCCCGCGGCGAGGGCGCCGTTCCACGCGGCGTTCGTCACCTGCTCGCCGGAGGCGGAGGTGCTGTGCACCCCGCCCCAGACCTGCGCGACGGCGGTGCCCGACGGCAGCGCGAACGTCGCCGTCCAGCCCGTGACCGCCGCGTCACCCGCCGTGACGACGAGCTCGCCCTGCCACCCGCCGGGCCACGCGCTCGCGACACGGACCGTCCCGGAGCACGCCCCGTCGTCCGGCGGGTCGGTCGGGTCTGGCGGGTCGGTGGGGTCCGGAGGGTCCACCGGTCCGTCGCCGCCGAACCACGACGCCTCGACCGCGGTCTCGCGCAGACCGCCCGGACCGTCGATCACGCGCGTGCCCCACGCGCTCGGCGCCGCGGCGTCGAACCCGAGGACCAGGTCGAGGTACGGATCGGTGTTGCCGCTCCACGACCACGCGAGCCAGCCGAGGTCGAGGCGGTTCGCCTCCGCGATGACGACGTCCGCGTCGACGTCGCCCTCGGCGCGCTTCCAGCCGAACTCGCCCACCATGATCGGCAGCCCGGCGTCCACGAAGTCCTCCAGGTAGTCCGTGACCGTCGCCGCCTGCGCGTACACGCCGTACATGTGGATGGAGAAGATCGTGTTCGCGTCCGGGTCGGCGTCGAACACGCCCTGCGCCTCGGCGCGCATGACGTTCGTCCAGTCCTGCCCCCAGTTCGGGGCGTCGACGACGATCGCGTGCTCGTAGCCGATGCCGCGCAGCCGCTGGATCGCGGCCGACGTCTCGGGCGCCCACCGCTGGTTGACCGTCGCGTCGTTACCGAACGGCTCGTTGCCGATGTTGACGAGGACGAAGTCCTCCGTACCGGCGAGCGTCGGGTACAGGTCCTCCCAGTAGTCGACCGCCTGGTCGAGCGTGCCGGCGTCGGGTGCGTACTGGTCGCCGTAGCCCGTCGTGTCGTGCACCTCGAGGACGCACACGAGGCGGTTCTCCTCGCACAGGTCGACGACGTGCGCGACGTCCTCCGGGGAGTTGCGCGTCCACTGGTCACCGCTCGACAGGACGACGCGGACCGTGTTGGCGCCCGTGGCCTTGATGTCGGCGAAGGACCCCGTGGTGTGGGTGTACCAGGTGTGGGCGTGGTTGACGCCGCGCAGCACGAGGTCCGTGCCATCGGCCTCGACGACCCTCCCGTCCGCGACGTGGATCCCCGGCGGGGTGTCCGCCCCGGCATCTGTCTCGGTGGCCGCCGCCGACCGCGCGGTGACCGTCGCGACCGCGCCGCACGTGGCGAGGACCGCGGCGGTCACGAGCGCGGCGACGAGCGGGGCGGACCGTCCGGTCCCGGGCGGTCGGGCGGCGTCGGCGTCGGGTGCGGGAGCGGTGCGGCTCATGGGACGACCTCGTCTCTGTCGGCTGCGCACGCCCGGGTCGGCGTGCCCCGACATCGTGGGGTCGGGGCGCCGCCGTCGGGCAGACCTGAACCGATTAAGCGACGTCGCCCGGCGACGAGAACGGGCCCGCCCGCCCACGAGAACGGGGTTGGTGTCCTTCTCCGCCGGAGAACGACACCAACCCCGCGGTCGGCGGTGGGCCCGTCAGTCGTCCGAGGACGACGGCTTCTGCAGGCCGGCCGAGATGAGGTCCATCACCGACGAGTCGGCGAGGGTCGTCGCGTCGCCGACGGTGCGGTTCTCCGCGACGTCGCGCAGCAGGCGGCGCATGATCTTGCCGGACCGCGTCTTGGGCAGCTCCGGCACGACGAGGATGCGCTTCGGCTTGGCGATGGGCCCGATCTCCTTCGCCACGTGGTTGCGCAGGTCGGTCTGCACCGCGGCGGCGCCGTCGGCGTCCGCGGCCCGGGCCGCGTGCTCGCCGCGCAGGATGACGAACGCGACGACGGCCTGGCCCGTGAGGTCGTCGCTCGCGCCGACGACCGCCGCCTCGGCGACGATCTCGTTCGACACGAGCGCGGACTCGATCTCCGTCGTGGACAGGCGGTGGCCCGAGACGTTCATGACGTCGTCGACGCGGCCGAGGAGCCAGATGTCGCCGTCCTCGTCCTTCTTGGCGCCGTCGCCAGCGAAGTAGATCCCCGGGAAGCGCGACCAGTACGTGTCCTTGAAGCGCTCGAGGTCGCCCCAGATGCCGCGCAGCATCGACGGCCACGGCTCGGACAGCACGAGGTACCCGCCGCCCCCGTTCGGCACGGAGTGCGCCTCGTCGTCGACGACGTCCGCGACGATGCCCGGGAGCGGCACCTGGGCGGAGCCCGGCTTGGCGGCCGTGACGCCCGGCAGGGGCGAGATCATGATCGCGCCCGTCTCCGTCTGCCACCACGTGTCGACGATGGGCGTGCGGTCGCCGCCGATGACGCGGCGGTACCACATCCACGCCTCGGGGTTGATGGGCTCGCCCACCGAGCCGAGGACGCGCAGCGACGCGAGGTCGAACTTCGCCGGGATCTCCTCGCCCCACTTCATGCACGCGCGGATCGCGGTCGGCGCGGTGTAGAGGATCGAGACCTTGTACTTCTCGACGATCTCCCACCAGCGGCCCTGGTGCGGGGAGTCCGGGGTGCCCTCGTAGATCACCTGCGTCGCGCCGTTGAGCAGCGGCCCGTAGACGACGTACGAGTGGCCCGTGACCCAGCCGATGTCGGCGGTGCACCAGTAGACGTCGCTCTCGGCCTTGAGGTCGAAGACGTTGCGGTGCGTGTACGCGGCCTGCGTGAGGTAGCCGCCGGTCGTGTGCAGGATGCCCTTGGGCTTCCCGGTCGTGCCGGACGTGTAGAGGATGAACAGCGGGTGCTCGGCCTCGACCCACACGGGCGTGTGCGTCGTGTCGGCCGACTCGAGCGCGTCGTGCCACCACACGTCGCGGCCCTCGGTCCACGCGGTGTCCTGGCCCGTGCGACGCACGACGAGCACGTGCTCGACCGTGGTCGGGTCCGCGCCCTCCTTGGGTGCGAGCGCCTCGTCGACCGCGGGCTTGAGGGCCGAGGCCGCGCCGCGGCGGTACCCGCCGTCGGCCGTGATGACGAGCTTCGCCTCGGCGTCGGCGATGCGGCTGCGCAGCGCGTCCGCCGAGAACCCGCCGAACACGACGGAGTGCGGCGCGCCGATCCGCGCGCACGCGAGCATCGCGACGACGGCCTCGACGACCATCGGCAGGTAGATGACGACCCGGTCGCCCGTCTCGACGCCGAGGGACGCGAGCGCGTTGGCCGCGCGCGACACGTCGCGCTGCAGCTCCGCGTACGTCACCGTGCGCGTGTCGCCCGGCTCGCCCTCGAAGTGGATCGCGACCCGGTCGCCCAGGCCCGCCTCGACGTGGCGGTCCACCGCGTTGTACGCGGCGTTGAGCGTGCCGTCCGCGAACCAGCGCGCGACGGGGGCCTGCGACCAGTCGAGCGTCTCGGTGAACGGCGTGCGCCACGTGACGAGGTCGTTCGCCTGCCGCGCCCAGAACGCGAGCCGGTCGGCCCGCGCCTCCTCGTAGAGCTCGGGCTGCGCGTTCGCCTGCGCGGCGAACTCCGGGCTCGGCGGGAAGCTCCGGGTCTCGTGGAGGAGGTTCTCCAACCCGGGCTGGGCGGTGGTGGACTCGTTCTCTGGCACGCTGACCTCCGGTGCGCATCGACTCTGGTGCGGCGCCCGTGCGTGGGCCACCGGGGGAGCGGAGGCGGACGCAGGGCGGCCGGACGCCCACCGTGGCGGGCCCCGACCTTCGGGAGTCTAGACCCGTTGACGTGAGCGCGGTCACTGAGGTCCACCATTCGGCGGGATCGCTCGCAAATGCCCCGAGGGTGGGACCCGCACCGCGGGCGTGGACCCGGAGCCAGCCCGCGTCAGCGTGCCCGGCGCTGGCGCACGGCCTCGTACAGCACGACCGTCGTGGCGCTCGCGGCGTTGAGCGAGCTCGCCGAGCCGAGCATGGGGATGCGGACCATGACGTCGCACGCCTCGCGCCACCCGGCGCTGAGGCCGGACGTCTCGTTGCCGGTCAGGACGAGGGTCGGCCCCGTGAGGTCGTGGTCGGCGAGCTCGACGTCGCCGTGCTCGTCCGTCCCGAGCAGGGTCAGCGGGACCCCGGCGGAGCGCTGTGCGGCGACCCAGTCGAGGACGTCGCGCCCGGCGGGGACGCGGACCGTCGGCACGGAGAAGATCGAGCCGGTGCTGGCGCGCACGGCGCGCGGGTCGTACGGGTCCGCGGCGTGCCCCGCGACGACCAGCCCGCCGCCGCCGAACGCGTCGAGCGAGCGCGCGACGGTCCCCACGTTGCCCGGGCTCGTGGGGCGGTCGAGCACGACGCCGAGGAACGCGGCGTCGTCGTCCCCTCCGGCTCGACGGCCCGTGGCGATCCGTCCCAGGTCGTCGGGCGGCGTCGCGACGACCGCGAGCAGCTCGGGGGCGTCGTCGTCCTTGCCGCCGAGCTCGCGCATGAGCTCCGACGACACGGCGAACCGCTGGGTGCGGACGCGGTCGAGCATCGCGTGCGCCCAGCTCGACAGCGACCGGTCCGCGTCGACGAGCCACGTCCGCACGGTCCAGCCCGACTCGACCGCGAGCGTGATCGGGCGCACCCCCTGGACGAGCGTCTCGCCGGCGCGGTGCCGCTTGGTGCGGTTGGTGAGGAGCGCCTCCCACTGCTGGAACGCGGCGTTGCGGGTGGTGACGCGCTGCACGGTCAGGCCTCCGGGGTGGTGGTCGAGGTCGGCGAGACCGACGGGGGCACCGTCGCGGGCGCGACGCGCGGGAGCCCGCCGGTGAGCGCGGCGGGCTCGGCCTCGTCGGCCTCGCGCGCGGCGCGCTCGACCGCGGCGGCGACGAGGGTCGTCACCTCGGGGTTGAACACGCTCGGGATGATGTAGGTGGGGTTGAGCTGGTCCTCGTGGATCGCGGACGCGAGCGCGCGCGCCGCGGCGAGCAGCATGCCGTCGGTGATGCGGTGCGACTGCGCGTCGAGGAGGCCGCGGAACACGCCCGGGAACGCGAGGACGTTGTTGATCTGGTTCGCGAAGTCGGAGCGCCCGGTGCCGACGATCGCCGCGTGCCGCGCCGCCTCGACCGGGTCCACCTCCGGGCGCGGGTTCGCCATCGCGAAGACGATCGCGCCGGGTGCCATGCGCGCGACGTCGTCGCCGGTGATGACGTCGGGCGCGGACACGCCGATGAAGACGTCCGCGTCCACGACGGCCTCGCGCAGCGTCCCCGTGACGTGCCGCGGGTTGGTGCTGACCGCCGTCCACGCGAGCGACGGGGACAGGCCGGGACGCCCGGGATGCACGACGCCCTCGACGTCCGCGACGACGACGTCGTGCGCGCCCGCCGCGAGCAGCAGCTTGAGCACCGCGGTCCCGGCGGCGCCGGCGCCCGACAGGACGATGCGCACGTCGGGCAGCTCCTTGCCGACGACCTTGAGCGCGTTCGTCAGCGCCGCGAGCGCGACGATCGCCGTGCCGTGCTGGTCGTCGTGGAACACCGGGATGTCGAGCTCGGCGCGCAGCCGCGCCTCGATCTCGAAGCAGCGCGGCGCCGAGATGTCCTCGAGGTTGATGCCCGCGAACACGGGCGCGATGGCCTTGACGGTCCGCACGATCTCGTCGACGTCGGTCGTGTCGAGCGCGATGGGGAACGCGTCGATGTCCGCGAACCGCTTGAACAGCGCAGCCTTTCCCTCCATGACCGGGAGCGAGGCGAGCGGCCCGATGTCGCCCAGCCCGAGCACCGCCGAGCCGTCGGTGACGACCGCGATGGTGTTGCGCTTGATCGTGAGCCGCCGCGCGTCGTCGGGCTTGGCCGCGATGGCCTCGCACACGCGCGCGACGCCGGGCGTGTAGATCATCGAGAGGTCGTCGCGGTTGCGGATCGGCACCTTGGACTCGATCTTCAGCTTGCCGCCCAGGTGCAGCAGGAACGTGCGGTCGGAGACGCGGTCGACGACGACGCCCGGCAGCGCGCGCAGCGCCTCGACGATCTGCCCGGCGTGCTCCTCGCCGCGCGTCGCGACCGTGACGTCGACCGTGATGCGCTCGTGGCCCGACGCCGTGACGTCGAGCGCGGAGACGATCCCGCCCGTGTGCTCGATCGCCGTCGTCAGCTCGCTCACGGCGGTGGGGCGCGCCTCGACCTGCAGGCGGACGGTGATGGAGGAGGAGACACTCGGCGCTGACGTCATGGGCCCCAGTATCGCGCGGCGGCCCTGCGCCCGGCACGACGACGGCGCCCCCTCAGGAGCGCCGTCCCGCCAGCATCACGGCGGCTATCAGGCGTGCACATGTGTCCGCTGCAACGGCGCGAGGCGGCCGTCGTGGCCGGGTCTCGTCCGGTCAGCGAGTCCCTACGTGGACTTCCTGCGCGTGGGTACCGCCGGGATGCTGTTGTCCCTCCATCACAGCCCGGGCGACCGCCGAGCGCAACCGCTCCCCGGGTACTTCCACACCGTGTTCTACAGCCGTTCGAACAGCCCCGAGCGGTTGGTCCGGGAGGTCCGGATCGGGCCCTTCGGCGGGCGCCCGGTGGATTCGTGACCTCGGCCCGGCCCCGTTCAGCCCCGGCTGCGGCGGCGCAGCGCGCGCCAGACGACCCACGCCACGACGCCGAGCGCGACGACCCCCGCCGCGGCGAGGACCGGCGTCGAACCGGCGAGGTGCGACCGCAGGGCGACGGGCTTCGAGAACGTCAGGGCGCCCCAGCCGTGCTCGGCGGCGAGCCGGCGCAGCGTCCGGTCGGGGTTGACGACGAACGCGTGCCCGACGGCGCCCAGCATGGGGGCGTCGGTCACGGAGTCGGAGTAGGCGTAGCTCGCCTCCAGGTCGTACCCCTCGCGCTCGGCGAGCTCGCGGAGCGCGACGGCCTTGTTCTCGCCGTACGCGTAGAAGTCGATCGCGCCCGTGTACCGGCCGTCCTCGACGGCCATGCGGGACGAGATCGCGTGGTCGGCGCCCAGCACCGCCGCGATGGGCTCGACGACCTCGCTCCCGGAGGCGGACACGATGACGACGTCGTGCCCGTGCTCGTGGTGGGACTCGATGAGCTCGACCGCCTCCGCGTAGACGACGGGGTCGATGTGCTCGTGCAGCGTCTCCTCGACGATGCGCGACACCGTGGCGACGTCCCACCCGGTCACGAGGCTCGACAGGTGCGCGCGCATCCGCTCGGTCTGGTCCGCGTCCGCGCCGCCGACCATGAAGAGGAAGTGCGCGTACGCGCTGCGCAGCACGTCCCCGCGGTTGATGAGCCCGCCGGCGAAGAACGGCCGGGAGAACGCCGCGGCCGACGACGTCGCGATGATCGTCTTGTCCAGGTCGAAGAACGCGGCGACCCGGCCGGTGCGCGGCGGGTGCGGCGGGTCCGGGAGCGGGGTCACGGTCGCGAGCCTAGCGGCGGAACGTGGCCGTCCACAGGAGCGCTCGCCGGGGCACCCGTCCACAGGTCGCACGCGCGGCCCGACGACGACCGGCGGGTCACGGCAGGGTGGGCGCCGGTCGACGGGCGGCGGGGGAGGACGTGATGGGCGGAGCGGTCGTGGCGGTGGTGGGGGCGCGGGGCGGGGCAGGGGCGAGCGTCGTCGCGTCCTCGCTCGCCCGGGCGGTGGCGCGACGTCGCGCACCCACCTGCCTGGTCGACCTCGCGCTCGTGGGCGGTGGCCTCGACGTGCTCCTCGGCGTCGAGCAGGACCCGGGCGTGCGCTGGCCCGACCTCGCCGACGCGCGCGGCCGGCTCGACGGCGAGGACCTCCTCGCGCGCCTGCCGCGGTGGGGCACGGTCCCCGTCGTCAGCACCGAGCGGGGCGGTGGCCCGGAGCCCGCGGCGCTCGGGGACGTCGTGGCGGCGCTCGCCGAGGTCACGTCGGGGCGGTCGGGGGTGCTCGTGCTCGACGTCGACCGTGCCGCGCTCGGGTCCGGTGCCGCGGTCGCGGGGCTGCTCGGGGCGTGCGACGAGGTGCTGGTCGTGACGCCGCTCGACGTGGCCGGGGTCGCGGGCGCCGCGGCGGTGCGCGACCGAGTCCCCGGTCGAGCGGCACTCGTCCTGCGCAGGCCCGCTCCGGGGCGGTTGTCCGGCGGCGAGGTCGCGGACGCCGTCGGGCTCGACGTCGCCGCGACGGTCGGCTGGGACCGGGCGCTCGCCGGGGCGATCGAGCGCGGCCAGGGTCCGTGCGTCGGCCGGGGGCCGGTCGTCCGCGCGGGTCGGGACCTCGCGGCGCGGTACGCGGGGAGCGTCGGGTGAGCGGGCGGGACTCCGCTCCCGGGCGGACCGCGCGGGGACGCGGCCCGCTGCTCGACGGCGTCCGGGACCGCCTCGTGCGGGCCGGCGCCGAGCCGGGAGCCGGGTCGGGAGCGGGCCCCGACGACGCGGCCGTCGCCGACGCGCTGCGGGCGTCCGGGCGCGTGCTCGGTACCACCGCGCTGCGGGAGCTCACCCGCACGGCGCACGCGGAGATCTTCGGCGCCGGCCCGCTCCAGCGCTACCTCGACGAGCCGGGCGTGACCGACGTGCTCGTCAACGGTCCGGACGAGGTCTGGGTCGACCGTGGCGCAGGGCTCCAACGGGTCGTCGTCCCGATCGGCGGGTCGGACGCCGTGCGGTCGCTGGCCGTGCGGCTCGCCGCCGCGGGCGGCCAGCGCCTCGACGACGCCTCGCCCGTGGTCGACGCCCGGCTCCCCGACGGGACGCGCCTCCATGCGGTGGTGGCGCCCGTGTGCGCAGCCGGAGCGGTGATCTCGCTGCGCGTGCTGCGGACGCGGACGTTCGGGCTGGCCGACCTCGTCGCGTCCGGCACGGTCCCGCGCGTCTGGGAGCCGGTCCTGCGCGGGCTCGTCGCCCGGCGCGCGAGCGTGCTCGTGTCCGGCGGGACCGGGACCGGCAAGACGACGCTGCTCGCCGCGCTGCTCGCGCTCGTCCCGCCCGACGAGCGCATCGTCTGCGTCGAGGAGGCGCGCGAGCTCGACCCGGACCACCCGCACGTCGTCCCGCTCACCGCGCGCCGGGCGAACGTCGAGGGCGCCGGCGGGGTCGACCTCGCCGACCTCGTGCGCGCCGCGCTGCGGATGCGGCCCGACCGCATCGTGCTGGGCGAGTGCCGCGGCGCCGAGGTCCGGGAGGTGCTCATGGCGCTCAACACCGGCCACGAGGGTGGGTTGGCGACCATCCACGCCAACGACGTCGAGGCGATCCCGGCCCGGCTGGAGGCGCTGGCGGCGCTCGCGGGCATGGACCGGGCCGCCGTGGCGGCGCAGGCCGTCGGCGGGCTCGACGTGGTGCTGCACCTGCGCCGCGTGCGCGCGGGCGGCACGACCCGGCGCGTGCTCGCCCAGGTCGGGGTCGTGCGTGGCGACGAGCGGGGCGGTCTGCGCGTGGACGTCGCGGGGTCGTGGGACGGGGTGCCGGGCTCGCGCGGTGGGTCTTCCGGCGGCGGTGCCGGACCGGTCGCGGGCCCGGCCTGGGACGAGCTCGTGGCGCGGTGGTGCGCGTGAGGCCCGCATGACGGTCCTCGTGGGCGTCCTCGTCGGGGCCGCGACCTGGTGCGTGACCGTGCGGGGCGGGCGGCGGGCCCGCGGCGTCGTCGGCTCGCCGTCGCCGCGTCCGGGGCGACCGCCGTTCCTGCGGCGCCGGACCCGGACGCAGGCGGTGCCGGAGCTCGTGCGCGTCGTCGTGACGCAGGTGGGGTCGCTCCTGCGGTCCGGCGCCGCGCCCGGCGCCGCGTGGGAGCGAGCGGTCGGCGTGCGGGTCGACGCCGCGGGCGTCCCCCGGGTCGTCGACCTCGCGCCCCACGTGGGCGGGCCCGCGACCGCGCGGGCCCTCGTGGCGGCGTGCCGCCTCGCGCTCGAGGTGGGTGCGCCGCTCGCCTCCGTGCTCGACGAGGTCGCGGCCTCGGTGGCGGCGGACGCCGAGGCCCGCGCGGAGCGGGACGCCGCGCTCGCCGGACCCCGGGCGACCGCGCGCGTGCTCCTGTGGCTCCCGGCGGTGGGCGTCCTGCTGGGCTACGTCCTCGGCGCCGACCCGCTCGGCACCGCGACCGACGGCGGCCTCGGTTCGGTCGGGGTGCTGCTCGGGCTCCTGCTCCTGCTCGCCGGGCGCACCTGGTCCGCACGGCTCGTCGAGCGGGCACGCGTCGCGGGAGAGGACCGGTGACCGCGCTCCTGGTGGCGGCGTGGGTCCTGGTGGCGACGACGCCGTGGTGGGTGGCGCGGTCGGCCGTCGGGCGGCGGGTCGTCGGGGTCGCGCGACGTGCGGCGAGCGCCGGCGGCCCCCCTGACGGCGCGTGGGGCGAGGGGGAGCGGGGGACCGGGCGCGGAGGCCGGGGGCGCCCGGACGACGCCGGGACCGCGATCGAGACCGGCGTGCTCCTCGAGCTCCTCGCGGCGGCGGTCCGCTCCGGCGCGGCCGTCCCGCGTGCCCTGGACGTGGTCGGGTCGTGCGTCGGGGGTCGGGACGGTTCCGGGCTGCGGGCCGCGGGGGCGGCCCTCCTCCTCGGCGCCTCGTGGGACGCCGCCTGGGTGGGCGCCCCGCCGCGGCTCGCGGTCGTGCAGCGCGCGCTGCGCCCGGCCTGGCTGCACGGTGCCGCCCCCGCGCCCGCGCTGCGGGCCGCGGCGCAGGCGTCGCGGCAGGACCGGACCGCCGCGGCCAAGACCGCCGCGGCGCGCCTCGCCGTGCACCTCGTCCTCCCGCTCGGCGCCTGCTTCCTCCCGGCGTTCGTGCTCGTCGGGCTGGTGCCCGTCCTCGTCTCGCTGGGGTCCGGTCTGCTGGGCGGGTAGCCGTCGACTGCCGGACTGTCGGCTCGACGTACTGGGCGGACTGGCCGCTCACTACAGTGAGTCCATGGAAGCGACTGCCGTCGGCCCGACCGAGCCGGGAGGCCTCGACCAGGGGCTCTGGGAGGAGGTCGGTAGCGGCGAGTCGTCCGCCCGGGTCTTCGTGAGCACGGACGGGGCTCGGTACGCCAAGGTCGTGGACGGCGACGAGGTGGTCGCGCTGGCCGGTGAACGTGACCGCGTGCGGTGGGCCGGTGACCAGGGGATCCCCGGGCCACGGCTGCTGGGATGGGTGGAAGCCCCAGACGAGGCGGTCCTGACGACCACCGCGGTGGCGGGGACGCCCGCCGACCAGGTCGGTCCCGACCAGGCGCGCCGGGCGTGGGCGAACATCGTGGTGGCGGTCCGGGCGCTCCACGACGTCCCCGTGGGCGGCTGCCCGTTCGACCGAGGGCTGCGCACCATGTACGCGCTGGCGCAGGACGTGGTGGCGCGTGGCGCCGTGCGGCGGGAGTTCCTGCGTCCCGAGCAGGAGTCCCGGTCCGGCCACGACCTCCTCGCCGAGCTCACCGCAGAGCTGCCGGTGCGCCAGGAGCAGGAGGTGGCCGACCAGGTGGTCTGTCACGGCGACCTCTGCCTGCCCAACATCCTGCTCGACCCCGAGACGCTGGAGGTCTCCGGGTTCGTCGACCTCGGTCGCCTCGGAGCGGCCGACCGGCACGCCGACCTCTCGTTGCTGCTCGCGAGCGCGCAGGACACCTGGCCGGGCGAGGCGCAGCACCTCCGGGATCAGCTCCCGCCGCTCTACGGGTCTCCGGTAGACGCGGACCGGCTCCGGTTCCACCTCTTCCTGGACCCGCTGACCTGGGACTGACGGCCCGCACGCCCGCGGGGTACTCGGCATGACGAACGGCGCGACCGGCGGGTGCGGAGCCTCGGCGCGCGCACGCGCGCAGGGGTTCCCGGCACGGAGATGCCCCGAGGAGCGGGACCGTCGCCGTCCACAGGTCCGTCGCGCGAGGGTCCCGTCCACCGGCGGCGCGGCGCCGGGTGCGGACCCGGTCGGCAATCCGCCACGGTGTCCTGGACCGCCCGCGGACGCGGGCCACGAGAGGGGAGACCTGACATGCCAGGACGGGTTCGGCGCGCGCTCGCGCGCCTGACGGGGACGAGCACGGGACAGGACGGCGAGGCCGGTCTCGCGACCGCGGAGTACGCGATCGCGACCGTCGCGGCGGCGGGATTCGCCGGGCTGCTCATCGTCGTGCTCAAGAGCGGCGAGGTGCGCGAGCTGCTGCTCGGCATCGTGCGCAGCGCGCTGTCGTTGGGCTGAGCCGTGCGACGCGACGCAGGCACGGGCACTGGTGCGTGGGGCTGGCCCAGGCCGTTGGCGCTCTGCCCGCGGGAGGCCTGCCCGCGGGAGGCCTGCCCGCGGGAGGTCGGTCCGCGTGAGGTCCGTCCGCGCGGGGCCCGGTCGCGCGACGACCGGGAGCGGGGTGCGGTCACGGCCGAGCTCGCCGTCGCGCTGCCGGCGGTCGTCCTCGTCCTCGTCGTCGTCCTCACCCTCGCCGCGGCGGCGGGCGCGCAGATGCGCTCCGCCGACGCGGCGAGGGCCGCCGCCCGTGCTGCGGCCGTCGGCGAGGACGACGCGACCGTGCGCGCGACGGCGCTCCGGGTGGCCGGGGACGGTGCGACCGTCGGCGTCGTGCGCGGCGACCCGTGGGTCGAGGTCCGCGTCACGACGCCCGTGGTGGGCGGGTGGCTCTCGGGATCGCCGCTGCGCGCCAGCGGCGAGGCCGTCGCGTGGGTCGAGCCATGACCCGTGACGCGACCGACGGGAGGAGAGGTCGCGCCGCGAGCGCCCGGCGGTCCCGCAGCACCCGTCGCCGCGCGGCCCAGGTCGGGATCGAGCGGCACGACGAGGCGCCCGACGCGGCGTCCGACGAGGAGCGCGGCGCGGGCACGGTGCTGGTGCTCGGCATCGTCGCCGCCGTCCTCGTGCTCGCCCTCGGCCTGGCGGCGCTCGCGCACGCCCAGGCAGCCCGCGGGGCGGCCCAGACCGGGGCCGACCTCGCGGCGCTCGCAGCCGCCACGGCCGCTCGGGATGGCTGGGACCCGTGCGGACGCGCCCGCGAGGTCGCGGCACGCAACGCGGCGGCGGTCACCACGTGCGCAGAGCAGGGCGGCGGCGTCGTGCGGGTCGACGTCGCCTCGACCGCCGGCGTCACCGTCCTCGGTGTCGCGCTGGGCGGGGCGACGGCCGCCGCCCGCGCGGGTCCGGCGACCGCGCGCTGAACGAGCGCGCTGGTCACGGTGACCGCCCACCCCGACCACCCCAGGCGACCACGCGCCGTCGGGCACAGAAACCCGGTTCTACCTCGCGCACACCACGGCTCTACCTTGCGCGACCACGGCTCTACGGGGTGGGGGCGTGGGCGAGGACGGCGTCGAGCAGGCGGACGGCGGCGGCCTTCTCGAGCGGGGCGTTGTACGACCCGCACTTGGGGGACTGCACGCACGCCGGGCAGCCGTCGTGGCACGGGCAGCGCGCGATGGCGTCCCGCGTGGCGCGCAGCCACGTCGCGCCGAGCTCGTACCCGCGTTCGGCGAAGCCCGCTCCGCCGGGGTAGGCGTCGTGCACGAACACGGTCGCCTCGCCGGTGTCGGCGTGCAGGGCGGTGGAGACGCCGCCGAGGTCCCAGCGGTCGCACGTCGCGAGGAGCGGCAGGAGGCCGATCGACGCGTGCTCGGCGGCGTGCAGCGCACCGGGCAGCTCGTCGACGTCGACCTCCGCCTCCTCGATCACGGACGCGGGGACCGTCCACCAGACGGCCATGGTCGGCAGCGTGCGCTCGGGGAGGTCGAGCGTCTCGGTGCCGAGCACCTGCATGTCCGGGAGGCGGCGGCGCTGGAAGCTCACGACCTGCGAGCACACGTCGACCGGGCCGTACCCCCAGCCGACGGGCCCCCAGTTCCGCTCGACGACCTCTCGCCCGGCGGCGACGTCCCCGTCCGCGGGCTCGTCGACGATCGTGATGGACGTGGTGGACCGCGACCACGTCCCGTGGTCGACGTCCTGGCGCCGCACGAGCGCGACGTGGTCGGTCAGGTCGAGGTGCTCGACGACGTAGGTGCGGCCCTGGTGGACGTACACGGCGCCGTCGTGCACGGACCCGTCCGCGGACGCGGCGTCGACCGTGCCGAGCAACCGGCCGGTGCGGGCCTCGGCGACCCGTACGGGCGCGCCGCCCGAGCCGCGCAGGTCCGTCATGCCCGACGCGGGCTGCGCGTGCGTCCAGTACCAGCCGGACGCGCGACGGCGCAGCGCGCCGCGAGCGACGAGCACGTCGAGCAGCCCGCGCACCGCCGCGGGGTCGCCGAACGCCGCGAGGTCGTCGGAGCGCAACGGGTTCTCGGCCGCGGCCGCGCACAGGTGTGGCGCGAGGACGTAGGGGTTCGCGGGGTCGAACACGGTCGCCTCGAGCGGGGCGTCGAACACCGCCTCGGGGTGGTGCACGAGGAAGGTGTCGAGCGGGTCCTCGCGCGCGACGAACGCCACGAGGCCGTCGGCGCCCGCGCGCCCGGCACGGCCTGCCTGCTGCCACACCGACATGCGGGTGCCCGGCCACCCCGCGATGAGGACGGCGTCGAGCCCGGAGATGTCCACGCCGAGCTCGAGCGCGTTGGTCGTCGCGAGGCCCAGGACGTCGCCCGTGCGCACGGCGTCCTCCAGCTCGCGCCGCTCCTCGGGCAGGTAGCCGCCCCGGTAGGCGGCGACGCGTCGCACGAGCCGCGGGTCGACGACGCGCACGCTGTCCTGCGTCTGGACCGCGACCGACTCCGCGCCCCGGCGTGAGCGCGTGAACGCGAGCGTGCGCGCCCCCGCGATGACGAGGTCCGCCAGGAGGTCGGCGGCCTCGGCGGTCGCGCTGCGTCGCGGGTGCTCCGCCGCGGCGTCGACCGTCGTCGGGACGGTCGGGTCGTCCTCGCGGCCCTCGGCGGGCGCGTCGGAGGGTCCGGCCGTGGACGACGCGTCGAAGCCCACGACGACGGGCGGCTCCCACAGCGCGAACGTCTTGCGCCCCGCGGGCGAGGTGTCCTGAGAGACGGTCACGACGTCGTCGGGCTCGACCCCCACGAGCCGCGCGGCGCTCGTCGCGGGGTCGGCGGTCGTGGCCGACGCGACGACGAACGTCGGCGGCCGGTCGCCCTCGCGCGCATAGTGGGCGGCGAGGCGCCGCAGGCGTCGCAGGACGAGGGAGACGTGCGCGCCGAACACCCCGCGGTAGGCGTGGCCCTCGTCGACGACGACGTAGCGCAGGTCGCGCAGCAGCCGCGACCAGCCGCGGTGGTACGGCAGGAGCGCGAAGTGCAGGAAGTCGGGGTTGGTCAGCACCACGTCGGCGTGCTCGCGGACCCAGCGCCGCTCGTCCTGCCCGGTGTCGCCGTCGCACGTCGCGACCCGCACGTCGCGCGTCCCCGCGGCGTCGAGCAGCCGCTGGAGCCCCGCGAGCTGGTCCGCGGCGAGCGCCTTGGTGGGGGAGAGGTAGAGCACGGAGCCACGGCGTGCGACCGACTCGATGCGGCCGGGGTCGAGGACGCGCGCGGCGGCGTCGGCCCGCACCGACGTGAGCGCGGGCAGCCAGAACGCGAGCGACTTGCCGGACCCCGTGGACGTGGCGAGAGCGACGTGCCGGCCCGACCACGCGGCGTCGGCCGCGACGACCTGGTGCTCCCACGGGCGGTCGACGCCGAGCGTGCGGTACCCCGCGACGAGCGACGTGTCGGCCCAGCCCGGCCAGTCGGCCTGCGTGCCCTCCCGCGCGGGCAGCTCGCGCACGTGCAGCAGCCGCTCGTCGCGCCGCCCGCCCGCGCGCAGCACGTCGAGCAGGGCCGCGCTCGTCGGTCGCAGGGAGGCGGGGGAGGGGGCGTGCGGCACGCCTCCGAGTCTCCCACCTCCGGCCCGTCCTTCGGCCGACGGCGGCCGTGCTCGGGACCTCCGGCCCTCGCGCGGCACGTGCCCCGCGGCCGAGGATCGACGCATGGGAGCGGTACGCGGGGTCCGGGTCGTGGCGACGACGGCGCTCGCCGTCGGGGCGCTCCTGCTCACCCGGCGCATGACCCAGACCTGGGGCACGTGGGAGGGCGAGCACGAGTGCGTGCTCCCGGGCGACGACCTCGTGCCGGACGCGCGCGCCGTCGTCGCGACGCGGGCCGTCACGGTCGATGCGCCGCCGGCGGACGTGTGGCCGTGGCTCGTGCAGCTAGGTCAGGGCCGCGGGGGCTTCTACTCGTACGACGCCCTGGAGAACCTGGTCGGCCTGGACATCCACAGCGCCGACGCGATCGAGGAGCGCTGGCAGGGCCTGGCCGTGGGCGACGACGTCCACCTCGCCGACGAGGCCGTGCTGCGCGTCGCGCTCCTGGAGCAGGGCTCGCACCTCGTGCTGCTCGGCTCGCCCGGACCGGGACAGCCGGACACGATGCCGTTCCGGTTCTCGTGGGCGTTCGTCGTCCGCCCGCTGCCGCCGGGCGAGGACGGCGTGCCGCGCTCACGCCTGCTGGTCCGCGAGCGCTATCTCCCGCTCGGCGTCGTGGGCCGGGCCATGGTCGAGGCGGTACAGCCGGTGAGCTTCCTCATGACGCAGAAGATGCTGCGCGGCGTCCGCAACCGGGCGACGCGCCGCCCTCACCGCTGAGTGCGGGACAGGTGCAGCCGAAGGCCCCGTGCGACGACAAGCATCCCGCACTCAACGGTGGGGCGTGGCTCAGCCGCGGAAGACCTCCGCAACCGCGCGGGCGAGGTACCACGGGTCGACGACCGCCGTCAGCTCGCGCGCGGAGTGCATCGAGAGGATGGGGACGCCGACGTCGACCGTGCGGATGCCCAGGCGGGTCGCGGTGAGCGGGCCGATCGTCGAGCCGCAGGGCACGGTGTTCTTGGACACGAACTCCTGGCTCGGCACGCCCGCCCGCGCGCAGGCCCGGGACCAGGCCGCCGCGCCGTGCGCGTCGGTCGTGTACCGCTGGTTCGCGTTGATCTTGAGGATCGGCCCGCCGCCCGCGAGCGGCCGGTTCGCGGGGTCGTGACGCTCCGGGTAGTTGGGGTGCACGGAGTGCCCGACGTCGCTCGACACGCACAGCGACGCCGCGAGCTGGCGGTGCCGCTCCTCCTCCGTCGCGCCGAGGCCGGCCGCGATCCGGTCGAGCACGTCAGCGAGGAACGGTCCCGACGCGCCGGAGCGTGACTCGGACCCGATCTCCTCGTGGTCGAACGCCGCGAGCACGGGGATCACGTCGCCGTCGACAGGGGCGTCCGGCGTCCTGGCGACCTCGAGCAGCGCGACGAGCCCGGCGTGCACGGAGAGCAGGTTGTCGAGGCGGCCCGACGCGAGGAACGCGCCGTGCGCGCCGAACACGCGCGGCGACTGCGTGTCCGCGACGACGACGTCGTAGCCCGCGACCTCGCTCGCCCGGACGCCCGCGTGGTGCGCGAGCTCGGCGACCACGTCGCCGCCACCCGGCCCGGCCCCCGCACCCACCGCGTCGGACCCCGCCGGGCCGGCCGCCGAGGCCAGCCCCCACACCGGCTGCGTGTGCTGCTGCTTGTCGAGCGCGAGCCCGTCGTTCGCGGCACGGTCGAGGTGGATCGCGAGCTGCGGGACGCGCAGGAGCGGGCCGGTGCGCACGAGGTGCTCCTCGCCGTCGGACGTCACCAGGCGCCCGGCGAGCTCGAGCTCGCGGTCGAGCCACGAGTTGAGCAGCGGGCCGCCGTAGACCTCGACGCCCGCCTGCCACCAGCCCTCGCGCACGACGCCGGGCCGCGGCTTGAGCTTGAAGCCGGGCGAGTCGGTGTGCGCGCCGAGGACCGCGAACGGCGTCGTGGCGGTCGCGCCGGCCGGGACCGCCCAGGCGATCACCGCGCCGTCGCGCACGACGACGTACCGCCCGCCCGGGGATCCGGCCCCGCCGGTGGGAGCCGACGGCCACGCCGCCGTCTCGTCGAGCCGCTCGAAGCCGACGGCCTCCAGGCGACGAGCGACCTCGTGGGCCGCGTGGTACGACGACGGGGACGCCTCGACGAACGTCGCCAGGTCGTTGGCGTGCGCGAGCGCGCGGTCGTGCAGGGTCGGATCGGTCACGGCGGGCGTGGTCGGTGAGGTCACCCGCCCATCATCACCCACGGCGGGTCGTCACCCCGGGCCGCTGCCGAGAAGAGTCACCCGACGACGACCTCGAACGGTGCGCTGACGATCGCCGTGGACGTGCCGGCGGCGTCCGCCGGTCCGTCCCGGTGCGGGGGAACGGCGACGAGGTGCTCGACGTCGCGCCAGCGCCGGGTGCGCCGGTTCCCGTCGACGTACAGCGAGAGGATGGCGCGGCGCACGTACGACTCGGGAGCGTCGGGCCACCGGTGGCGGCGGGACCGGACGAACACGCGGACCACGGCCTCCTGCGCGAGGTCCTCGGCGGCGGGGACGTCCCCGGTGAGGAGGTACGCGTAGCCCACGAGCGCGCTGCCGCGGTCCCGCACGAGCACCGTGAGCGGGTCGTCGTCGGGGCGGTCCTGGCCGGTCGCTGGTCGCACGGTCCTCCTCGAGCTGGGACGGCGCGGGTGCGTTCGTCCTGTCGCACCCTGAGACGAGCGGCGCCCGCGAAACGTTGTACCGCGCGGGGCGCGGGTCCGCTCCCTAGGGTGGGTCCGTGAGCGCAGGCCGAGGAGCGGACGCGCCGGACCGCGCGTCGACCTGGGTCATCCTGCCCGGGCTGGCGCTGACGCCCGAGGACTCCGCACCGCTCGCGGACGAGCTCCGCGTCGTCGCCGGGACCGACGACGTTCGCGTCCTCGACGCGTGGCGCACGCCCGTCACCGGGCCGGTCGACGCGGTGCGGACGACCCTGCGGGTCGACGGCTCCGGACCGGTGGGCCTCGTGGGGCACTCCGTGGGCGGGCTCGCCGCGCTGGAGTGGGCGCTGCTGCACCCGGACGAGGTGCGTCGCCTCGTCCTCCTCGACCCGACGAGCCCGTGGGAGCCACACCTCCCGGCCCTGCACCCGGGGCGGCCGACCGCCCGGGCGGGGGACGCGCTGGCTGCGCTGGTCGGCAGCGCGCTCGCGACGGCCGGACCGGCCCTGCGGCGCGGGGCGGTGCGGGTCGTCGCCCGCCGCCCGGACCCGCTCCCGCGCGACGTGGCGCGGGTGCGCTACGGGAGCGCGAGCACCTGGACGATGCTCGCCCACGAGTGGTTCGCGAGCTGGGAGCAGGCGCCGCGCGTGCGCGCGCTGCTCGACTCAGGGCGCTCCCTGTCCACGGCGGCGGACCCGTTGCTCGTCACGGGTCTGCGCGGGAGCGCGCGGTTCCTGCGCCAGCAGCGGGAGCTGTCCGACCGGCTCGCCGTCCCGCGCGTCGGGCTCGCGGGCGAGGGGCACCTGTTCCCGCTCACCCGGCCCGACGTCGTCGCGCGACTCGCGGCGGGCGGTCACCGCACCCAGCGGCGCACGCCGGGCGCACCGCACGGGCACGCCCGGATCTGACCGGCCCTGACCGGCCCGGATCGGCGTCGGGTCAGGTGATCGTCAGCCGGACCGGTGCCGAGACGAGCCAGCCCTTGTAGAGGCCCCCACCCGTGGTCTCGGCACCCCACGACCCGTCGACCTGCTGGAGCGAGTACCGCGTGATCATCCACGGGTGCACGACCTGCACCGTGTACTCGCCCGGCGGCAGGGACGCGTCCGAGGGCATTCCCCACTCGCACGCCACCGCGATGGTGACGGCGTGGTCGAGCTGCTCGGTCGCGCCCGGCTCGAGGACGGCGTACGCCTCGGAGTCGGTGGCCGGTACGGTCGAGCTGACGATGGTCCCGTCCTGGGCGACGACGTACGCACGGAGCCAGCGGAAGTCGACCGTCTCGGTGCGCGCCGTGGGGAGCCCGGCGAGCCGGGCGGCGAGGGTGGCCTCGGTCCCGCTCGCCACCGAGAGGGCTCCCGGGGTCTCGAGCCGTGCGAGGAGCTCGTCGCCGGTCGGGGACGGGGCGGGCATGCCGCACTGGAGGTCCTCGTACGACGGCGCGCCGGGGAACGTCGTCGTCGGGCCGGTGAAGGCCCCGGGTACGGGGTCGGGGGTCGCCGGGGTCGCCGGAGGCTCCGCGTCGGGGGCGGCCGAGACCGTGAACGGGACCGACGGCGTCACGAGCCAACCGTCGAACAGCGGCTCGCCCGGCCCGGTGGCGGCGGTCACGGGCTCGCCCCAGGCGCCGTCGCGCTCCAGCGCGTACGACGACACGACCCAGGGGACGACGACCGCGAGCTCGTAGTCGCCCGGCAGGAGCGACGGCGAGTGCTCCGTGACGCCGGCGGGGTCGCACGAGGCGAACGAGTCGACCGACGTGGTGAGGTCGAGCACGTCGCCCTCGGCGAGGTCGACCGGCGCCGCGCCGTCGAGGTTCGTGGGGGTCACGGACGACACGACGAGCCCGTCCTGCACGACGACGTACCCGGTGAGCCCGGTCGGGTCCACGGCGCTCACGCGCGCGGCGGCGTCGACGGACACGCGGCCCGGGACCTCGACGAGGTCCGAGGACGCGACGGTGACGGCGGCGGGGTCGACCGACGCCGTCGCGAGCAGGGCCGCGCCCGTCGCGGCGGGTGCGGGCTCGCCGCACCGGAGCGCGTCGGTCGTGACGGGCGAGGGGAACGCGGCCCGGTGGGTGGGTGCAGGGCTCGGCGTGGGCTCGGGGCTCGGGGCGGGAGCGGGCAGGACGGGGCGAGGCTCCTCGGCGAGCAGGGCGTTCGCGCCGACGCCCGCGGCGGCGACGGCGAGCACGGCGGCCGCGCCGACCAGGACGGCACGGCGACGGCGGACGTGGCGGACGCCGTCGCGGACGAGACCGGCAGAGGTCGCGTCGTCGGTCTGGGGGACCACCTCGTCGGCGACCGACCGCAGCACGACGTCGAGGTCGACGGGGCCGGGGTTCGTGGGGCGGTTCATCGCGCACCTCCAGGGGCGGACGGGGCGGACGGGGTGGACGGGGCGGTCCCGCGGACGGGAGGCGTGACGGGCAGGTCGTCGTCGGCGACGCGCAGCGGGCCGAGCCGTGCCGCGAGCTTGGCGTTCGCGTCGCTCAGGTACCGCTTGACGGTGCCCTCGCTCAGCGAGAGCCGTTCCGCGACATCCCGGACGGTGAGGTCGGAGAAGTGGCGCAGGACGACGCACGCGCGCTCGCGGGGAGCCAGCACGCCGAGCGCCTCGACGACGTCGACGCGCGCCTCGACGACCGGTTCGACGCGGTCGGCCGGGTCGGGCGGGGCGAGGAGGTGGCGCACGCCGTCCCAGCGCCGCCGCCGTCGGGTGCCGTCGAGGAACCCGCTGAGGACCGCGCGCCGGACGTAGCTCTCGGCGAGAGCGAAGTCGGTCGCCGCGCGGCCCCGCCGGAACGTCCGGAACAGGGCGTCCTGCACGAGGTCCTCCGCCTCCGTGACGTCTCCCGTCAGCAGATAGGCGTAGCCCACCAGGGCGCGTCGCCGCGTGCGGACGATCTCGTCCAGCACCTCTTCCCATCGCGCCATCGCGACCGCCTCCCCCGCTCGTGGAACCACTCTTGTCCTTCTCAACGACGGGGTCGAGCGTTTCGTTGGGGTGGCGGGAGAGCGCGGTTCAGTGCGGCCCAGGGCCGGTCGGCGCGCCACGTTTGTGACGTCCTGCACGAGTGGTCGTGACGTGCGCCACACGTGCGTAGACTCACCCCCATCGCTCCGGCAGGGGACCGGCGCGACGGTCGCGCGGTTCGTCAAGGAGGACGGATGCTCACGCTCGGTTCGGAAAGTCTCACCATCGTCACCGTCATCGCGGTGATCGCGCTCGTGGCGCTGGTCTTCGCGTTCGTCCTGCGCAGACAGGTCCTCGCCGCGGAGGACGGCACGGCGAAGATGCAGGACATCGCTCAGGCCGTGCAGGAGGGCGCCGGGGCCTACCTGAGCCGCCAGTTCCGCACGCTCGCGCTGTTCGCGGTGATCGTGTTCGGCCTGCTGTTCCTGCTGCCCGGTGACGGCGGCATCCGCGTCGGGCGCTCGGTCGCGTTCCTCGTCGGTGCCGGGTTCTCGGCAGCGATCGGCTACCTCGGCATGTGGCTCGCGGTGCGCGCCAACGTGCGCGTCGCGTCGGCCGCGACCCGGCCCGGCGGACGCACCGAGGGCGCGCGCATCGCGTTCCGGACGGGCGGCGTCGTGGGCATGTCGGTCGTCGGCCTCGGCCTGCTCGGCGCCGCGGGGGTCGTGCTGATCTACAAGGGCGACGCCCCGGCCGTGCTCGAGGGCTTCGGCTTCGGCGCCGCGCTGCTCGCCATGTTCATGCGCGTCGGCGGCGGCATCTTCACCAAGGCGGCCGACGTCGGCGCGGACCTGGTCGGCAAGGTCGAGCAGGGCATCCCCGAGGACGACCCGCGCAACGCGGCGACGATCGCGGACAACGTGGGCGACAACGTCGGCGACTGCGCCGGGATGGCCGCCGACCTCTTCGAGTCGTACGCCGTGACGCTCGTCGCCGCGCTCATCCTCGGCAAGGCGGCGATGGGCGAGGAGGGCCTCGTCTTCCCGCTCGTCGTCACGGCGATCGGCGCGCTCGTCGCGGTGCTCGGCGTCTTCATCACGCGCGTGCGGGGCCAGGAGAACGGGCTCAAGGCCATCTATCGCGGCTTCTACCTGTCCGCGCTCATCGGTGCCGTGCTCGCCGCGGTCGCGGCGTTCGTCTACCTGCCGTCGTCGTTCGCGGCGCTCGACGGCACCGCGGACCTCGGCGACCTGTCCGGCCTCGCGGCCGACCCGCGCGTCGTCGCGAGCCTCGCGGTCGTCATCGGCATCGTCCTCGCGGGCATCATCCTGTGGATCACGGGCTACTTCACCGGCACGACGTCGAAGCCGACCCTGCACGTGGCGGCCACCTCCCGGACGGGTGCGGCGACGGTCGTCCTGTCCGGCATCGGCGTCGGGTTCGAGTCCGCGGTGTACACGGCGGGCGTGATCGCCGCCGCGATCTGCGGCCTGTTCCTCCTCGCGGGCGGCTCGGTGTGGCTCGCGCTGTTCCTCGTGGCGCTCGCCGGGTGCGGGCTGCTCACCACGGTCGGCGTCATCGTCGCGATGGACACGTTCGGCCCGGTCTCCGACAACGCGCAGGGCATCTACGAGATGTCGGTCGGCGAGTCGGGCGACGGCGACCCGGAGGCGGCGCAGATCCTCACGGACCTCGACGCCGTCGGGAACACGACGAAGGCCATCACCAAGGGCATCGCGATCACGACGGCGGTCCTCGCCGCGACCGCGCTCTTCGGGTCGTACGCCGACGCCGTGAGCCACGCGATGGCGGACGTCCAGACGGTCGGGAGCGGCCTCGTCACGGCGATGCTCGACTACGAGATCATCTCGCCGATCACGCTCGTGGGCGTGATCCTCGGCGCCGCGACGGTCTTCCTCTTCTCCGGCCTCGCGATCGACGCCGTGACACGGGCCGCCGGGGCGATCGTCTTCGAGGTGCGCCGCCAGTTCCGCGAGCACCCCGGGATCATGACGTTCCAGGAGCGCCCGGAGTACGGCAAGGTCGTGGACATCTGCACGCGCGACTCGCTGCGCGAGCTCGCGACTCCGGGTCTGCTCGCCGCGTTCGCGCCCATCGCGGTCGGGTTCGGCCTGGGCGTCGGCCCGCTCGCCGGCTTCCTCGCCGGGGCGATCGGCGCGGGCGTGCTCATGGCGGTCTTCCTCGCCAACTCGGGCGGTGCGTGGGACAACGCGAAGAAGATCGTCGAGGACGGCGCGTACGGCGGCAAGGGCTCCGAGGCGCACGCGGCGACCGTCATCGGCGACACCGTCGGCGACCCGTTCAAGGACACGGCGGGCCCGGCGATCAACCCGCTCATCAAGGTCATGAACCTCGTGTCCGTGCTCATCGCGCCCGCGGTGGTGCTCATGAGCGTGCCGGAGGACGCGAACCATGCGCTGCGCATCGGCATCGCCGTGGTCGCCGCGGCGATCGCCTTCGGCGCGGTGATCCTGTCCCGCCTGCGGGCGGCGCGGGTCGACCGCGAGGAGTCGTCGGTCGAGCCGGAGCGGGTCGCGACCGGCGCCTGACCCGCCGCGGACCAGCGCACGACGACGCCCGGGCCTTCCACGGCCCGGGCGTCGTCGTGCCGGTCTCGCGGACCGGGTCCGCTCTCAGCCCTTGACGGTGAAGGGCACGCGCAGGAGCGCGTCCTCGCGGGACGACGGGCCGACGCGGAGCTCGAACTCGCCCGGCTCGACGACCCGGTGACCCTGCGCGTCGACGAGCGTGCAGTCCGCGACGGGTACCTCGAGGTCGACGACGGCGGACTCGCCGGGCGCGAGCGCGACCTTCCGGTACGCCTTGAGCTCCTTCTCCGCCCACGTCACGGACGTGACCGTGTCGCTCACGTAGACCTGCACGGTCTCGCGGACGGGCCGCGTCCCGGTGTTGGTCAGCGTGACCTGGGCACGGACGACGTCGTCGGGACCGTGCACCGAGCCGAGGACGCGCAGGTCCGCGTACTCCACCGTCGTGTAGCTCAGGCCGTCACCGAAGGCGAAGGCGGGGCGCTGGGTGAGGTCGGCGTACCGGTCGCCGTGCTGGCCGCGGACCACGTTGTAGTACGTGGGCTGCTGGCCGGCGTGGCGCGCGAAGGAGATCGGGAGCCGGCCCTCGGGCTCGATCTGCCCCAGCACGAGCTCGGCCACGGCCTGCCCGCCGCGCATGCCCGGGTTCGCGGTCCAGACGATCGCGGCCGCAGCGTGGGCGGACGGCGGGAGCACGAGCGGCTTGGACGCGACGACGACGACCACGACGGGGGTGCCGGTCGCGACGAGCGCGTCGAGCAGGGCGACCTGGCCGCCGACGAGCTCGAGCGTCGCGGTCGACTTGCCCTCGCCGACGAGCTCGATCCGGTCGCCGACGACGGCGACGACGAGGTCCGCGTCGCGCGCCGCGGCCACGGCCTCGGCGATCAGCGCGTCGTCGGGCTCGGCGGGCACGACGACCTGCGGGCGCGGCTGCCCGTCGGGGAACAGCTCGCCCTCCGGGTCGGGCTCGAGCGTGAGGATGTCGGCGCCGCGCGCGTGCGTGACCGTCCAGCCCTCGGGGACGAGGGCGCGGAAGCCGTCGAGGACGGTCGTGGTCATCTCGCGCGGGTGGCCGTCGGGCAGCCAGTCGGCCTGGCCCGACGCGCCGGCCCAGTCGCCGAGCTGGGTGTGGTCGTCGTCCGCGTTGGGCCCGACGACGGCGACCGTGCGCCCGCCCGTGAAGGGGAGCGTGCCGTCGTTCGCGAGCAGGACGAGCGAGCGCCGCGCGACCTCGAGGTTGACGGCGGTGTGCTCCGCCGAGGCGATGACGGCCTCCTGGCGTGCGACGTCGGGACGACGCGGGTCCTCGAACAGGCCGAGCCGGAACTTGAGCGTGAGGATGCGGCGCACGGCTGCGTCGATCGCGGTCTCCTCGACGAGGCCGCGGGCGACCGCCTCGAGCGCGCCCTCGAAGAACTTCGGCGTGGTCATGATCATGTCGTTGCCCGCGCGCACGGCGGCGGCCGAGGCGTGCACGTAGTCGGGCTGGATGTGCTGCTCCCAGACCATGCGGCCGACGTTGTCCCAGTCGGTGACGAGCGTGCCGGTGTAGCCCCACTCGCCGCGCAGGACGTCGTCGAGCAGCCAGCCGTTGACGGTGACGGGCACGCCGTCCATGGACTGGTAGCCGAGCATGAACGTCGCGCAGCCCTCGCGCGCGACGCGCTCGAACGGGGGCAGGAACCAGGACCGGAGCTTGCGCGGCGAGATGTCGGCCTCGCTCGCGTCGCGGCCGCCCTGCGTCTCGGAGTAGCCGGCGAAGTGCTTGGCGGTCGCGAGGATCCCGGTCGGGTCCGCGAGGCCGTCGCCCTGGTACCCGCGCACCATCGCCGACGCGAGCTCGCCGATGAGGTACGGGTCCTCGCCGAACGTCTCGTCGACGCGCCCCCAGCGCAGGTCGCGCGCGATGCACAGCACGGGGGAGAACGTCCAGTGGATGCCGGTCGCGGCGACCTCGACCGCCGTGGCGCGGGCGACCCGCTCGACGAGCTCGGGGTCCCACGTGGCGGCCATGCCGAGCTGCGTGGGGAAGATCGTCGCGCCGACCCAGAAGGAGTGGCCGTGGATGCAGTCCTCGGCGACGAGCAGGGGGATGCCGAGGCGGGTCTGCCCGGTGAGCGCGTGGGCCTCGACCACGTTCTGCGGGGACGTGTGCAGCAGCGACCCGGCGTGCTTGTCCAGGACCGCCGGCCCGACGCCGTCGCGCGCGTCGAGCTGCAGCATCTGCCCGACCTTCTCGGGGAGCGTCATCCGCGCGAGGAGGTCCTCGACGCGGTCGGCCACGGGCAGAGCGGGGTCGAGGTAGGGGAGGGTGCTCACGGACGGTCCTTCCACGGCGACGGCGACGGTTCCCCGGGGCGGTGCATGTCGGGCGGGTCGCCACCGACGCGCTCGGGAGCCCGGGCGCGGCCACTCTACCGGTAAAACTGAATAACCGGTAAGTAAGTCTGTGGCCTCAGTGCCAGTGGTCCAGGAAGCGCGCGACCGTCTCCGTCGCGTGGTCCAGGACGCGCCCGTCCTCCGCCGCCGCCGCGGAGAGCAGCGCTGCGTCGACGACGTGCGCCACCAGGTCGACGTCCGTCACGTGCGCGTGCCCCGACGCGTCCAGCACGGTCCGCGCCGCCGCGAGCAGACGCGGGCGCGACGCCCGCATGATCGGCCGCAGCGCAGGGTCGCGCATCGCCGTGAGCATCGGGTCCAGCCGCACGTCGACCACCGTGTCGTCCACGTGCGGCGCGTACAAGGTCTCGATCAGCTCGCGCGCCGTCGCCGTGCTCGAACGAGGTTCCCGCGACAGCGCGTCCGCCCGCTGCTGCGCGGCCGTCGCGCGCACGTCCTCCGCGGCCTCGACCGCCGTCGAGACCAGCGACGCGCTCGTCGGGAAGTAGTACGACGCCGAGCCCTGCGGCACGCCCGCCGCCCGCGCCACCTGGCGGTGGGTCACGGCGCCGAAGCCCTCCTCGATGAGCAGGTGCGCCGCCGCCTCCACCATCGCGCGCTGCCGCTGCGCGCTGCGCCCCTGCACCGTCGCGCGCGCGCCGTGCGCCGGGTCGTGGACCGTCCCGCGCGTCGCCCCGGCCGCGGCGCTCTCCTCGTCGCGCCGCGCCGCCCGGTCGATGGTGCCCGCTCCGTCGTCCACGGGGCCATCGTAGTGAGGCCGTCGCCGCGCGCCCGGAGCCCGACGAGGTAGAGACGTGGTCACCGTGCCCGACGGCGTGTGGTCGCCCTGGGTGGTCGGGGTGGGTGGTGGTGCCGCGTCGACCATCCGCCGCTCGTTCCTCGCGGCTCCCGTGTTTTCGGTCGGGATCGTCCTGCGTTCGCAAGCTCACTCCGGACGATCCCTCGTCCAGGCCCGACCACGACGCGGCACCACCACCCACCCCGACCTGCTTCGACTCGCCCCGGTCTGCGCTCACCCTGGGCGACCGAGCGCGCGTGGGGGCGCGAGGGCCCCGCGGAATAACCTATACGCACGTATGGTTATCGCTCTCGGGCCGTGACTGCGGTCCGTGGGAACGAACGAGGAGTGGACAGAGATGGTCGCCGCCGAGGGGCTCGTCATCGACTGGGCGCAGATGCCCACGTACAACACCGTGATGTCCGTCGCCGTCGGCGCCGGGCTGATCCTGCTCGTCATGCTCGGCCGTGAGCTGCTCCGGTCGCCGGGGAAGGTCGTCGTCGAGGGGTGGTCGCTCGCGTTCGGCGTGCTCGGCACGATCCTCACGGCGACGGGTCTGCACATGACGCTCACGTGGCCGCTCGCCGCGGGCGGCTTCCCGTTCGACAACATCATCTTCGGCGAGACGAGCCTCGCGTTCGGCGTGCTGCTGCTCGCGGCGGCGTTCTACCTGTGGACGCGCGGCCGGGCTGCGCTCGAGCGCGCGGACGCGACGGAGCACCTGCAGGCCGTGGCCCGCCCGGTCTCGGTGTTCGTGCTCGGCATGGGCCTCGGGCTCGTCGCCATCGCGGTCGCGGGCGTCACGTACCAGCTCTTCGCCGCGCCGCCGGAGGAGCCCATCTCGGGTGCGTTCGCCGCCTACCCGCTCGTCGAGGCGATCTTCATGTCGGGGCTCATCGCGCTCGTCGGGGTGGGGGCGATCCTCTTCCCGTTCGCGGTGCGCTGGGGGCGCCGTGTCGTGCGGACCGTCATCGGCTGGGCCTGGGGGCTGTCCGGGGTGGCGTTCCTGCTGTTCGGCGCCATGAACTTCTTCACCCACATCGGGCTCATCGTCAACACGATGGGCTGACGACGGGCCGCCGTCCGGCGGGCGGTCGGGACCCCGCGGGCCAGGACGGCTCGCGGGGTTCGCCTCGCGCGCGCGAGGCGTCATCATAGGGGCCATGCAATCACCGGTGCGCGTCGTGGCCCATGCCGCGGTCCTCGCCGTCGTCGCCGGGCTGTGCCTCGCCGTCGTCGCGAGCGGGGCGTTCGACGTCGTGTCGTTGCCCGACGCCGCCCCGGCCGCCGTGCCGTCCCCGCCCGCCGCGTCCGAGGGCGGGGACGGCGCCCCGGTGGACGACGACGGCGCCGACGACACCCCGGGGGCCGCGCCCGACGACGGGGCGGCCCAGCCGGGGGACGAGGCCGAGGGCACGACGGCGGACCCCGCCGCCGCGACCGCCGTCGACCCGGTCTGCCGGGACGCCGAGGTCGCGTGGGGGGCCGCGGCCAAGGCGCAGGTCAATCTCACCGTCGAGCACCCCGAGGCGCTGGTCGAGGGCTTCACGACGGCGCGGGACGCGCTCGCCGGGGCCACACCACCGGGCGAGATCGCGCGCGACTGGGCCGTCGTGACGACCTATCTCACGATGATCGCCGACGAGGTCGAGGCGACCGGCGCGCGCGACACGGGCGAGCTGTCCCGGGCGATCGACCGCGTCGGGCGCCGCATCGACACCGGCGCGCTCACGTCGTCGTCGCAGGCCGTCACGGACTACTTCCGGGCGGGCTGCACCCGCTGACCGGGTCACTGCGGCCTTTCACCCCGTGGCGCTCGCCACATGGGGAGCGGTCCCCACCTCGGCGGTTTGAGGGCGCGCGAGGCGTCGCCATGGGAAACCATGGGGCACATGCGCAACCGACTGACGATCACGAAGACCACGACCGCCCTCGCGACGAGCGCCCTTCTCGTGCTCGGCCTCGCCGCCTGCGGCGGCTCGGGCGACGACGCGAGCACCGACTCCGAGACGACCGCGTCGGAGGAGACGACCCCGGCCGAGGACGAGTCCACCGACACGACCGAGTCGGAGGACGCCACGGAGGAGGAGACCGGCGACGCCGAGGCGTCGGGCGACTTCTGCACCGCCTACCAGACGCTCCTCGACGCCCAGAGCACGCTCGGCTCGATCGACTCCAGCGACCCGGCCGCCGCCGTCACCGAGTTCGAGACGTTCACCGCGTCCCTCGAGGCTGCTGAGGCCCCCGCCGAGATCAGCGGCGACTGGGACACGGTCACGGGCGTGTTCCGCCAGCTCACCGACACGCTCGAGACCGCCGTGGACGACCCGGCCAGCGCCGACCTGTCCTCCATCACGTCGCTCATGACCGACGAGTCGTTCCAGACCTCCGCCCAGAACGTCGCGGTGTACGGCACGCAGAACTGCTGACGTCCCCTGCTCCCACCCGGACCCCGGCCCGCCTCGGCGCGCCGGGGTCCGGTGCGTCCGGCGCCGGACCGGCTCTCCCCGCGCGGATCCGCCAGGATGGACCCATGCCTCCTGCCGACGCCGCACCTGCCTCCTCCCTGCCCGCCGCACCGGACGCCGTCGTGAGCCCGGCCCCGCCCGGCGCGGGCCTGACGCCGGCGGAGCTCGGGGCAGCGGCGGCGACGCTGCGCGCGGACCTCGCAGCGGCCGGGTTCACGGTCGACGGCGTCGAGCGGGTGCTCGGCCCGGTCGCGTCGGCTGCGTTGCACCGCGAGCAGGCCGTGCCCGCGCGGCGCGCGCTGCGGGGACGCGACGACGATCCGACGGCCGCGCTGGCGGCGTTGTTCCTCCTGGGCGACGACGTCCCGCGTGCCGCGCTCGACGCCGCCCTCGGGAGCACGGGGGTCGACGGCGCCCGGCGGCTCGGTCTGGTCGAGGCCGCGGGCGCAGCCGACGACGACGCCGTGCGGGCCGTCGTGGACCTGCGGCCGTACGCGGCGTCGGACGCGGCGGGCCCGGTGACGTGGTGGCTGTCCTCGGACCTGGGCGAGCTCGCGACGGGCCACCGGCTCGCGCCGGACCACGTGCTCGGCGCGGGCGGGGCGTCCCTGACGCTCGCGCAGGTGACGGTCCGCACCCCGGTCGGGCGCGTGCTCGACCTCGGGACGGGCTGCGGGATCCAGGCCCTGCACGCCGCGCGGCACGCAGGGTCGGTCGTCGGCACCGACATCTCGCGCCGGGCCCTCGGCTTCGCGGCGTTCAACGCGGCGGTCAACACGGCGGCGTCCGGCGCACCGATCGAGCTCCGCGCGGGGTCGATGCTCGAGCCGGTGGCGGGCGAGCGGTTCGACCTCGTCGTGTCGAACCCGCCGTTCGTCATCACTCCGCGCGGCGGGGGCGGCGGGGTGGACGCGCTGCCCGCGTACGAGTACCGCGACGGCGGGCGCGCGGGCGACGACGTCGTGCGCGACCTCGTGACAGGTGTCGGCGCGGTGCTCGCGCCGGGCGGGGTGGCCCAGCTCCTCGGCAACTGGGAGCACCGCCGTGGCGTCCCGTGGGACGAGCGCGTCGGGGCGTGGCTCGACGAGGCCGGGCTGGACGGCTGGGTGGTCCAGCGCGAGGTGCAGGACCCGGCCGAGTACGCGGAGACGTGGATCCGCGACGGCGGGACGACGCCGGAGCGGGAGCCCGGGGCCTGGGCCGCCGCCTACGACGCGTGGCTCGACGACTTCGCGGCCCGCGACGTGGAGGCCGTCGGGTTCGGGATCGTGACCCTGCGGCGCCCGCTCGACGGCGACCGGCCCACCCTGCGCCGGCTCGAGGAGCGCACCGGGCCGGTCCGCCAGCCGCTGGGGGGCCACCTCGCGGCGGCGCTCGCCGCGCACGACTGGCTCACGGCCCGCGACGACGCCGCGCTCGGGGGCGCGCGCCTCGCCGTCGCGCCCGACGTGACCGAGGAGCGGTTCCACACGCCGGGAGCGCCCGACCCCACGGTCGTCCTGCTGCGCCAGGGCGACGGGTTCGGGCGGGCCGTCCAGGCGTCGACGGGGCTCGCGGCGCTCGTCGGGGCGAGCGACGGCGAGCTCACGGTCGGGCAGCTCGTCGGGGCGATCGCCGCGCTCTTCGAGGTGCCGGCGGAGGACCTCGCGGGCGAGCTGCTGCCGACCGTGCGGGGACTCGTGCGCGACGGCTTCCTGACCCCGGTCGGCTGACGCCCCGTACCGGTGCTGGCCGGGACCCGGGTCACGTGCCGGCGGCGGGCGGCGCCCCGAGCGCGGCGAGCAGCGCGTCGATCGTGCGCCGCGTCACGGCGACCATGTCGACGCGGTCCGGGTCCAGGAGCCACTGGACCTGGAGGCCGTCCATGACGGCGACGATCGCCGCCGCGGTCTGCTCGACGTCGGTGCCCGCGGGCACCTCGCCACGCTCCAGGGCCTCCTCGAGCGCGCGCTCGACCAGGGCGCGCAGGCCCACGTAGCGGTCGCGGAACCACTGCTGCGCGGGGTGCCCGTCGGTGACGGCCTCGGCGGACAGGACCGCGTAGAGCTGGGTGATGCCCGGCCGTGCGACGTTGCGCGCGACCGTGTCGACGAGGTGGTCGAGGTACGCGAGCCCGTGCGGACGGGACGACGCGCGGGCGGGACCGTCGTCGCCGTCCGCGTCTTCGGCGTCGCGCGCGTGGAGGAGCGCGGTGAGCAGCCCCTCCTTGGTCCGGAAGTGGTGGAGGATCGCGGGCGCGGAGATCCCGACCTCGTCGGCGATCTCGGCGAGCGACGCCCCGTGGTAGCCACGCGTCGCGAACGCTGCCGCCGCGACGTCGAGGATCTCCTGACGGCGGCGGCCGCCGCGCCCGCGCGGGACCCGGGGCGAGGGGACGTCTGCGTCGTCGTCGGCGCTCACGGGGGCAGCCTATGCGGCTGAGCCGTCCGGAAGGCCTGCGAGACCGCCGCGAGACAGGGCAGTGCCGCACCGATACGTTCAGGTCGCATGGACCTCGAGGTGCGTCACCTGCGCATGATCGTGGTGGTGGCCGAGTCGGGCAGCGTGACGAAGGCGGCGGCGTCGCTCGGTCTCGCCCAGCCCGCTCTCACCGCCCAGCTCAACCGGATCGACCGCACGCTGGGCGGGTGCGTGTTCACGCGCGACCGCCAGGGGGCGCGCCCGACCGAGCTCGGTGAGCTGGTGCTGCGCCACGCGCGCGTCGTGCTGCCCGCGATGACCGCGCTCGTCGACGACGCGCGGCGGCACGTGTCGGACCGGGCGACGGCGGGGCCCGTGCGTGTCGGGACGGTGAGCTCCGCGATCGGCGGGCTGTTCGCGAGCCGCCTGCACGCGGCGCTGCCCGCCGCGCTCGGGGTCGACGACCTGCTCGTCACCACGGCGACGTCGTGGTCCGTCGAGGAGACGGCGGAGCGGCTCGCGAGCGGGACCCTCGACGTCGCGCTGGTCGGCATGTGCGGCGACGCGGCCCCGCCGGCGGACGGGGGCCTCGTGTGGACGGCGGTCTCGACGGACCCGGTGTTCGTCCTCGTCGACGAGTACCACCCGGTCGCGGCGCGGGACGCCGTCGGGCTGGGCGAGCTCGCCGACGCGCTGTGGCTCACGGCCCCGGGCACCGGCTGCTTCGAGCGGTGCTTCGTGAGCGCGTGCGTACGCGCGGGGTTCACGCCGCGGGCGATGGGGGAGTCGGACCGGACGTCGTGCATCGACCAGGTGCGCGGCGGCCACGCGGTCGCGCTCGTCCAGCCCGTGCTGCTCGACGCACCGGGCGTGCGGACGGTCGCCCTCGACGGGGCTCCGCTGCGCTGGACGCACCACGTGGGCTGGCGCCGTGACGCGGCCGAGCGTCTGCCGGTGGACGCGATCGCTCGCGCCGCCGCGGGGGCGCACCGCGACGCGGTGCAGCGCTCGCCGCGCTACCGGCGCTGGCGCGCCGAGCACCCGGTGGAGATCGCGTAGGGGCGGACCCGCACATAGCGCCCGCGTATGACCTGATCGTGATCTGGGCGTGCGCCGGAGGTCTCCCTAGCGTGACCCTCGACCGGGCCGCCCGGCCCGGCGAAGGGAATGGACGACATGACACGACCACTCCGCAGGAGGATCGCCGCGGTCACCGCCGCCGCGACGCTCCTGACGGGCGCGGCCGCGACGCACGCCGTCGCGGGCACGCCCGCCCCCGAGGACCAGCGCGCGACGGTGCGCGCTGTCCCCAAGACGACCCCCGGCCTGGAGCGCGCGCTGCAGCGCGACCTGGGCCTCAGCGCGCGGGACGCACGGACGCGGCTCGCCTTCCAGTCCGACGCGGCGGGTACCGAGGCGGCGCTCGAGCGTCGCCTGGGCGCCGACTACGCGGGCGCCTGGGTCGACGACGCCGCGAACGTCCTCTACGTCGGCGTCACCGACGCCGCCGACGCCCGCGCGGTGCGGGCCGAGGGCGCCACCGCGGTGACCGTGGACCACACGCTCGCCGACCTCGAGACCTGGCGCGCGACCCTCGACGGCGCGCTCGCGGACGACCCGGCGGCGCTGCCGGGCTGGTACGTCGACGTGACGCGCAACCGCGTCGTCGTCTCCGTGCGCGAGGGTGGCGAGTCCGACGTCGCCGAGCAGGTCGCGGCCGCGGGCGTGCCCGCGGACGCGGTGGCGTACGAGGAGACGGCCGAGGTCCCGCGGCCGCTGATCGACGTCGTCGGCGGCAACGCCTACACGATCGGCGGTGGCACCCGGTGCTCGGTCGGGTTCGCGGTGCAGGGCGGGTTCGTCACCGCCGGGCACTGCGGCTCGACGGGCGCGCGCACGTCGGGCCCGGCCGGCACGTTCCGCGGGTCGAGCTTCCCCGGCAACGACTACGCCTGGGTCCAGGTCGACGCGGGCAACACGCCCGTCGGCGCGGTGAACAACTACGCGGGCGGCCGGGTGGCCGTGGCCGGGGCGACGCAGGCGCCGGTCGGGGCGTCGGTGTGCCGGTCGGGCTCCACGACCGGCTGGCACTGCGGGACGGTCCTGGCGTACAACGCCTCGGTCACGTACGCGCAGGGCACGATCACCGGCCTCATCCGCACGAACGTGTGCGCCGAGCCGGGCGACTCCGGCGGCTCGCTGCTCGCGGGCAACCAGGCGCAGGGCGTCACCTCCGGCGGGTCGGGCAACTGCAGCTCCGGCGGCACGACGTACTTCCAGCCCGTCGGGGAGATCCTGTCCGCGTACGGGCTCACGCTCGTCACGAGCGGCGGGGGCGGCGACCCCGAGCCCCCGACCGGCTGCACCGGCTACGCCCGGACGTACACCGGCACGCTCTCCGCCGGCGCGACGGCCGTCCAGCCGAACGGGTCCTACTACACGGCCGCGACCGCGGGCACCCACCGCGGCTGCGTCACGGGCCCGGCGGGCAGCGACTACGACCTGTACCTCCAGCAGTGGAACGGGGCGTCGTGGGCGACGGTCGCGCAGTCCACGTCGCCGGGGGCCAACGAGTCTCTGACGTACAACGGCGCGGCGGGCTACTACCGGTTCGTCGTGCACGCCTACGCAGGCTCAGGCCCCTACACCCTGGCCACGACAACCCCCTGAGCCCCCTGACTGCCTGACCCTGTCCGCGTCGAGCACGAGGTTGCTGTCGTTCCGGTCCTCTTTCCGGGAGCAACCTCGTGCTCGACGGCGTGCAGGGACGTGTTCGGCGCGGCTCGCCGCGCGCAGGGGTCCCGTCAGGCGAGCAGCGCCGGGCCGTACTTGAGCACCACGAGGATCGCGAGACCCACGAGCCATGCCGCCACCAGGTACCCGAAGGCTCCCGAGCGCACGAACCCGAGCAGCCGCGCCTGCGCGGCGCGCGGCAGGTACAGGTTGTCCTCCAGGACGTTCCAGTGCAGGAGCGACGCGAACACGAGCGTCGTCGAGACCGTGATGAGCAGGCACCACGGGCACAGCGCGCCGATGACGAACATGGACTGGTAGAAGAGCCAGTAGGCAAAGACGACGCCGAGGAAGTACACGCACTGCGCGGCGAAGAGGAACCATCGGGGGAACCGCGTCCCGCCCAGCGCCGCGACCGCCGTCGTGATGACGATGGGTTCCGCGATCAGGCCGAGGAACGCGTTGGGGAACCCGAACACCTGCGCCTGCCACGACTGCGCGACCGTCCCGCACGACAGCACGGTGTTGACGTCGCACGACAGCGTGGCGGTGGGGTTCGCGGCGAGGAGCACGGCGTCGTAGGACAGCACGAACGCCGCGGTGAGGCTGAGCAGGCCGAACAGCAGCATCTCGCCGAACAGCACGCCGCGGGAGTGGGTCCAGCCGGTGGGCCGGGCGAACGCGTCGAACGCCGCGTCTGGCGCGTCCCCCGTGCCCGACGGCGTCCGGCCCGCGCGCGCGTCGTCCGTCAGGGCGGTGGTCGTTCCGGTCACGGGCGGTCCTCGGGTCCGCGGGGCCCCGCCGGGTCGGGGGACGCCCCGGCGGGCGGGCAGAAGGTGGCGCCGGCCGGCAGGGTGGGCGCGCTGCCGGCTCGGCGCCGCACCCAGGTTACGAAGCCCGCGCCCCCGGCCGACAGGGACCATGGTCCTGGATCCTGGGCTCGCGCCCAGGCCGCCCCCGAGCGATGCGCTCCCGCTCGAGCGCTGCGTCCGGGGACGCATCCGTCGCGCGCGGACGCAGCACTCGCCGTCGGGCCGGGTGCGTCCGCCCGGTGGGTCGTCCCGGTCGTGGGGGAGTGGCGACCTAAGATCTGGGGGCGCGCTCCCCGCGGCGCCGCCAGACCGGAACCCCCCCGCCCGAGAGGACCTGCGTGCAGCACGACGACGTCGACTCCCTGCGACGGTCGAGCGCGGCGTGGCGGCTCCTGCGCGCGGACACGGCGCCGCTCGTGCTGTCGTTCCTGGGCACGCTGTTCGTCGAGGACAACGTGCGCGCGATCCCCGAGAGCGAGCTCGTCGCGCGGCTCGACGACCACCTGTGGGCGGTCGACGGCCGGTCCGCGCGGGCCTCGGGAGCAGAGCCGCGGTACCCGCGGGCCCCGCAGGCGTACGTCGACCACTGGGCGCACCCCGACCAGGGCTGGCTCCGCGCCTGGTACCCGCCGGGATCCGGCGAGCCGCACTACGACGCGACGCCCGCCGTCGAGCAGGCCGTGCGCTGGGTCGCGTCGCTGCGCGGCCGTGGGTTCGTGGGCACCGAGTCGCGGCTCAACACGGTGTTCGAGCTCCTGCGCCAGCTCGCCGTCGGGACCCAGACCGACCCGGCGGAGCGCCTGCGCGAGCTCGAGGAGCGGCGCGCCGCGATCGACGAGGAGATCGCGCAGGTCCGCGCCGGGCGCGTGGCCGTGCTCGACGCCGCCGCGCAGCGTGACCGCTACCAGCAGCTCACGCAGACCGCCGCCGACCTCCTCTCGGACTTCCGCGAGGTCGAGGCGAACTTCCGCTCGCTCGACCGCGAGCTGCGCGAGCGCATCACCGGCTGGGACGGCGCCAAGGGCGAGCTGCTGGAGGAGGTCGTGCGGTCGCGCACGGCCATCGCCGAGTCCGACCAGGGCCGCTCGTTCCACGCGTTCTACGACTTCCTCCTCGACCGCCGCCGGCAGGAGGAGTTCGCCGCGCTCGTCGAGCGCGTCCAGTCCCTCGACGCGATCGTGCCCGACGTCGTGCGGCCGGCGCCCGAGGCGGCAGGTCCCGACGCGGGCGTGCGGGTCGCGGTCGACGACGAGCACCGCCGGCTGCGCCGCGTCCACTACGACTGGCTCGACGCCGGCGAGCGCACGCAGGCGACCGTGCGGACCCTCTCGGAGCAGCTCCGCCGCTTCCTCGACGACCAGGTCTGGCTCGAGAACCGGCGTGTCATGGACATCCTGCGCGGCGTGGAGGCGAAGGCCCTCGCCGCGCGCGACGTCGCCCGCAGGCAGGGTGGACCGGGCGCGGGCGGTCCCCCGGCGATGGCGGTCGACGCCGTCGCGCCGGAGGTCGTGCTGCCGACGGAACGGCCGCTCTTCTCGCCCCGGCCCACGGCCCGGCTCGACTCCGACCACGTCGAGGCCGGCGACGACGACTTCGAGGTCGACGCGCTGTACGACCAGGTGCACGTCGACCCGGAGCGCCTCGCACGGGTGGTCCGTGCGACGCTCACCACCCCGGGCGGCCCGGGGGAGGTCGCGCTCGCCGACCTGCTCGCCGCCGCGCCCCTCGAGCACGGCCTGGCCGAGCTCGTGACGTACCTGTCGCTGGAGGACCCGCGCTTCGTCGTCGTGCACGACGAGGAGCGCACCGACGAGGTGCGCTGGGAGGGCGAGGCTCCGACCGGTCCCGTCGCCGACGACGGGGTGCCGGACCCGGTGCTGCGCGTCGCGCGGCTGCCGCGCGTCACGTACGCGCGGCGCACCGGGGCGGGCGGCGACCCGCCGCGGGCGCCGCACGACGCCGTCGCCGTCCTCGACACCCCGCCCACCGCCCGAGCCGCCGAGCGTCCCCACGAGACCGCCGACCCCGCCCCGGAGGAGACCCCGTGAGCACGACCCGCCCCGCGCGCGACCCGGAGCTGTCCGTCGTCGTGACGTCGCTCCTCAAGGGCGTCGTCTACCGCGAGTCCGGCGAAGCGCTGTGGCGCGAGCTGCTCGCGCGCGAGGCGCAGGTGCGCGACACCGTCGCGATGATGGGCCTGCAGGTCGTCGTCGACGAGGGCGACGGCTACGCCTACCTGCGCTCGCAGCCCGAGCACGAGCGCGACGAGCGCGTGCCGCGCCTCATCCCGCGCCGCGAGCTGCCGTTCGACGTGAGCCTGCTGCTCGCGCTGCTGCGCAAGCGGCTCGCGCAGGCGGACTCCGAGGGCGGCGAGACGCGGCTCGTGCTCGCGCGCACGGAGATCGTCGACCTGCTGCGGGTGTTCCTCGCGCAGGACGCCGGCGCGGCGGCCAACGAGGCCCGGCTGGTGGACCGCGTGGACGGTCTCGTGCGACGCGTCGTCGACCTGGGCTTCCTGCGCCCGGCGGGCCGTCCTGACCCGGACGGTGCGCCCGACGGCGGGGCCGTCCCGGTCGAGGACGGCGACCCGGCCGCGGGCGACGCGCGGCGGTACGAGGTGCGCCGCATCCTCAAGGCGTTCGTGGACGCGCAGTGGCTCGCGGACTTCGACGCGCGCCTCGCGCAGTACCTGGAGCTCGCCGCCGACGGCGGGGCGCGCGGGACGGCGTCGGGCACGGCGGGCACCGGCACGAGCTCGGGGACGAGTGCGGCGACGAGCGCAGGCACGACGACGAGGACGGTGGCGTGATGGAGGGCCTGTTCAGCGCGGTCGAGCTGCACGACCCGGCGGCGGACCTCGACGCCCGGGCGGGCTTCCGCCTCGAGCGGCTCGAGGTGCTCAACTGGGGCACGTTCGACCAGCGCGTGTGGGCGTTCGACCTCGACGGGCGCAACGCGCTCCTCACGGGCGACATCGGGTCGGGCAAGTCGACGATCGTCGACGCCGTCACGACGCTGCTCGTGCCGTCGCACCGCATCTCCTACAACAAGGCGGCGGGCGCGGGCGCGCGCGAGCGGTCTCTGCGCTCGTACGTCGCGGGGCACTACAAGTCCGAGCGCGACGAGGCCACGGGCACGACCCGCCACGTGGGGCTGCGCGAGCGCGGCACGTACTCGGTGGTGCTGGGCCGGTTCTCCAACCGCGGGTTCGACCAGGAGGTCACGCTCGCCCAGGTGTTCTGGCTCGCGCCGGGGCAGTCGGGCCAGCCGGACCGGTTCTTCGTCACGGCGGACCGCCCGCTGACGATCACGGCGGACTTCGCCGGGTTCGGCGGCGACGTGGCGGCGCTGCGGCGTCGGCTGCGCGAGTCCGGCGCCCAGGTGCGCGACCACTTCCCCGAGTACGGGCGCGACTTCCGCCGCCTGCTCGGCATCCCGTCGGAGCAGGCGATGGACCTGTTCCACCAGACCGTGTCCATGAAGTCGGTCGGCGACCTCGGCGAGTTCGTGCGCGAGCACATGCTCGAGCCGTTCGACGCGGACCGCTGGACGGACCGGCTCGTCGCGCACTTCGACGACCTCACGAGCGCGCACGACGCCGTCGTGCGGGCCACCGCGCAGATCGAGCGTCTCGCGCCGCTGCTCGCGGACTGCGACGCGCACGACGTGCTGGGGGAGCGGTCCGCGGCGCTCGTCGCGCGCCGCGATGCCCTGCGCGCGTTCACGGCGTCGCGCCGCGTGGCCGACCTCGACGGGCTGATCGGCGCGCTCGACGAGCGCGTCGCTGACGGCGAGTCCCGCCGTCAGCGGGTCGGTGACGAGCTGGGGCTCCTCGCGGCCGAGCGGCAGCGGCTCGAGCTCGAGCGCGCGGGCCACGGCGGCGACCGGCTCGCCGCGATCGAGGGCGAGGTCGCGCGCCGCGAGGTCGAGCGTGCCGCGCGCGAGCGCCGCGTCGCCCAGCTCGCGGGCTACGCCGCCGCGGCGGGCCTCACGCTCGCTGCACCCGAGGCTGCCGAACCCGGTGTCTCTCCCCGGGGCGAGGGCGTCGTGGGGAGCCAGCCAGGGTTCGGCGGAGGGGCGGCGGGCGTGGCTGCCGCGCTCGTCGATGCCGCGGCCTTCGCCGCCTTGCGGCGCGCGGCCGACGACGCCGCGGTGCGGGTGCGCGACGACCTCGCCCGGGCGGAGGAGCGGGTGAGCGAGGTCGCCGCGGAGCTGCGCGCCGTCGAGCAGGAGACCGCCGACGTCAAGGCCGAGCTCGCGAGCCTCGCCGACCGGCGCTCCAACCTGCCGCGCACCCACCTGGAGGTCCGCGACCGGCTGTGCGCCGGCGTCGGGGTGACCCCGGGCGACGTGCCCTTCGTGGGCGAGCTGCTCGCGGTGCGCCCCGAGCACGCCGACTGGGAGGGCGCGGCCGAGCGCGTGCTACGCGGCTTCGCGCTCTCCCTCCTCGTGCCCGCGGCGCACTACGACGCCGTGTCCGCGTGGGTCGACCGCGAGCACCTGGGCCTGCGGCTCGTGTACCACCGGGTGCCCGAGCGTGTGCCGGCCGCCCGGCCCGCGCCCCGCGACGACGTCCCGCTCCTCGCCGACCTGCTCGACGTGCGCCGCCTCGACGACGCGCCGTCGCTCACGGCGTGGGTCGAGGCCGAGCTGGAGCGTCGCGCCGACCACGCGTGCGCGCCCGACCTCGACGCGTTCCGTCGGCTGCCCCGCGCGATCACGCGCGCCGGCCAGGTCAAGCACTCGCCGGACCACCACGAGAAGAACGACACGCGCGCCGTCGACGACCGCCGCGGCTACGTCCTCGGGTGGTCCACGCAGGCCAAGATCGATGCCCTGCTGGAGCAGGCGGCAGAGGTGACCGCCCGGCGCGACGTCGTCGCGCGCCGTCGGGAGGCCGTCGCAGCCGAGCGGTCCGACCTCCAGGCCCGCTCCGCCGCGCTCGGGCGGCTCGACGTCTACCGCGACTGGGACGAGCTCGACCGGGGCGCCGAGACGGCGCGCATCGCCGAGCTCGCCGAGGAGAAGCGGCGGCTCGAGCAGGCGAGCGACGAGCTCGGCCGGATCGCGACGCTGCTCGACGACAACGCGCGCCGCCACGACGAGCTCGAGGCCGAGCGCGACCGCGTGGTCGCGACGCTCGGCGCGGACCGGCACGCGCTCGACGAGGCGCGCACCGCGCGAGAGCGGGCGCGGGCGGTGCTCGACGGCGCGGGCGAGGTGCTGGACGAGGAGACGACGGCGGCGCTCGCGGCGGAGTTCGACCGCGAGCTCGCGACGGTCGGCCCGCCCGGCGGCGTCGACCGGGACGGCTCCGACCGTGACGGCGCGACCGGCCCGACGCGCGCGGCCGACCTGGACGCCGTGGAGAACGCGGTGCGCTCACGGCTCACGGCCGAGGCGGAGCAGGCGCAGCGCGAGCGAGCCGACCTCGGGACGCGGGTCGCGGGCCAGATGGCGTCGTTCCGCTCGGCGTACCCGGTCGAGACGGCCGAGCTCGACGCGGACGTGCGGTCGGCCGACGGCTACCGCGAGATCCACGACCGGCTCGTGCGCGACGACCTCCCGCGCTTCGAGGCCGACTTCAAGGCGTACCTCAACACCAACGCGATCCGCGACATCGCGGGCTTCGCGGCCGAGCTCGCCAAGCAGGCCGACGTCATCCGCGACCGGATCGACACGATCAACGACTCGCTCCGCGCGATCGACTACAACCCTGGTCGGTACATCCGGCTCGAGATGTCGCGCACGCCGAACCTGGAGGTGCGCGAGTTCCAGCAGGACCTGCGCGCGTGCACGGACGGCGACGGGATCCTCGCCGAGGACGACCGCGCGCTCGCGGAGGGCGACGGGTCCGTCGCGGGGGACGCCGACGCGCTGTCGTACTCGGAGGACCGGTTCCTGCGCGTCAAGGCGCTCGTCGAGCGGTTCCGCGGGCGCGAGGGCATGACCGACCTCGACGAGGCCTGGCGCCGGCGCGTGACGGACGTGCGCAACTGGTTCGTGCTCTCCGCGTCCGAGCGCTCGCGCGCCGACGACTCCGAGCACGAGCACTACTCCGACTCCGGCGGCAAGTCCGGCGGGCAGAAGGAGAAGCTCGCGTACACCGTGCTCGCGGCGTCCCTCGCCTACCAGTTCAAGCTCGACTGGGGCGCGGTGCGTTCGACGGCGTTCCGGTTCGTCGTCATCGACGAGGCGTTCGGCCGGGGGTCGGACGAGTCGACCCGGTTCGCGCTCGAGCTGTTCCGGCGCCTGGGGCTGCAGCTCCTCATCGTCACGCCGCTGCAGAAGATCCACGTCATCGAGCCGTACATCTCGGCCGTCGGGTTCGTCGACAACCCGTCGGGGCGGTCGTCCCGCCTGCGGACCCTGTCGATCGCCGCGTACCGCGACGGCCGCACGGCCGGCGAGGCGCCGCCGTCGGGCACGGACGTCGCGACCGCGCCGGAACCCGAGCCCGCCACGAGGTAGGGCCCTGGTCCGCCGCGACCCGACGGCGGGGCGTCAGTCGAGCGGGCGCGGACGCCGGGCCCCGGCGAGGGTGGAGGCGAGGATCGCCTCGATCGCGAACGCGGTGCCCTCGGCGAGGTTCACGGCGTCGGGGTCGAGGAGCCACTGGATCTGGAGGCCGTCCATCGCGCCGATGATCGTGGACGCGGCGAGGTCGACCGCGGCGTCGGTGAGCTCGTAGTCCGTCTCGGTGTCGCCCGCGGCGCGGCGCTCCTCGATCACCTCGCGCAGCGCGCCCGCGATGTCGGCGCGCAGCCCGGTGAAGCGCTCGGTGACCCAGGCGCTGGCCGGGTGGCCGTCGGTGACGGCCTCGCCGGTGAGCACGGTGTAGGCCTGGACGATCCCGGGCCGCTCGGCGTTGATCGCGGCGGTCTTGACGAGGTGCCGGAAGAGGTCGAGCCCGCCCGGGATGTGCTGCCCCTCGAGGTGCTCGACGTCGACGCGGTCCCGGAACTCCAGCACCTCGGTCAGCAGCCGGTCCTTGGAACCGAAGTGGTGCAGCACCCCGGCGTGGGTGATGCCGACCTGCTCGGCGACCTCGGCGAGCGAGCCCTGGTGGTAGCCCTTGGAACCGAACACGCGCATGGCTGCGCGCAGGATCTCCTCGCGGCGCTCGAGCGTCGCCGGGCGCGTGCGGCGGGGGCGGGGCGTCCGTGCGGGGGCGGCGTCGGTGGCGCTCCGCGCGGGGGTGGCGTCGGTCATGACGGTAACCATACTGTGACCCCCTGTCTCTTACTGACGAGTTAGTAATGTGTGGTTGAATCGCCTCCGGAATGGCGTCGAGGGCGACGGAGCGCCCGGCGTCGCCGCAGATCACGGACTCGCTGAGGAGCCCCGCGTGACCACTCGCACCGTCGCCCGCCGTACCGTCCGCGCCGCGGCGCGTCGCGCGGCCGTCGTCGCCTCCATCACCGTCCCCGCCCTGCTCGTCGCCTCGGCCTGCGGCCTCGTGAGCCCGGCCCAGGAGCCGACGCCCGAGGCTGTCTCCCCCGTGCTGACGATCGGGATGCCCAACTCGGTGGACGAGGAGGACAACAACCCCTTCGACAGCGGGTCCGCCGCGCAGAAGCTCGGGTACGCGAACGTCCTCTACGAGCCGCTCGCGCAGGTCAACCTCGTCGACCCCGCCCAGGACCCGACCCCCTGGCTCGCGAGCGCCTGGTCCTGGGACGCGGGATACACGGAGCTGCGGGTCACGGTGCGCGAGGGCGTGCTCTGGTCCGACGGCGAACCCCTCACGCCCGACGACGTCGCCTTCACGTTCACGCTCCGCAAGGACGACCCCGCGCTCAACCCCGACCTCCTCCCGTACGAGGACGTCCGCGTCGAGGGGCGGGACGTCGTCGTGACGTTCGGGAGCGGCCAGTACGTCAACCGCACGAAGGCGATCAACACGTTCGTCGTGCCCGAGCACGTGTGGGCGGACCGTCCCGTCGAGACCCTCATCGACGACCTGAACGTCGACCCCGTCGGCACGGGCCCGTACGTCCTGGAGGAGTTCGCGCCCGACGGCGTCACCCTCGTCGCCCGGGACGACTACTGGGGCGGGCCCCTCGCCGTCCCCGAGCTGCGGTACGTCGCGTACCCGGACAACGACTCGCTCACCGCGGCGTACGTGAGCGGGGAGGTGCAGTGGGGCTGGGCGTACATCCCCGGCTACGAGACGGTCTACCTCGCCGCCGACCCCGACCACCTCCACCAGTTCGCCCCGACCGGCCTGGCGATCGACGCGCTCTTCCTCAACACGCAGGTGCCGCCGTTCGACGACGTCGCCGTGCGGCGCGCGCTGAACGGCGTGCTCGACCGTGACAGCATCTCGAACTACGCCACCTCCGGCGTCTGGCCCGCGCTGCGCAACGCGACCGGGCTGCCGCTGCCGGCCGGCGAGCCGTTCGTCGGGGCCGATCTCGCCGACCGGGTCCTCGCGGTCGACGTCCCCGCTGCCGCCGCGATCCTCGAGGACGCGGGCTACGAGCTGGTGGACGGCGTCCTGCACGACCAGGACGGCGTACCCGTCACGTTCACACTGACGAACCCCTCCGGGTGGACCGACTACATGTGGGAGCTCGAGGCGGTCAAGGAGGCGGCCGCGCGGCTCGGCATCGTCGCGACCGTCGAGGGGCAGGACGAGGCCGAGTGGTTCGACAAGATCGGCAAGGGCGACTTCCAGGCGTCGATGCACTGGACCGACGGCGGCGCGACGCCCTGGGACACGTACTCCAGCCAGATGAACGGTGCCCACCTGCGCCCGCTCGGCACCAGCGCCGACCAGAACTTCGGCCGGTTCCAGGACGCGGACGCGGATGCCGCGTTCCTCACCTACGCGTCCTCCACCGACGAGGCGGAGCGCGCCGCGGCACTGGCCACGATCCAGCACGTCTACGTCGACCAGGTCCCCGCGATCCCGCTCCTCGGCCGGCCGACGGCCGCCCAGTACTCGACCGTGGCGTACACCGGGTTCCCGTCGGACGCCGACCCGTACGCGTCGCCGCAGCCGACCAGCCCGGCGGCGTCGCTCATCCTCACGCGGCTCGTGCCGAGCGCGGGGGAGTAGCGCACCCGGAGCCTCTTCCCGTCGTCTTCTCCGAACGCACACACGCGTCCTCTACGGTGGAGGGATGCCTGCCGACCACGCCCCGACCCGGCCGCTGCCGACCAGCGGCGGGACGGGAACGCGACCGCTCCCGGCGACGCCGCCGGTGCTGCCGCCCGCGCGCTCCGGCGCCCCGTATCAGCCCGTCGCAGCGCCCCCTCCGGCCCCGTACCTGCCGGGGGGTCCGTACCCGCCGGGGGGCCCGTACCCGCCGGCGCCGCAGCCCGCGCCCCGCCGCCCCCCGGCCGTCGAGGCGGACGGACCGAGCACCGCGTCGCGGGTCGTCGCCGCCGTCGTCGCGGTGCTCGCCGTCGCGTGCGCGTGGCTCGTGTGGCGGTTCTTCGTCGACACCTTCGCGGGGCAGATGCTCGAGCGCGCGGCGTTCGACGGTGCCGCCACCGGCCAGGGCGAGCTCTGGACGGTGGCCGAGCCGGTCCTGGACACGGTCTCCGTCGCGTTCGTCGTCGGCGGCCTCGGCGCGGCCATGGGCATCGCGCTCCTGCGTCGCCGCTGGGGCCTCGCCGTGCAGGTCGCGTTCCTCGTCGTGGGGGCGAACGTCACGACGCAGCTCGTCAAGCACTCGCTCCTCGGCCGCGAGGAGCTGATCGGCGGCTGGCACTGGGAGAACTCGTTGCCCAGCGGTCACACCACGGTCGCCGGGTCGGTCGCCGCGGCCCTGCTGCTCGTCGTGCCGCGCGCGGCACGTCCTCTCGTGGCGGTCCTCGGCGGCGCGTACACGGCGGCGACCGGGGTCTCGACCCTCGTCGGGCAGTGGCACCGGCCGAGCGACGTCGTCGCCGCGGTCCTCGTCGTCCTCGCGTGGGCGGCGCTCGTGTGCGCCTTCACGCCGCGGTCGGCCCTCGACCCGGGCGCCGGCTCGTCGCCGGGCTCGACGGTCATGGCCGTCCTCCTCCTGCTGGGCGCCGCGGCGGCCGGCGTGGCGGCGGCGCTCGCGCTGCGGGCGACGCCCGCGACGTGGGACACGACGGCCGCGCAGGAGGTCACCGCGTACGCCGGCGGGGTGGCGGGAGTGCTCGCGGTGACCGCCGCGGCGTTCGCCGTCCTGCTCCTCGTCCGGCAGTCCACGGCTCGCCCGGACGTGCACGCCGTTCGGGGGTAGGGTGCGGCTGGCGCGACGGGAGTAACGTCGTAGGCTGCCACGGCGGACGACCGGACGGTCGTCCCTGGGCGCCGCGGCGCAGCGCGCCCGGGGCGCGGCCCGGCCGCCGTCGGGCACGAACGCCCGCCACTGACACGTACGCACGGACGAAAGCAGGATCGGATGCCACGCAAGCTCGTGATCGTCGAGTCGCCCGCCAAGGCTCGCAAGATCCAGGGCTACCTCGGCGACGACTACGAGGTCGAGGCGAGCGTCGGGCACATCCGCGACCTCCCGCAGCCGTCCGAGCTGCCCGCGGACATGAAGAAGGGCCCGTACGGCAAGTTCGCGGTCGACGTCGACCACGGCTTCGACCCGTACTACGAGGTCTACGCGGACAAGAAGAAGAAGGTCGCCGAGCTCAAGCGCGCGCTCAAGGACGCCGACGAGCTCTACCTCGCCACGGATGAGGACCGCGAGGGCGAGGCCATCGCCTGGCACCTCCTCGAGGCGCTCAAGCCCAAGGTCCCGGTCAAGCGCATGGTGTTCCACGAGATCACGCGCGAGGCCATCCAGCGGGCGCTGCAGAACACGCGCGACCTCGACGAGCACCTCGTCGACGCGCAGGAGACGCGCCGCATCCTCGACCGCCTCTACGGCTACGAGGTCTCGCCGGTGCTGTGGCGCAAGATCGCCCAGGGGCTCTCGGCCGGCCGTGTCCAGTCGGTCGCTACCCGCCTCGTGGTCGAGCGCGAGCGCGAGCGCATGGCGTTCGTCGCCGCCGAGTACTGGGACGTCACGGGCACGTTCGAGCACGCGGACGCGTCCGCCGCCGACACCGGGAAGGCGTTCGGCGCCCGGCTCGTGCAGGTCGGCGACGCGCGCGTCGCGTCGGGCCGCGACTTCGACGACCGGGGGCAGCTCAAGGCGGCCGCGGTGCGCGACGGCGTCGCGCACCTCGACGAGGCGACGGCCCGTGCCGTCGTGGTGGGCCTCGCGGACGCTGCCTTCGCCGTGCGCTCCCTCGACACCAAGCCGTACACGCGCCGCCCGGCGGCGCCGTTCACGACGTCGACCCTCCAGCAGGAGGCGAGCCGCAAGCTCCGCATGTCGTCGCGCCAGGCGATGCGGACCGCGCAGTCGTTGTACGAGAACGGTTACATCACCTACATGCGGACGGACTCGCCGTCGCTCTCGGCCGAGGCCACGACCGCGGCCCGGCGCCAGGCCGCCGAGCTCTACGGACCCGAGTTCGTGCCCGAGAAGCCGCGCGTCTACACCGCGAAGAACCAGGGCGCCCAGGAGGCGCACGAGGCGATCCGTCCCGCGGGCGACTCGTTCCGCACGCCCGCGCAGGTCAAGCGCGAGCTGAGCGACGACCAGTTCAAGCTCTACGAGCTCGTCTGGAAGCGCACGGTCGCGTCGCAGATGGCCGACGCCAAGGGCTCGACGGCGTCCGTCCGCCTCGGCGCGACGCTGTCCGCGGCCGCGGGGGACGTCGCGGGTCGCGACGCCGTCTTCGCCGCGTCCGGCACCGTCATCACGTTCCGCGGCTTCCTCGCCGCGTACGAGGAGAGCTCGGACGTCGACCGGTACGCCGAGGACGCGCCCGTCGTCGGGACCAAGGGCGACGACGACGCGCGCCTGCCGCAGATGGCCGAGGGCGACCCGCTGCGCGGGGACGACCTCACGGCCGACGGGCACTCGACGTCGGCCCCGCCCCGGTACACCGAGGCGAGCCTGGTCAAGGCGCTCGAGGAGCTCGGCATCGGGCGGCCCTCGACCTACGCGTCGACGATCTCGACCATCCAGGACCGCGGGTACGTGCTGTCGCGCGGCCAGGCGCTCGTGCCGAGCTGGCTCGCGTTCGCCGTCGTGCGGCTGCTCGAGGAGCACTTCGACCGGCTCGTCGACTACGACTTCACCGCGCGCATGGAGGCCGACCTCGACGAGATCGCGGCGGGCCGCCGCGACCGCGTCGCGTGGCTCACGGAGTTCTACTTCGGCGACGCCGCGAAGGGCGAGGATGCCGAGGGCCTGCGCGACCTCGTCGCGAACCTGGGCGACATCGACGCGCGCGGCATCAACTCGGTGCCGATCGGCGAGGGCATCCAGCTCCGCGTCGGGCGCTACGGGCCCTACGTGGAGGACCTCTCCGTCCCCGTCAAGGAGGGCGAGAACCCGCCGCGCGCGTCCGTGCCCGACGACGTCGCCCCCGACGAGCTGACCGTCGCCAAGGCGCGCGAGCTCCTCGCGGCCGGCGCCGACGACGGCAAGGTGCTGGGCACCGACCCCGTCTCGGGGAACGAGGTCGTCGCGAAGGCCGGACGCTACGGGCCCTACGTCACCGAGGTGCTCGACCTCCCGCCGATCGACACGAGCCTCTCGGCCGCCGCGCAGAAGAAGGCCAAGGCCGCGCAGCCCAAGCCCCGCACGGCGTCGCTGCTCAAGACGCAGACGCTCGACACGATCACGATCGACGACGCGCTGCGCCTGCTGTCGCTGCCCCGCGTCGTCGGGACCGACCCGGAGTCCGGCGAGGAGATCACGGCGCAGAACGGCCGCTACGGCCCGTACCTCAAGAAGGGCACCGACTCGCGCTCGCTGCCCGACGAGGAGTCGATGTTCACCGTCACCCTCGACGAGGCCATCGAGCTCTACAAGCAGCCCAAGCGCGGCCGCGGCCAGCGCGCCGCGACCCCGCCGCTGCGCGAGCTCGGCGACGACCCGAACAGCGGCAAGCCGATCGTCGTCAAGGACGGCCGGTTCGGCGCGTACGTGACCGACGGCGAGACGAACCGCACCCTCCCGCGCGACGTCACGCCCGAGTCGATCACGCCCGAGCGAGCGATCGAGCTGCTCGCCGAGAAGCGCGCGCAGGGCCCGGCCAAGAAGCGCACGACGGCGCGCAAGCCCGCCGCGAAGAAGACCGCCGCCAAGAAGTAGCAGCCTTCCCGCCGAACAGGTGGTCGTGACTCGTCCGGGCGACCGGACGAGCGACGACCACCTGATCGAGGGGACGGGACCGCCAGGTCGGCCTGCCCCGGGCCGGGCCCCGCCGCGACGGCAGGGCTCCGGCCCGAGGGCGCGCGTCAGTGTGCGGCGTGCTTGACCGGCTCGGGGAGGCCGGCCTCGGCCCGGACGCGGCGGGAGAAGCCCTCGATGGAGCGGAGAGCGTCGACGAGCTCAGGGACACGCACCGGGAACGGCATCGCGTGGATCGTCTCGCCCTCCGCGGTGGCAGCCTCCGCGACACGCGTGAGGTCGCGGACGTCGTCCGTGGTGAGGCCGATCTCGGTGAGCGTGTTCGGCAGCCCGACCCGCGTCGTGAAGCGCACGAACTCCTCGATCTCCTCGGTCGGTGCGCCCTCCAGCACGAGCTGTGTGACGGAGCCGATGTTCACCTTCTGGCCGTGCGTGAGCCCGTGCGTCTGGGGCGCGGCGGTGAGGCCGTTGTGGATGGCGTGCGCCGCCGCGAGGCCACCGGACTCGAAGCCCAGCCCGGACAGGAGCGTGTTCGCCTCGACGACCTTCTCGACGGCGGGCGTCACGAGGTGGTTCGCGACGGCGTCGATCGCGGGCAGCGCGTTCTCCCACAGGATGTCCCACGAGAGCTGCGCGAGCGCCGTGCCCGTGACGAGGGGAAGACCACCGGCCATGGTCGACGCGTTCGCCTCGGCGACGGCACGTGCCTCGATCCATGTCGCGAGCGCGTCACCGACGCCGGCGACGAGGAACTTCACGGGAGCGTTCGCGACGAGGCCCGTGTCGACGAGCACGAGGTCCGGGTTGTGCGGGAAGAACCGGTACTCCTCGAACGCGCCGTCCTCGGTGTAGATGACGGACAGGGCGGAGCACGGGGCGTCGGTGGACGCGACCGTCGGCACGGAGACCCACCGGATGCCGCGCAGGTGGCCCGCGGCCTTCACCGCGTCGATGGTCGAGCCGCCGCCGATCCCGACGATCACGTCGGCGCCGAGCTCGTCGATCTCGCGCGCGAGCCGATCGACCTCCGCGGCAGTGGCGTAGGTGCCGAAGCCGGTGCGGTGGCGGGGGAGGTCCTGCTCCTGGAAGGACACGGCGACCGTGTCCTGGACGATGCCCCACACGACGTCGTCGGCGACGAGCAGCGGCTTCGTGCCGATCGGCCGGACGAACTCGCCGAGCCGCGTGAGCGCACCGCGGGCCTGGACGTAGCGCAGCGGGCTGATGAGCGTGCGGACGGGAACCTCGGACATCGTGGCCTCCTGTGGAGTCGGTGGGTCGCCGTCGGGCGCGCCGCAGCCGTGCGAGGCCGGTGCCCGCCGGCCATCCCCACCGTGTCACGCGACCCGGGCGACCACCACCGGGACGCCGGGTCGCGTGACCTTGGTCCCGGCCGGGTCGGCGAGCGAGCAGCGCGACGGTGACGAGCACCCGTCACGACCCTGCTCACCAGGACGGTGCGTACGTGGTGCGCGAGCGCCGCGCACAGCGGTCCCGCTCTGGCGCACAATGCATGAGCACTGTTATAACAGTGCTATGACATCTTCGATCGACCCGACGACCGTGCCCGGGCGCTGGGACACCCTGCATGCGCTGCTGCGGCGCCTCGACGACGAGATCGGCACGGTCTACACCGACCGAGCCATCGAGGGCGTGCGGTCGCGGTTCGTCTACCCGCTGATCCGGCTCGCGCACACCGGCCCACTGACCATCCGTGAGCTCGCGGAGTCGCTCGGGCGGACGCACTCGGCGATGAGCCAGACCGTCACGGCGATGCGGCGCGAGGCACTGGTCGACACCGAGCCCGGCCCGGACGCCCGGACGCGGCGGGTCGCGCTCACCGAGAAGGCTCGCGCGCTCGTCCCGCTCCTGGAGGCGGAGTGGCGCGCGACCGAGGAGTCCGTCGCCGAGATCGACGACGAGCTGCCCCATGCCCTGAGCGCGGTCGTCGTCGAGCTCGAGCGCGTCCTCGCGCGACGGTCGTTGCGCGAGCGGCTCGTAGAGCGGCTCGACGCAGCGGGCTACCCGCTGCCCGCCGAGCCCGCCGAGCCCGCCGAGCCCGCCGAGCCCACCGGTCCGGACCCCGAGGCCGCCCCGCCCGAGGGTCGTTGAGGTGCGCGACCACGTCCTCGACCTCCGCCCCCTGCGCTCCAGCCGCTCGTACCGCGACCTGTGGGCGGGCTCGGCCGTCGGTGGGCTCGGGTTCCAGGTCGCGAGCGTCGCCGTGCTGCTCCAGGTGTGGGAGCTCACGCACAGCCCGCTGTGGACGGGCACGATCGGCCTGGCTACCGCCGTCCCGCTCCTGACGCTCGGGCTCGTCGGCGGTCACCTCGCCGACGTCCACGATCGGCGCACGATCATGCGGCTCGCCGCGTCGGGGCAGGTGCTGGCCGCAGCGGGGCTCGCCGCGCAGGCCCTCGCGGGCAACCGGTCCGTGTGGCTGCTCCTCGGCCTCGTGAGCCTCGGGGCGGCGTGCAACGCGCTGGGCTCACCGGCCCGGCGGACGGTGCCGCCGCGCCTCCTCCCGCCCGACCAGGTCGCCGCCGGGCTCGCGCTGCAGAACCTCGCGTTCCAGGTCTCGATGCTCGTCGGCCCGGCGCTCGCCGGCCTGGTGGTCGCGCACTGGGACCTCCCGGCGGCGTACGGGCTCCAGGCCGCGGCGGCGCTCGTCGCGCTGCTCGGGCTCGTGCGTCTCCCGCCGCTGCCCCCGGGTGGCTCGCCGGCCCCGTCCGCCGCGGTGGCCGCGGTCGTGCCCGCGGTGGCGCCCACCGAGGACCGTGCGGTGGGGGCGGATGCTCCGGCCGAGCCGACGGCGGCGGGTGCGCGGGCCGCCGGACGCGCGCCGCGCCGTCGGGCCGCCGCGGGCGGGTGGTCGATCGTGTGGCGCAGACCGACCCTGCGCGGGTCGTTCGCGACCGACGTCGCGGCGACGGTGCTCGCGATGCCGATCTCGCTCTTCCCGCTCGTCAACGAGCTCCGGTTCGACGGCGACCCGCGCACCCTCGGGCTGTTCCTCTCGGCCGTCGCGGTGGGCGGGATCGGGGCGGGCCTGTTCTCGGGTGCGGTGACCCGGGCGCCGCGGGCCGGAGCGCTCCAGCTCGCCGCCGCGGCGACGTGGGGCGTCGCGCTCGCCGGGTTCGGCCTCGCGGGCCCGTTGTGGCTCGCGCTGGGCTGCCTCGCTGTGGCGGGTGCCGCTGACACGGTGAGCGTGGTGACCCGCGGCGCGCTCGTCCAGCTCGAGACGCCGGACGAGTTCCGTGGGCGCGTGTCGTCGGTCGAGCACGTCGTGGGCGTCGCGGGGCCGGAGGTCGGCAACTTCCGCGGCGGAGTGCTCGCGTCGCTCACCTCCGCCCCGGTCGCGCTGGCGGTGGGCGGCCTGGCGGCGAGCGCCGTCGTCGGCCTGGTCGCCTGGCGCAACGCCCCGCTCCGCCGCTACCGCACCCCGACCCCGGAGCCGATCCCCGTCCGTTGAGTGCTGGGTATGTGTCGTCCTGACGGCGCCGGGACGACGAATGTCCAGCACTCAGCGGCGCACGGGTGGTCAGTCGACCGTGACCGCGTCGAGGACGGGGAGGCGGGCGGCGCGGATCGCGGGCCACACGCTCGCGACGAGGCCGATCACGACGGCGACGCCGAGGATCGCGAGGACCTGACCCCACGGGACGGCGAGCGTGCTCAGGCCCTCGTCGGCCAGGACGCCGGGCAGCGCGGCGCCGATCCCGATGCCCGTGGCGACGCCCAGCACCGTCCCGTAGACCGCGGTGAGCACCGACTCGATCGCGATGACGCCGGCGAGCTGGAGGCGGCCGAGCCCGACGGCGCGCAGCAGCCCGATCTCGCGCGTGCGCTCGATGATCGACAGCGCGAGCGTGTTGACGATGCCGAGCAGCGCGATGACGATCGACAGCGCGAGCAGCGCGTAGAGGATGACGAGCACCTGGTTCACCTGGTCGGCGAACGCGGACGCCGTGTCCTCGCGGTCGAGCACGGTGACCACGAGGAACGGCTCGACGGCGGTCGTCAGCGCCGAGCGGAGGTCCTCGACCTCGGCCGGCGTTGCCCCCTCCGCCGCGGACACGTAGACGATCCGCACGCTCGCCTGGGCGGCCGGCACGACGGCGTCGAACACGTCGTCGCGCACGAGGATCCCCGTCCCGACGAGCTGGCTGTCGATCACCGCCCCCACGCGCGCCTCGACCGCGGTCGCGCCCTCGCCGAGGCGCAGCGTGTCGCCCACCTCCCAGCCGCGCTCGCGCGCGGTACGCCGGTGCACGACGGCGTCCCCTGCCTCGAGCGTCGCCGTCGGGTCTCCCGCGAGCGCCACGGGGTCGAGGGCGGTGTCGAAGAAGCCGGCGGGCACGCCGGCCACGTCCGTCCCGCGGGCCTCGCCGCCGCCCGACCCGTCGTCAGACCCGGACGACCCGCTCCCGGAGGTGCCGACGGTCGCGACGGGTGCCAGCCCGAGCCGCACGGTGTCGACGACGGCGGCGCCCGGGGTCGCGGTCACCGCCTCGACGGCACCCTCCGGCACGACGAGCGTCGCGGAGTCGACGACGAGGTCGGCGCGCACCTCGTTCTCCACGATGCTGCGCACGGACGCCTGGGTCGATGCGGCGATGACCCCGGTGACGGACACGAGCGCCATGCCGATGAGCAGGGCGCCCGCGGTGCTCGCGGTGCGGCGCGGGTTGCGTGTCACGTTGCCGCGCGCGAGGCGGCCGAGCGGCCGCAGCGCGACGACGAGCGGCCACGCGAGCACGGTGAGCACGCCGCGCGCGACCGCCGGGGAGCCGACGAGCACGCCGACGAGCACGAGCCCGGCACCGACGCCGAGCAGCACGCGCGGGCTGAGGTCGTCGACCCAGGCCCACCCGGTCGGGGCGTCGGCGACCGACGAGCCGAGGAACGCGGCGAGCCACAGCACCCCGGCGCCCGCCGCGACGAGCACGACCCCGCCGACGGCCCGGACGCCGGTCCCGCGGTCCGGGGCGACGTCGTCGCGCATCGCCTGGACGGGCGGGATCGCGGCGGCGCGCCGCGCGGGCAGGACCGCGGCGAGCAGGCTGACGACCGCCCCGAGCCCGACGGCGGCGACGACCTGCGGTGCGCCGAGCGGCACGCGGCCGGAGAACTCCATGCCGGCCAGGGCGAGGCCCCACCGGATGACGCGTACGAGCCCCGCGCCGGCGAGGACGCCGAGCCCGCCGCCGACGAGCCCGACGACGACCGCCTGCACGAGCACCGAGGTGAACACCTGGCCCGGCGACGCGCCGAGCGCGCGCAGGAGCGCGAGCTCGCGCAGCCGCTCGCGCACCGACATGGCGAACGTGTTCGCGATGATGAACGCCCCGACGAACAGCGCGATCGCCGCGAACACGAGCAGGAACGTCTCGACGAACCCGAGCACCTCCTCGACGGCCTCGCTCGCCTCGGCACGCGCCTGCTCGCCCGTCACGGCCTCGGCGCCGTCGGGCAGCACGCCCCCGACGCGCTGCGCGAGCGCGTCCTCGTCGACGGCCCCCGACGTCGGGGACGCCCAGACCGAGAGCTGCGGCACCATCCCGTCGGGCGCGAACGCCTCGCGCGCCGTCTCCCCGTCGATCCCGACGAGCACCGCGCCCGCCGCGGCGGCCTCGATCCCGAATATCCCGGACACGGTCACGGGCGTGGGCTCGCCGCCCAGCACGACCGTCGTCGCGTCACCGGTCGACAGTCCCGCCGTCTCCGCCGCGCTCTGCTCGAGCACGATCTCGCCGGGTCCGGGCCACGCGCCGTCGAGCAGGGTGAGGCTCGGGTCCTCGGGGTCGATCGAGAAGGCCGTGCTGGGCGGTCCCGTCGTCACGACGGCGGTCCCGTCGGCGGCGACGAGCACGACCGGCCCGGACACGTCCGGCACGGCGCGCGCGACGCCGTCGACGGCCTCGACGTCCGCGGCGAGGTCCGCAGGGACGAGCGTGCGGTCGCCCGCGAACCCGTTCCCGCCCCCGCCGCCCGGGCCCGTCGCGTCCCCGGTGACCTCCTGCGACCCGCGCACGTAGACGTCGGCGGTGAGGGTCGTCGCGATGATGTCGTCGAACGTGGAGGAGAGCATGCCGCGGAACGCGAACGTGCCCACGACGAACGCGACGCCGAGCGTCACGGCGAGCACCGAGAGCACGAACCGCACGACGTGCGCCCGCACGCCCCGCAGCGCGACGCGGATCATGCCGGGTCGACCGGCGCGGCGTGGCGCCCGGCCGGAGCCACGGACGCGCCGCCCGCGGGTCCGGCCGGCCCGGCGGGCGGGGCGCCGTCGCCCGCGGCGAGCGCGAGGGCGTCGAGGATGTCCTGCTGCGACGGGTCGTGCAGCTCGCCCGCGAGGCGGCCGTCGGCGAGGAACACGACGCGGTGCGCGTACGACGCGGCGCGCGGGTCGTGCGTGACCATGACGACGGTCTGGTCGAGCTCGTCGACGGACCGCCGGAGGAACGCGAGCACCTCGCCCGCGGACCGGGAGTCGAGGTTGCCGGTCGGCTCGTCGGCGAACACGATCGACGGCCGCGAGACGAGCGCCCGCGCGCACGCGACGCGCTGCTGCTGCCCGCCGGACAGCTCGGACGGGCGGTGGTGCAGGCGGTCGCGCAGCCCGACGGAGTCGACGACCTCGTCGAACCAGGCCCGGTCCACGTGCGTGCGCGCGATGTCGAGCGGGAGCGTGATGTTCTCCGCCGCGGTGAGCGTGGGGACGAGGTTGTACGCCTGGAAGACGAACCCGACGCGCGTGCGGCGCAGCGCCGTGAGGCGCCGCTGCGACATCCGGCTGATCTCCTGCCCGTCGATCACGACGCTCCCGGAGGTCGGCGAGTCCAGGCCCGCCAGGCAGTGCATGAGGGTCGACTTGCCCGAGCCGGACGGCCCCATGATCGCGGTGAGCCGCCCGCGCGCGAAGTCGACGTCGACGCCGTCGAGCGCGCGCACCGCCGTCGGGCCGGACCCGTAGACCTTGACGAGGTCGCGCGCGCTCGCGCGCGCCTCGGGCGCGTCGGGGGTGTCGGTCGGCGCGTCGGTCCGGGGCGCGGGGGACGTCATGGTCCCCATCGTGGCGCGACGGGGAGCGCGCCGCACCACCCGCGCGGGGGAGATGCCGTCCCGCGGCGCAGGACGTCGCCCCGACGTGCCGTGGACACCGCGCCGTGGGAGCGATCCCACCGGGATAGCGTGGGGCCATGAGCATCGACGCCCAGGCGGCTGCCGAGAACTCGGCACAGCTCGCCGTCCACCCTGTCCCCGACCTCTCCGCCGACGTCACCGGCACGGTCCTCGACCCGCGCAGCGCGCCGCCGATCCGCTGGGGCATCCTCGGGGCGGGCGGGATCGCGTCGTCGTTCGCGGAGGCCGTGCGCCTGCACACGCAGGGTCGCGTCGCCTCGGTCGGCTCGCGCGACCGCGTGCGCGCGGAGCGCTTCGCCACCGCGCACGGCGTCCCGACGACGCACCACGGCTACGAGGAGCTCGTGGAGGACCCGCAGGTCGACGTCGTGTACGTCGCGACGCCGCACTCCCACCACCGCGAGCACGCGCTGCTCGCCATCGCCGCGGGCAAGCACGTGCTCGTCGAGAAGGCCTTCACGCGCAACGAGGCCGAGGCGGTCGAGGTGCTCGACGCCGCGCGCGAGGCGGGCGTGTTCGTCATGGAGGCCATGTGGACGCGGTTCCTGCCGCACGTCGCCGCGCTGCGCGGGGTGATCGCGCGCGGGGAGATCGGCGACGTCGTCAACCTCAGCGCCGACCACGGGCAGTGGTTCGCGTTCGACCCGGAGCACCGGCTCTACGCGCCGGAGCTCGCGGGCGGCGCGCTGCTCGACCTGGGCGTGTACCCGGTGTCGTTCGCGCACGACCTGCTGGGCGTGCCGTCCTCGGTCACCGCGGTGGGCTCGCTCACGGAGACGGGCGTGGACGGGCAGGTGAGCATCACGCTCGGCTACGGCGACACCCAGGCCACGCTGTCGACGACGCTGTGGTCGCGCACCGCGACGACGGCCGTGATCTCGGGGACCGCGGGGCGCATCGAGGTCGAGGGCGCGTTCTACGCGCCGACGTCGTTCCGCGTGGTCCGGCACGACGGCTCGTCCTGGTACTACGACGGCTTCACGGGTGAGGGCAAGCAGTACCAGGCGGCCGAGGTCGCGCGCCGCGTCGCCGCGGGGGAGACGCAGAGCCCGCGCATGTCGTGGGACTCGACGCTCGAGGTCATGCGCACGCTCGACGAGGTCCGTCGCCAGGTCGGGGTCGTCTACCCCGGGGAGTGAGACCACCCGACGCAGGTCGTCACCGGTCCTTGAAGTAGCGGAAGAGGTGCTGCTCGCGGACGAGGCAGGCGGCGACCGTCGCCCCGACCACGGCGCACAGGGCGCCGAGCACCGGGCCGCGGACCACGACGTCGAACACCGCGGTCGGGTCCATCGCCCCGACCCGGGCGACGACCACGCGGAGCCCGACCACGCTCACCGCGGTCCCGACCGCCGCCCAGACGACGGTCTCGAGCGACGACGTCGCGAGCTGCGCGGAGCGCGACTGCCCGGCGTGGAGCGCGCCCGCGTGCTCGAGGCGACGTCGTCGCACGCTCGCGTAGCCGAGGACGAGGCCGAGGACCGCGCACGCCGCGACGGCGTACCGGGTCGGTCGGGCGACGTACGTGGCGTGCGCGTCGTAGGCCGCACCGAGGGAACGGTTCACCTGGCCGACGGTGATGGCTTCGGTGCTCTGCGGCTGGACGTCGACGACGCCTCGGAGCAGGTCCTCGACGGCGGGCGTCGTCGGCCAGGCGGCTGCCCAGCACTCCTCGAACCGGGCGTTCGTCACGGTGGGTCGGAGGACCGCGAAGCCCAGGCGGCCGTCGCGGCCGTCGTCGGGCCACGCGAACGTGCCGGCGAGCACGAGCGGCCCGTCGTGGGTCTCGAGCGTCGCTCCCCGGGCGAGCCCCAGTCGCTCCGCGAGCTGGTCGGACATCCACACGCCCTCGGGCAGCGGCGAGCGCACGGCGAGGACGCCCGCCAGGGACGGCGTGACCGCGAACGACTGCAGCGGGCTGGCCGGGGTCGCGGACGGGACGACGGGCGTCGTCGGGACCAGCGCCCCCGCGTCCTGCACGGAGGTCGACCCACCGAGCGCGTCGCACGCCTGCGGGTCGACCAGGCCCGGTGCGCTCACCGTGCGCACGTCGGCGGCCGCGGAGCGGTACCGCGCCGCGTCGTGCTCCATGCCGACGATCGTCGAGGCGTCGAGCGCGGCGAGCGCCCCCGCCGCGACGCCCAGGGCGAGCGCGAGCCCGACGGCGCGGGTCGTCCCCGTGGCCAGGTTGCGGGCGACCTCGGAGAGGATCGTGGAGAGTCTCACGGCTGTCCCACCACCGGGTCGTGGACGAGGCGGACCAGGTCGACCACGCGGTCGCACGCCGCACGGGTGTCCGGGTCGTGGGTCGCGATCACGACGATCGACCCTCCGGCGGCGATGTTGCCGAGCGTCGCGTTGACGGTCGCCGCGGTCCGGGTGTCGAGCTGCGCGGTCGGCTCGTCGACGAGCAGCAGGTCCGGGGCGGTGCAGACCGCACGCGCGAGCATGAGCCGCTGCGCCTCGCCGCCCGAGAGCGCGGAGAACGGCCGGTCGGCGGCGTGCTCCAGGTCGAACATCCGCAGCACCCCGAGCGCCTCGGCCGATGCCGCTCGGCGGGTCTGGCCGCGGGCGACGAGGGGGAAGGCCACGTGGTCGAGCGCCGACCGTCGGGGGACGCCGTACGGGTTCTGGAACACCCAGCCCGTCCGTTCGATCCCGATCTTCGTGAGGGTGCCCGCCGTCGGGGTCTCCCAGCCGGCGAGGATCGACAGGAGCGTCGACTTCCCGCAGCCCGAGGGGCCGCACAGGCCGACGACCTCGCCCGGAGAGAGGCGGAGGTCGAGGTCCTCGAACAGCATCGGCGTGCCCGGGAACCGGTGCCCCAGGCCTTCGACGCGCACCTCCCGCGCGCGGCGGCCGGCCGGGGCCTCAGCATCGGGCCGGGCGTCGGGCCCGACGCCCGGTCGTGTGCTGCGCGTCGCGCTCATCCGCAGCCGTCCGCGGTGATCGCGTCGCCGACGTCCACGGTGGTCGGCGCCTCACCCTCGACGGTCACGAGGCTCGCGCCGAGGCCGGACCCCACGATCGTCACGGGCCGGGCGACGCCGTCGGACTGGATGCACGCCGACGTGCCCTGGACCGCGAAGACGGCCGACGGCGGGACGCGCAGGGCGGCGAGGGGCTCGGCGAGCTGCGTCGTGGCCGGTGCGGTGTCCGGGGAGTCCGAGGCACGCGTCGCCCGGTAGTCCGGCGTGGCGGCGGCTGCCGCGAGGAACGCGGGGTCGGTCGCCGTCCCGGAGTCGTCGAGCACGGTCGTGCTGCCGAAGAGCGTGAGCGTGCGCGGCCCGGGGGCGAGCCCGTTCGGGACCTCGTCGATGCTGACGCTCGTCAGCGCGGCCGGGGTGGTGCCGACGTCGCCGCCGCCGAGCAGGGTGCCGAGCGTCGCCGTCCAGGTCTCGGGAACGACGCTCGGCGCGGGGAGCCACATGACGTGGGAGAGCGCGAGGCTCCCGGTCGGCTTCGTCGCGCCCGCCCGCTTCTGGAGCTCCTTGACGGCCGCCGTCGTGCCGCGCCCGTAGTAGCCCGTGGTGTCGACCGTGTAGCCGAGCCGCACCAGCTCGTCCTGCAGGGCCTGCACGTCGATGCCCCGGGCGCCCTGCGTCAGGTCGCGATAGAGGGGGACGGTCGTGTGCAGCGCCACGACGGGCTCGCTGTCGACGTCGAAGATCGTCGCCCCGGAGGCGATCTCCTGCCCCGGGGCGGCGAACGCCTCCGTCACCGTGCCGGTCGCGGCGCTGCGGAGGGCCAGGGGCTCCGACACGTGCAGCGTGACGTTGACGGTCCGGTCGTCGTCGAACTGCTGCGGCGCCACCGGGGAGGAGCGCTCGTCGCTCGCCGCGGTGAGCTCGTCGGGCACCTGGGGCGGAGCGAGGAACAAACCCGCTCCCACCCCCAGGGCGCCGACCGCGATGCTGGTCAGCAGCACCGCGGACGAGCGTCGGATCCCGGCCACGTCTACTGCTCGTCGTAGTTCGGCGCGACGTACTCGGGAACTGCCTTCGCGCACTCCGCCTGGGCCTCGTCGGAGGCGCTCGTGGAGTCGCCGGCGGACACGCTGCCCTGGTCCCCGGCGCCGAGGGCGATGTTCCCCTCGCCGTCGATGATCGCGTCCACCCCGTGGTCGAGCAGGCAGTCGAGGTAGTCCTGGGTGGCCTGGTCGGCCTCGCCGGAGGCGGGCGGCGCGTCGTTCCCCCCTCCAGCGTTCCCGCCGCCGGCACCGTCGTCCGTGCCCTGGTCGGCGGATGACTCGGCGGTGGGCGGCGGCTCCTCCGACGTCGTCGACGTGCAGGCTGCCAGGAGCAGCGTCACGCTCGTGAGTGCGGCCAGGAGTGTCGTGGTGCGCTTCATGATCGTCCTTCCGGTGGTGGGGGGTCTACGGTCCGACGGCGAGGGTGAACCCGGCGCCGCGCAGGCACTGGTTCTGCTCGGGGTCGGTCGGGTCGAAGGTCGCCGCCGACACGTCGCCGCCGAGCTCGCGCTCGAGGTCGTCGGGGGAGTAGTCCTCCGGGACGGCGCCGAGGCCCTGGAGGCACTCGATGGCGATCTCGCGGGGGTCGGCGAGCAGGTTCGGGTTGTTCTGCTGCTGCCCGTAGGTGGCCTCGATGCGCATGGTCGTGCCGTCGGCGCAGTCGGTGCCACGTTCCCCGTACTCGTCGAGCGCGGCCTGGCCGCCGGTGATGACGGACTGGGGCGGGGTGATCTGGTAGATGCCGTCAGGTCCCATGACCCAGGTGTCCTGGTAGCCGAGGTCGCTCATGCAGGCCTCGTACCGCTGGAAGGCCTCCTCGTAGTCGGCGGGGTCGATGCGCCCGGTCTCGACGGCGCGCTCGAAGACGTCGCGCTCGAAGTCGGAGAGGTTGGGGTTCTCGAGCCGTTGCTCGAAGAGCGCGACGAGGCTGCCGGCGATCTTCTCGCCTGCGGTCGGCGTGTCGTCCGGCTCCGTGGCGGTGCTGCAGGCACCGAGCCCGAGGGCCGCGCCGCCGACGAGGCACAGCGCGGTGATGAGGCGGTTCGTGCGGGTGCGCACGCTTCGTGACACGGGACATCAGCTCCAGGGAGGTCGGTACGAACGAGTCCGGACACACCACGGGTGGGGGCGCGAGGAGGCACCCCCACCCGTGATCGCTGCGGTCAGTAGCGGAACCACACCTGGGCGGCGTAGCTCGACGACGTGCCCGAGTCCGCCCACGCGTACGAGGACGCGGAGTACCACGCGGACAGGGCGGAACGGTTGCCGTGCTGGGCGTAGGACCGGCCGTCCCAGCCGTTGTTCGTGGTGGTCGTCGCCCTCGAGTAGTCCGAGGCGGCGTGCAGCGTGTAGTACCCGGCCGCCGAGGCCGCCGTGCCCGTGAGGGCCAGGCCGGCGGTCAGCGCGACGGCGGTGATGCCCGTCGCCACGGAACGCTTTGCTCCCTGCTTCATGATGTCCCCTTGCTTGGTGATTTCTGCCGGCCAGGTCGGCACGGCACACAAAGCATGTGCGGACAATGTGCGAGGAGACAATGGGCATCTCAGAGCCCGAGATGATTGGGAATTCAATAGATGAAGAACGGCGTTCATCCGAGGGGAGGTGCCGCGCGCTCGGGTGCGTCCCCGCCGTGCCGTCGTCGCGCGAGAGCGGGGATCGGCGCCGCTCCGGACCGTGTCGTCGCAGGTCAAAGGCCTGACGAGGATTCCCTGGTCGCCGCCGGCGATGGGTCGCGTGCTGAATCACGAGTTGCCCCCTGCATCTCGATCTATTGCGCTGTGGCGACGACGCTAGGTGCCGAACCTGGAACCCGGCTGGGAATCCTGTCGGAATTCCCTGGTCGTGCTCGATGGAGGGACAATGATCGAGAATTCTTCTGGGTGCGAATTGTTTGTGCACTAAGAAATGTGCTCGACGGTGCGCTATCGTCCTGCTTCGTGAGCGCAGAGACGAAAGACCCGCTCGAGCTCGAGGCTCAGCTGTGTTTCGTCCTCTCGGTCGCGGCTCGGGGGCTGGTCGCGCTGTATCGTCCGCACCTCGAACCGCTCGGGATGACGCATCCGCAGTACCTCGTGATGCTCGCGCTGTGGCAGGGGGCCAGGGTGTCGGAACGTGCGACCGTGACGAGCCTCGCCGACCGGCTGCGGCTCGACCCGGCCACGCTCTCGCCGCTGCTCAAGCGGCTCGAGGGGGCGGGCTACCTGCGTCGGGTGCGTTCCACGGACGACGCGCGGGTCGTCGAGGTGCTGCTCACGGCGCGCGGCAACGAGCTCCGGGGCGCCGTGGAGGACCTGCCGTCCGCGATCGCCGCGGCGACAGGGCTCGGCGGGGACGAGCTCGACGGGGCGCTCGAGCTGGCGTCGAGGATGGTCGCTGCCGTCGAGGAGGCGGGGTCTGCGTAACCCCCGCGGGCGTCACCGTCCGGCGGGTGTCGATCCCTCGTCGTGCTCGACGACGTAGCTGCGGCCGTCGGGGCCGGTCACGCGCTCGAAGCGGGTCCGCAGCTCCTGGTCGCGCTCGCGCTCGGCGTCGGAGATCCCGCGCCCGTCGGCGTCCTGGCGGCCGACCTGGGCGGGGCCGAAGATCGGGAGGAAGCCCTCGGTGATGCGCATGCCGAGCGTGCGCCTGTCCTTCTTCCGCGCCACGGTCGTCCTCCGCTGTAAGGTCTCGTCAGATGCTTGGTGCACCAATCATTGGTGTGCCAAGAATAGCGCGAACCTCGGTACCATGGCGCCATGGCGGGTGACGAGTTCGACGGGACGGTCGACGGGGCGGTCGCGCGGGGCGCGGGCACGCTGTTCGCCGACCCCCTCGCGCTCGAGGCGCAGGTCTGCTTCGCGCTCTCCGCGGGCGCGCGCGGCATGGTCGCGCTGTACCGCCCCCTGCTCGAGCCGCTCGGCATCACGCACCCGCAGTACCTCGTGCTCCTCGCGCTCTGGCAGGACGACGCCGCGGGGACCACCTCGACCGTCGGCGACCTCGCCGCGCGGCTGCACCTCGACGCCGGCACGCTGTCGCCGCTCCTCAAGCGGCTCGAGGCGCTCGGCTACGTGCGCCGGTCGCGCTCGCCCGACGACGGTCGGCAGGTCCGCGTGACCCTCACCGCCGAGGGGCGCGCGCGCCGCCAGGACGCCGAGGGCATCCCGCCGTCGATCGTCGCGGCCACGGGGCTCAGCCTCGACGAGCTCGCCGAGGTCCACGCCGCGGCGTCGAAGGTCGTGGCCGCGGCGCTGCGCGCCGGCGTCTACTGACGAACGTGCGTCTGCAGCCTGACGAGCATGCGGTGGTGGCTCGTCAGGGGACGAGGGTGGGAGACAACCCCCTGTTCGGCGGGGTGGTCAGGCGTCGGTGACGCGGACGCCGTCGGAGTCCACGACGAAGCGGACCGCCGCGAGGCCCGTCGCCAGGGCGTCCGGCGCCGGGGACACCGCCGCGAGCTCGTCGGCCGAGTGGGTGCCGGTCACGGCGAGCGTCGTGCAGCCCGCGGCGCGCGCCGAGGCGATCCCCGCCGGGGCGTCCTCGACGACGAGGCAGCGGGCCGGGTCCACGCCGAGGCGCTCCGCGCCGAGCAGGAACGGGTCCGGGTCGGGCTTGCCGCGCGCGACGTCGTCGGCCGTCACCACGACCGACGGCGCGTCGAGACCCGACGCCGCCATGCGTGCCGCGGCGAGCGGGCGGGTGCAGGACGTGACGATCGCCTGCCGTCCGGGAGGGAGGACGGCCAGCGCGTCCCGCGTGCCGGGCAGGATCGTCACGCCCTCGTTGTCCTCGAGCTCGAGCGCGTGGATGCGCTCGTAGGCCGACTCGACCCGGTCCTCCGGCAGGAGCTCGGCGATGAGCGTGCGTGCCGGGGTGCCGTGCTGGATCTGGAACTCGTCCGGGTCGGGCAGGCCATGCTCCGCGGCCCAGCGCCGCCAGTTCCGGTCGACCGCCGGGACGGAGTCGATGAGCGTGCCGTCCATGTCGAACAGCACGGCGTCGAACGTGCGTCCGGCGAACGCGACGCCGGGGGTGGGCAGGGGACGGGGCGCGGCGGCGGGGTCGGGCATGCCCCGAGGCTAGCCCGCGGCCCGTGTCCGACGCCGCGGATAGGGTGGACGCCGTGAGCGCACCCGGGTACTTCATCTCCTTCGAGGGCGGCGACGGCGTGGGCAAGACCACCCAGTCGCGCCTGCTCGGGCAGTGGCTCGGCGAGCTCACGGGGCGCGAGGTCGTGCTGACGCGCGAGCCCGGCGGCACCGAGCTCGGCAAGGAGCTGCGCGCCGCGGTGCTCCACGGGCAGGACATGGACCCGCGCACGGAGGCTCTCATCTACGCGGCGGACCGCGCGCACCACGTCGCGAGCCTCGTGCGGCCCGCCCTCGAGCGCGGCGCGGTCGTCGTGACGGACCGCTACCTCGACTCCTCCGTCGCGTACCAGGCGGGCGGGCGTGAGCTCGGCGCGGACGAGGTCGAGCTCATCTCGCGCTGGGCCGTGCAGGACCTCATGCCGGACGTCACGATCCTGCTCGACCTCGACCCGGCAGCGGCTTCCGCGCGGATCCGGCGGCAGCACGACCGCCTGGAGCGCGCCGGGGCGGAGTTCCACCGCCGCACGCGCGACGCCTTCCTCGCGCGCGCCGCGGCGGACCCGGAGCGCTGGGTCGTGCTCGACGCCGCCGCCTCGGTCGACGACCTCCAGGCGCAGATCCGCGTCGACGTCGCGGCCCGGCTCGAGCTCACGCCGGTCGTGGAGGAGGCGGAGGACACCGTCGCCGCGGACCCGGACGACGGCTTCGACGACACCGACAGCGCGATCGGGTACGAGCCTGGCACGGGGGACGCGGCGGGACCGGCGTCGGGGAGCGGTGCGGCGTGACCGTCTGGGACGACGTCGTCGGCCAGGAGCAGGCCGTGGAGCTGCTCCGCACCGCCGCGACCGACCCGGCGGCGATGACGCACGCGTGGCTGCTCACCGGCCCGCCGGGCTCCGGCCGCTCCAACGCGGCGCGCGCGTTCGCCGCCGCGCTGCAGTGCGAGCAGGGCGGGTGCGGGCACTGCCAGGCGTGCCGCACCACCCTCGCGGGCACGCACCCCGACGTCACGCTCGTCGCGACGGAGCTCGTGACGATCAAGATCGACGAGGTGCGTGACCTTGTGACGGTCGCGAGCCGCAGCCCTTCCCAGGGCCGGCGTCGCGTGATCGTCGTCGAGGACGCCGACCGCATGGCGGAGCGCACCACGAACGTGCTGCTCAAGGCGATCGAGGAGCCTGCCCCCCACACGGTGTGGATCCTCTGCGCGCCGAGCCCGCAGGACGTGCTCGTGACGATCCGCTCGCGGTGCCGTGGCGTCGTGCTGCGCGTGCCCCCGGTCGAGGCCGTGGCCGGGCTGCTGGTCCAGCGCGACGGCGTCGACGAGCACGTCGCGCTCGTCGCGGCCCGGGCTGCGCAGAGCCACATCGGGCTCGCGCGCCGGCTGGCCCGTGACGCGGGGGCGCGCGACCGACGGACGTCGGTGCTCTCGCTCGCACGCCGCGTCCGTGGGGTGGGCGACGCGGTGCTCGCGGCGGGGGAGCTCGTGGACCTCGCGCAGGCCGAGGCGAAGGCGGCGACCGAGGAGCGCGACGCGGCCGAGAAGGCGGAGCTGCTGCGCGCGCTCGGCGTCGCCGACGGCGAGACCCTCCCGCCGCGTCTGCGGTCCCAGCTCCGCGATCTCGAGGCCGACCAGAAACGGCGCGCGACCCGGCACCAGCGCGACGTGCTCGACCGTGCGATGGTCGACCTGCTCTCCCTCTACCGCGACGTGCTCGTCGTGCAGCTCGGGGCGGAGGTCGAGCTCGTCAACGTCGAGCTGGCCGAGGCGGTGCGCTCGCTCGCCGAGGACTCCACGCCGGAGCAGACCGTGCGGCGGATGGACGCGATCGGTGTCGCGCGCGAGCGGCTCGAGGGTAACGTCGCGCCGCTGCTCGCGGTCGAGGCGATGGTCATCGCGCTGCGTCCCCAGGGCTGAACCGCCCGCGGGGTGGCCCCTCGTCAGCGGCGGCGGCTCCGGGAGAACCGCCCGCTCCCGAGCGGCGCACGGCCACCTCCGCCCTGGCTGCGGCGTCGGCGCCGTCGTCGGTCGACGAGGGCCTGGACGGCGACGCTCCCGAAGGCGAGCACGGCGATGACCGCGGTGATCCGAGCACCCAGGGGCGTGCTCGGAGCGCGACCGCTGCCCGAGCCGGTGGCGACGAGCTCCGGGGCGAGCAGGCCGCCGATCACGACCCAGCCGAAGAAGAGCGTCACCGTGCCCGTGACGAGGACCTTCGCGACGGCGTAGACGCGGTTGCCGATGCGCCGGGGCACGGTCAACGACACGGCGCCGACCGTGAACGCGAGCAGGAACGCGAGCACCAGGAGGGCCGGCACGAGCTCCTCGCCCTCGGAGAGGTCGTCCCACGACGCACGGAGCAGGAGGGCGCCGATCCCGAGCGGGACCGCGGCGAGCAGGAGTCCCGACCACCAGCGCAGGGGAGGGTCGCGCGGTGGTTGCCGGCGCGGCTGCCGGGGTCGGGTCCGGCGGCTGGCGTTCACGCCCCGGCCCGGTCGCTCGCGGCGGCCCGTGACGCGGCGATGCGCTCGCCGTTCTCCTCGGACCAGGCGCGGATCGCGTCGATGGGGCCGAGGAGCGACCGACCGAGGTCGGTGAGCGCGTACTCGACGCGCGGCGGAACCTCGGCGTAGACGGTGCGCTGGACCAAGCCGTCGCGCTCGAGCGAGCGCAGCGTCTGCGTGAGGACCTTGGGCGTGACGACGCCGACGAGGTCACGCAGCTCACCGAAGCGCAGGACGCGCCGACGCAGGGCCATGAAGACGAGGAGCGTCCACTTGTCGCCGATGCGCTCGACGACGAGTCGGCTCGGGCAGTCGGCGGAGAACACGTCGGGTCCGAGGCCCGTCCCGCCGTCGGTCCCACCGCGTGGTCCGCTCTGCGAGACGCCCGCGGCGACGGTGCCGCGTGGTCGGCTCGCCATGGTATCCACGCGGGAAGTATGGCACGGTGAAGTCACCAGTACCTGGGAGATACCGTGCCGTCCGGACCGGTCGCCGACCGGCCACGACAGGGAGGTACGACATGCAGGTGCTGCTCACCGGGGGGACCGGGTTCGTCGGGTCGGCCGTGCTGCGCGAGCTGCGCGGCCGCGGGCACGAGGTGACCGCGCTCGTGCGCTCCGAGGCGTCCGCCGCGGCCGTCGCCGACGCCGGGGCGACCCCGGTCCAGGTGGACGCGTACGACGCCGACGCGCTCGTCGCCGTCCTCGACCGCGCGGACGGCGCGGTCCACGCCGCCGCGCCCGGCGACGGGACGAGCGAGACCCTCGACCGCGCGGTCGTCGAGGCGGTCACGCGTGCGTTCGGGGGGACGACCAGGCCGTTCGTGCACACGAGCGGGGTGTGGAAGTGGGGCAGCGGCGCGGCCACGGAGAGCTCGCCGACCGACCCGCCCTCGATCGTCGCGTGGCGCGTCGCCGTGGAGGAGCTGCTGCTCGCGCAGGACGTCGTGGCGTCGGTCGTCGCGCCGGGTGTCGTCTACGGGGACGGCCGCGGCATCCCCGCGCTCGTGTCGGGTGCGCCACGCGTGGACGGCCCGGAGGGCACGGGCCTCGCGCTCGTGGGCGACGGGGCGCAGCACTGGTCGGTCGTGCACGTCGACGACCTCGCGGTGCTCTACGCGCTCGCGCTGGAGCAGGGAGCGCGCGGCCACCTGCTCGGGACGACGGCGGAGCACCCGACGGTCCGGGCCCTCACCGAGGCGGCGAGCCGGGCCGCGGGGCTGGGCGGCGTCGTCGTGCCGCAGTCGGTGGAGGCGACGCGCGAGCGGTTCGGGGCACCGTTCGCGGACGCGTTGCTGCTGGACCAGGAGACGCGCGCCGTGCGCTCGGCCGAGCTCGGGTGGAACCCGGTCCGGGAGCCGTTGCTCGTGGAGCTGGAGAACGGCTCCTACGCGCCCGAGGCCGCGGCGCGCGCCTGACGCACGCTCACGCCGCCGGGTCGTGCCTCGAACGTGAGACGGGCCGGTCGTGCGACGTCTGTCAGGCGAGCGCCTTCGCCTTGAGCTGCGCGAACTCCTCGGGCGTGATCGCCCCGGAGTCGAGGAGCGACTTGGCGTGCGTGATCTGCTCGGCCGGCGACGTGGTCGCGACCTGGCGGATGTACGCGTCGGTGTCCTGCTTCGCCTGGACGACGGCCGCCGCCTGCCGCTCCGCCATCCCGCGCCCGCGGGCGATGAGGTAGACGAGCGACGTCAGGATCGGCAGGAAGATGAGGAAGATGATCCACACGGCCTTCCACCAGCCCGAGAGCTCACGGTCACGGAACAGGTCCGCGATGATCTGGAAGAGCACGATGAGGTAGGCGATGAAGAAGAAGCTCCAGACGAGGAGCCAGAAGAAGTCCCAGAAGTCCACGGTCGCGCCCTTTCTCGACGGATCCCCGTACCCGGAGCACGGCCGGCTGCCGCGCACCAACAGGGCGAACCTAGCGACGATGGGGGGTTCGCGCCCGGCGAAAGCCGGGTGAAGCGCGCGAAGGTGCCGTACCTCGTCTCTCGGGGCGGATCACCCGGGTTCCGCTGTCGCCACCCGACGACGAGCCCGCACGACGTCGCCGACGATGACGGCGAGGAGGATGCCGTCGGTGGCCCAGTTGAGCGCGAGCGGCGTGAGCCAGAGGTGCGTCGCGTAGAGCGCGCCGACCGCGGCGGCGCCGAGCAGGTGCGGGAGGGACCACGGGCCGCCGGCCGCGCGGCGGAACAGCGCGTTGCCGACCAGGTAGGTCGCCGCCGCCCCGCACACGAGCGCGGCGGTCCACGCGTCCGCGTGACCCGCGCCGTCATGACCCAGCGGGTGCAGCAGGACCAGCTCGTCCGCGACCGCCGTGAGCACGATCCCGGCGACGATGACGAACGGCACGTACGTGTACGCCGTCTGCGCCACCATGCCGCGCTCGTCGCGCGACGTGAAGTACTCGGTCGCGCGCCGCTCGGAGCGGTCGAAGAAGAGCAGCCACATGAGCACCGTGCTCGCGAACGCGGAGCAGAACGCGGACACGGTCGTCGCGTCGAGCGGCAGCTCCGCGAACGCCGCGCCCGTGACGATGATCGACTCGCCCAGGCAGATGATGACGAACAGGCTCACGCGCTCGGCCATGTGCTCGCCCCGCACGACCCACGTGCTCGCACGCGACGCGCCGAGCCACGGCAGCCAGAACATCGCGCGCGGGCCCGCCAGGTCGATCACGCACGCGACGGCCCACAGCACGAGCCGGTGCTCCTCGACGACCGCCCCCGCGATCCACAGGCTGCCCGAGACGACGAACCACGTGGTGATGCGGACGAAGTTCACCGCGTTCTCCGGCCAAACCCGGCCCAGGGCGACCAGGACGAACGCGCTGCGCCCCACCTGCATCGTCACGAGCATCACCGCGAACAGCAGGGCCTTGTCGCCGAACGCCTCGGGGATGGCGCTCGCGAGCACGAGACCGAGCAGCATGAGGACGACGAGCATCGCCCGCACGGGGACGCGCTCGGGGTCGAGCCAGTTGGTGGCCCACATCGTGAAGACCCACACCCACCACACCGCCACGCCCAGGACGAGCGTGTGCGCGAGCGTCTCCGCGCCCGGGTGGGCGATGAGGCCGTGTGAGAGCTGCGTGACCGCGAAGACGAACACGAGGTCGAAGAAGAGCTCGACGTAGCCGACGCGGCTCGAGTCGCCGCCGTCGCCGTGCCGCCGGAGGTCCGTGCGCAGTCCCCAGGGCAGAGGGGCGGGCCCGGTGCCGGGCGTCGGGAGCGGAGCGTCCATGGTGGGATGCTCCCACCGGCGCCGGGTCACCGTCCGGTCACGATCGCCCGGCGCGTCGCGGTTCGCCGCGCACGACCGCCCGCCAGGGCCCACGATGGTCGCGCCACCGTCGCCCACCGAGGAGTGCTCATGGTCCCCGTCCGCCGCCCCGTCTCCCGGACGGCTCGCACCGCGTCCGCGCTCTCGCTCGTCCTCGCCGTCGGCCTGCTGGGGGCGTGCGCCTCGGAGACCGACGGCGGCGGGGACGACACGTCCGCCTCTGAGGAGTCCACCGAGCCGAGCGACGACGCGTCCGAGGAGCCGTCGGACGACGCCTCCGACGAGGAGGGCCTGCCCGACGCCGGGACGATGGACGTCGTGGCGGGCGCGCACGGCATGGGCCTGCCGCCCGGCGTCGACGCGCCGACCGAGGGCGGGACGGGCGCCGCGTGGAGCGCCGAGCCCGGTCTGCTGTTCGTCGTGACGTACGGGTCGAGCACGTGTCCCGTGCTCGCGGAGGACGACGCCGCGGTCGAGGGCAGCGACGTCGTCGTGACGTTCGTCGAGATCGCCCCGGACACGCCGTGCACGATGGACTACGTGCCGGCCACCTCGGTGGTCGGGGTGCCCGACGACGTCGACGCGAGCGGCGAGGTGAGCGTCGTGCTGGGCGACCGCGGGACCGTCGTCGTCCCGCCCGCGGCGGACGGCACGACCGGCGAGTCGGCCTGGGTCGAGGAGTAGTCACCCCCTGCGGTGAAGAGCGCGTGAAAGGACGGTCCCGCCCCGGCGGGACCGTCCTGCGCGCGCCGGGGGAGCGGCTACCGTGTGCGGGTGACGACGCCCCCCTCCCGCGCTGCTCGACGTTCCCTGGCCGGCGCCGCGACCCTCGTGCTGGCCCTCGTCCTGGGCGCGTGCTCGGTGCCGCCCAAGCAGCAGACCCCCGTGGACGACGTCGCGGCCTCCGCGTCCGGCACGGGCGAGACCGGGCCGGAGGGCTTCGAGGACTTCTACGGCCAGAGCCTCGCGTGGGAGGACTGCGGCGCGGGATGGGAGTGCGCGACCGCGCGCGCACCGCTCTCGTGGCAGGACCCGGCGGCGGGCGAGATCGAGCTCGCGGTCAAGCGGCAGCCCGCGACGGGGGAGCGCATCGGGTCGCTCCTCACCAACCCGGGCGGGCCCGGGGCCTCGGGGATCGACTTCATCACGACCCTCGCCCCGACGGTCGGCGAGCGCGTCACCGCGGCGTACGACCTCGTCGGGTTCGACCCGCGGGGCGTCGGCCAGTCCTCGCCCGTCGTGTGCCTCGACGACGCGGCGAAGGACGAGTCGCTGTCCCGCGACTTCGACACCGACGAGGCGGGGCTCGAGGCGCTCGCGGAGGACCGGCGCGCCTGGGCCGACGCGTGCGCCGAGAACACGGGCGACCTGCTCGGCCAGGTCGACACGCAGAGCGCCGCACGCGACATGGACATGCTGCGGGCCGTGCTCGGCGACGAGAAGCTCGCCTACCTCGGCTACTCCTACGGGACGCAGCTCGGCGCGACGTACGCGGGGCTGTTCCCGGACAAGGTCGGGCGCCTCGTGCTCGACGGCGCGATCGACACGAGCCTCGACCCCGACACGATCTCCGAGCAGCAGGCCGTCGGCTTCGAGAACGCCCTGCGCGCCTACGTCGAGGACTGCCAGGCCGGGGGCGAGTGCCCGCTGCGCGGTGACGCCGACGCGGGGATGCGGCAGATCCGCTCGCTCCTCGACGCCGCGAAGGCGAACCCGCTGCCCACCGACTCCGACCGCCGCGTGACGCAGACGCTCGGCTTCTACGGCGTCGCCGTCACGCTCTACAACGACCAGAGCTGGCCGGTGCTCACGCAGGCGCTCACGGAGGCGTTCGAGGAGGGCACGGGCAACCTGCTGCTCTACCTGGCCGACTTCTACAACGACCGCAACCCCGACGGGACGTACTCGTCCAACTCGTCGGAGGCGTTCCGCGCGGTCAACTGCCTCGACGGGCGCCAGGACGACGACCCCGACGCGATGCAGGCCCAGCTCGAGCGCCTCGAGGAGGCCGCGCCCACCATGGGCTCGTTCTTCGCGTTCGGCGGCCTCACGTGCGACGGCTGGGCGTACCCCGTGGCGGAGCAGGAGTTCGACCTGCACGCCGAGGGCGCCGCGCCGATCGTCGTCATCGGGACGACCAACGACCCCGCCACCCCGTACGTCTGGGCCGAGGGCCTCGCGGACACGCTCGACTCGGCCGTCCTGCTCACGTGGGAGGGCGAGGGGCACACCGCCTACGGCCGCTCCAACGCGTGCGTGGGCGACGCCGTCGACGCCTATCTCGTGGACGGGACGGTGCCCGAGGACGGGCTGCGCTGCTGACGCCGAGGGTGCCTGACGGCCGCCCACGAGGCCGCTTTGGAATCTGGCCCGGTCGTTGGGTACAGTAGGCGCTCGTTGCCAGCGGTTCGCGGAGCGGACCGGGACGTAGCATGCCGCCTTAGCTCAGTCGGTAGAGCGATTCACTCGTAATGAATAGGTCATCGGTTCGATTCCGATAGGCGGCTCCCTGGAAGGCCCGGAACCACAACGGTTCCGGGCCTTCGGCGTTCCTCAGGCGGGTCGCTCCTGTGGCAATCCGTGTAGCTGTGCGCGTCGCGGACTGTTGACGTCGGACCACACGAGCGCGGACCCGATCGACGCGGCTAGGGTCTGCCCGAACGTCCGGGCTGCGCGGTCGAGCAGCGCGGCCCAGCGCGAGCGCCCGCCACCGAGCTCGGTGGAGCGGATGATGAACGGGTACGTGCCCCTGAGGATCTCCTCCATGAGGCACACTTGGTGGACGCTTCAACACGAAGGACGGGGTTTGCGGATCGAGGTTCGGTCTGTCGATGTCGGCTCGTCGCAGACCGTTGTCGTCGACTCGCCTGCTGGCAGGTTCGGCGCAACCTGGCGGGGCCCGGCGCCCGCTGTGGGCGACGTCGTCGACGTCGAGATCGACTGCGCGCCCTGTCGGTGGGCGGAAGTCGTCATCGGAACCGCTGCTGGAGAGCTGCCTCCGGGATCGCTGCATGGCGTCATCGAACGGGTAGAGAGCGACGGCGTGGCTGTTCTGCGCTCGGGGCCTGCGATCACACTGCTCGAGATGGTGGGTCCCCAACCCGACGGCATGCCCGGAGCACGAGTCGCCATTCCAGCGTCGGACATCCGGCTCTTCCCCAGCAACCTCTAGCAACACGGCCTAGGTGTGATGTCCAGGGAGGTTGTCCCGATCCCGTGACGAGGACACGGGGCCGGGTTACCGGATGACGAAGGCCTCCGGT
>NZ_JAMXMH010000022.1:0-3211 GCF_025818875.1 Cellulosimicrobium sp. SH8 | reverse complement strand
CCGCCCTGCCAGCGGTCCTGGTCCTGGTAGGTGCGGGGGTACCCCAGGCCGGGGCGGGTCTCGACGTTGTTGAACCACACGTACTCGACCCCGGTCCGGTTGGTCCAGGCCTGCTTGCACGTGACCGAGCACGTGTGACACCCGATGCACTTGTCCAGGTTCATCACCATCGACATCTGCGCCATCACCCGCATCAGTACGTCACCTCCTGGCTCCGTCGACGGATCACCGTGACCTCGTCACGCTGGTTGCCTGTCGGGCCGATGTAGTTGAAGCCGTACGAGAGCTGCGCGTAGCCGCCGATGAGGTGGGTGGGCTTGAGCAGCACGCGGGTCAGCGAGTTGTGGATCCCGCCCCGCAGCCCGGACGTCTCCGACCGCGGCACGTCCACGGTCCGGTCCTTCGCGTGGTACATGAAGACCGTGCCCTCGGGCATGCGGTGCGAGACGACGGCTCGGGCGACCACGACGCCGTTGCGGTTGTAGGACTCGATCCACTCGTTGTCCGCGACGCCGATCTTCTCCGCGTCCTGCGGGCTCATCCAGATCGTGGGGCCGCCGCGCGAGAGGGACAGCATGAAGAGGTTGTCCTGGTACTCGGAGTGGATCGACCACTTCGAGTGCGGGGTCAGGTACCGCACCGCGACCTCGGCGTAACCCTCCGACCCCTCCGCTCCCGTGGGGGACGTGTCGCCGACCCGCGAGTCGCCGAACAGGCGGTGCATGTCCAGCGGCGGACGGTAGACCGGGAGCTGCTCGCCGAGCTCCGTCATCCAGTCGTGGTCGAGGAAGAAGTGCTGGCGGCCCGTGAGCGTGTGCCAGGGCTTGAGCCGCTCCACGTTGATGACGAACGCGCTGTAGCGCCGCCCGCCGTGCTCCGAGCCGGACCACTCGGGAGAGGTGATGACCGCCGTCGGGCGGGACTGCACGTCCGGGAAGGTGATCCTCTTGCCCTGCTCGTCCCGCGCCAGGTCGGCCAGACGTTGCCCGGTGCGACGCTCCAGGTCCTCGAACCCCTGCACCGCGAGCCGCCCGTTCGTCGTCCCCGACAGCGCGAGGATCATCTCGCACACGTGGGTGTCCCGGTCCAGGCGCGGACGCCCCGCCGTCGGGCCCTCGGCGACGACGCCGTTCGCGACGGCGAGCCGCTCGACCTCCGGCGTCGGGTCGAACGCGACGCCCTTGGTGACCATGCCGACCTTCTGGGTGAGCGGGCCGAGGGCCGCGAGCCGCGCCGCGAGCGCGGGGTAGTCGCGCTCGACGACGACGAGCTTGGACATGGTCACCCCGGGCACGAGCTCGCCCTGCGGCAGGACCTCGCCGTGCGGCGTCGCCATGGCGTCCGGCGTGTCGTGCGCGAGCGGGACGGCCACGACGTCCTTGCGCACGCCCAGGTGCGTCTCCGACATCTGCGAGATGTGCCGGGCGAGCGTGTGGAAGATGTCGAAGTCGGTGCGCGTCTGCCACGGCGGGCTGATCGCCGGGTTGAACGAGTGCACGAACGGGTGCATGTCCGTGGAGGACAGGTCGTGCTTCTCGTACCACGTCGCCGCCGGCAGCACGACGTCCGAGAACAGCGTCGTCGACGTCATCCGGAAGTCGGCCGTGACGAGCAGGTCGAGCTTCCCCTGCGGCGCCTCGTCGTGCCACGCGATGTCCCGCGGCCGCCGGCCCGGCCCCGACTCCGGTGCGCGCACCGCGGCGTCGGTCCCGAGCAGGTGCTTGAGGAAGTACTCGTTGCCCTTGCCCGACGACCCCAGCAGGTTCGCGCGCCAGACGGTGAGCACGCGCGGGAAGTTCGCCGGGTCGTCGGGGTCCGCGCACGCGTAGTCCAGCCCGCCCGAGGAGAGCTGGTCGACGACGTGGCGCACCGGGTCCTTGCCCGCCGCCTCGGCCTCGTCCACGAGGTCGAGGGGGTTGCGGTCGAACGTCGGGTAGCTCGGCGTCCAGCCGCGACGGACGGACTCCACCAGCGTGTCCGCCGTCGTGCGGCCGGCGAGCTTCCCAGGCGCCAGCGAGGATGCGAGCGCGTCCGCGGGCAGGCCGTCGTAGCGCCACTGGTCCGTCGCGAGATACCAGAACGCCGTGCTGATCATGAGGCGCGGTGGCCGGACCCAGTCCGCCGCGTTCGCGTACTGCTGGAACCCCGTGATCGGGCGGACCTTCTCCTGCCCGACGTAGTGCGCCCAGCCGCCGCCGTTCACGCCCTGGCAGCCGGTCATGGTCACGAGGGCGAGGAACGTGCGGTAGATCGTGTCGGAGTGGAACCAGTGGTTGGTCCCCGCGCCCATGATGATCATCGACCGGCCGCCCGAGTCGAGCGCGTTCTGCGCGAACTCGCGCCCGATGCGCGCCGCGGCCACGGCGGGGACGCCGGTGATCTCCTCCTGCCACGCCGGGGTGCCCGGGGTCGCGGGGTCGTCGTAGCCCGTCGGCCACGTACCCGGCAGGTCGAGGTCGGGGCGGTCGACGCCGTACTGCGCGAGCAGGAGGTCGTAGACCGTCGTCACCAGGTGCTCGCCCACGCGGTGCGTCGGCACGCCGCGCCGGACGGCGCCCGCGCCGCCCTGGTGCTCGGCGCCCTCCTCGGGGGCGAGGTCGAAGCGCGGGAGGTCGACGGCGACCGGATCGCCCGACGCGCCGCCCGACAGGTCCGCGACCGACAGCGCCGGCTCGACGCCCTCGAGGTCGAGGTTCCAGCGACCGGGGTCGCCGTAGCGGTGCCCGAGCGACCCGTTGGGGACGACGACGTCGCCCTCGCGGGACAGGATCACGGTCTTGGAGGCCGCGTTCGCGGCACCGGCCTGGTCGGCCGCGGGGGTGCCCGCGAGCCGGTCCGCCGTGAGGAACCGCCCGGGTACGTACGCGTCCCCGCGCTTCTCCAGCGTGACGAGATACGGGGCGTCGGTGTACTGCGCCATGTAGTCGAGGAACCGGGGTGCGCGGTCGCGCACGTGGAACTCGGTGAGGATGACGTGGCCCATCGCCTGGGCGAGGGCGCCGTCGGTGCCGGGATGGGGCGCGAGCCACTCGTCGGCGAACTTGGTGTTGTCCGCGTAGTCCGGCGACACGGTCACGACCTTCTGGCCGCGGTACCGCGCCTCCGCCATGAAGTGCGCGTCGGGGGTGCGGGTCACCGGGACGTTGGAGCCCCACATGATGCAGTAGGTGGAGTTCCACCAGTCGGCGGACTCGGGGACGTCGGTCTGGTC
>NZ_JAMXMH010000021.1:0-3486 GCF_025818875.1 Cellulosimicrobium sp. SH8 | reverse complement strand
CCGCCCTGCCAGCGGTCCTGGTCCTGGTAGGTGCGGGGGTACCCCAGGCCGGGGCGGGTCTCGACGTTGTTGAACCAGACGTACTCGACGCCGGTGCGGTTGGTCCAGGCCTGCTTGCACGTCACCGAGCACGTGTGACACCCGATGCACTTGTCCAGGTTCATCACCATCGACATCTGCGCCATCACCCGCACGACGCCACCCCCTCCCACGCCGACGACTGCCTGCCCGCCGCCGGGCCCCGCGCCGTTCCGCTCCGGGTCACGAGTGTCACGAGTACCGCACCTCCTGGCTGCGTCGGCGGATGACGGTCATCTCGTCGCGCTGGTTCCCGGTGGGTCCGAGGTAGTTGAACGCGTAGGAGAGCTGGGCGTAGCCGCCCGCGAGGTGCGTCGGCTTGAGGAGGATGCGCGTGAGCGAGTTGTGGATGCCGCCGCGCAGGCCGGACGTCTCGGCGAGCGGGACGTCGATCGTGCGGTCGGTCGCGTGGTGCATGTAGACGGTCCCCTCGGGCATCCGGTGGCTGACCACCGCCCTCGCCACGACCACGCCGTTGCGGTTGTACGCCTCGATCCACTCGTTGTCCGCGACGCCGATCTTGGCGGCGTCGGCGGGCGACATCCAGACGTTCGGGCCACCGCGCGAGAGGGACAGCATGAAGAGGTTGTCCTGGTACTCGGAGTGGATCGACCACTTGTTGTGCGGGGTCAGGTACCGCACCGCGACCTCGGCGTGACCGCCGGACGCGGGGTAGCCCGACGGCGACGTGTCGCCCACCACGGGCGAGTCGCCGAACAGGCGGTGCATGTCCAGCGGTGGCCGGAAGATCGGCATGTGCTCGCCCAGCTCGATCATCCAGTCGTGGTCGAGATAGAGGTGCTGGCGGCCCGTCAGGGTGTGCCAGGGCTTGAGCCGCTCCACGTTGACGACGAACGCCGAGTACCGGCGGCCCCCGTGCTCGGACCCGGACCACTCGGGAGAGGTGATGACCGGCGTCGGGCGCGACTGCACGTCCGGGAAGGTCACGCGCTTGCCCTGCTCGTCCAGGGCCAGGTCTGCGAGGCGCGTGCCCGTGCGCTGCTCGACGTGCTCGAACCCCTGCACCGCGAGCCGCCCGTTCGTCGTGCCCGACAGCGCGAGGATCATCTCGCACGCGTGCGTGTCCCGGTCCAGTCGCGGGCGCCCGGCCGTCGGCCCGTCCTGGACGAGGCCGTTGCGGCGGCCGAGGTCGGCGACCTCGGGCGCGGGCGAGAAGTGCACGCCCTTGGTGACCATGCCCGCCTTCTCCGTGAGCGGGCCGAGCGAGGCCATGCGCGCGGCAAACGCGGGGTAGTCCCGCTCGACGACCACGAGCTTCGGCATCGTCACGCCCGGCACGAGCTCGCGCTCCGTCACCGGGAGCCCCGAGTCGGAGAGCGCGCCGTGCGGGACCGCCATCTCGTCCGGGGTGTCGTGCGCGAGCGGCGCGGCGACGAGGTCCTCCCGGACCCCGAGGTGCGTCACCGCGAGCTCGGACACCTTCCCCGCGATCGTGTGGAAGATGTCGAAGTCGGTGCGCGTCTGCCACGGCGGGCTGATCGCCGGGTTGAACGAGTGCACGAACGGGTGCATGTCCGTCGAGGACAGGTCGTGCTTCTCGTACCAGGTCGCCGCCGGCAGCACGACGTCCGAGAACAGCGTCGTCGACGTCATGCGGAAGTCGAGCGTCACGAGCAGGTCGAGCTTGCCCTGCGGCGCCTCGTCCCGCCACGTCATCGACCGCGGGCGGCGCTCGGGGCCCGACTCCGCGGCGTGGACCGCGGCGTCGGTCCCGAGCAGGTGCTTGAGGAAGTACTCGTTGCCCTTGCCCGACGACCCGAGGATGTTCGCGCGCCACACCGTCACGACGCGCGGGAAGTTCGCGGGGTCGTCCGGGTCCTCGCACGCGAACCGCAGGGTCCCGGCCTTGAGCTCGTCGACCACGTGCTGTGCCGGTTCCTTGCCCGCCGCGCGCGCCTCGTCGACCAGGTCCAGCGGGTTGCGGTCGAACGTCGGGAAGCTCGGCATCCAGCCGCGCTGCGCCGACTCGACGAGCGTGTCCGCCGTCGTGCGCCCCGAGAACTGCCCCTGCGCGAGCGGCGACGCGAGCGCGTCGGCGGGCAGCCCGTCGTACCGCCACTGGTCCGTCGCGAGGTACCAGAACGCGGTGCCGATCATCTGGCGCGGCGGGCGCGACCAGTCCAGGCCGCCCGCGTACTGCGCCCACCCGGTCACCGGGCGGCACTTCTCCTGCCCCACGTAGTGCGCCCACCCGCCGCCGTTCACGCCCTGGCAGCCGGTGAGCGTCGTCAGCGCGAGCATGGCCCGATAGATCGTGTCGGAGTGGAACCAGTGGTTGGTCCCCGCGCCCATGATGATCATCGAGCGCCCGCCCGAGTCGAGCGCGTTCTGCGCGAACTCGCGCCCGATCCGCTCGGCCGCCGCGGCGGGCACCCCGGTGAACCGCTCCTGCCACGCGGGGGTCGCGGGCGACGCGTCGTCGTCGTAGCCCGCGGGCCACTCGCCGGGCAGCCCCAGCTCCGGGCGGTTCACCCCGTACTGCGCGAGCAGCAGGTCCAGCACCGTCGTGACGAGCCGCCCGCCGACCCGCCGGGCCGGGACCCCGCGCACGACGACGCCCGCGCCGCCCAGGTGCGCGCCCGCCTCGTCGCCGGGCGCCGGGTCGAGGTCGAACCGCGGCAGCGCGACGGCGACCGTCTCGTAGGTGAGATCTGCCGAGGGAGAGCCCTGGTACCGCGAGGGAGAGCCCTGGTCCGCCGAGGGAGAGCCCTGGTCGGCCGACGGCGAGCGCTCGGGGACGGAGCCGCGGGTGGGGGCGGTCTGCGGGGCGCCCCAGAAGACGCCGTGCGGGTCGGCGACGGAGAGCAGGGGGTCGATGTCGCCGAGGTCGAGGTTCCAGCGGCCCGCGTCGGCCTCGCCGTAGCGGTGACCGAGGCTGCCGTTCGGGACGCGCGGCGTGCCGTCGGCGTCGAGCACGACGGTCTTGAAGCGGGCGTTCGAGGAGGCGGCGTCGTCGTCGCCGGGGCGCCCGACGCCGTCGGGCAGGTCCGCCGCGGTGAGGAACTTCCCCGGGACGTACGTATCGCCGTCGGGCCCGGGCGCGTCGCCGTGCTCGTCGAGGGCGACGAGGTTCGGGAGGTCGGTGAAGCGCGCCGCGTACTCCGCGAACTGCGGGGTCCGGCGCCGCGCGTAGTGCTCGGTGAGGATGACGTGGCCCATCGCCTGGGCGAGGGCGCCGTCCGTCCCCGGGTGCGGGGCGAGCCACTCGTCGGCGAACTTGGTGTTGTCGGCGTAGTCGGGCGAGACGACGATCACCTTCTGGCCGCGGTAGCGGGCCTCGGTCATGAAGTGCGCGTCGGGGGTGCGGGTGACCGGGACGTTGGAGCCCCACATGATGCAGTAGGTGGAGTTCCACCAGTCGGCGGACTCGGGGACGTCGGTCTGGTC
>NZ_JAMXMH010000020.1:0-3945 GCF_025818875.1 Cellulosimicrobium sp. SH8 | reverse complement strand
ACGGGACCAACCTCGTTCTCGGCGACTTCGGGGCGGCTCAGTCCGCGGTCACGAAGAGGTGGCGCGCGACGTCGTCGGGCAGGTCCAGGAGGGTCTCCGCGCCTTCCGCCGAGACCGTGACGACGCCGTCGTTCAGGGCCACGACGAGGGTCTGGCGCGGGAGGACGCCCGCGTCGGCGAGGCGTGCGAGCAGCTCGACGTCGACCTGGACCGGCTCGGCGATGCGCTGGAGGACGACGCGCGTCTCGCCGCCGTCGCCGACGCCGTGGGTCGCGAGGTGCGCCGGCAGGGACACGACGCCGTCGAGGTACTCGACCTCGGGCAGGTCCTCGCCCAGCTCGCGCAGGCCCGGGATCGGGTTGCCGTAGGGGTCGTGCGCGGGGTGGTCGAGGAGCGCGACGAGGCGCTGCTCGACGAGGTCGCTCATCACGTGCTCCCAGCGGCAGGCCTCGGTGTGGACCTGCTCCCAGTCGAGCTTGATGACGTCGGTGAGCAGCCGCTCGGCGAGGCGGTGCTTGCGCATGACGCGCACCGCCGTCTGCTGCCCGAGCGTCGTGAGCTCGAGCTGGCGGTCGCCGCCGACGACGACGAGGCCGTCGCGCTCCATGCGCGCGACGGTCTGGGAGACGGTCGGCCCCGAGTGCCCGAGGCGCTCGGCGATCCGCGCGCGCAGCGGGGGGATCCCCTCCTCCTGCAGCTCGTAGATCGACTTCAGGTACATCTCGGTGGTGTCGATCAGGTCGGTCACTCGGCCTCCCGCGGCAGGTACGCACTCTTCTCTGGAACCGTTCCAGTCTAGCGCTCTCGGCTCGACACGATGATGTGTCTGTTGCACATACTGTGTGTCACACACTATGGTGTGAGACATGACCGATCCCGAGATCTACGCCGGGCACAGCCAGGAGGTGCGTCGCGGCTCCGTCGTCGTCGCGAGCCTGCTGCTGCTGCGCACGCCCGGCTACGGCTACGGGCTCCTCGAGGCGCTCGCCGCAGCGGGCGTCCCCGTCGACGCCAACACGCTCTACCCGCTCCTGCGCCGGCTCGAGAAGCAGGGCCTCCTCGTGAGCGAGTGGAACACCGACGAGGCGCGGCCGCGCAAGTTCTACCGCACCTCCCCCGCGGGCGAGCGCTTCGCCCGCGACCTGCTCGACGAGTGGCTCGCCATCGCGCAGAGCCTCCGGACCATCGACTCCCAGGAAGGCACGTCATGACGCTCACCGACCGCTACGTCGCCGCCACGCTGCGCCGCGTCCCCGCCGACCAGCACGCCGACCTCGAGCAGGAGCTGCGCGCGTCCGTCGCCGACGCCGTCGAGGCCAAGGTCGAGGCCGGTACCGACCCGGCCCGGGCCGAGACCGACGTCCTCAACGACCTCGGCGACCCCGACCGCCTCGCGGCCGACCTCGCCGGTCGCCCGCTGTACCTCATCGGCCCGACGCTCTACCTCGACTGGCTGCGCCTCCTCAAGGTCCTGCTCTGGGTCAGCCTCATCCCCGGGGCGATCGTGCTCACGACGGACCTCGTCGACGGCGACGCCGTCGGGTCGGCCATCTGGAGCGGCATCTGGACGACCGCCTCGGTCGCCCTCCAGATCGCGTTCTGGACGACCCTCGTCTTCGTCCTGCTCGAGCGCTACGGCGCCCCGCGGAGCCAGGACGAGCTCACCGGCCCCTGGACGGTCGACCGCCTCCCGACCGAGCGCGCGCCCCGCGAGGTCACGCTCGTCGACACGGTCGTGTCGGTCGGCCTGCTCGTCCTGGTCGCCGCCGTGCTGCTCCTCCAGAACGTCGCGACGTACCGGGGGCCCGACGGCACCGCGGTCCCCGTGCTGCACCCCGACCTGTGGCCCGTCTGGACCGGCGTGCTCGTCGCGCTCGTCGCGGTCGAGATCGTCCTCACGATCCTCGTGTACGCGCGCGGCCGGTGGACCGTCGGCCTCGCGGTCGCCAACACCGTCGTCGGGGCGCTGTTCGCGGGTGCCGTCGTCTGGCTCGCGAGCGCCGACCGCCTCGTCAACCCGGCGTTCCTCGAGGTCACGGGCGGCGACTCGGTCACCTGGCTCTCGAACGCGATCATCGCCGGCACCCTCGTCATCACCGGCTGGGACGTCATCAGCGTCTGGGTCAAGGCCCTGCGCGGCCCGCGTGCCTAGGCTGGCCCGATGACCCGATCCCGCCTCGACCGCACCCGGCGTGCGGTCGAGGCGGCGGCGTCCCGCGAGGGGTTCACGCTCGACCCGGACCAGTCCGCGCTCCTCGACCGGCTCGCCCTGCTCGGCGACGAGCTCGCGGGGGCCCGACGGCGCCCCGTTCGCGGGCTGTACGTATGGGGCCCCGCGGGGCGCGGGAAGTCGTGGCTCGCGGGGTCGTTCTTCGCGGCCGTCGCGGCCGGGCTCCCCGCCGGCGCGGCCCGGCGGGTCCACGTGTACGACCTGTTCCACGCGCTGCACGCGGCGATCCACGCCCAGCGGGTGAGCGCGCTCGCCGGGCCGCGCCCCGCCGTCGGGCAGGGCGGCCCGACGCGCGGGTGGCGCACGCGAGCGACCGCGCCGGTCGCGGATCCGACGCCGCCCGGGCCGCCGGAGGTGTCACCGGAGCCACGCCCCGGCGCCGTCGACGCGGCGATCGACGACCTCCTGCGCGGGACGACGCTGCTCTACCTCGACGAGCTCCACCTGCACGACACCGGCGACGCGACCCTGCTCACCCGGCTCCTGCGCCGGGCGTTCGCGTCGGGGGTCGTCGTGCTCGCGACGTCCAACTACGAGCCGGGCACGCTGCTCCCGAACCCGCTGTGGCACCACGTCGCCGAACCGGGGATCGCGCTCCTGCGGGCGCACCTCGACGTCGTCGAGCTCGCCGGGCCGACCGACTACCGGACGCTCGGGGGTCGCGGGCGCGGAGGGTTCGCCGCGGGCGCGTGGCTCCGCCCCGGCACGACGGCGCAGCTCGCCGACCGCGCGCTCGTCGCCCCCGCCCAGGGGTCGCGGGCGGTCGTCCGCACCGGGACGCGGTCGTTCGAGGTGACCGCCGCGCGGGTCGGCGACGAGAACCGCGCGGACGGCTCCGAGCTGTGGGTGACGTTCGACGACCTGGCGGGCCGTCCGACGTCGACCCTCGAGTACCTCGACTGGGCCGCACGCTTCCGCCGCTGGGTCGTGACCGACGTCCCGCTCCTCACCGACGTGGACCGCGAGGCGCAGCAGCGGTTCATCGCGGTCGTGGACGTGCTCGTGGACGCCGACGTCGAGCTCGTCGTCACGTCGCACCACTCCCTCGACGCCTTCCGCACGACGATGCCGGACCGGCCCGACGCCTTCCGGACGGCCAGCCGGCTCCAGCTCCTGGCCGAGGCCGTCGACGGTCCTCGCCCGTCCGCGGGCACCCCGCGCGGCTGAACCCGGCACGCCCGGACCCGGCCAGCCGGCCCGGCGTGTCGTGGGCGGCGGCTACGATCGGCCGGAACCGACTGGACTGGAGGCACCCGGTGGCACGCACCGACGGCACCGACGACACGCGTGGGCAGCGCGGTCCGCGCGCGGCGGACGCCCTCACGTGCTCGTTCTGCGGCAAGTCCCAGCGCCAGGTGAAGCGGCTCATCGCCGGCCCTGCGGGCGTCTTCATCTGCGACGAGTGCGTGGCGCTGTGCCTCGAGATGGTCGAGGAGGACCGCGAGGCCGAGAACGCGTCGCAGGACGTCGTGACCGGTGACGGCCCCCTCCCGACGCCGCACGAGATCTTCGCGCACCTGAGCCGCTACGTGGTGGGGCAGGACGGCGCCAAGCGCGCCCTGGCCGTCGCGGTGCACAACCACTACAAGCGTGTCCGCGCCGCCGCTGCCGCCGAGGAGGCCGGCGACGCCCCCGCGACCGACGACCCGGACTACGTGGAGCTGGCGAAGTCGAACATCCTGCTGATCGGTCCGACGGGGACGGGCAAGACGTAT
>NZ_JAMXMH010000019.1:0-5546 GCF_025818875.1 Cellulosimicrobium sp. SH8 | reverse complement strand
CCGTCGGGTGGGGTGGTTGGTTGTGTCTGGGATTCCTTTGGTTGATTTCGGAAGATGATGTCATCTTTCGTGTTGATGCCAGTTTTGTGAACCCTGTTGGGGTTCGCTTCGTATGGATTGTTCACTGCTGGGTTTGCCTGGTGGTGGGCGTTGTTCATTTACGGAGAGTTTGATCCTGGCTCAGGACGAACGCTGGCGGCGTGCTTAACACATGCAAGTCGAACGATGAAGCCCAGCTTGCTGGGTGGATTAGTGGCGAACGGGTGAGTAACACGTGAGTAACCTGCCCTTGACTTCGGGATAACTCCGGGAAACCGGGGCTAATACCGGATATGAGCCGTCCTCGCATGGGGGTGGTTGGAAAGTTTTTCGGTCAGGGATGGGCTCGCGGCCTATCAGCTTGTTGGTGGGGTGATGGCCTACCAAGGCGACGACGGGTAGCCGGCCTGAGAGGGCGACCGGCCACACTGGGACTGAGACACGGCCCAGACTCCTACGGGAGGCAGCAGTGGGGAATATTGCACAATGGGCGCAAGCCTGATGCAGCGACGCCGCGTGAGGGATGAAGGCCTTCGGGTTGTAAACCTCTTTCAGCAGGGAAGAAGCGCAAGTGACGGTACCTGCAGAAGAAGCGCCGGCTAACTACGTGCCAGCAGCCGCGGTAATACGTAGGGCGCAAGCGTTGTCCGGAATTATTGGGCGTAAAGAGCTCGTAGGCGGTTTGTCGCGTCTGGTGTGAAAACTCGAGGCTCAACCTCGAGCTTGCATCGGGTACGGGCAGACTAGAGTGCGGTAGGGGAGACTGGAATTCCTGGTGTAGCGGTGGAATGCGCAGATATCAGGAGGAACACCGATGGCGAAGGCAGGTCTCTGGGCCGCAACTGACGCTGAGGAGCGAAAGCATGGGGAGCGAACAGGATTAGATACCCTGGTAGTCCATGCCGTAAACGTTGGGCACTAGGTGTGGGGCTCATTCCACGAGTTCCGTGCCGCAGCAAACGCATTAAGTGCCCCGCCTGGGGAGTACGGCCGCAAGGCTAAAACTCAAAGGAATTGACGGGGGCCCGCACAAGCGGCGGAGCATGCGGATTAATTCGATGCAACGCGAAGAACCTTACCAAGGCTTGACATGCACGGGAAGCCACCAGAGATGGTGGTCTCTTTGGACACTCGTGCACAGGTGGTGCATGGTTGTCGTCAGCTCGTGTCGTGAGATGTTGGGTTAAGTCCCGCAACGAGCGCAACCCTCGTCCCATGTTGCCAGCGGGTTATGCCGGGGACTCATGGGAGACTGCCGGGGTCAACTCGGAGGAAGGTGGGGATGACGTCAAATCATCATGCCCCTTATGTCTTGGGCTTCACGCATGCTACAATGGCCGGTACAAAGGGCTGCGATACCGTAAGGTGGAGCGAATCCCAAAAAGCCGGTCTCAGTTCGGATTGGGGTCTGCAACTCGACCCCATGAAGTCGGAGTCGCTAGTAATCGCAGATCAGCAACGCTGCGGTGAATACGTTCCCGGGCCTTGTACACACCGCCCGTCAAGTCACGAAAGTCGGTAACACCCGAAGCCCATGGCCCAACCGTTCGCGGGGGGAGTGGTCGAAGGTGGGACTGGCGATTGGGACTAAGTCGTAACAAGGTAGCCGTACCGGAAGGTGCGGCTGGATCACCTCCTTTCTAAGGAGCTACCAACCCTCGCCTGGCCGGCTTCGCCGGTGGGTGGGTGGTTCAGGTGCCACGCCATCGCCGATCGCGCGGTGGGTGGTTGCTCATGGGTGGAACATTGACGAAAGAGCGTCCTGGTCTTCGCTGGTGTCAGTACCTGCCGGCCCGCCAGGCTCTGGTCGTCCCTTCGGGGGTGTCGGGGTCGGGTGTGGTGGTGGTGGAACATCGCTGGTGGGGGGTGGGGGGCTTGTCGAGCACACTGTTGGGTCCTCAGGTCACCGGCCACCGGTTGGTGGGGTGCCTGGTACGGGCCGGTCCTCGGGCCACGAACCGCCAGTCTTGTTCCTCTGTGGAGGGGCGAGGGTGGTAGGCGGGTCGGGTGGGGGTCGGGGTCGTTGGTTGTTTGAGAACTGCACAGTGGACGCGAGCATCTTTGTAAAGATCAAGACACACTCGCTGGCCTTTCGGGGTTGCGTGGGTGTGGTTCTTGGTTCTCTGCAGTTTTGTTGTTTTTGTTGAAGTTTTTAAGGGCACAGGGTGGATGCCTTGGCACTAGGAGCCGAAGAAGGACGTTGTAGCCTGCGATAAGCCTCGGGGAGCTGGCAAACGAGCTGTGATCCGAGGGTTTCCGAATGGGGGAACCCCGCACGAGTCATGTCGTGTGACCCGCACCTGAATATATAGGGTGTGTGGAGGGAACGTCGGGAAGTGAAACATCTCAGTACCGACAGGAAGAGATATTCCGTGAGTAGTGGCGAGCGAAAGCGGATGAGGCCAAACCGGGCGCGTGTTCAAGCTGTCAGGCGTTGCGTGTTCGGGGTTGTGGGACCCTTCTGGTGGATCTGACAGTCCGCCGGGGAGTCAGAAAGTCGTGTCATAGTCGAACCGCATTGAAAGGCGGACCATAGACGGTGCGAGTCCGGTAGACGAAATGGTGCGGCCTCCCGAAGGGGATCCCAAGTAGCACGGGGCCCGAGAAATCTCGTGTGAATCTGGCAAGACCACTTGCTAAGCCTAAATACTACCTAGTGACCGATAGCGGACCAGTACCGTGAGGGAAAGGTGAAAAGTACCCCGGGAGGGGAGTGAAATAGTACCTGAAACCGTGTGCCTACAATCCGTTGGAGCCTCCTTGGCTGGGGTGACAGCGTGCCTTTTGAAGAATGAGCCTGCGAGTTAGTGCTCAGTGGCGAGGTTAACCCGTGTGGGGAAGCCGTAGCGAAAGCGAGTCCGAAGAGGGCGCCCATAGTCGCTGGGTCTAGACCCGAAGCGAAGTGATCTAGCCATGGGCAGGTTGAAGCGCGGGTAAGACCGCGTGGAGGACCGAACCCACCAGGGTTGAAAACCTGGGGGATGACCTGTGGTTAGGGGTGAAAGGCCAATCAAACTTCGTGATAGCTGGTTCTCCCCGAAATGCATTTAGGTGCAGCGTCACGTGTTTCTTGCCGGAGGTAGAGCTACTGGATGGCCGATGGGCCCTACAAGGTTACTGACGTCAGCCAAACTCCGAATGCCGGTAAGTGGAAGCGTGGCAGTGAGACTGCGGGGGATAAGCTCCGTAGTCGAGAGGGAAACAGCCCAGACCACCGGCTAAGGCCCCTAAGCGTGTGCTAAGTGGGAAAGGATGTGGAGTTGCACAGACAACCAGGAGGTTGGCTTAGAAGCAGCCACCCTTGAAAGAGTGCGTAATAGCTCACTGGTCAAGTGATTCCGCGCCGACAATGTAGCGGGGCTCAAGTACACCGCCGAAGCCGTGGCATCTGCGCTCAACTCAGGCCTTCGTGGTCCAGAGGCGCAGGTGGGTAGGGGAGCGTCGTGTGGGCAGTGAAGCCGCGGGGGAACCCAGTGGTGGAGCCCACACGAGTGAGAATGCAGGCATGAGTAGCGAAAGACGGGTGAGAAACCCGTCCGCCGAATGACCAAGGGTTCCAGGGCCAGGTTAATCCGCCCTGGGTAAGTCGGGACCTAAGGCGAGGCCGACAGGCGTAGTCGATGGACAAGGAGTTGATATTCTCCTACCGGCGAAGAACCGCCCATACCGAGCCCGGTGATGCTGACCGCCCAAACCTGTCCACCGGCCCTTCGGGGCCACCGGACAGGGGCGCGCGGGACCCAAACCGGTAGTAGGTAAGCGTATTAACAGGGGTGACGCAGGAAGGTAGCCCGGCGTGGCGATGGTAGACCACGTCCAAGGCTGTAGGCCGTCTGGTAGGCAAATCCGCCAGGCACACAGGCTGAGAGCTGACGGTGAGCGCACAAGCGCGAACTGGGTGATCCTATGCTGCCAAGAAAAGCCTCGGCGCGAGGTTCTAGCCGCCCGTACCCCAAACCGACTCAGGTGGTCAGGTAGAGAATACTAAGGCGATCGAGAGAATCGTGGTTAAGGAACTCGGCAAAATGCCCCCGTAACTTCGGGAGAAGGGGGGCCCGAAGCGTGAACACCCTCGCGGTGGGAGCGTGGACGGCCGCAGAGACCAGGGAGAAGCGACTGTTTACTAAAAACACAGGTCCGTGCGAAGTCGCAAGACGATGTATACGGACTGACGCCTGCCCGGTGCTGGAAGGTTAAGAGGACGGGTCAACCCTCGGGTGAAGCTCAGAATTTAAGCCCCAGTAAACGGCGGTGGTAACTATAACCATCCTAAGGTAGCGAAATTCCTTGTCGGGTAAGTTCCGACCTGCACGAATGGCGTAACGACTTCTCCGCTGTCTCAACCGCGAACTCGGCGAAATTGCACTACGAGTAAAGATGCTCGTTACGCGCAGCAGGACGGAAAGACCCCGGGACCTTTACTATAGCTTGGTATTGATGTTCGGTGCGGCTTGTGTAGGATAGGTGGGAGACTGTGAAGCCCGTACGCCAGTGCGGGTGGAGTCAACGTTGAAATACCACTCTGGCCGCTTCGGATGTCTAACCTCGGTCCGTGATCCGGACCAGGGACAGTGCCTGGTGGGTAGTTTAACTGGGGCGGTTGCCTCCTAAAATGTAACGGAGGCGCTCAAAGGTTCCCTCAGCCTGGTTGGCAATCAGGTGTCGAGTGCAAGTGCACAAGGGAGCTTGACTGTGAGACTGACAGGTCGAGCAGGGACGAAAGTCGGAACTAGTGATCCGGCGGTGGCTTGTGGAAGCGCCGTCGCTCAACGGATAAAAGGTACCCCGGGGATAACAGGCTGATCTTGCCCAAGAGTCCATATCGACGGCATGGTTTGGCACCTCGATGTCGGCTCGTCGCATCCTGGGGCTGGAGTAGGTCCCAAGGGTTGGGCTGTTCGCCCATTAAAGCGGTACGCGAGCTGGGTTTAGAACGTCGTGAGACAGTTCGGTCCCTATCCGCTGCGCGCGCAGGAAACTTGAGAAGGGCTGTCCCTAGTACGAGAGGACCGGGACGGACGAACCTCTGGTGTGCCAGTTGTTCCGCCAGGAGCACCGCTGGTTGGCTACGTTCGGAAGGGATAACCGCTGAAAGCATCTAAGCGGGAAGCCTGCTTCAAGATGAGGTTTCCATACCCTACGGGGTGAGAGGCACCCAGCAGAACACTGGGTCGATAGGCCGGACGTGGAAGCGGGGACGAAAGACCCGTGCAGCTGACCGGTACTAATCAGCCGACAACTTCAACACCAACACATTGCTACGCGTCCACTGTGCGGTTCCCGAACCACCAACACCACACCCCCCACCGGGGTGCCCAGCGTGTTGACAGGTTCACAGAGTTACGGCGGTCACAGCGAAGGGGAAACGCCCGGTCCCATACCGAACCCGGAAGCTAAGCCCTTCAGCGCCGATGGTACTGCCCTGGAGACGGGGTGGGAGAGTAGGACGCCGCCGGACAACCCTTCACCGAAGGCCCACCCCACACGGGGTGGGCCTTCGGCATTTC